>NZ_JBVDDO010000008.1:39380-140425 GCF_055454375.1 Brachybacterium sp. B718/18 | reverse complement strand
CGGCGCGGGACGGCCCCTGCGCGGGACGGCCCGGCCGGGAGCGCCGCCGCCCCCGGCTTACCCCAGCCCGGGGATCCGCGCGCCGAGGGGGAAGGCGGCGGCTACCAGCACCGCGGACGCGGCCAGCTCCGCGAGGTCGAGGACCGAGACCCGCAGGTACGCCAACCGCAGCGTGAGCCCGGCCCGGTTCGAGGCACCGTAGGTGAAGCCGCGGGTCTCCAGGGCCTCGACGGTGGTGCGCACGTTCTTCGCGGTGTTGAGCATGATCGGGGAGAACGCGGTGACGGCGAGGACGCACCACTGCCCCGCCACCCGCCAGCCGGGCAGGCCGGGCCGGTCCACCGGCGCGTGCCGCAACCGCTGGCCCCCGAACACCGTCACGTACTCGTCCACCAGGATCGGCAGCATGCGGTACCCGTAGCTGACCCCGAAGGCGAGCGGCTCGGGGGCGCGTAACCACAGGAGCGCGTCGGAGAGTTTCACCGGGTCCAGCGACACGAACGCGGCCATCGAGGCCATCGACACGGCGCCGAGCTTGCCCCCGACCACCGCCACCAAGTCGTCCCGCTCGACCGGGAGGTCGACGTTGCGGAGGGTGTCGCGGTCGGTGCACGGGTAGCGGAAGGACAGGTCCTTGACGCGGATCACGGGCTGCGCCGTCGCGCGGCAGGCGTCGGCCGCGGAGGGCACGGCGTCGGCCGTGGCGGGCGCCGGCGCGGTGGCGGTGATCGGGGGAACGGTCTGCATCAGGGTCTCCGGGAGGGATCGGCGCTCAGGCGCGGTCCGCCGGCTCCCGCGCGGACTGCTGCGAGCGGCGGAAGAGGAGGATCGCGAGTCCGAGCGCCACGCCGATCGCGACGAGGGAGACGACGATGGACCAGTCGCCGAAGCGGTCGATGAAGTCGAGCTCGAAGGCGCCGGCGGAGATGTCGAAGGCCTCGAGGAAGGCGAAGCCGAAGCTCGCCACGGACAGCAGCAGCGCGAAGCCGACGAAGACGCCGGTGGCGGGGGCCTGACCGAGGATCGGCTCGCCAGGGAAGCGGGGACGCATGCCCATGAGCGGCTCGATCTTGCCGTGCAGGGCCGGGATCAGCCACACGGCGGGGATCGATTCCCCCCAGAGTGCGGGGGTTACGAGCGCGTAGGCCGGCAGATCGGGGCGGGAGAGGCCGACGAGGCGACGGTCCGGGCGGCGCGGGAGAGTCCGCACGGCGCGGAGACGTCGCCCCGTGTGACCTGCGCCCGGTCGGTTCGCGCGGGCCCAGGGTCTCGGGTACGCTGTCCACTGCTCTTGATGAGCGCTGGAGGATTCGCCTAGCGGCCTATGGCGCACGCCTGGAACGCGTGTTGGGTGCAAGCCCTCGGGGGTTCAAATCCCCCATCCTCCGCCAGCGGCGAAGGCCCCTCACCTGCGGTGGGGGGCCTTCCTCCTTTCCCGAACCGCCCCCAGGAGCATCGTGCTGATCATCGACGCCACCCCCGCCCACCTCGAGGCCATCACCGCGATCCACAATCACGCGGTCGAGCACACCACCGCGATCTGGGACGAGGACCCGGTGGACGTGGAGGATCGCGCCCGCTGGATGAGCGATCGACAGGCGGCGGGATTCCCCGTGCTGGTGGCGGTCGACGAGGCCGGCGAGGTTCTCGGCTTCGGCAGCTACGGCACCTGGCGCACCCGCTCGGGCTACCGCCGCACCGTCGAGCACTCCGTGTACGTGCGGGAGGACCAGCGGGGCAAGGGCCTCGGGCGTGCCCTGCTCACGAACTTGATCGAGCACGCGCGCGCGGCCGGGATCCACGTGATGGTCGCGGGCATCGAAGCCGGCAACGTCGACTCGATCCGTCTCCATGAACGGTCGGGATTCGTTCTGGAAGGCACGATGCCTCAGGTCGGCGAGAAGTTCGGGCGCTGGTTGGACCTCAGCTTCCTGCTGCTCAGGCTCGACGACGCCCCGAACCCGCCCACCCGCGCCTGACACCCGCCCGGGCACGGCGCAAGCCAGTCCGGTGTCCGGGGGATCACCTGCGGTCCCGCCCGACGACAAACCCCGCACACCCGGGGGAGTGATCGACGTATTCCCCCTAAGTGCAGGGTTTCCGCGCGGCGGCGAAGTGTCCGGTGGCAGGAGCGGTGAGGCGGCGGGGTGATGGTGGCCCGGGAGAGGGTCCGCAGGGGCGAGCGGCGGTGGCCCGGGAGCGGATCCGCGGGGGCGAGCGGCGCGACGGGGTACCGGGTCGCGGAGGGTGCCGGGACGTGGAGGGCACCGGGTCGCGAGGTCTCGACCTCGTATCACTTCCCCGGGACGCTCCCGTGCGCGAAAAGTCCCGGTTAGTCTGCGGTGGCACGCGGCCACGACGACGCAGGGGGAGCACGTGACGAATCCGGGATGGGGCGGGGACGGCTCCGATGCGCAGCACGGGCAGGGCGGTTCGGGCCCGGACCCGTGGGCACAGCCGCCGCAGGGGCAGCAGCCGGGCGAGGGGCAGCAGGCTCCTCAGGCTCCGCCGTACGGGCAAGGCCCGCAGCACGGCGGCGGCGCGCAGGGAGGATGGGGGCCGACGGGCGCTCCCGCCCAGCCCTCCCCCGGATACGGCCAGCAGCACTCCCCGGGGTACGGCAGTCCGGCGGCACCCGGCGGCTACGGCCCGGGCACTCCCGGCGGCTACGGCCAGAGCGCGCCCGGCGGTTTCGGCAGCCCCGCCGCACCGGACGGCTACGGCCCCTCCGGACCCGGCAGCTTCGGCCCCTCCGGCCCGGGCGGCCCCGGCGGCTACGGACCCACCGGCCCCACCGGCCCCACCGGTCAGCAGCCGCCGTCGAAGCGGACGTGGCCGCTCCTCGTCGGCGCCATCGCCTGCATCGGCGCGCTGGTCCTCGCCGTGGCGGGAGGCATCGGCTTCCTCGCCCTGAACAACCGCGGCGGCGGGGACCCCACGGCGCAGGTGACCACCGCCACCTCGGACGCCACCACCGAGGACCCGTCGACCGATCCGACCACCGAGGAGACCTCGGACTTCGAGGTCATCCCCGCCTACGACCGCCCGCCGGGCACGCCCGAGGAACTCGCGGCGATCCTCGCGGACAACCCGCTGACCGGAGGGGAGCTCCCCGACATCGGCACCTGCGAGCTCCCGCCCACGCCGCCGGACGCCACCGCCGAGCAGCTCCAGGCGGTGCTGGACGCGAGCGCGGGCTGCCTGAACCAGGTGTGGTCCTCGGCGAGCTCCGACCGCGGTCTGCCGTGGCGGAACCCGACGGTGACCGTCTACGAGTACCCGACGCTGCCGAACTCGTCGTGCTCCGACAACCCGGACAACTTCGGGGCGGACTTCGCGACGGTCTGCAACCTGGACACCGCGATCTACTGGCCGCTCGGCTACGGCACCGGCACCGCGTTCACCGACGAGAACCAGGTCGCCCAGGCCTACCTGTGGGACCTCTCGTACTCGTACACGAACACCCTCATGTGGAACAGCTCGCTGACCGTGTACTACGTGACGATGATGAACCAGTTCCAGGACTCCGGGGACTCGGCGGCGTACGACGAGGCGTTCATCCGCTGGGACCTCCAACGCAGCTGCCTGACCACCGCCGCGCTCGGCCAGCTGCCGGCGGCCGCCCAGCCCAGCGGCGCCTTCCGCGACGGTCTGCTCGACGAGGCGACCTGGCCCGAGCAGGGCGACCGCCCCGTGACCCCGTCGACCCGCGTGCTGTGGCTGCGCAACGGTCTGGAGTCCGGCGGGGACCTCTCGGCATGCAACACCTGGGTCGCGCCCGTCGAGCAGGTGACCTGACCGGCTGACGCTCCCCGGCCGCCCCCGAGGCCGCGGCCGTCCCCCGAGGCCGTGGCCGTCCCGGGCGGGCGCGGCCCGATTCGCCGGACGCCCCCGCCCCACCGCCCGCCGGGCAGTCCGCTCAGCCGAGCGTCGCGGGCCGCTCCCAGGCCTCGCCGCGCACGTGCTCGTCGAGGAAGCCGACGAAGGTCTCGTACCAGACCTGCGCGTTGCCACGGCCCAGGATCCAGTGGCCCTCGTCGGGGAAGTACAGGTAGCGATGCCGCGTGCGGCCCTCGGCGTCGCGCGGCGTCGCGGAGAAGCGGTGCAGGTCGTACCAGAGGGCGTGCCCCTGCGCGATCGGGACGCGGTAGTCCTTGTCGCCGTGGATGACGAGCATCGGCACCACGATCTCGCGCACGGACGCGCTGGGATCGTGCTCCGGGTTCTGCCGACGCATCGGCGGCTCCCAGCCGGAGTTGTCGGTGGTGCGGCCCATCGTCTCCGTGTCCCACAGGGAAGCGTGGGTGACGATGCAGCGGAAGCGGTCCCCGGTGTGCCCGGCGACCCAGTTCGCCATGTATCCCCCGTAGGAGCCGCCGGCGAAGGCGGTCGCGCCCTCGTCGATGTCGTCGCGGGCGATCGCCTGGTCGGTCAGCGCCATGATGTCGGTGAACGGGGCGCCGCCCAGCTCGTGCTGGCCGCGGTCGATCATCGCCTGGCCGTAGCCGGTGGAGATCGCGGGATCGGGCAGCAGCACGGCGTATCCGGCGGCGACGAAGGGGTTCGGGTTCCAGCGGTAGGTCCACGCGTTCCAGGAGCCCCACGGACCGCCGTGGGCGAAGACGACGAGCGGGTGCGGGCCGTGCCCGTCGGGCAGGCGCAGCCAGGCGCGCAGCGTCGTGCCGTCCTCGGCGGTCGCGGTGACCTCGGTGAGGGAGCCGGTCTGCTCGACCTCGTCGGCCGGGTTCGGCAGGCGGGAGAGGCGACCGTCCGACAGGTCGACGGCGACGGGATACGGGGCGCAGGCGACGGAGGAGGCCGAGGCGATGAGGCGGCCGCCGGCGACGGAGAGGTCCGCGAAGGACAGCTCCTGATCGGGCCCACCGACGACCCGGCGCGGGGCCGGGTCGGTGAGGGCGCCGATCCAGAGCGAACCGCGCCCCTGGTCGTCGGAGGCCGCGGCGAGGGTCTCCCCGTCGACCCACACCGGGTCGACCCAGTGGTCGAGCTCGGGCCAGACGGGGACGGTGGTGCCGGTGGCGAGGTCGAGCAGCTCGACCGCGGAGCTCATGGTCTGGGTCTCGGTCCAGATGCGATGGCGGGAGATCAGCGCGCGGGTGCCGTCGGGGCTGAACGCGCCGGGTCCGTACTCGATCTCGGCGGTGGGCTCGCGCAGCAGGTGGGGCGGCTGCTCGCCGCGCAGGTCGAGCAGGTGCAGGTGGCCGGAGGCGAGGATCTCGCCGTGCGAGTCGGACATCGAGACGAGCGCACGGGCGCCCTGGCGATCGACGGTCCAGGAGGTCAGGCGTCCGGCCGGCATCGCGAGGTGGCGGAAGTGCAGCACCTGCGCGGCGGGGGCGTCGTCGTCGGCCGACGGGTCCGGCTCGGCGGTGGACGATCCGGCCGACGGGTCCGCGGCGGCGGGTTCGCTCGCGGCTCCGGCCGACGGGTGCGGGGCGGCTCCGGCCGACGGCCCGGGCGTCGCCTCGGCGGTCGCGAGGTCCGCCGGCAGCTCGGCGACGGCGAGGACGGTGCGCGCCGGGCCGAGGTCGTGATCCCAGTAGCGGGTGGGGAAGCCGTCATGGAGGGCGGCGCTGACCTTGGCGTCCTTGCGGGCCCGGCCCAGCTCGACGTGCTCGGCCTCGTCGGCCGCCTGCGAGTGGACGGCTAGCTCGGCGATCAGCAGGTTCCCGGCGAGGTGCAGCGCGCCGAAGCCGCCGGGACGCGCCGCGAGCTGGCGGGCCTCGCCGCGCGGGGGCAGGCCCCACAGCTGGGCGTCCTCGGACTCCTCGCCGTCCTCCCCGATCCGCTTCGCGGTGAAGTACACGGTGCCGTCCTCCGCGGCGGCGACCGCACCGATCGAGGAGGCGCCGCGCGTCAGGGGCAGCACCCGCTCGTCCTCGAGCTCGACGAGCGAGGTGACGTAGGCAGTGCCCTTCGCGTCGGGACGGGAGACGGTCGCGAGGATCCTCCCGCCCTCCGTGGTCTCGAGCCGTCCCAGTCGGGCGGCGTCCAGCAGGGCCTCGATGCTCGCGTGTGTCATGGCGCACCATCCTGCCACCCCCGTCGGACCGAGGGTTGCGCTCCCGGGGGATCGTCATGCCTCCGCGATACTCCGACGGACCGGAGCGTCCTGACACCTGTCCGCTGCCGCCTCAGCTGACGGCCGCAGGACTGGTGCGTGGTCAGTGACTGGCGCGTAGCGTTCGGGTACGGAGATATAGCCGTACTGCAACGCCAGACGCCAGTACTCGACTGCACCGTCACGTCGCGGTGTGGAGCAGGAGAATCTCCGGGGTCGCCTGCTGTGGGCGACCTGCCCCGCCGCGAGAAGAGCCGAGGCAGTCCTCGGGATCGCGTTCTCCGCAGCAGCTCGCTCACGTCCTCCTCCAGCTCGACGAGCCGCTCGGCCTCAGCGGTCGCAGTCTCGGGACGGTGCCCCCCGCCAGTCCTTGCCCCCCAGTCCTTGCCCGCCGGATCCGGTTCCCGGGCGTCCCCGGAGCGATCCCGAGCTGCTCGCCCACGCGACAGAACACCCGAGCGGCCGCCGTCACACCGGCTTGCGCTCCCGCGAGACGATAGTTTAAAGTTGAAGCATCTTCCGAGACAGACCGGACAGACCGAGGAGCCTCGCCATGCAGTTCGGAATCTTCACCATCGCCGACATCACCCCGGACCCCACCACCGGGAAGGTGCCCACCGAGAACGAGCGTCTGCACTCGATGATCGAGCAGGGCAAGCTCGCCGAGCAGGTGGGCCTGGATGTCTTCGCGATCGGCGAGCACCACAACCCGCCCTTCGTCACCTCTTCGCCCACCACCACGCTCGCCTACCTCGGCGCGCAGACCGAGCGGATCATCCTCTCCACCGCGACCACGCTGATCACCACCAACGACCCGGTGAAGATCGCCGAGGACTACGCGATGCTGCAGCACCTCACCGGCGGCCGCGTCGACCTGGTGATGGGCCGCGGCAACACCGGGCCGGTCTACCCCTGGTTCGGGCAGGACATCCGCAAGGGCATCGAGCTCGCGATCGAGAACTACGACCTGCTGCGCCGCCTGTGGACCGAGGACGTCGTGGACTGGGAGGGTCAGTTCCGCACCCCGCTGCAGCAGTTCACCGCCACCCCGCGTCCGCTGGACGGCGTCGCGCCCTTCGTGTGGCACGGCTCGATCCGCTCCCCGCAGATCGCCGAGCAGGCCGCGTACTACGGCGACGGCTTCCTGCACAACAACATCTTCTGGCCCATGAGCCACACGAAGCAGATGGTGCAGCTGTACCGCGAGCGCTACGAGCACTACGGCCACGGCAAGGCCCACCAGGCCTACGTCGGCCTCGGCGGCCAGGCGTTCATGCGCAAGAACAGCCAGGACGCGTGGAACGAGTTCCGGCCCTACTTCGACAACGCCCCGGTCTACGGCGGCGGCCCCTCGATGGAGGACTTCACCCGCGCCACCCCGCTCACCGTCGGCTCCCCCGAGCAGGTCGTGGAGCGCTACCTGACCATGGCCGACCACGTCGGCGACTACCAGCGCCAGATGTTCCTCATGGACCACGCGGGTCTGCCGCAGAAGACGGTCCTCGAGCAGATCGAGCTGCTGGGCACCGAGGTCGTCCCCGTGCTGCGCCGCGAGCTCGAGGCTCGTAAGCCCGCCGACGTCCCCGAGGCGCCCACCCACGCGAACCGGGTCGCCGCCGCCGAGGCGGAGCGCGGCGCCTTCGACGACGCCTACAAGTTCGAGACCGGCGACAACTGGACCGGCCTGCGTGCCGAGGACGCGAAGGCGGCGAAGTGATGACGGCTCACACCGCGACCTTCCGGATCCTGGCCCTCTCCTCCGGGCTCTCCACCCCCAGCTCCACCCGCATGCTCGCCGACCAGCTGACCCGCGAGACTGCCGCCGCCCTCGGCGCCGACGGGACGCAGGTCGAAGTGAGCACCGTGGAGCTGCGCGAGTACGCCTACGACCTCACCGATGCGCTGCTGACCCGCTTCCCGAGCGAGCGCCTCGCGTTGGTGATCGAGCAGGTCCGGGCGGCGGACGCGGTCATCGCGGTCACGCCGATCTTCAACGCTGGCCCGGCTGGCCTGTTCAAGACGTTCATCGACGCACTCGACATCGCGCTGTGGAAGGACAAGCCGGTGTTGCTCGGCGCGACCGCCGGCACCCCCCGGCACTCCCTCGCGATCGACTACGCGCTCCGGCCGATGTTCGGCTATCTGAAGGCGGATCTGGTACCGACCTCGGTGTTCGCGGCGTCGGCCGACTTCGGCGCCGACACCGAGCACCAGGCCGACGAGCAGCCGCTCGCCGTGCGAGTGCGCCGGGCCGTGGCCGAGCTCGCGACGATGCTGCAGGTCCGCCGCAGGGTCGCCGCGGGTGCCGACACCGGAGGTGACGGCGCGGGCGCGCAGCCGGCCGACGGCGACGCCGGTGCCGACTCCACCCCGGCCGACGGCGGCTCCGTCCCGACGGGCGAGCCCGCCCGCCCCGCGCTCGACGCCGAGTTCTCGGACTTCGTGCCGATGGGCCAGCTGCTGCGCCGCGGCTGAGCTCATCGGCCCGCTGCCCCCCTGATCCCCTGCCGGCCGCGTCCCTCCTCGGGGCCGGGGCGTGACCGGCAGGACCCCCGGGACTCCCTGGGCAACCGGTCCCGTCGGCCGTAGGCTGAGCGCCCTCGAGCCCCCAGGAGGGAACCCATGAAGTACATGCTGATCATGCGTGCCACCGATGCCGCGCTGCAGGCGTCCCAGGAGATCGACTTCGAGGAGGTCGTCAACGCCATGGGCGCCTTCAACGAGGCGCTGATCGAGGCGGGGGCGATGGTCGCCGGCGAAGGTCTCGCCGACGCCGCCGACGAGGCGAACTTCCTCGTCGACTTCTCGCAGACCCCGCCCGCGGTCACCACGGGCCCCTACGGCACCACCGAATCGCGCTTCGACGGCTGGTGGATCATCCAGGTCGCGGACCGTGCCGAGGCCGAGCAGTGGGCGACCCGCTGCCCGCTCGGCCCCGGGACCACCCTCGAGGTGCGCCGCATCCACGCCGACGAAGAGATCGCGGCCCTGGTCTCCGAGGACAACGAGTACGTGGCCAAGGAGAAGGTCTGGCGCGCCGAGGAGGAGCAGCGCCGCCAGGGCGGCGCCTGAGGCAGCCTCCGGGCGGGCGCCTGAGCGACGTGCCCCTCCCGCCAGCGACGCCTCCGCACCCGCAGCGGCGGCGCTCAGGACGCGGCTACCGGCTCCTCGACGAGCGCGGGTCGACGCCGCAGCGTGAGCAGACCGGCTGCCGCGGCGAGCACGGCGCAGCCGGTGGTGATCACGCCCAGCGGCAGGATGCTCAGCGAGCCGGCGATGCCGACGAAGGGCGCCGAGATCGCGCCGAAGCCGAAGCGCGCGGTGCCCAGGATCGACCCGGCGGTGCCCGCCATCTGCGGGTACTCCCGCAGCGCGAGGGTCGTGCCGGCCGGGGAGGCCAGCTGCGCGCCGCACGCGAGCAGGAACAGCGAGGCGACGACGGCGGCGAGCGGCATCGGCGCGAGACCCGCGAGTAACAGCCCCAGCGCGCCGAGGCCGCTCACGCCGATCCCCGCGAACAGGGCGCCGTGGACGCTCCAGCGCTCGGCGAGGCGCCCACCCGTCCAGCCGCCGAGGACCGCGCCGGTCGAGTTCAGGGCGAAGGCTGCCGCGTAGCCCTGCGGGGACAGACCGTAGATCTCCTGGAGCACGAAGGTGGAGCCCGCGAGATAGGCGAAGATCGCGGCGTAGACGAAGCCCTGCGTGAGGACGGCGCCGACGAAGACGCGGTCGGCGATCAGGACCCGCAGGTCGGCGCCGGTGCGCCCGAGCCCGCCGCTTCTGCGCCGCTCGGGCGGCAAGGTCTCGGTGAACAGGGTCGCCGAGAGGATCAGCAGCACCACGCCGACGACGGCGAGGAAGCCGAACAGCCCGCGCCAGTCGAAGAAGACGTTCAGCAGCCCGCCGATCAGGGGGCCGACGATCGCGGCGGTGGGGCCGGCGACGGCGAGTCGGCCGTAGAAGCGGATCAGCTCGCGGCCGTCGAAGAGGTCGCGGCCCGCGGCCTGGGCGATGACCACGCCGACCCCGCCGGCGAGGCCCTGCACGTAGCGGGCCGCGATCAGCAGCTCGATGCTCGGGCTCAGCGCGCAGAGGGTCGAGAAGACGACATAGGCGGCGACGCCGAGGAGCAGGATGCGGCGGCGTCCGTACTGGTCGGAAGCGGGTCCGGCGAGCAGCTGGCCGGAGGCGAGGCCGAGCAGGCAGGCGGTCACCGTCAACTGGGCGACGGACGTGACGGCGCCGAGCTCGGCGGTGAGGGCCGGGAGCGCGGGCAGGTAGAGGTCCATCGAGATGGGGCCGAAGACGGTCAGCAGCAGGAGGATCCAGGGCAGGACCTTCGGGATGACCGGGGTGGTGGGCGCGGGGAGCGTGGTGGTCACGGCGGGGCGGTTCTTCCTCGGGGGAATGCAGGGCGGGGCGGTGGGGAACGCAGGGAGGGGAGGCGGGAGATGCAGAGCGGGGAGGCGGGAGATGCAGAGCGGGGAGGCGGGAGATGCAGAGCGCGCGGTGGCGGGAGACGGGAGGTCCTCAGTCCACCATCGGCAGGTGGCACGAGCCAGTCCCTCCCAGGGCACCCCAGGACCGGGCACCCCTCGGAGCGGCATCGCCGGACCGCGCACCGCGACGCCACCCCTGGGCTACGCTCGGTGCAATCGCTTTCCACCGACCGGATCCGGAGCTCCGCCCCGGTATTGCGTCGCCGCCTCGAACGGAGGGATCCCCATGATCCGCGCCGGGCTCTGCTCCGTCACCTTCCGCCCGCTGCCGCCCGAGCAGATCGTCGACCTGACCGTCGGCGCGGGCCTGTCCCGCATCGAATGGGCGGGGGACGTGCACGTGCCGCCGGGCGACCCGGGGCGTGCCGGGGAGGTCCGCGCGCTCACCGAGAATGCCCTCCTCGACGTCGCCTCCTACGGCTCCTACCTGCGCTTCGAGGGCGAGGAGGAGCGGGTGCGGGCCGACGGGGAGGCGGTGCTCGCCTCGGCGGTCGCGCTCGGCGCCCCGCGGATCCGGGTCTGGGCGGGCAGCCAGGGATCGGCCGACGTCGCGCCCGAGGAGCGGGCCCGGATCGCCGCTCGCGTGCGCGCCTTCGCGGACCGGGCCGGGGAGGCCGGGGTGGAGGTCGGCCTCGAGTTCCACGGCCGCACCCTGACCGACGAGATCGGCTCGACCCTCGCCCTGCTGGACGAGGTGGGCCGGGAGAACGTGCTCTCGTACTGGCAGCCGCACCAGGACATGCCGGATGCGGACGCCCTCGCGACGCTCCGCGCGACACTCCCCCACGCCTCGACGATCCACGTCTTCTCCTGGTGGCCGGGCTCCGAGCGCCTCCCCCTCGTCGACCGGGGCGAGCTGTGGGAGCAGGCCTTCCAGATCCTCGCCGCGGAGGGTTCGCCCCGTGACGCCCTGCTCGAGTTCGTGCCGGGGGACGACCCCGGGGTGCTCGCCCGCGAGGCGGAGACCCTGCGCGGCCTGATCGCCGCCGGGAAGCGCCGGGCGGCGTCGGCCGCTCCCGAGGAACCGGCCCGATGAGGACGCTGCTGGCCCTGCCCGCCGGCCTGCAGCACCGCATGTTCTCCCTCGGGCAGCTCGAGGAGCTGGCCCGTCTGGTGGAGATCGACACCGAGCGCACCGCGCCGGACCTCACCGCCGTCCCCGACGCGGAGCTCGCGACCGTCGAGGTGCTGGTGACCGGCTGGGGCTCTCCCGCCGTCGACGCCGCGACCCTCGACCGGCTGCCGGCCCTGCGCGCGATCGTGCACACCGCCGGGACCGTCCGCTTCGCCGTCACCGACGCCGTGTGGGAGCGCGGCGGGATCACCGTCACCTCCGCGACCGAAGCGAACGCGGTGCCCGTCGCCGAGTACGCGCTCGCCCACATCCTGCTCGCCGGCAAGCGGGCCCGCGCCCAGGAGGCTCGCTACCGGCGCCGGCGACGCCCCGAGCACGCCGCCGCCTCCGATCCCGGGATCGGGAACCACGGTGCGGTGGTCGGGCTCGTCGGCGCCTCCCGCATCGGCGCGCTGGTCGCCGAGCACCTGCGGCGCTTCGACGTCGAGGTGCTGATCACCGACCCGTACGTCGGCGCGGAGCGGATCGCCGAGCTCGGCGCGACGAAGGTCGAGCCCGAGGAACTGTACGCCCGCAGCGACGTGGTGAGCCTGCACGCCCCGGATCTCCCCTCGACCCGCGGCATGGTCAGCCGGGAGCTGCTCGCGCGGATGCGGGACGGCACCACCTTCGTCAACACCGCTCGGCCCGCCCTCGTGGACCTCGACGCCCTGCGCGACGAGGTGGTCGCGGGACGGCTCGCCGCCGTGCTCGACGTGCACGACGACCTCGCCGCGGACGACCCGCTGTGGGACGCGCCGCTCGCGACGATCACCCCGCACATCGCCGGCTCCCTCGGCAACGAACTGCACCGTCTCGGCGGCGCCGCGCTCGAGGAGATCCGGCGGCTCGCGGCCGGGGAACCGGCCCGCTGGCCCGTGGATCCGAATCGGAGGGATCTCACGGCCTGAGCGAGCCTCCCGGCCTGCTCCGGGAGCACCCGCCTCGTTAAGCTGACCGGGCGGGACAGCGTTTCCCACCCCACCCCGCAGGACCTGCAGAAGGAGACCCGATGCCCGCCGTGCGCCTCAGCGACGTCGCCCAGGATGCCGGGGTCTCCCTGGCAACCGCCTCGCGGGTGCTCAACGGCTCCGCCCGGGTGCCCGGCAAGGCCGTCGCCGACAAGGTCCGCGCCTCCGCGGACAAGCTCGGCTACGTCCCCAACGCCCAGGCCCAGGCCCTCGCCCGCTCCCGCTCGGGACTCATCGGCCTCGTGGTCCACGACATCGCCGACCCGTACTTCGCGACCATCGCCCGCGAGGTGCAGCAGCAGGTCTTCGCCTCGCAGTCGCAGGTGCTGCTCACCCAGACCGACCGCGTGATCGACACCGAGATCCGCGCCCTGCGCGCCCTCATCGCCCAGCAGGTCGACGCCCTCGTGCTGGTCGGCTCGCACCGCTACGGCACCGAGGCCGATGCCGCGATCAGCACCCTGCTGCAGGGCTTCGAGCGCAACGGCGGGAAGGTCGTCGGGCTCGGGCAGTCCCTCGGCGTGGGCCGCACGATCGTCCTCGACAACGCCGCGGCCGCGCATGAGCTCGCGACCTCGCTGATCGTCGAGGGTCACCAGCGTTTCGCCGTGGTCGAGGGCATCGCCGGGATCCCGTCGGCCGGCGACCGCACCGGCGGCTTCGTCGCCGCGCTCACCGAGGCCGGGATCGAGCCGGAGCTGAGCTGCGCCGCGGAGCTGACCCGCGACGGCGGGCACGTGCTCGCGGCCCGGCTCGAGGAGCATCTCGCCGGTCCGGGCGCCGACGATCCGCGGCCGCTGTGCGTCTTCGCGCCGGCCGACGTGATGGCCCTCGGCACGCTCGGCGAGCTGCGTCGGCGCAGGATCGACGTGCCCGGCCGGGTCGCGGTCGCCGGTTTCGGCGGGGTGCCCGGGGCGGCCGACGCGCACCCGACCCTCACCACGATCGCGCTGCCGCTCGCGGAGATGGCGCGCCAGGCCGCGGAGTGGGTGCTCGAGTCCGTCCCCGGCCGGGGCGCCGACGTCGTCGGGTCCGACGACGCGGCGGGGGCTCCGTCGTCCGGCGACGACGAGCCGGCTGCCGGGGCGGGCGATGCGCGCGAGGTGCACCTGCGCGGCGACGTGGTGCTCGGCGAGTCCACGGCGCTGACCGGCCTCGCCTGAGCCGGTCCCGCCCTCGCGCGGAGCGGCCGGGGTCGCTCCCGTCGGAGCGGCCCCGGCCGTCGGCGTCAGAGCGCGTTGACGCGGTCCAGGAACTCCTGGATCTGCTCGCGGGAGAACCCGCCGAAGCCGGTGAGCCGGCCGACGGGGATCTGCTCGAACATCTTGGTCATCTCCGGGTCCTGGAAGAACGGGAGGTGCCCGACGAAGTCCTGCAGCGCCTCGGCGCCGCCGGGGATCGCGGCCAGCTCGAGCGGGGTGGTGGCGAAGGACGCCTCGATCCGCGGCTCGGTGCCGGCGAGCTCGGCCTCGGCCTCCAGGCGCAGGTCGCGGCTGGACGCACCGATCGCCACGCGGTAGGTGCCGCCCTCGACAGCCCACTGACCGGCGCGGACGTCCCAGTACTGCAGCTCCGCTTCCGGCATCTCCACGGTGACGCGGGCGGACTCGCCGGGGGCGAGGGTGACGTCGGCGAAGCCCTTCAGCTCGCGCGGGGCGCGGGCGATGGAGCTGCCGGGGACGGAGACGTAGGCCTGGACCACCTCGCGGCCCTCGCGGGAGCCGGTGTTGCTGACGGTCAGCTCGGCGACGAGGCCGCCGTCGCGTGCGGTGACGGCGAGGTCGGCGTACTCGAAGGTGGTGTAGCTGAGGCCGTGACCGAAGGGGAAGGCGACCTCGGTGCCGCGGGCGTCGAGCCCGCGGTAGCCGACGAAGAGGCCCTCGCCGTAGGTGACGCGGCCGTGCTCCCCCGGGAAGTAAGGCGTGGCCGGGACGTCCTCGAGGCGCAGCGGGATGGTCTCGGCGAGCTTGCCGGAGGGGGCGACGCGGCCGAAGAGGACGTCCGCGGTGGCCTCGCCGCCGGCCTGGCCGAGCAGCCAGGCCTCGAGCACCGCGGGGGCGCTGCGCAGCGTCTCGGAGAGGCGGATCGCGGAGCCGTTGGAGAGGACCACGACGGTGCGCGGGTTCGCGGCGAGCACCTCCTCGAGCAGCCGCTCCTGGGCGGCCGGCAGCTCCATGTCGGTGCGGTCGTAGCCCTCGGACTCGACGTCCTCGCCGAGCCCCAGGAAGAGCACGACGGTGCCCGCGGCGCGGGCGACCTCGACGGCCTCGGCACGCAGGACGTCGTCGTCGGCCGCGCTCTCCGCGCCGCCGGGGACGAAGCCGCGCGCGAAGGGGACCTCGCCGGCGGTCTCGCGGATCGCGTCGAGCGCGGTGGAGAGGCGGTGGGCGTTCACGTGCGAGGAGCCGGCGCCCTGGTAGCGCGGAGTCCGGGCGAAGTCGCCGATGACGGCGAGGCCACCATCCGCAGCAGCGACCTCGGGGTCGAGCGGCAGCAGCTGGTCCTCGTTGCGCAGCAGCACGATCGCGCGGCGGGCGGCCTCGAGTGCGACCTGGTGGTGGGCGTCGACGTCGTAGGTGGCGCCCTCGGACCGGACCGCGGCGGACTTCCGCAGCAGCTCGACCACCTTGGTCGCGGCGCGGTCCACGTGCGCGGGGTCGATCTCGCCGGCCTCGAGGGCGGCGGCGAGGGCCTGCTCGGCGCCGGGGTCGGCGGGCATCTGCAGGTCCAGGCCCGCGGCGACGGCGGCGGGGCGGTCCACGACGGCGCCCCAGTCGGAGACGACCAGGCCCTCGAAACCCCACTGCTCACGGAGCACCTCGGAAAGCAGGAAGGGGTTCTGGGAGACGAGGGTGCCGAGCACCGAGTTGTAGGAGCACATGATCGTCCACGGCTGGGCGCGGGTGACGACGGCGCGGAAGGCGCGCAGGTAGATCTCGTGCAGGGTGCGCTCGTCGACGGAGACGTCGACGCGCATGCGGTCGGTCTCCTGGTTGTTCAGCGCGAAGTGCTTCACGGAGGTGCCGACGCCGCGGTCCTGCATGCCGTTCACGTAGGCGACGGCCATCTCGCCCGCGAGGTGGGGGTCCTCGGAGAAATACTCGAAGTTGCGGCCGCACAGGGGCGAGCGCTTGATGTTCATGCCGGGGCCGAGCATGACGGAGACGCCCTCGGCGATGGCCTCCTCGGCGATCGCGGCGGCGACGGCGGCGGCGGTCTCGCGGCTCCACGAGGCGGAAAGGCCCACGGCCGGCGGGAAGCAGGTGGCGGGGACCGAGTCGTGCAGGCCCAGGTGGTCGGCGTCGGCCTTCTGGGTGCGCAGGCCGTGCGGGCCGTCGCTGGTCATGACGGCCTCGAGGCCGAGGCTCGGTGCGCCGTGGGTATACCAGAAGTCCGCGCCGCCGGTCAGCGCCACCTTCTCGGCGGCGGGCAGGGCGGCGACCTCGTCGCTGCCGCGCAGGAGCGGATGGGTGGGCGCGGTGGTGGCGTGATCCGGGGTGGTGGTGGCGTGGTCCGGGGTGGCGGCGTGGTCCGGGGTGGTCATGGCGAGCTCCTCTGCGTGCTCAAACGGGATGGCGAAAACTTACACGAGTAACCGGCTCGGGGGCGAGGACGTCGGACCCGAGTTCGGGCCGGCGCACGGGCCGTGCCGCCGCCGACGGGACGCGGGTGATGCGATCTGCACATATACGCACCTCGCATCACCGAGCGCCAGGCTGCACCCCACTCCACCCCACCCACACTCGCACCCATCCCCCTCCCCCACCCCACCCGCACCCATCCCTCTTCCCCGCCACCGCTCGCTCCACTAAGGTGAGGCTCACCTGATCGATCGGAGACTCTGTGACAGCCACCCCGTCAGCGCCGCCGCGCGCCAGCTCCCCCAAGCGCGGCCTGACCGGCGCGCTCCTCAAGGCCTGGGGCGGCTCCGACCTGCGCCTGACCGTGCTGGACCGCGAGGACGTCGCGGCCGACTTCGTCCGCCTGCGCGTCGACCTGGACGGACTGCTCGGTCGTGATGACGTCTATCCCACCTACTGGTTGCGCTTGTGGTTCACCACGCCCGCCGGCCGCGGCCATCAGCGGGCCTACACCCTCGTCGACCCCGATCCGGAGGCTGGGACGGCGGGGATCGAGTTCTTCCTCCACGACGGCGTCGCCTCCGATTGGGCGCGCGTCGCCCGGACGGGCGACACGATCGATGCGACCGTCCTCAACGGGAAGGACCCCGTCGCCGACTCCCCCGCGCACCTGCTGCTGGTCGGCGACGGCTGCTCGTACCCGGCGATCGCCGACACCCTGCGCCGCCGCCCCGAGATCCCGGCGACCGTGCTGCTCGAGCACGGGAGCCCCGCGGAGGAGGAGTGGGCGCTGCTGCCCGAGGAGCGCGAGGGACTCAAGCTCCGCCGGCTGCCCGCCGACGGGTCGATCGTCGAGGCCGCACTCGACGCCGCGACCGTGGCCCCGGCCGGCACCCGTGCCGTCGTCGCCCTCGAGGGCGCGCCGACCCGGGCGCTCTCGTCGGCCCTGCGCAGACAGCTGGGCTGGTCGAAGGAGCAGGTCCACGCCCTCGCGTACTGGAAGAAGCGCTAGGCCCCGTCGCGAGCCCTACCCCTCGCGGCGGGCCACGGTCCGGAAGCCGGCGTTGCCCATCGAGGAGTCGGGGGTGTTCTGCGAGCGCGCGGAGTTGCGGTAGCGGTTGCAGTAGGAGAGGTGGCAGAGGTAGCTGCCGCCGCGGAGGACCCGCGCCTGACCGTCCTCGGGGCCCGTCGGGTCGACGACATCCCCGCGCAGGCCGGGCCGACGGTAGGCGGCGGGGTGGAACCAGTCCTCGCACCACTCCCACACATTGCCGACCATCTGCCACAGTCCGTAGCCGTTGGGTGCGAAGGAGCGTCCGGGGGCGGTGGTGAGATAGCCGTCCTCGAGGGTGTTCTCCCGCGGGAAGTCGCCCTGGAAGATGTTGGCGCGCCAGCCGCCCGCGTCGACCTCGGCGTCGCCCCAGGGGTACTTCGCCCCCTCGATGCCTCCGCGGGCGGCGTACTCCCATTCAGCCTCCGTGGGCAGGCGGCGACCCGCCCAGGCGCAGTAGGCCTGGGCGTCGTTCCAGCTCATGTGCACGACGGGATGATCATCGAGCCCGTCGAGGTCGGAGCGCCGTCCACCGGGGTGGCGCCAGTCGGCGCCGCGCACGCCGGCCCACCAGGGCGTGCCGGAGGCCGGGCCCAAGAGGTCCTCGGGCGGAGCGGCGATCGCGAGGTGGAAGACGGCCGAGAACCCGAAGGACTCCGCCTCGGTGACGTACCCGGTGTCCTCGACGAAGCGGGCGAAGGCGTCGTTGGTGACGGTCGTGGCGTCGACCTCGAGGGCGCTGATCGACACCTCGTGACGCGGCACCTCGCCATCGGCCCGGTTCCGATCCCCGGAGGAGTCGCCCATGGTGAAGGTGCCTGCGGGCACGACGACCTGCTCGATCGGATGGCGACCGGTCTCGGCCGACGGGGACGGGCGAGGTGAGGGGACGGCGAGGTCGGGCAGCAGCTGCTCCCGGCTCGGGGTGCCGCAGCCGCATCCGCATCCGCATCCGTTGGTCATCGAGGAGTCTCCTGTCGCCGGTGGTCCCGGCTGGGCCGTGCGTCCCCGGGCCGAGGGCTCCATCCTCCCTCGCCCGGGCCCCGGCGCGGGAGCGCGTGTCGCCCGAGCGAGGCCGGGCAAGACGGCGCGCGTCGCCGTCGGGGGGCGCATGTGGGGGTCGGGACGCGGGTGATGCGAGGTGCGGATATGTGCAGCTCGCATCACCTGCGTCCCGCTGCCCCGGCTCACGCGTGCGGCAGGACCAGCTGTTCGAAGCGCTCGGCGATGATCCGCAGCGCGTCGTCGACGGGGGTGGCCCAGACATCCTCGTGGAAGATCTCCACCTCGATGTCGCCCGTGTACCCGGCGGCGGAGATCTTCGAGGTGATCGACGGGAAGTCGATGTAGCCGTCGCCCATGTAGCCGCGGGAGTTCAGCGGCTCCGCGGCCAGCGGCAGGTTCCAGTCGCACACCTGGTAGCTGAACAGGCGGCCCGCCGCGGCGGCGCGCTCGATCGCCCGCTCGAGGTACGGATCCCACCACACGTGATAGGTGTCCACGACGACCCCGACGGCGGGGCTGCCGGAGGCCTCGGCCATGTCGAGCGCCTGGTCGATCGTGGAGAGCACGGCACGATCGGCGGCGAACATCGGGTGCAGCGGCTCGAGCGACAGCGTCACCCCGCGCTCCTCCGCGTACGGCGCGAGCTGCGCGATCGCCTCGGTGACGCGGGAGCGAGCGCCGACGATGTCCTTGTCGGCCCGGTCCACCCCGCCGACGACGAGCACCAGCGTGGGCGCGCCGAGTCCGGCGGCCTCGTCGATCGCCCGACGGTTGTCGTCGAGCGCCGCGGCGCGGTCCGCGTCCGCGGAGGCGGTGAGGAAGCCGCCGCGACACAGGGTGCTGACCCGCAGGCCGGCATCGTCGACACGTCGGCGGAGGGCGTCGAGCCCCACCTCGGCGACGTCCTGCCGCCACAGGCCCACGGCGTCGATCCCGTGAGACGCGGTGGCCTCGAGGAACTCCTGCACCGGGGTGGTGCGGCAGGTCCAACGGTTGATCGACAGGCGCGGGGTGCCGTGCCCGATCCGCTCGGAGGGCGGGACGTTCATCGGGTGCCTCCCGCGATCTCGTAACCGTTCAGGCGGAGCATCCCGTGCCAGCGCTCGGCGGCGAGCGCCGGGTCCTCGAGATTGCCGGTCGCGGCGGCGAGCTCGATGGTGCGGGAAAGATGCGGCAGGCTGCGCGCCGAGTGCATGCCACCGATCATGGTGAACGCCCGCTGGTGGCCGTTGAGCCAGGCCATGAAGGCGACCCCGGTCTTGTAGTGGTACGTCGGGGCGGAGAAGACGTGGCGCGCCAGCTCCTCCGAGGCGTCGAGGATGCGGCGGGCCTCGTCGGCGTCGCCCGCGTCGAGCGCCTGCACCGCGGCGGAGGCGGCGGGGGCGGTGACCGCGAAGGCGCCGAGCAGCGCGTCGGAGTACGCGCCTCGCACCCTGCCCCCGTCGGCCGGCGTGCCGGTGCCGTCGCCGACGATGAGGTGCGAGAAGTGGAAGTCGTCGCCGGTGAACATCGTGACGCCCTCGGGCAGCCGCTCGCGCACCGCGACCTCGGCGGCATCGTCGAGCAGGCTCATCTTCACGCCGCGGATCCGGGAGGGGTCCTCGCCGATGATGCGCAGCAGGGTCTCGGAGGCCGCGGCGGTGTCGGACGAGCCGAAGTAGCCCTCGAGGTTCGGGTCGAAGGCGGTGCCGAGCCAGTGGAGGACCACGGGCTCGCTCGCCGTGGCCAGCACGCGGCGGTAGACATCCTCGTAGTCGGCGGCGGAGCGGGCCGCGCGGGCGAGGTGGCGGGAGGCCATGAGCACCGCCCCGGCACCGGTCGCCTCGGTCGCGGCGAGCTGCTCGGTGTAGGCGTCGACGATCTGATCGAGGCTCAATTCGGCCTCGGCCCGCTGGTCGGTGGAGACGCCGGCGACGACGAGGTCGCGGACCTGCGCCCCCTCCGGGAAGACGGCCGCGATCTCCGGATCGGCGAGCGCGGCGCGGGCGGCGTCGGCGCTGCGGGCGATCAGCTCGCGGGTCGCGGCGGCGTCGAGGCCCATGTTGCGCTGGGCGGTGTCCATCGCGTCGGCGACCCCGAGGCCCCGACGCCACATGGTGCGGCGGAAGGCGAGGGTGGCATCCCAGTCGATGTCCGCCGGGGCGCCGGGGGTGTTGTCCCCGTGGACCTGCGGGGTCACGTGCACGGCGGCGAACACCGTGCGGGAGCGCAGCGGCGCCGTCGGGGGCGGGAAGGCGGCGGCCTGGCCGAGGTCGACCTCGCGCAGCGAGCCGTCCTCGTCGAGGAGCGTGAGTCGGAGCTGATCCGGCGTCGCGGTCATCGGGCTCACGCCTCGGTGAGCGGGTCGAGGCTGATGCGGCGGCCCTCGGCGGCGGAGCGCAGCCCCGTCTCGGCCAGCCGCACGCCGCGCGCACCGGCGAGCAGGTCGAAGGGGTAGGGGCGGCCCTCGACGTAGTGGCGCAGGAAGTCCTCCCACTGCACCTTGAAGCCGTTGTCGTAGCCGTCGGGGCCCTGGTTGTCGGGGACCTCGATCCAGTCGGCGCGGTAGTCGTGGGGGTCGCGGACGTCCGGGTTCCAGACCGGCTTGGGCGTCGCCTCGCGCGGCTGGATGCGGGCGCCGTGCAGGCCGACGACGGCGGAGCCCTTCGTGCCGTCGACCTGGAACTCGACCAGCTCGTCGCGGTGCACGCGCACGTCCCAGCTGGAGTTCATCTGCACGACCGTGCCGCCCTCGAGGCGGAAGACGCCGTAGGCGGCGTCGTCGGCCGTGGCGGTGTACGCCTCGCCCTTCTCGTCCCAGCGGGTGCCGATGTGGGTCGCGGTCTGGGCGTAGACGTCCTCGATGCGACCGAAGAGGTCTTCGATGACGTAGTTCCAGTGGGGGAACATGTCGGCGACGATGCCGCCGCCGTCCTCGCTGCGGTAGTTCCAGGAGGGGCGCTGGGCGGTCTGCCAGTCGCCCTCGTAGACCCAGTAGCCGAACTCGCCGCGCACGGAGAGGATCTCGCCGAAGAAGCCGGAGTCGATGAGGCGGCGCAGCTTGAGCAGGCCGGGGAGGTAGAGCTTGTCGTGGACGACGCCGGAGACGGTGCCCGCCGCCTTCGCGAGGCGGGCCAGCTCGAGGGCCTCCTCGAAGGTCTCGGCGGTGGGCTTCTCGGTGTAGATCGCCTTGCCGGCGGCGATCGCCTTCTTGAGGTTCTCCACGCGCAGGTTCGTGACCAGGGCGTCGAAGTAGACCTCGTAGTCCGCGTCGTCGAGCGCCGCGTCGACGTCGGTGGTCCAGTTGTCCAGGCCGTGCTTCTCCGCGACGCCGCGCAGCTTCTCCTCGTTGCGGCCGACGAGCAGCAGCTCGGGCAGGAGGCGGTCGCCATCGGCGAGCAGGACGCCGCCCTGCTCGCGGATCGCGAGGAGCGAGCGGACGAGATGCTGGCGATAGCCCATCCGCCCGGTGGCGCCGTTGACGATGATGCCGATGCTACGAGTGGCCATGGAGAACTCCTGGAGGTCGAGGTCGCGAGGTCATGTTCGCGGGGTCGTGGACATGAGGTCGTGGTCGTGGACCCGGGGAGTGCCCGGGCCGGGGGCGAAGGGGTTCGCGGAGAGGACGGTCCTCGGTGATCGTCCGTCACCCCAAAGGGCAACCGCTTTCCTGGGGATCAGTCAATCACGTCCCTGCCGACGGGGCAAGCACTTTCCCTCGGTCGACCCCTCGACGCCGACGGGCCTCACACATAGGATGAATCTCAAGAGATCGGCGCGACCGCCACTCTCGTCGCACCGGCTGCCGCGCCACCCGGTCTGCCCGTCGGCGCCACATCACTACCCTCCTTTCCTCCACTCTCCTCGGGAGATACTCCATGGCATCTTGCACGGACATCCGTCGATCCCGTCCCGCCGACCGCTGGCTCGAAGCCCTCCCTCTCGGCAATGGTCGGATAGGTGTGATGGTCTGGGGCGATCCGACGGCGCCCCGCTTCAGCCTCAACGAGTCGACGCTGTGGTCAGGGTCTCCCACGACCACCGAGCGCTGGTACACCAGCGCCGAGGACGCGGAGGCCGCGCGCTTGCGAGCCTGGGAGCTGTTCCGCCGGGGAGAGGTGCGCGCGGCGCAGGAGGCGCTCGAGGAGCTCGGGGCCGCCTGGTCGCAGGCATACCAGCCCGTCGGAGAGCTCGTGGTGCGCCTCGACGGCGCCGCGACTCCACCGCCGGCCGACTACGAGCGCGTGCTCGACCTCGCGCGGGCCGAGCACGTCGTGCGCGCGAGCGGTGCGGAGCACCTCACCCTGGTGAGCCTCGCCGACGAGGTGCTGGTCCATGCCATGCCCTGCCCGGCGGGCGTCGCGGTGGCGCTCGAGCTCACCTCCCCGCTCGTCGAGGAGCGTCAGAGCGCCGACGACGACGGGCTCACGGTGGTGCTGCGCGCCCCGTCGGACGGCGTCCCCACCCGCCACGCGGAGCTGGCTGAGCTCGCCTGGGACGAAGAGGGCGCGAGCCGCGCCGTCGTCGTCGTGCGCACCAGTCGCGAGAACGGACGCCTGCTGGTCACCTGCGCGATCGGGACCACCTGGCAGGGGCTCGGGCAGCAGCCGGACCGCGACCTGGAGGAGGTGCTCGCCGCAACGACCGCGCAGGCGGAGCAGGCCCTCGCGCAGGGCGAGGCCGAGCTGCGACGCCGCCACCGCGAGACCCCGCTGCCCGGCATCGACGAGGTGTCGCTCGAGCTCGACGGCTCGGAGTCCGCGCAGCTGCTCGCCACCATGGTCGCCTACGGCCGGCACCTGCTCGCCTCGTCCTCGCGGGCCGGCCTGCCGCCGGCGAACCTGCAGGGGATCTGGAACGACCGGGTGCTCGCGCCGTGGAACTCGAACTACACCGTGAACATCAACCTCGAGATGAACCACTGGGCGGCGGGCGTCGCCCACGTGCCCGGAGCGGCCGAGGCGCTCGACGGCTACACGGCGATGCTGCGCCACGCGGGACAGGAGACGGCTCGCCGGCTGTACGGAGCGCGCGGCTGGACCGTGCACCACAACTCCGATCCCTGGGGGTACACCGATCCGGTGTCCGGGGACCCGAAGTGGGCGACCTGGCCGATGGGCGGACTGTGGCTCGAGCGCGAGCTGGACTCGATCGCCTCCTTCAGCGGCGAGGACCCCGTGCTGATCGCCGAGCGCCGCTTCCCCGCCCTGCGGGAGGCGGCGGCGTTCGCGCTCGACCTGCTGCACGAGGCGGAGGACGGCACGCTGGTCACCTTCCCCTCCACCTCCCCCGAGAACGAGTGGCTCACCGAGGGCGGCGAGGCGGTCGCGCTCACCGCGGGCGGCGGGATGGACCGCTGGCTGCTGCACGACGTGCTCGGATCGCTGGTGGCCTCGGCGGAGCTGCTGGGCCGGAGCGAGGACGAGGTGGTGCGGGAGGCAGCCGCGGCGCTCCCGAGGATCCCCGGCCCCCGCCTCGGCGCCGACGGCCGCGTCCTCGAATGGCACCTCGACGGGGTCGGCGAGGTGGAGCCGACCCACCGGCACGTCTCCCACCTGGGCTTCGAGTACCCCGGCGCGACCCCGCAGCCGCCGGAGGTGTCGGCCGCGGTGGTCGCGTCGATGGAGGCGCGCGGCGACGAGGCGACCGGTTGGTCTCTGGCCTGGAAGACGGCGCTGTGGGCTCGGCTGCACCGGGCGGACAAGGTCCAGGATCTGCTCGAGCTGTTCCTGCGCCCCGCCGAGCTGCCTGACGGCTCCGAGCGCAGCGGGCTGTACCCGAACCTGTTCTCCGCGCATCCGCCGTTCCAGATCGACGGCAACATCGGCATCGTCGCCGCGATCGCGGAGTGCCTCGTGCAGAGCCACCGCGGCGAGATCGAGCTGCTCCCCGCCGCGGCCCCGATCCTGGCCACCGGGTCCGTGCGCGGACTCCGCGCCCGCCCCGGTGTCGCCGTGGACATGACCTGGGAGGACGGCACCGTCACCGCGCTCACGCTGCGCGCCGTCGGCCCGGGGGCGCTGGGGCTCCACCGAGTGCGCCACGGGGAGCTGCGGGCCACCGTCGAGCTGCGGGACGAAGCGCCCGTGACGGTGACACTGCACAAGGCGGGGTGACCCCCGGGGCCGCCCCGCCCGGCCGTCGTCCGCTGCGCCGACGAGCCGGGCCGGCCGGGCGCCCTCAGCCGAGAAGCGCGAGCAGTCGCTCGACGGACTCCTCCCCGCGGAACGAGTGACCACCGGGGGTGACCACGAGCGTCGGGGGCTCGGCACGCTGCGCCTCCCAGACGTGCGCGAGGCCGGCATGGGCCGCGCGGGTCGCGGCGATCGGGAAGATCGGGTCCTCCTCCCCCGCCTCGAGGACCAGCGGTCGCGGCGCGATCAGCGCGGCGATGTCCGCCATCTCGAGGTCCGGGAGGAGCCCCGGGATGATGTTGCAGGGGCAGTGGCGGATCGCGGCGATGCTCGCGGCGAAGGACGAGAAGTAGTTCGCGACCAGGGCTCCTGCCAACTCGGGCACCGCCGCGGTGAGAAGCAGCGCGACCGCTCCCCCGCCGGATCCGCCCGCGACGGCGACCCGCTCCGGATCCACGCCGGGCAGGGCACGCAGCGCGTCGGCGGTGGCGGCGGCATCGGCGACACGCTGACCCATCACGGGCCGGCCGTGGAGGAGGAAGCGGGCCGCGTCGATGCCGCACGAGCTGTCGCCCGGGCCGGCCGGCTCGAGGTCGGGGCGGGCGGATTCCGTGCGGCGCCGCCCGAACGAGAGCATCTCGGGGGCCAGCACCGTCACGCCGCGGGCGACGAGCTTGTGCGCGAGCCGGTCGTGGTACTCGTCGGCCGGATCCTCCGCAACGAGCCCATCGATGCCGGGGCCGTGGCCCGCGACGAGCACCACCGCCGCGCCGGTCGCCCGCTCCGGGGCGGGGCGCAGCAGGAAGGCGGGGATCTCGTCGCCCGAGCCGGTGCGCACCGTGACCAGCAGCGGACCGTCGTCCTCGCGCGCGGGCGGGTCGACGAGGCGCCCGGTGGTGGACGGGGCGGGGAGGCCGGAGGCCACGAGGGCGGCCGCGGAGCCGGTGGCCGGGCGGGCGGGGCCGTCGAGGCCGAGGAGGGTGCGGAGCCGGCCGCGCCCCTCCTCGGTGCCGGCGTGGGGGCTGCGGGAACGGGCGTTGTCCATGAGCGACAGTCTTCCTCGATTCGGCCCGGAGCGGCGGTGAGCAGGCGGCGGGAGATGGTCGGCATGATCTTCCCCGATCCCTGCGCGCTCCCGGCCCGGAATCTCCGCAGAGTGGGGGGAATCCGGGCCGGATAACCCCCGAAGTGCGGAGGTTTGCGGTGGTGATCGGACGGGACTCGGGGATCCGGGGGTCGGGCCGGTCGGACGGGGCGACGGGGGCCGACGGGGCGCGGCCGGCAGGAGGCACCTCTCGCCGGTCAGCCCTTCACGGAGCCGATCATCGCGCCCTTGACGAAGTAGCGCTGGACGAAGGGGTAGACGGCGAGCATCGGCAGCGTGGCCACGGCGATGACCGCCATCTTCACGGACTGCGCCGGGGGCACCACGTCGACGACGGTCGCGTCGGCATTCATGCCGCTCGAGACGATCACCACCTGGCGCAGCAGCACCTGGATCGGCCACTTGCTCGAGTCGTTGATGTAGAGGACGGCGCCCATGTAGGTGTTCCAGTAGGTCACCGCGTAGAAGAGGCCGATCGTCGCGATCGACGCCATTGACAGGGGCAGCACCACCCGCAGGAACACGCCGATCTCGGAGCAGCCGTCGATGCGCGCCGCCTCCTCGAGGGAGTCGGGGATGCCCTGGAAGAAGTTCCGCATGATCACGAGGTTGAAGGCGTTCACCGTCGCGGGCAGGATCAGCGACCACAGCGAGTCCAGCAGCCCCAGCTTGGAGACGACGATGAAGGTGGGGATCATGCCGCCGCTGAACAGCATCGTGAAGATGACCAGGAAGTTGATGGAGCGGCGGCCCAGCAGGTACGGCTTCGCGAGGGCGTAGGCCATCATCGCCGTCACCACGAGGCTGAGGAAGGTGCCCACCACGGTCACGAAGACCGAGACGCCCATGGCCCGGAAGATCGTGGGGGTGGAGAGGATGTACTGCCATGCGGCGAGCGTCCACTCCTTCGGGATCAGCACGAAGTTGCTGGTCGCGAGCTCGCCGGGGGTGGCGAAGGAGCTGCCGATGACGTGGATGAACGGGATCAGGCACATGAGCGCGAAGCCGGTCAGCAGCAAGATGTTCACCGCGTTGAAGATCCTCTCGCCGGTGCTGCGGCGGCGCAGCTTGGGCTTGCGCGCCACGAGCTTCGCGGGCTCGACCTGATCCGGCGTGGCGGACGGCGTCGGGACGGGGGTGACGGTCATCGGGGGCTCCCCTCGGGCAGGGGCCGCAGCGCGAACAGCGCCGCGGCGGCGAAGAACAGGAAGGCGACGGGGTAGAGGATCAGCTGGCTGCCCAGCAGGCAGACGCCGCCGGCGGCGAGGAACCACCAGCCGGGGGCGCGACGGGCGGGGCGGGCACGGTGATGGGCGATGCCGCCGGCGGCCAGCAGCAGGAGGACCACGAGGGACATTCCGAGCCAGGCGGCGAGGGTGTCGCCGAGGACCCGCGCCTCCTCGCCGCTGAGTCCCGAGCCCTCGCCCACGAGCGCCGGCATGACGACGGCCTCGAAGGTCTGCTGGTCGATGCGGTTCATGACCAGGGTGAACCCGCCGTGGGCGATGAGCGCGGCGACCATACCCAGCCCCACGAGAGTCATCTCGACGGGCCGGCGCACGCGCCGTGCGGGTCCGGCCGACGGCGTGGTTCCGGCCGACGGGGCACGACGCACTCCGCGGCGGCGGCTCTCGGTCATGGTCATCGCTCCGTCACCTCGCCGACCACACCGGTGCAGTCCTCAGCGAGGAGAAGCGGCCCGCCGGCCCCGCGCACCCGCACCCGAGTGAGCAGCGCGCCGCGCACCCCGCCCAGGCGCAGCCCCTCGCGGGTGACGGGGACGAGACCGTCGGCCATCTCGGGGACACCGGGGCGGGGGTCCTCCGCGAAGGTGACCGAGAGGTCCTCGATCGAGAGGTCCTCGATCGGCGACTCGGGCAGCCCGAAGAGATGGCCGGCGCTCGCATGGACCCGGGTCGCGGTCAGATGCGCGAGGTGCAGACCGCGGATCGCCGGGGTCCCGGGACCGACGGGGCGGGCCGAGCGGTCGCCGACCAGCTCCGTCTTCCCCTCCGGGCCGCAGTGGTAGAAGGAGTTGATGGTGATCGGGCAGGTCACGTCGTCCATGACGATGCCGGTGACGCGCAGGTTCTCGATCAGCCCGCCGCGGCCACGCCGGGTCTTCACGCGGATCCCGCGGTCGGTGCCCTGGAAGACGCACGCGGAGATGACGACGTTGCGCACGCCGCCGGCCATCTCGCTGCCGATCACCACGCCGCCGTGGCCGTGGACCATGGTGCAGCCGGTGACGGTGATGTTCTCGCAGGGCACCCGGGCGGCGGTCGCCTGGGTGCCGGCTTTGATGGCGATGCAGTCGTCGCCCACGTCGATGTGGCAGCCGCTGATGTGCACGTCGCGGCAGGACTCGGGGTTGATGCCGTCGGTGTTCGGGGAGTCCGCGGGATTAAGGATCCGCAGCCCGGCGACGGTCACCTGCTCGCACAGCGAGGGGTGGACGGTCCACGCCGGGGAGTCGCGCAGGGTCACGTCGCGGAGAGTCACGCGGCGGCACTCGTGGAGACCGATCAGGGTCGGCCGGGGATGCTCGAGGGTGCCGTCGTGCTGGCGGTCCCACCAGGGGGCGCCGCCGCCGTCGATCGTGCCGAGCCCGGTGATCGCCACGTCCTCCTCCCCATGGGCGTACAGGCAGGGCGAGTGCACGAGGCCGGTCGCGCCCTCCCAGCGCGCCTCGACCACCGGATACAGCGCGGGATCGGGCACGAAGCGCAGCACGGCTCCGGCTTCCAGGTGCAGCTCGACCCGTGAGCGGAGGCGGAGCGCCCCGGTGCGGTGCTCGCCGGCGGGCACCACCACCCGGCCGCCGCCGCGCGCGGCGGCGTCGTCGATCTCCCGCTGCAGGGTGGCGGTGGCGGGGGCGAGAGCGTCGAGGTCGGCGAGCTCCCGGGGAGGGCTGAGGGTCACGGGTCGTGCCTTTCGGGCGAAGGTGGAGGGGGCGCCGGAGGGGCGCTGCGCCGGTGGGTCCCGGCGGGGCGCGCGGCCGACGGGGGCCGCGCGCCCCGCAGAGGGGGACCGATCAGTTCACGGCCTCGTAGGCCTCGGTGTACTCGGCGATGATGTCGTCGAGGCCCTGCGAACGGGCGGCCTCGATCGCGGCCTCGTAGTCGGCCATCGAGGTCTGGCCGACCATGAAGGTGTTGTACGAGTCGTTGAGCGCCTTCTCGATCGTCGACCACTGCGTGTCGTAGGTCGCCGAGGTGAGGGACTGCGCCGGGTTGGTCACCACGTACTCGTCGTTCTCGGCCATCTTCTCGTTGGCCTCGTTGACGTACGGGTTCGTCGACTTGTAGATCTCCACCTGGTCCGACGGACGCGAGCTCGAGTACGGCTGGACCTGCTGCTCCCACAGCGGCTGGTCGATGATGTTGACCGCGCCGTCGGCGTCGATCTCGTAGTGGGTACCCTCGATGCCGTTGGTCATCAGCTGGAAGGCGGGCTCGTCGAGCAGCTTGTCGATGAGGGTCAGCGCCCGCTTGACGTCGTCCTCCCCCTTGAGCGACTGGGTGTTGAAGGCCATCAGCCCGCCCATGCCGCCCGACGTGTCGGAGACGATGCGGCGCGACACGTCGCCGTAGGTCATGTCGTTGACCAGGGCCCACTGCACCTCGGTGTCCGGGTTGATCGACTCCGCGAGGGACATGTAGTTCTTCGCCTCGAACAGGCCCGTCACCACGATCCCGCCCTTGTCCTGGGCGATGGCCTGCTGCTGGTTCTGCTTCTGGACGGTCACGAACTCCTGGTTGATCAGCTTCCGCTCGAACGCGCCGCGGTACCACTCCATCGCCTCCTTCCACGGCTCCGTGGTGCAGGCCGGGACGATCTTGCCGGCGTCGTCGAGCTGGAACTTGTCGCCCGCGCCGAAGTAGCCAGCGAGGGAGCGGAACCCGACGGCGAAGCTCTCCTGGCGGTCGATGAAGCCGGTGACCTGGGCGCCGGTGCCGGTGGGGTCGCCGTCGACGAAGGCCTGGGCGACCTCGAGCAGGTCGTCGAGGGTGTGCGGCACCTCGAGTCCGAGGCGGTCCAGCCAGTCCTGCCGGACCAGCACGCCGTAGCGGGCGAGCGGCTTCTGGAAGGGGACGCCGTAGAGGGTGCCGTCGAGGCGTGCGGACTCGATGATCGTGGGGTTGATCGCCGCGAGGTTCGGGAACTCGGCCAGGAACGGCTCGACGTCCCAGAACATGCCGGACTTCAGCGGCTCGCGCACCGCTGCCATGCCCTGGTTGAGGGTGTTGATGTCCGCGAGGGACCCGGAGGCGAGCGCCGCGTTGATCTTCTCCTCCTTCGAGGCGTCCGGCACCCACTGGTACTCGAAGTCGACGCCGCTGTGCTCCTTGAGGGCGGCCATGATCGGACCGGCGGCGTCCGGGGTGGTGGGCGTGTGCAGCATCGACATCCAGGTGAGGGTGCCGCCCCCGCCGGACTCGCCGCCCGAGCCGCCGCCGCTCGAGCTGCCGCAGGAGGCGAGGGCACCGGCGCCGGCGAGGCCGGCCGCCGCGAGGGGCAGGGACTTGAGGAGGGTTCTGCGCTGGATCATGAGAGGTCCTTTCATCGTCGAAAAGAAGAGGTCGTGGTGATGGAGGGAGTGGTCGGTCAGGTCTGGAGGTCAGGGACCGCAGAGGCGTCGACGCCCCGAGAGGTCATGCGAGGTGGCCTTCCGTGAGGGGCTGGGATTCGGTTCCGGCCTCGGCGTTCCGGTCGAGGTCGGTGAGGACGGGGCGCAGGATCAGGGCGACGGCGAGGAACGGGAGCACCGCGCCGAGCAAGGGGAACAGGGCGACGGCAAAGCGGAGTATGACCACCTCGGCGAGCGCGACGGCGAGGGCGCCGATGATCGTCCAGTGCAACGAGCCGACGCCGAGCAGCAGCGCACCGCCGATCTGCCGGGGCAGGCCGCGCAGCTCCGTCGCGGCCATGACGAAGAAGACGTAGGCGCCGATGATCAGGAGCACCGCGAGGGCCAGGTGGTTCGCGGCCCGCAGGTACCAGTCGTCGAGGCTCAGGAGGTTCACGCCGATCACCACGCCCACGCCGGAGAGCACCAGGCCCATTCCGATCGAGGCGCCGAGGCGCTCGCGGGCGTCGCGCAGGAAGGTGCGCACGGTGGGCGGGGTGCGGCCGTGGCGGAACCAGCCGTCGAGGTACTTCGCGAGCGCGTAGCTCGCGGGGCCGACGCCGAGCACGCCCAGGCCGAGGAGCGTCACCGCGGTCCACAGCAGGTTCAGCAGGATCAGGCGCCAGAACCCGCCGAGCCAGCGGTTCAGCGTCGCGAACGACTCGAAGGAGAAGAACATCGGTCACCTCCTGACGGCGGCGGCCGTCAGTACACGCCTTCCTCGCCGAGCTTCTTGGCCAGGGAGTTCGCGCCGATCACGAGGATCAGCCCCACGAGGCCCTTGAAGAGGCCCACGGCGGTGGCGAAGCTGAGCTGCCCGTTCTGGATGCCGGCGGTGTAGACGTAGGTGTCGAAGATTTCGCCCACCTCGCGGTTCATCGAGTTCAGCAGCAGGAACATGTGCTCGAAGCCGAGCTCGAGGAAGTCGCCGATCGAGAGGATGAACAGCACGATGATGGTGGCGCGGATGGCGGGCAGGGTGATGTGCCAGGTCTGCTTCCATCGGTTCGCGCCGTCGATCTCGGCGGCCTCGTAGAGGCTCATGTCGACCGCGGTCAGCGCGGCGAGGTAGACGATCGTGCCCCAGCCGGCAGTGCGCCAGATGTGCTGGAAGACGTACATCGGCCGCAACCAGTCCGGATCGGTGAGGAAGCCGATGGGCTCGCCGCCGAGGGCGACGATGAGGTTGTTGATCGCGCCGCCGTCGGTCGTGAGCATGACGTAGAAGATCGACACCACGATCACCCAGGACATGAAGTGCGGGATGTAGATGATCGTCTGCACGCTGCGCTGGAACAGCTTGCTGCGCAGCTCGTTGAGCATCAGCGCAAGGATGATCGGCACCGGGAACGAGATCAGCATCAGCAGGATCGACAGCACCAGGGTGTTCCGCATGAGCATGAAGAACGTGTCCTCGGTGAACAGCCGCACAAAGTGCTCGAAGCCCACCCACGGGCTGCCCATGATGCCCAGGAACGGCTTGTAGTCCTGGAACGAGATGATCAGCCCACCCATCGGCAGGTACTTGAACACCAGGAAGTACACGATGCCGGGCAGCGCCATCAGGTACAGGGTTCGATAGCGCCAGATCTTCTGCGCCAGCGACGACCTCCGCCGCTGCACCGGGGGTCGACCCGAATCGTCCGCGGATTGGGTCTGTGCACCCGCCGCCGCTGCGGTCCGGGTGTCGATCACGGGGTCAGCCACCATGGATGAACCTCTGCTCCTCATCGAGAGTCGGGCGAGAAACCGTTCCCTGGGAAACCGGTTCCTCGCGTTCGCCACAGTCTGGAGGTGACCCCTGCTGCTGTCAACGGTTTCTGCCGGATCTCTTCCGTCGCGATCGGACTTCCCACGCGGAGATCGCACATCATCACAGGTCAGACGTAGGTCACGAAGAGGTCTCGGCAGACGCCGGGCCTGCGCCGCACCGTCGAGGCGGCCTCCTTCCCGACTCCGAGTCCTCCTGCTACGGTGTGCGATCAAGTCCTGAGAAACCGGTTCATCGTTTCTCGCGTTCCTCGACCGGGACGTTCCGGTTTCCCGCGTCCCGGCGCCTCGCGGTCCCGTCGTCCCGGGTCATCCCCGTCCTGCGTTCCTCACCCAGCTCAGCCCAGGAGTCCCCGTGGAGCATCGTTCGAATCCCGTCCTCGACGCGGACTGGCCCGATCCCGACGCGATCCGCGTGGGCGACGAAATCTGGATGATCGCCTCGAGCTTCAACCGCGCGCCCGGCCTGCCGGTGCTGCGCTCGCGGGACCTCGTGGACTGGGAGCACGTCACCAACGCGCTGCCCGCGGTGGTGCCGGAGGACCACTACGCCCTGCCCCGTCGCGGCAGCGGGGTCTGGGCGCCGTCGCTGCGCGAGCACGCGGGCACCTTCTACCTCGTCTATCCGGATCCGGACCACGGCATCTTCGTGCTCACCGCCCCGCATCCGTCGGGCCCCTGGAGCGCGCCGCACCTGCTGCTGGCCGGCCACGGCCTCATCGACCCCTGCCCGCTCTGGGACGAGGACGGCCGCGCGTATCTCGTGCACGGCTGGGCGAAGTCCCGCGCGCGGGTGAAGAACCTGCTCAGTGTGCTCGAGGTGACCGAGGACCTGACCGCCGCCCTCTCCCCCACCCGCACGGTCATCGACGGCGACGCGATCCCCGGCATGGTCACCCTCGAGGGGCCGAAGGCCTACCGCCGTGACGGCTGGTACTGGATCTACGCCCCCGCCGGCGGCGTCGCCGAGGGCTACCAGGTGGTTTTCCGCTCGCGCGACATCCACGGCCCCTACGAGCACCGGATCGTGCTCGAGCAGGGGTCCTCCTCCGTGAACGGTCCGCACCAGGGGGCGCTCGTCGACGACGCCGACGGGAACCTGTGGTTCCTCCACTTCCAGGACCGCGGCGTGTTCGGTCGCGTCACCCACCTGCAGCCCGTCACCGTCGACGACGAGGGCTGGCCCCATATGGGTGAGCCGATCGACGCGGTGCGCGGGCGACCTGTCGACGTCGTCCCCGCCCTCGGCGCGACCGCCGTCGGTCCCGACCTCGACTCCCCCGTCGGCCCCCAGCCCACCTGGTCGGAGCCGCAGCGCTCGGACGACTTCACCACCCCCGAGCTCGCCCCGCGCTGGCACTGGCAGGCGAACCCGCAGACCGACTGGCACCGCACCGGCGACGGCGGTCTCGACCTCGCGCTCGCCCCCAGCCCCCGGGGCGACCTCAGGGACCTCGGCGCGATCCTCGGCCAGCAGCTCCCCGGCCAGCCCTCGACCTGGTCGACCCGACTCACCCTGCCCGCGCCCGCCGGCGCGGCGGAACCCGCCCCGTCTGCCGCGACGGCGCCGACAGCAGCGCCGTCGGCCGCCCCCGCACCATCCGAGCGCGCCGGGATCGTGGTTCTCGGCCACGCCTACGCGTGGGCCGGGCTGCGCCGCGACGCGGAGGGGGTCGCGCTGGTCTCCGGCACGATGGCCGTCGACGCCGCCGCGGAGGAGGTGCAGGTCCACCGCCTGCTCACCGCAGATCCGGGCACCGAGGTCGCTGTCGGCCTCCAGCTCGACGCCGCCGCCGACGGCCGCATCACCTTCACCGCTCACCTCGGCGACGAGCGCCTGCCGCTGCTCGAGGGATGGCCGGCCGTCGAGGGGCACTGGATCGGCGCGGAGGTGGGCCTGTTCGCCACCGCCCTCGGCATGGTGCACCATCGTCTCGAGGATCGCCGCGCCCGCTTCGGGCCGGTGGTCGTGCGACGTGGCGGACGGGAGATCTGATGGTGCGAGGACGTGGCGGGCCCACGATCACGCAGGTGGCCGAGGCTGCCGGCGTCTCTCGGGCGACCGTGTCCCGGGTGCTGAACGAGCACCCCTCCGTCGACCCCCTCATCGGGGCGCGCGTGCGGGAGGCGGCGAAGCGCCTGCAGTACCGGCCGAACGTGATCGCGCGCCATCTCTCCACCGGTCGCACCCGGACGATCGCGCTGATCATCCCCGACCTCGGGAACCCGATGTACCAGTCGCTGCTGCGCGGCATCTCGCGCGCCGCCGAGGCCGACGGGTACAGCGTGCTGGTCGCGGAGGCCGGCTCCCCCGACACCGAGGCGACGCTCGCCCGCGATGCGCGCCGCCAGTGCGACGCGATCATGCTGGTCTCCCCGCGCATGGACGACCTCAGCCTCGAGGAGGTCATCGACCAGGCGGATCCCGTCGTTGTCCTGAACCGTCGGCCGCTGAACCCGCGCACCGGGGTCGTCGCGATCGACTACGCGAGCGGCATGCGGCAGCTCGTGGAGCACCTCCACGACCTCGGGCACCGCGACCTGGTCTACGTGGCCGGGCCTCCGCGCAGCGCCGCCCACCGCGAGCGCCTCGCGGCTCTGCACGCGCTCACCGGCGAGGATCCCTCGTTCACGCTGCAGGTGCTGCCCGGCGGGGCGACGATGTCCGCCGGCTACGAGGCGGCGGAGGCAGTGCTCGCCTCGGGGGCGACCGCGGCGCTGGCCTTCAACGACCTGGTCGCCTTCGGCCTGCAGTCCCGGCTCAACGAGTTCGGGGTGGGCGTCCCGCAGGACGTCTCGGTGACCGGCTTCGACGGCATCGAGCTGTCGCGCTTCGCCGTCCCGCGGCTGACCACTGTCGGCCAGGAGCAGCTCGACGCGGGATCGGTCGCCTGGTCCCTGCTGCGCGCCCGCCTCGACGACGCCGACGGCCGGGCCGGCTCCGGCGTGACCGTCCTCGAGCCTCTGCTGCAGGTCGGCGACAGCACCGGTCGCGTGCCGCCCTCCCGGGTGCCGATCGCCCCCGGCGGCGGCGCTGAGGAGTCGCCGCGCCTCGAGGATCTCGCGAATACTCCCTTCGGCTGGGTCAAGGAGGGCCGCGACTGGACCCTCCTCGCGAGCGGGACCCTCCTGGCCGTGGCCGCCTCAGGCCGTTCCATGCCGCCCGTGCACAGCCCGCGGCCGCATCTACATCCGGTGCGCAGCCTCGCGGGCCGCGCCATGACGGTCACCAATCCCAGCGACCATCGGCATCACTTCGGGCTCTCGCTGACGGTGCCCGACGCCAACGGCACCACCTACTGGGGCGGGCGCACCTACGTCGAGGGCCGCGGATCGACGCTGCTGTCCAACCACGGTGTGCAGGAGTCCCTCGAGGAGTCCGTGGACCGCTCCGGCCACGAGCTCACTTCGCGCGTGCAGTGGCGGGCGCACGACGGCGGCGACCTGCTCCGCGAGCAGCGTCGCCTGGGCACCTACCTGCTGCCCGGCCCGCGCGGCTGGGGGCTGCGCTGGCGGAGCCGGCTCCGGCCCGGCGACGGCCCGGTGACCTTCACCAGCCCCGCGAACCGGGGTCGGCTCGGCGCGGGCTACGGCGGGCTGTTCTGGCGGCTGCCGGACGCCGACGAGGTGCGCGTGCTCGTGGAGGGCGGTCGCGGGGAGGCGATGGCCCACGGCTCCCGCAGTCCCTTCGTCATCGTCCAGCGCCGTCACGGCAACGCCTGGAGCAGCCTGGTGATGGTGCAGGACGAGGAGGCGCAGGGACGCCTCGACCCCTGGTTCGTGCGGGCCTCGGACTACCTCGGCGTGGGCACCAGCCTCGCCTGGGACGCCCCGCGCCGGCTGGACCGCGGGGAGCAGCTGGACGTCGTCATGCGCACCGCCGTCCTCGACCATCCGGTGATCAGCGACGAGGTGCCCGAGCTGCTCGCGGCGATCGCCGCGGCGGAGGGCCCGGCTGCTGCCTTCGACTGACCGGTCCTGCCCCCGATCCGCCCCGAGCCGACCCCTCGTCGGCCCCTACCCGCTGCCCGCTGCCCGTGCGAAGGAGCACCATGACCATCGGCCCCACCCCGTCCCTGGCCCGCGTCGGACGCCGCGCCGGGACCCTGCCCTCGGTGTCCCTCGCCCTCGCCGACCCCGCGGTGCGGGAGATCGTGATCGAGCCCGGCGAGTACGTCGAGCAGATCGTGATCGCGCCGCGCGAGGCGCCGCTGCTGATCCGCTCGGCGACGGGCCGCGCCGCGGACGTGCGGATTGTCTTCGGCCTCCACCAAGGGGCACGGGACCGCACCGGCCTGCCGTACGTGCAGGACTGCGCGACGCTCACCGTCGACGCCGACCGCGTCACCCTCCGCGATCTCACCGTCGAGAACTCCTTCGACAAGCGCCTCCACCCCGACTGGCCGGACACCCAGGCGATCGCTCTGCGCACCCGCGGCGACCGGATCCTCGTCGAGCGCTGCCACCTGCTGGGCCAGCAGGACACGGTGCTGCTGGACGCCCCCGGCTGGGCCTCGGTGCGACGCGTCCACCTGCGGGACTGCCTCATCCAGGGCGACGTCGACTTCCTCTACGGACGGGCGACGGCCCTCGTCGAGAGCGGAGAGATCCGCAGCGTCGGCCCCGGATACCTGCTCGCCCCGTCCACGGCCCGGGAGAACCCGCGCGGGATCCTCGTGCACGGCGCACGGCTCACTGCGTCCGACGGGGTCGCGCCGGGGAGCGTCCGTCTCGGGCGCCCGTGGCATCCGGGCGGGAAGCCCGACGCGATCGGGCAGGCGATCGTGAGCGCCTGCACGATCGGCCCGCACGTGGCGACCGAGCCGTGGAGCGAGATGGGCGGCTTCGCCTGGGAAGATGCGCGCCTCGCCGAGCACGGCAACGACTGGGGCGCGCGGACCAGCACCGGCCCGCAGCTGCCCGACGCGCCCGATCCCGCGACCTGGCTCGACCTCCCCGCCCCTGCCGGCGGGAATCCGCGGGTGATCGTGCTGTCCGACTCGACGGCGAGCGAGTACGGACCCGAGCGGGCGCCGCGGGAGGGCTGGGGCATGCGGCTCGGCGCGGCCACCGGGCTGACGGTGCTCAACCGGGCGGTGTCCGGCCGCAGCTCGGTCAGCTTCCTCGCCGAGGGCCATCTCGATCGGGCGCTCGAGGAACTGCGCGCCGGGGACCTGGTGCTCATCGCCTTCGGGCACAACGACCCCAAGGACGACGAACGCTTCGCGGACGTGCACCTCGCCTACCCGACGGCGCTGCGGCGGATGCTCGTAGGTGCGCGGGCCCGCGGCGGCGTCCCGGTGCTGCTCACCCCGATCGAGCGGCGCCGCTTCGAGGACGGCCGCGCGGTCCGCACCCATGGCGGGTACCCGCAGGCCGTCCGCGCCCTCGCGGCCGAGGAGGCGGTCCCGCTGATCGACCTCTCGCAGCTCACGCTCGAGCTGTGGGAAGCCGACGGGGAGGAGAGCTCGAAGCAGGCCTTCCTCTGGCTCGAACCCGGCCGATGGCCCGGATTCCCGGGCGGCGAAAAGGATGACACCCATCTCAGCACCGCCGGGGCCACCCGCGTGGCAGAGCTCGTCGCCGCGGGACTGCGGGAGCTGGGGCTGCTGGAGCAGGGACAGCGTGCGTCGGGGCAGCTCGAGTCGCGGCTGCTCGGGTCGGGAGGGCTGGGGTCGGGGCAACTGCCGTGAGCCCGTCACCGCTGGTCACGGTCCCGTTCACGACGGAGGGGGCCCTGCTGCGCGGGCTCCGGCTGCCGGGACGAGGGCCGGAGGTGCTGCACCTGCACGGCCTCGGCTGCCACGGCGCGGCGAGCTGGGCGCCCTTCGCGGCGCTGCGCGGTCGGGCCGCCCTGATCCCCGATCTGCCGGGGCACGGACGAAGCGATGCGCCGCACGAGTTCGGGTACACGCTTCCGGAATCGGCCGACGCGATCGCCGCGCTCCTCGGCGCCGAGACCGACGGGCCGCGGGAAGTGCTCGGCCACAGCCTCGGCGGCGCGGTCGCCGTGCACCTCGCGGCGCGGCACCCCGAGCTCGTGGAGCGGCTCGTCCTCGTCGAGCCGGCGCTCGACGTGCCCGCCACCGGCCCCGGCCCGGAGGACATGGCCCTCGAGCCCGAGGAGGAGCTGGACCGCGGCGGCTTCGCGAGGATCCTCGCCCGGGAGGTCCCGTGGCGACGCGCGGAGGTGCGCCTGACCGCCCCGCACGCCCTGGTGCGCAGCGCCCGCTCCCTCCTCGACGAGCACGCTGCCGCGACGAACGACCTGCTCGAGCACCTGCGGCAGCCGGTGGTGCTGGTGCGCGGCGGGCACCGCAGCTACGCCCGGCAGGATCGCTTCGACGCCGTCGGGATCCGCTCCGTGCGTCTCCCCGACGCCGCCCACTTCGTCATGCACGACGCCCCCGACGCCCTGCTCAGCGCGCTGGAGGATGCCGCGCCCTGACGGCGGGGCCCTCATGTCCGAGCTCGGCTCGTCGACATGGCCTGTTTCTCCACCACGTCGGGCCCGCGAAAGGTTGAGAAACAGGCCATTGCTCTCCGTGGAGGCGGGGCGACCCCTTTTGTCACGCGGATCCGGGGCGTCGCAGTCCCGCGCCCGGCCTGCCCCGCCCTCTCAGTGGTTCGTGACCGTCCAGCCCTCGCCGCAGGTGCCGCCCATCTCGGATTCCTCGATGCGCACCTCGCGCCCGTCGGCGTCCAGCAGCGGCTGGTAACTCGAGGCGACCTCGCGGCTGCCCACCGGGATGTAGTGCAGGATCAGCGAGCGGCGGAAGCGGTCCTCGGTGGTGTTGGGCTTCGAGCCGTGCACGAGGCTGCCGTGGAAGATCAGCATGTCGCCGGCGCGCATGTCGGTCTGCACGACCGAGAGGTGCTCGGGGATCGACACGGTGATCGAGGTGAAGGACTCCGCGGCGTCGGCGTCCTCGGGGCACTCGATCTCGTAGCGGTGCGTGCCGGGCACGACGCCCAGCGCGCCGTTGTCCCCGTCGCAGTCGTCGACCGCGATCCACGCGGCGATGCAGGTCTCCGGGTGGGACTGCAGGAAGTAGTTGTCCTGGTGCATCGCCTGGCCGCGGGCGCCCGGGGGCTTGAAGTAGAACATCGACTGCGCCGCCCACACCGGGCCCACCACCTCTGCCACCCGGCCCATCACGCGATGCTCGAGCATCCAGCTGCGGGCCATGCGACCGGGTGCGTGGTCGTCGCGATGCGGCTGGATCATCCGCGGGTAGGCGTGGAGGGGGTCACCCTCGGGGGTCTCGTGGAAGGCGCCGCCGGTGCCGTCGGTCTCGATGTGGGTCGTGAAGGCCTCGCGCAGCTCGGTGATCTCCGCGGCGGTGAGGACGCCGCGGAGGTGCACGGCACCAGCGGTCTCGTAGGCGGCAGCGAGGCGAGCGGGATCCGCGGTGGCGGCGTCGACGATCTCGAGGCCGACGGGGGCCTCGACGGGGTGATCGGCCGATCCCGCGACGGCGGTGTCGGCGGAGGGGCTGGTCTGGAGTGTGCTCATGATGTCAGTCTGGCCACCCCGGTCGGCGTCGACCAGGTGAGGGAAGGGCGGAGACATGGATGATCCTGCTGTTGCGAGGCAGGTCCCGGCCGTCGAGTTCCCGGTCCCCGAGGTGGGCCGGGTGGTCGCCGGGGAACTCGCGCAGGAGGCGGACTACCGAGTGCTGCGCTCCCGCGGCACGCCTGACTGGCTGCTGCTGCACACCGTCTCCGGCGCAGGTCTCGTGCACGGGGCCGACGGGAGACGGCTCCGCACCGTCCCCGGGCAGGCGGTGCTGCTGCGACCCGGCACCCTGCAGGACTACGGCACCGATCCCGCGACCGGCACCTGGCGGCTGCTGTATGCGCACGTCCATCCGCCCGCGACCTGGCTCGCGCTGCTGGACTGGCCGGAGGTCTCCCCGGGCCTGGGCACGGTCACGCTCGGTGCCGACGTGGATGCCCGCGTGCAGCAGGCGCTGCGCTCGGCGGCGCGCGCCACGCGCCTCGCCGTCGGCCGACCGGAGCTGTTCGCCCTCAACGGCCTCGAGGCGGCGCTGCTCTGGTACGACTCGCAGAACCCCCGGCGCCACCGGCTCGACGAGCGGGTGCTGCGGGTGCTCGAGCACATCGACGCCCACCTCGACGAGGAGCTCGACGTGCCGCGACTCGCCCGTCTCGCGCACCTCTCGCCCTCGCGGCTCGCACACCTGTTCGCCGCTCAGGTGGGGACCTCGGTACGCGGCTACGTGGAGGCGCAGCGTCTCGAGCTGGCCGCCCGCCTGCTGGAGATGACCCCGGATCCGGTCGCCGAGGTCGCGCGGCGCGTCGGCTATCAGGACCCGCTGTACTTCTCGCGCCGCTTCCGGGCGGCGCACGGGCAGAGCCCCTCGGCGCACCGGGCTCGGCACCGGGTGGGGTGAGAAGGCGAGGCCAGGGCCCGCCCACGCCGAGAACCCCCGCAGAGTGGGGGGAATACGCGAGGCATTCCCCCCCACTCTGCGGGGGTTTCGAGGCGGGCCCGCGGGGGCGGGGGCGCGGCGGGCTCGGGCGCGCGGAGATGCGCCCGGGACCTCAGCGCGGGGCGACCGCGCGGTCCAGGCGCTGCGAGATGTCGGCGAGGACCTCGTCGACGGGCTGCTCAGCAAGGCTCTTCATGAACGGCTCGACCTTCACGGGCCCGGTGTACCCTGCGGCGTGCACGGCCCCGAGGAAACCGTCGAGGTCGATGACTCCGGTGTCGAAGGGCAGGCGGCGGTCGAGGTCCATCTGCTCGTCCCGCTCGCGGTCGGCGCGGGCGTCGTTGATGTCGACGGAGACGATGTCCGCGTCGGTGAGGCCCTCGAGGTCCGCCGCCGACTCCCCCGCGGTGTACCAGTGGTAGCTGTCGAGGATGAGGCCGATGTTGCTCGCCCCGGTCTCGGCGATCAGCTCGCGCGCCTCGCGGATGCCGTGGATGAAGGGGAAGCGCTCGGCGGACCAGAAGGTCTTCGGGCCGATGTACTCCAGGCCCAGGCGCAGGCCGTGGTCGGCGAGGATCTCGGAGACGAGGGCGAGGCGGCCGGCGTGGAGGCGCCAGTTCTCGCGGTGGTCGAGGGCGTCGTGCATGGGGCGGATCCAGGTGCCGACGGCGGTGACCCCCGCGGCGGTGAGGAGCTCGAGGGCGTCGGGCAGGGCACCGAGCGCCTTCCGGAACTCCTCGGCGGAGGAGTCGAGGCCGATGGGCAGGCCGGAGATGCCCCAGCTCAGCCCCTTGGCCTTGACGGCGTCGCCGTGCTCGACGACGGCCTGCAGGCCCCTCTGCTCGAGGAGGGTGCGGAAGTGGCCGGGGTCAGGGTCGACACCCCCGAAGCCGTGCTGGACGGCGAGATCGATGGCGGCGGTGTGGTCCAGGGTGAGCCCGAGTGCGCCGGGCGAGAGGCAGGAGAACATCCCTGTAGCCTAGGCCCCGAACGTTCCCACGTGGTGACCTGACGCACATAGTCCACGGACTGGGACGGCGTCCGAGGCCGGCGAGATCCGCCTGTCGGGAGCGCTCGCCGAGCCGGCGACCCCGGGAGCCGCAACCCGGGGCGGGCCCGATCGTCGATCCGGATCCCGGGAGTGCGGGACCTGTCCCCTATCCCAGCGTGCTGAGCAGGGCGGCCGATGCGACGGCGTTCAGCCCCATATGGAACGCGAGCGGACCCCAGAGTGACTGGTGGAACGTTCGGAGCCACCCCAGGGCGAACCCGAGCGTGAGGTAGTAGGGCACGAGGACGAGGTATCCGTGCACGGCGGCGAAGAGCAGGGCCGTGACCGCGATGCCCGCACGTCGCCCCCAGCGCTCGGATGCTCCGGCCTGCAGCAGACCGCGGAAGAAGAGCTCCTCCCACAGCGGGGTGAGCACCGCGACGGCCACGAACGCCGCGAGGACGATCGGCGGGGAGGCGCCGATCACGATCGACGACGAGCTCCCTCCCGGGAGGTCATCGCCTCGCACGACCACGAAGAGGACAGCCGCCTGGACCGCGATCGCCGCACCGAGGATCACAGGCATCTGCCAGAGCAGGTGGAGCAGTCGCCACCGCGGCGCCACGATGCCCACATCCCGCAGAGCGATCCGCCGCCACCGGAGGACGGCGAGGACCGCTGCGAGAGCGCCCCCGGAGTGGACCAGCAGTCCCACGGCGGTGACTCCGGGAAGCACGTCCCGAGGCGCGGGGTGGGAGAGCAGGACGCCGACCATGCCGGCGGCCGTCACCACCGTGACGAGGACGAGGGAGCCCGCCGCGATCAGCACGGACCGCATGCCTACCGAGGTCGCCCGGGCCGTCGGCGGAGACGAGGCCATCTGGAGATCTGTCATCCCGCCAGTCTGTCGAGGATCGCCCTGCTGGTCGCACGTCGAAGGTCGATACCGGATCAGCCGGGCGGTCACTGCTCCGCTCTCGTCGCGAGAGCGCTGCCGACGCGGACGGCCCCTCCCGCGCCGCCGCGAGGCGGGCCGGAGGGGCCGTCGTGAGGAACCGACGGCCCGACCGGTCGACGGAGCGACCGTCGGCCCGTCGGTCGGACTCAGGCGTCGATGACCACGGCCATCACCGCGGGCTCGCGGCGGTAGGTGCGGCGCAGGTGGGTGCTGACGGTCTCGACGACGATCTCTTCGATCTTCGCGATGTCGTCGATGCCGTCGGTCCGGGTCTGGACGAGGGCCTTCTCGACCTGCGCGGCGGCGCCCTGGAAGGTCTTCTTGTCGTGGACGAAGCCCTTGGTGAGGAACTCGACCGGCTCGACCGGCTTGTGGGTCTTCGGGTCGATCAGCGCGACCACGGTGACCACGCCGCCGCCGGAGAGCAGCCGGCGCTCGGCGAGGGTGTCCTCGGTGGCGGCGCCGATGGTCTGCCCGTCGACGTACACGAGCCCGGCCTCGACCTTGCCGGAGATCTTCGCCTGGCCGGCGATGAGGTCGACGGTCACGCCGTCCTGCGCGATGACCACGTTCTTCTCGGGGATGCCGGTCTTCCGCGCCAGCTCGGCGTTGGCGTGGAGGTGCTTGGACTCGCCGTGCACCGGCATGACGTTCTTCGGCTTGACGATGTTGTAGCAGTACACGAGCTCGCCGGCGCTCGCGTGGCCGGAGACGTGGACCTTCGCGTTGCCCTTGTGGACGATGTTCGCGCCCAGGTCGGTGAGCTTGTTGATGATCCCGTAGATCGCGTTCTCGTTGCCGGGGATCAACGAGGAGGCCATGAGCACGGTGTCGCCCTCGCCCACCTGGATCTGGTGGTCGCCGTTGGCCATGCGGGCCAGCGCCGCCATCGGCTCGCCCTGGGAGCCGGTGCAGATCAGGGTGACCTTGTGGTCGGGCATCGACTGGATCTTGCGGAAGTCGACGACGAGACCCCTGGGGATGTCGAGGTAGTCGAGGTCGGCGGCGATCTTCATGTTGCGTACCATCGAGCGGCCGACGAAGGCGACCTTCCGGCCGGCGGCGTGCGCGGCGTCGAGCACCTGCTGGATGCGGTGCACGTGACTGGCGAAGCTCGAGACGATGATGCGGCGCGGCGACGTGGCGAACACCCGGTCGATCGCGGGGGTGAGCTCCCGCTCGCTCATGGTGAAGCCGGGGACCTCGGCATTGGTGGAGTCGGTGAGGAAGAGGTCCACGCCCTCCTCGCCGAGTCGCGCGAAGGCCCGCAGGTCGGTGATGCGGCCGTCGAGCGGGAACTGGTCCATCTTGAAATCGCCGGTGCACAGCACGGTCCCGGCCTTGGTGCGGATGAACACCGCGAGGCTGTCCGGGATGGAGTGGTTCACGGCCACGAACTCGAGGTCGAAGACCCCGGCGCGATGCTTCTGCCCCGCCTCGACCTGCACGGTCTTGGGGGTGATGCGGTGCTCCTTGAGCTTCGCGGTGAGGAAGGCGAGGGTCAGCTCGGAGCCGATCAGCGGAATGTCCGCGCGCTCCTTGAGCAGGTACGGGACACCGCCGATGTGGTCCTCGTGGCCGTGGGTGAGGACGATGCACTCGATGTCCTGGAGGCGGTCACGGATCGAGGTGAAGTCCGGGAGGATCACGTCGATGCCGGGCTGGTGCTCCTCGGGGAAGAGCACGCCGCAGTCGACGATCATCAGCTTGCCGGCGTGCTCGAACACCGTCATGTTGCGGCCGACCTCGCCGAGGCCGCCGAGCGGGGTGATGCGCATGCCGTTCTTCGGCAGGCGCGGCGGAGCGGAGAGCTTGGTGCGGGGGGAGGGCATGGAGGAGGTTTCCTTCGACGGAGGGACAGGGACAGAGGTCTGTGGTGGAGCGCGCGGGATCGGGTCCCGCTGCGGCGTCCGCCCCTTCAACGTACGGGGTCTGGGCGCAGATCCCGCCTTCTGGGCCGGAACCGACACGAGAATCACCTTTCGCGGGGCGGATCTGCCACCATGGCGACGGCCGCGGGCCGGGGAGACACCCCGCGCCGCCGCGACGGGAAGGGCGTGAGGCAGTGGGAGCACGACGCACCGGAGGCACCGTTCCGGGGGTGCGGAGCGGCGGGTCGGCCGACGGGGGCACCGGCCCGCTCGTGCCCCGCCCGCTCCTGTCCCGCCGCGCGCTCGCCCGCACGGCGGTCGCGCTCACGGCCGTCCCCGTCCTCCCCGCTCTCGCGGCCTGCACCGAGGACGCCGACGGCTCGAGCGTCGTCTACGTCGCCGACCCGACCCCCTCGACCGTGCTCCCCGCCGCCTCGCCCGCGGCGACGGCGCTCTCGCTGATCGCCTTACTGGTCGAGTCCGCGGAGGTGGTCGCGATCGCCCCCGCCGAGGCGGCCGACGCCCTCGCCGCGCTCACCGGGCCGGCGCGGCTGCCGCTGCTCGTCGGCCCCGACGGGGAGATCACCGAGGAGCAGCTGGGCGAGGAGCTGGACCGGCTCGGGGCGCGCACCCTCGTCGTCCCGGAGGGCCACGCTCCCGGCGTGCTCGGGGAGAGCCGCGACCTGGTCGAGGTGGACCTCGCCGCGGAGGATCCCTCCGCCGACCTGCCGACGGTCACCGTCGGCGCCGCCCCCGAACGACTCACCCTGCTGCTGGACCCGGAGCAGGCCCTGCCCGCCGCGCCGGTCGCGTCGGCCCTGGTCACCGCCGCCGGCGGGACCGTCGCCCAGGTGCCCGGCGGGCAGCTGGGCCGGAGCTCCGATTCCGTGGCCGCGGCCCGTGCCGCCGTCGGCGATGATCCGACGACGGGCGTGCTCGCCCTCGGCGAGAGCTTCGGCGCGAGCGACGGCCTCGCCGGCGCCCTCGAGCGCGCCGCGACGACCCCGGAGCTGCCGGGCGGAGGGCAGATCGCCTTCCCCGGTCGGCGGATGGTCGCGGCCTACGGCTCCCCCGGCGTGCCCTCGCTGGGGATCCTCGGTGAGCAGGGGCTCGACGAGACGATCGCCCGCACGCAGCAGCTCGCCGCCGACTACCAGGGACTCACCGACGAGCTGGTGATCCCCGCCTTCGAGATCATCGCGACGATCGCCGCGGACATGCCCGGCGGCGACGGCGACTACTCGCGGGAGCTCTCCGTGGACTCGCTGCGGGAATGGGTCGACGCGGCGGGCGAGGCCGGGGTGTACGTGGTGCTGGATCTCCAGCCCGGCACCACCGACTTCCTCACCCAGGCGCAGCGCTACGAGGAGCTGCTGCTCGAGCCGCACGTCGGCCTCGCTCTGGACTCCGAGTGGCGGCTGAAGCCCGGCCAGAAGCACCTCGAGCAGATCGGCTCGGTCACCGGGGCGGAGGTGAACTCGGTGGTCACGTGGCTGGCGGACCTCACCGCCGAGCACGGCCTGCCGCAGAAGCTGCTGATCCTGCACCAGTTCACGCTGCGGATGATCACCGAGCGGGAGACGATCGACACCTCCCGGACGGAGCTCGCGATCACCCTCCACGCCGACGGCCACGGCGCGCCCGGCGACAAGCTCGCCACCTGGAACGCCTTGCAGCAGGGCCTGCCGGAGGGGATCTTCATGGCGTGGAAGAACTTCTACGACGAGGACTCCCCCACCTTCACGCCCGAGGAGACCTACGCTGTCGAGCCGCGGCCCTGGTTCGTGTCGTACCAGTAAGCGGGCTCGCCGCGGCGCTGCGGAGAGACGACCGGGAGAAGACCTGACGGCGCCGGCCGCCCCGCGGAGGGGCGACCGGCGCCGTCGGACGTCCGAGCGGCGGTCAGTCCCCGACGGACCCGCTCTCGAGCAGGGCGTCGAGCGTCGAGTACCCCTCGTTCACGCCGACCTCCATGCCGCTCTCGAGCATCGCGGCGCGCGCCTCGAAGGAGTCGAGGAGGGACGTGCTGTGCATGCGGGTCCAGCCGTCGCCGAGATCCTCGAAGGTCATCGTGTCCAGAGAGACGCCGTCGGGGAAGCCGTCGAAGGTGAAGGTCTGCACGAGGCGGTCCTCGCGGACCTCGTGGAAGCAGCCGTGGAAGGAGTACTCCTCCTGCGACTCGCGGTCGATGTTGGTGAAGGCCCAGGAGCCGCCAGTGCGGGCGTCCCAGTGGTCGATGCGGGTGTCGAGGCTCTTGGGGCCGCACCACGCCGCGTAGATCTCGGGGTCGGTGTGGGCGCGGACCAGCTGCGCGGCGCTCGCCCGGAAGTCCCGGGTGATGCGGATCAGGGGCAGCTCGGGGTCGGCCTCGATGGCGGCCGTGCTGAAGCGGTCGGTGGTGGTCATGACGGGGTCTCCTCGGTGTCGGTGCTGCTGAGCTCTGCCAGCGCCTCGTCGAGCCGGGACATCCGGGCCTCGGCGGCAATACGGTGGCGGTCGATCCAGGCGGTCAGCTCCCCGAGCACCTCGGCGTGGAGGTGGACGGGGCGCCGTTGGGCGTCGCGCCGGCGGGTGACCAGGCCGGCGGACTCGAGGACCGCGAGGTGCTTGCTCACGGCCTGCAGCGAGATGTCGTAGGGAGCGGCGAGCTCGCCCACGGTGGCGTCACCGAGGGTCAGGCGGGAGACGAGATCCCGCCGCGTGGGGTCGGCCAGGGCGGCGAAGGCCTTCGAGAGATCGTCGGCGTCCATCACCCTCCCGTTCCTCAACCATCTGGTTGATAACCATCACGGTACGCTCCGTGAGCAGGGTCGTCAACCCCTGGGTTGAGAAAGGGCCGGCACCCCGGGGATACCTCCCCGGAGTGCCGGCCCATCAGCCGTTCCGCCCGTTGGCCCGTTGGCCCATTGGCCCGTTGGCCCGTTGGCCCGTTGGCCCGTTGGCCCGTCGGCCGCAGCCTGCGCCTCAGCCGAGCTGCAGCTGCACCGTCGCCACCGAGTGCGGGGGCAGGGTCACCTCGAGCCCGGACGGGTGCTCGCGCACGTCCGTGAGCGGCGCGGGCGCGACGGCGTCGGGCTGCTCCGGGGTGTTGTGCGCGGCGGTCGAGGCGCCGGTCAGCACGGTCGCGGTGTGGCCCACCACCTCGCGGCCGCGCAGGTCCAGCACCAGGGTGCGGGGCTCGGCGGCGTCGAGGTTCGAGAGGGAGACCAGCGCGGTGCCCTCCTCGGCGCGCAGCGAGGCGGAGGCGGAGATGCGGGGCAGCACCCGCCCGTCGACCACCTCGGACTCCTCGGGCAGGAGCACATGGGCCTCGAGCGCGGCGGCGTCCTGGTGCCCCGCGTTCATGGCGAACACGTGGTAGGTCGGCGTGAGCACGAGCGCGCCGGTGTCCGGGTCGGTGAGGATCATCGCCTGCAGCACGTTCACGGTCTGCGCGATGTTCGCCATGATCAGGCGGTCCGCGTGACGATGGAAGCCGTCGAAATGGATCGAGGCGACCAGGGCGTCGCGCACGGTGTTCTGCTGGTACAGGAAGCCCGGGTTGGTGCCCGGCTCCACGTTCCACCAGGTGCCCCACTCGTCCAGGACCAGGCCCACCTTGCGGTGCGGGTCGTAGCGGTCCATGACGGTGGCGTGGCGGGCCACGTGCTCCTCCGCGCGGGCGGCGCGGGCGAGGGTCAGGTACCACTCGTCCTCGGTGAACTCGGTGGCCGAGCCCTTGTCCGACCACGGCCCCGACATCGTGTAGTAGTGCAGGGAGATGGCCTGGTACGGACCGGCCTTCCCGTCGGCGTGCTCGACTTTCGTGACCGCGCGCATGAGCGATTCGGTCCAGGCGAGGTCGCCGTCGGAGGCGCCGGCCGCGATGCGGGTGACCTGGTTCCCGGCATGGTCACGGACGAAGGTCGAGTACTGACGCGCGAGCGCCGCGTAGTCCTCGGCGCGCATGTTCCCGCCGCAGCCCCAGGACTCGTTGCCGATCCCGAAGAACGGCACCTTCCACGGCTCGTCGCGACCGTTCGCCCGGCGCAGTGCCGCCATCGGCGAATCATCCTCGCGCGTCAGGTACTCGATCCACTCGCTCATCTCCTGCACCGTGCCCGAGCCGACGTTCCCGTTCACGTACGCCTCGGTGCCCAGCAGCTCGACCAGGTCCAGGAACTCGTGGGTGCCGAAGGAGTTGTCCTCCACCACGTCACCCCAGTGGGAGTTCACCATCCGCGGCCGCTGCTCGCGCGGGCCGATGCCGTCCTTCCAGTGGTACTCATCCGCGAAACAGCCGCCCGGCCAGCGCAGGTTCGGGATATGCAGCGCACGCAGCGCCGCCACCACATCGTCCCGGATGCCGCGGGTGTTCGGAATCTCCGAGTCCTCCCCGACGAAGAACCCGCCGTAGATGCACCGACCCAGATGCTCGGCGAAATGGCCATACAGATGCCGGGAGATCGTGGCCCCGGGCAGGTCCAGGTCCACCACGACCCGGGCGGGTCCCGTGGTGCGGCGGGCGCTGGGTCCGGTGGACCCGCCGGCGGGGGTGGTCAGCGCGGAGACGAGGTCGCTCGCGAGGGTGGGCGTGTTCTCGGTCATCGGTGCAGGTGCTCCTGTTCAGGGGCCGACGGGTCAGCGGCGGGCGAGGCGGACGAGGGACCAGGAGATCGCGGGGAGGGAGCCGACGAGCCGGCCGTCCTCGAGCGCGATGGAGTCGTTCGCCGCGGGGACAACGGTCTCCGGGGCGTCCTGGGTGTTGGCGGCGTAGGGGTCCTCGTGGTGGAGGGTCACGGCCTCGACCAGCTCGAGGTCGCCGAAGGAGGAGAGATCGGCGGCGAGCGCGAGCTCCTCGTCGGCCCCGCGGTTCACGACGAACACGCTGAGCGCACCGGACTGCTCGTCCCAGGTGGCGACGGCGTCGCCGGAGGTGCTGCTGCCGAAGCGGGGGTTCTCGAAGCGCGGCGAGCTGAGGCGCACGTCGAGCACCTCGCCGCGGGCGTGCGCGGAGGTGAGGGCGAAGGGATGGAAGGTGGTCTGCTTCCAGGCGTCCCCGCCGGGGGCGGTCATGATCGGGGCGATCACGTTGACCAGCTGGGCGAGGGAGGCGGAGGCGACGCGGTCGCTGTGGCGCAGCAGGGAGATCAGCAGGTTGCCGAAGACCACCGCGTCCATCGCGTTGTAGGTGTCCTCGAGCAGCACGGGCGCGACGGGCCAGTCATCGCCGCTCGGCGGGCGGGACTCGGCGCGGTGCTGGTACCAGATGTTCCACTCGTCGAAGCTGATCATGATCCGCTTCTCGCGCTTGAGCTTCGCGCGCACGTGATCGGCGGTCGCGACGACGGAGTCGATGAAGTGGTCCATGTCGTCGGCCGAAGCGAGGAAGGAGGCCTGGTCGCCGTCCTTCTCCGAGTAGTAGGCGTGGGCGGAGATCATGTCGACGAGGTCGTAGGACTCCGTCAGGACGGTGTTCTCCCAGGCCGCGAAGGTCTCCATCGAGGAGCTGGAGGAGCCGCAGGCGATGAGCTCGAGCTCCGGGTCCTCCTGCTTCATCAGCCGGGCCGCCTCGGTGGCGATGCGCGCGTACTCCTCGGCGGTCTTGTGGCCGGCCTGCCAGGGTCCGTCCATCTCGTTGCCGAGGCACCACATCCGGATGCCGTAGGGCTCCTCATGGCCGTTCTCGGCGCGCTGGTCCGAGAGCGCGATACCGGTGGGGGCGTTCGCGTACTGCAGGACGTCGAGCGCCTCCTCGATGCCGCGGGTGCCGAGGTTCACGGCGTACATCGGCTCGACCTCGGCCTTCTTCGCCCATGCCATGAACTCGTCGAGGCCCACGGTGTTCGGCTCGGTGGAGTGCCAGGCGAGGTCGTGCCGGGCGGGGCGCTCCTCGACGGGGCCGACGCCGTCCTCCCAGCGGTAGCCGGAGACGAAGTTGCCGCCCGGGTAGCGCACGGAGCTCACGCCGAGCTCGCGGGTGAGGGCGAGGACGTCGGCGCGGAAGCCGTCGGCGTCGGCGCTCGGGTGCTCGGGTTCGTAGATGCCGGTGTAGACGCACCGGCCCAGGTGCTCGACGAAGGCGCCGAAGGTGCGGCGGCGCACGGGGGCGACGCGGAAGGCGGGGTTCAGGGTGAGTGCGAGGGTCGAGGCCACAGTGAGGATCCTTCGGGGGCGGGGCCGGGTCGCGACGATGCGACGGACCGGGCCGGGCGGGGCTGAGCGGGCGCTGCAGAACGGGTGGTGCCGCCCGAGTTCTACAACGTTGCAAACAAGCCTGTCACAGGGCGGGCGGCGAGTCAACGGACATTCTCCCCTCGTCCGGCCCGGCAGACCGTCCCCGTCCGCCCCACCCCGACCTCGTCCTCGCCGTCCCCACCGTCCCCACCACCCTGACCCCCGCGGTGAGAACCCCCGCAGACATGGGCTTATTCGGGCCGGATTCCCCCAAGTCTGCGGAGGTTCCGGGCGGCGCACCCCGCCGCGCGAGGTGATCTCGGCCCGGCGCCCGCCACCGCTCCCCCGTCGGTGCGAGAATCATCGCCATGACTCCCCCCGCCCCGCCGACCGGTCGGCATCGCCCGCCGCGTCTGCGCGACGTGGCCGAGCTGGCCGGGGTGTCGATCAAGACGGTCTCCAACGTCGTCAACGACTACCCCCATGTGAAGCCCGAGACCCGCGAGCGGGTGCGGGCCGCCATCGCGCAGGTGGGCTACCGCCCGCAGGTCGCCGCGCAGCAGCTGCGCACCGGGTCCTCGGGGATGATCACCCTCGCGCTGCCGTCGCTGACCTTCACCTACTTCTCCGACATCGCGCAGGCCTTCATCGAGGCGGCCCAGCGGCGGCGGCTGACGATCATCGTGCACACCACGGAGGGCGGCCCCGAGGCGGAGCGCACCGTGCTGCAGGGCTTCGAGCGCGTGCTCGGCGACGGCGTCATCTTCAACCCGCTGCACCTGTGGGAGGAGGAGTTGGCGCGCATGGATCGCACCAGCCAGCCCACCGTCTTCATCGGCGAGCACCTGCCGGAGGCGCTGCCCCGTGGGTCGGACTACGTGCGCATCGACAACGAGGCGGCCGCCTTCGACGCGACCTCGCACCTGATCGCGCAGGGCCGCTCGCGGCTCGGCTTCCTCGGCGCGATCACCTCGCCCCACGGCGAGCAGCCGCACAGCTCCGGCACACTGCGTCGGGCTGGATTCACGCGGGCGCTGCACGAGCACGGCTTGGACCCCGAGCGCGCCGTGCTGCAGGAGGTGCGGGACTGGCATCGCCAGGACGGCTTCGACGGGATGGCGGCGCTGTTCGAGCGCATGCCCGACGTCGACGGGGTGGTGTGCGCCAACGACGACCTGGCGATCGGCGTGCTCGCGCGGCTGCGCCGGCTGGGGCGGCGCGTGCCCGAGAACGTCGCCGTGATCGGCTACGACGACACCCCGGACGCCCCCTTCACCTCCCCGTCGCTGTCCACCATCTCCCCTGACAAGCAGCAGCTCGCCGCCACGGTGCTCGATCTGATCACCGAGCGGATCGCGGGCTACGACGGTCCGCCCCGGACCGTGGACGTGCCCTACACGCTGGTCAAGCGCGACTCGACCGCCGTCGGCCGCCGCGAGTCGATCGACTCCGCGCGGACCGACGTCGAGCCGGCCACCGTCGACCAGACCGCCTTCGAGCCGACCTCCGTCGACCCGATCGTCTTCGACCGGCCCGACTCCGAGACAACCGCCCCCGACCCGTCCGCCGTCGACCTCGAGGAGCTCCCCCGGTGACCACCATCCCCACCCCCTACGAGGACCTGCTGCGCGCGGTGCTCGAGACCGGCGCCGCGAAGGGCGACCGGACCGGCACCGGCACCCGCAGCCTCTTCGGTCGGCAGATTCGCTACGACCTCTCGCAGGGCTTCCCGCTGCTGACCACCAAGCGGGTGCACACCCGGTCGGTGTTCCTCGAGCTGCTGTGGTTCCTGCGCGGCGACACCAACGTGCGCTGGCTCCAGGAGCGCGGGGTGACGATCTGGGACGAGTGGGCCGACGAGAACGGGGATCTCGGCCCGGTCTACGGCGCGCAGTGGCGCTCCTGGCCCACGCCCGACGGCGGCGTGATCGACCAGATCACCCAGGTCGTCGAGCAGATCCGCACGAACCCGGACTCGCGGCGCCTGATCGTCTCCGCCTGGAACCCGGCCGACATCCCCGCCATGGCGCTCGCCCCCTGCCACGCCCTGTTCCAGTTCGAGGTGCACGACGGGAAGCTGTCCTGCCAGCTCTATCAACGCAGCGCCGACCTGTTCCTGGGCGTCCCGTTCAACATCGCGAGCTACGCGCTGCTGACCCACATGGTCGCCCAGCAGACCGACCTCGAGGTCGGCGACTTCGTGTGGACCGGCGGGGACTGCCACATCTACGACAACCACGTCGAGCAGGTGGAGCGGCAGCTCGCGCGGGAGCCGTTCCCGTACCCGACGCTGCGGCTGAACCGTCGGCCCGCCTCGATCCTCGAGTACGAGCTCGAGGACATCGAGATCGTCGGCTACCAGCACCATCCGGGCATCAAGGCGCCGGTGGCGGTGTGAGTGCGGCCGACGACGCCGCGACCGAGGTGCCCGGGATCGGGATGATCTGGGCGCAGGCCCGCGGGGGCGTGATCGGCGCCGGCGGCACGATGCCCTGGCACCTGCCGGAGGACCTGAAGCACTTCCGCCGCACCACCGCCGGCAGCCCGGTCGTCATGGGCCGGCGCACCTGGGAGTCCTTCCCGCCGCGCTTCCGCCCCCTGCCCGGCCGCACCAACATCGTCATCACCCGCGACGACGACCTCGAGCTGCCCGGCGCGGTGCGCGCCCGCTCGCTGCCCGAGGCGCTCGAGCTCGCGGCGAGCGAGGCCGGAGCCGTGGTGACCACCTGGGTGATCGGCGGCGGCACGATCTACGCCGCGGCGATGGACGTCGCCGAGGTCCTGGTGGTCACCGAGATCGACCTCGAGGTGGATGGCGACACCCTCGCCCCCGCGATCCCCGCCGAGTTCCGGCTGGCCGGGGCGGATCCCGCGGAGGGCTGGCACGAGTCGGCCGACGGGCTGCGCTTCCGGGTCCTCACCTACCGCCGCTGAGCGCCCGGTCGACGCCCACGACCGCCCGCCGCGCCCCTGCGCCCCGACACCTCTGCGCCCCGGCACCCCGGCACGCAGAGCGGCGCCTGAGGGAGCATGTTCCGGCGAACGTGCTCCCTCAGGCGCCGCAACCCGTGGGTAACCGCCGAGTGGGGCGGAAGGGGCCAGGGTCCCTCGCCCCACCCGGGCCTAGCGCCCCTCGCCTGCGGTGCGAGGCAGCACCCGCAGCGTCGGCGGGTCGGTGCCGAGGGCGAGCTCCCGCAGGTGCAGGTAGCGGCCCGTGGCCGCCTCGTCCCAGGCGTGGAAGGCGATCAGCGGCCGACCGTCCGGGCCCGTCGTCGCCGAGTTGTGACCCGGGCCGATGAACTCGTCGTCGCTGCGCAGCAGCACGTCCTCGCCCGCTCCGGGCACGGTCCACGGACCCTCCGGCGAGCGCGCCCACGCCCAGGCGGTGCGATAGCCAGGCCCCTGCCAGGACCCGCCCGAGAAAGTCATCAGCAACAGGTCCTCGGCGAGGATGACATGCGGTCCCTCGAGGGTGTGCCAGTCCAGGACCTGCCCGTACATCGGCCGGTCGTGGGCGAAGATCTGCCAGTCGTCGTACGGGGCGAGGACCTCGTGGATCGGGCCGAGGGTGGTGGGCGTGAGCAGCTCGGCTCCCGCGAGGTGGGTGCCGGGCCGCTCGTGGTCGAGCACGTCCCGCGCGAAGAACAGCCACCAGCGACCGTCGGGCAGACGGCACGGCGAGGCGTCGATCGCGAACAGCTCGTCCGGGGTGAGCACGAGACCCTGGTCGCGGAACGGCCCCTCGGGGGCGTCGGCCCGGGCGACCCGCAGCAGGTGCCCGCGGTCGTCGTGGCCGACGGAGAAGTACATCCACCAGGCGCCGTCTCGCTCGCACACCTCCGGCGCCCAGTACGAGTCCCCCGCCTCGGGGTCGAGGGTCTCGAGCACGTTACCGATCCCCTCCCAGGTCACCAGGTCTCGGGAGCGGGCGGCGGGCACGGCCCGGCCGTCTGTCACCGGGCCCGTGCCGTAGGCGATCCAGCCCTCGTCGAGGCGCACGACGGCGGGATCGGCGAGCGGCACGTCCCACGCGGGGACGGCCCGGCTCATCCCTTCAGCCCCGTCGCCGCGATGCCCGCGACGAGGTAGCGCTGGAGCACGAAGAACACGATCAGCACCGGGATCAGGCTGAGCGTGGCCGCCATGAACAGCCCGCCGTAGTCGAAGGTCTGCGCGGTGAGGAAGGAGGACAGGTAGATCTGCACCGTCATCGCCCCGGTCCCGTTGCCCGCCACGACCAGCGGCCACAGGAAGGCGTTCCACGAGCCGATCAGCCCCAGCACCGTCAGCGCGGAGGCGAACGGCAGCGTGTTGGGGAAGACCACCCGGAAGAAGGTGCGGAAGAAGCCGGCACCGTCGATGTACGCCGCCTCCTCCACCTCCCGCGGGAAGCCCAGGTAGAACTGCCGGAACAGGAACACGTTGAAGGCGCTGAACAGCCCGGGGATGATCAGGCCGCGCAGCGTCCCGATCCAGCCGAGGGACGCGACGATGATGAAGTTCGGGACGAAGGCCGTCGTCGCCGGGACCAGCAGCACCACGATGACCAGCACGAACATCGGCTTCGCGGCCCGGTTCGGGATGCGTGCGAGGGCGTAGCCCGCGAGCGAGGCGATGAGGATGGTCAGCGAGGTGGAGACCACCGCCATGATCGCCGAGTTCTTCATCGCCGTGAGGAACATCGGATCGGCGAGCAGCTCCGGGATCCGCTGCCACTGCGGGTCGGCGGGCCAGAACGTGAACTCGCTGGTGTAGATCTCGTCGTTGGTGGACAGCGCCGTCTTGATCATCGCGTAGAACGGGATGAGGAAGATCAGCGCGAGCACCGAGGCGACGACATAACGCAGGGTCAGGCCGAGGCTGCGTCGGCCCGAGCCGACGATGTGGAGCTGGGCGGTCATCGCGCACCCCCGTCGGCGGACCGGCGCTTGCGCAGGAACCCGAAGCGTCGGCGGCGCCCGTCGTCGTTCGAGCCGAAGCCGACGAAGGAGGTCTGCAGCAGCCCCGCGACCACCATGATCGCGGTGAGCACGAGCGCGCCCGCCGAGCCGGCGCCGAAGTCCTGCTGCGAGCCGAGGGCGATGTTGTACAGGTACACGAGCGGGGGCCTAGTCTCGGGATTGTTGCCGGTGAGGTTGTAGAACTCGTCGAACGCCTGGAAGGCGGCGATGAGCAGCAGCAGGAGCACCGCCGCGAAGGTGGTGCGCAACTGCGGCAGCGTGATCAGGCGGAACATGCGGAAGCCGCCGGGGCTGAGCCCGTCGACCGCCGCCGCCTCGTAGAGCTGCGTCGGGATCGCCTGCAGGCCCGCGAGGAACAGCAGCATGTAGAACCCGACCTGCAGCCACAGCCGCACCGAGACCAGCACGATCCACCAGTACGGCGAGGCCGAGAGCCACGCCGCGATCGGGTCCATGCCGAGCACCCCGAGGATCTGGTTGACGATCCCCGACTCGAGGCCGTTGAACAGCGACAGCCGCCACACCACGCAGGCCACGACGTAGCTGCAGGCCGTCGGCAGGAAGAACACCGAGCGGTAGAAGCCTTGGAAGCGCGGCAGACCGTTGACCAGCACCGCCAGGCCCAGGGAGCACACCATCGTGACCGGCACGATGAAGACCGCGAACACGGTGAAGGTGCGCAGCGACTTCAGGAACGCGGTGTCGACGAGGAAGTTGCGGAAGTTCTTGAGCCCCACGAACTCGGTGGGCAGCACCGTGCCGCGGGCCTCGAACAGGCTCAGGGTCGCGCCCCAGAACAGCGGGATGATCGTGAAGATCGCGAGGCCGACGAGGAAGGGCGTGAAGAACAGCCAGAAGGCCACCCCGTTGCCCTTGATGCGGGTGGGGCCGGTGCGGGCGGGGCTCGTCGCCCCGGTCGCGCCGCCGGCCCGGCGCCGGCCCGAGGTGGGGGCCGGCGCCGTGCTCTGCGTGCTCACGATGCGATCGCCCGGTTGCTGGCCTCCTCCGCGGCGGCGAGCTCCGTGGCGGCGTCGGCGCCGTTCTTGAGGATGTTGGAGACGGCATCCGCGCGCGGGGTGTCGATATCGCCGGTCCACTCCGGGGTGCCGGTCACTCCCATCTCCTTCGCCATGGTGGCGATCTCGAGGCCGTTGCCGGACTTCAGCAGTTCGGCCTGGTCCGCGGTCGCGGTGACCGGCGGGATGTGGAAGCCGTAGTTCAGGGACCAGTCGGTCTGGTGCTCGGTCTGGTCGACCCACAGCCACTTCACGAACGCCTTCGCCGCCTCGATGTTCTCCGAGTTGCCGGCGACCTGCGCGTTCCATGTGCCCATGAAGGCGACCTGCTTGCCGCCGGTGCCGACGGCGGGGTGCGGGAAGACGCCGATGTCGTCGTGGGCCGCCTCGAGCACCGGCAGCGCCCAGCAGCCACCCCAGGTGATCGCGGAGAGGCCCGCCCCGAAGGCGGCCGGGTCGGCCCAGTCCGACGGGGCGCCCGTGAGCAGGGTGCCGGCCTTCTGCATCGCGGCGATCGAGCCGAGGCCCTCCGCGTAGCCGGGGGTGTTGTAGTTGACGGCGTCCTTCGCCTCGTTGAGGGGGCTGCCGCCCGCGGCCCACACCATCGCCCACGCGCAGGCGTCGAAATTGTTGCCGAGGAAGAGGCCCTTCTGCGAGTCGGTGGTCAGCTCCTCCGCGGCGGCGACGAGGTCGTCCCAGGTCTCGGGCACGGAGATGCCGGCCGCGTCGAAGAGGCTCTTGCGGTAGTAGAAGTGCTGCGGGTCGAGCAGCATCGGGATGCCCCAGACCTGGTCGCCGATCGTGACCGGGCCCAGCGAGGCCTCGTTGAACTGGCCCTTCACCGGGTCCATCACGTCCGTCAGATCGACGTAGCGGCCCTGCTCGGCCTGATCGACGGCGATGCCGTTGTTCTCGAAGACGTCCACGCCGCCCCCGGAGAGGAGGGCCGTGGAGAGCTTGGTGGCATAGTCGCCGGTCACCCAGTTCACGGTGACCTTCGCGTCCGGGTAGGACTCCGCGTAGGAGGTCGCCGCCTGCTGCGTGCCCTCCTCGCCGTACTGGTGGTACCACTGCGACAGCGCGGCGCCGTCGCCGCCGCCGTCGCTTCCACCGCCACCGGTGAGCCCGCCGGTGTTGTCGCCGCAGGCCGCGAGACCCATGCCCGCCATTGCCGCGCCGCCGAGCGCGAGCATGTTCCGCCTGCTGAACCGAGTGCTGCGTGCCATGACCATCTCCCTTGATGTGTTCCAGCTCGAGGCCCGGGGCGCGAGTGCCCGGGGCCGACGGACGGGTCCTGCGAGCTCCCGCGAGGGGCTCGATGGGGCCCTGTCGGCGAGTCCCGTGGAACCCTCCTGCCCGTCGTCGCGACTGTGCGACAGCCGGAGTCTAACGTTGTAATCCGTGTTGCGCACCACCCGGATGGCAACAAGTCGGTCACGGAGCGAGGCGGCGGGCGGATCCCCAGTCGGCGGCGGCCGGATCCCCGATCACGGCGGCTGAGGGAGCATGTTCCGGCGAACGTTCTCCCTCAGGCGCCGCAACCCATGAGAAACCGATGGGCGGGGCCGCCGCGTCAGGCCCCGGCGATGCCCGTCGTCGAGATGCCCTTGATGATCTGGCGCTGGAAGAACAGGAACACCACGATCAGCGGCAGCGCCGCGAGCATCGCCTGGGCCATGTTCTGCGCGTACTGGATGCCGTAGGCGCTGATCACGGTCTGCAGACCGGTCGGCAGGGTCATCAGGCTCGCGTCGTTGACCACGATGAATGGCCACAGGAAGTTGTTCCAGGCCCCGATGAACACGAAGATCGAGACCGCGCCGAGGATGGGCCGCGACAGCGGCAGCACGATGCTGAGCAGGATCTTCAGCCGGCTCGCGCCGTCCATCAGCGCGGCCTCCTCGAGCTCCCGCGGGATCTGGTCGAAGAACTTCATCAGGATGAACACCATCGGGGCCGCGACCACCTGCGGCAGGATGATCCCCCAGTAGGTGTCCACGAGGTTCAGCCCCAGCATGAGGTGGAACAGCGGGACGATGAGGATCTGCCCGGGGATCATGATCGAGCCGACGATCAGGGCGATGATCGCCTTCCGCCCCGCGAAGTCCATGCGGCTGAGCGCGTAACCGGCCAGCGCCGAGATGACCACGGTGATGACCGTGACCGCGGTCGAGGTGATCAGGCTGTTCCACGCCCAGCGCGGCACCTGGCCGGAGGTGAGCACGGTGATGTAGGCGTCGAGGGTGAAGCCGTTCTCGGGGATGATCGTCACCGGGAACGCGGCGGCCTCCGCCTCGGTCTTGAACGAGGTCAGCGCCGCCCACAGCACCGGCACGAGCCAGAGCAGGGCGAGGACCGCGAGGATCACGAAGGCGACCACGCGCGCCGGGTCGGTCCGGCGCCGACGGCGGACCCCGTCGGCCGCACCCGGGCGGGAGCCCGCGGCTCCGGCGGACCCGACGGCGGCACCGCCGCGAGTGCTGACGGCGGCGGCTGTGGGACTGGTGGGGTTCGCGGTGCTCATGCCTTCACGCTCCGTCGGCTCGAGATGACCATGTACGCGATGGAGATCGCGATGATCAGGAAGAAGAAGATGTAGGAGATCGCCGAGGCGTAGCCCAGCCGGTAGCCGGTGAAGCCGACCTCGTAGATGTAGAGCAGCACCGGGCGGGTCGAGCCGCCGGGACCGCCGCCGGTCATCTGGTAGATCTGGTCGAAGACCTTGAGCGAGGCGAGCAGCTGCAGCACGAGCACCAGCACGGTCGTGGGCGCGAGCTGCGGCAGGGTGATGGAGAGGAACTTCCGCCAGCGTCCGGCGCCGTCGAGCGACGCCGCCTCGTAGAGCTGGTCGGGGATGTTCTGCAGCGCCGCGAGGTAGAGCAGGAAGTTGAAGCCGATGGTCCACCACACGGTGGTCAGCACCACGGCGATCATCGCGGTGTTCGGGTCCTGCAGCCACGCAGGGCCGGTGATCCCGAACCAGCTCAGCACCGTGTTCACGAGGCCCAGCTGCGGGTTGTACATCCAGTTCCAGAACTTCGAGACCACGGTCGAGGCCAGCAGGAAGGGCAGGAAGAAGGCCAGACGCCAGAACCACTGGCCGGGCAGGCCGATGTTCACCAGGATCGCGAGGCCCATCGCGATGAGCACGAGCGGGATGGTGGACAAGATCGTGAACCCGGCGGTGTTGCCGAGCGAGGTCCACACGTTCGGATCGCTGAGCGCCTCGGTCCAGTTGGCGAGGCCGACGAAGTCGGTGTTGGTGCCGGCCAGGCTGGTGCCGGTGAAGCTCATCCACAGTCCGTAGACCGTCGGCCAGATGAGGAACAGGCCGAACGCGGCGAGGAACGGCAGGCAGTAGATCCAGCCACGCAGGTTCTCGGCGCGGCGGCGTCGGCGTCGGGCCTCGGAGCGGTCGGCTCCGCCGGCGGCGGCCGACGAGGGCTGGACGGCGGGTGCGGTCTGGGCGGTGCGGGGACCGCTGGGAGCGGTCAGGCCGTCGGCGGTGGTCATCTCTCGTCTCCTTCGACGGGGCCGGTCACATCGGGCTCGGCTTGGCGAGCAGGTCGTTGATGCGGGCGACGAAGGCGTTCCAGCCCTCGAGCGGGTCGGTGCGCCGCGCCCACACGTTCTGCATGTCATTGCCGAAGTACGTGTGGAAGTCGCTGCCCGAACCGGTGAACCAGGCGGGCGGGTCGTAGACCAGGTGGTCGATCGCGTCGGCGTAGTGGGACTGCGGGACGAGGTCCGCGTATCCGGGGTCCTCGAGCACCGGGGCGTAGGCGGGGATGTGACCCGCTCCGGCCCAGGTGAGAGAGTTCTGGAGCAGGTGGGCGACGAGGCCGTGGACGGCACGACGACGCTCCGGATCGGGGCTGCTCTGGTGCGGGAGCACGAAGGAGTGCGAGTCGGCGAAGGCGGTCGGCTCGCCGAGGACCCCCGGGATGACCGTCATGTCGAAGGGCAGCCCCTCGTTCTTGTAGCTGCCGGTCTCCCAGACGCCGCCGTAGAACGCGCCGCTGCCGCCGGTGGCGAACTCGGAGATGGCGGTGCCGCCGTCGTGGCCGGGATTGCCGACCTCCCCGTCGATGAGGGAGAGGATCCACTCGATCGCCGCGATGACCAGCTCCTCCTGGTAGCCCATGGTCCCGCCGAGCGGGAGCTCGATGGTGCCTCCGAGCTGCGTGTAGTACGTCGAGAACATGCGCCACTGGTTGGAGCCGTCGCCGAGATAGCCCCAGCTGAGCCCGTAGCCGCTGGGGGCCTGCGCGCCGAGCTCGAGGGCGAGGGCGCGGAAGTCCTCGGGGGTGTCGGTGGGCAGCAACAAGCCGTCGCTGCCCAGCACCCCGGCCGCCTCGGCGATCTCGGTGTTGTAGTAGAGGACGAAGGGGTGCGAGTCCAGCGCGATGCAGGTCAGCGTCCCGTCGACGACCATCTTCTCCCAGATCAGCTCGGGGAAGTCCTCCTGCCGTATCCCGAACTCGCCGAGCAGGTCCAGGTCCCAGGGGTCGAGCAGGCCGCCGGGGGCATAGCCGGGCACGCGGGCGGCGTGCATGACGGCGAGGTCGGGGGCGCGGCCGCCCGCGGAGGCCATGGCGAGCTTCGTGTAGTACGGGGCGCCCCAGCCGAGCACGGTCTGCTGCACGCGGGCGGCGCCGTCGGTGGCCATGTAGCCGTCGATCATCTCGCCCAGGGTCACGCCGTCCGGTCCGGAGAGCAGGTGCCAGAAGGCGATCTCCTCGGTGCCGCGGGCGCTGGCCCCGGAGCAGGCGGCGAGCGAGCCCGCCGCGCCGAGGGCACCGATCCCGCCGAGGCCCTTGAGCAGGGTGCGGCGGGTGGGGCCGGGGGTGCGAGCGGCCTTCGTGGGGTTCATCCCGGCGGGGGTTCCGCCGGAAATGGGGATGGAGCCCGGGTCGGGAGTCCCGGGACGTGGGGTCGTCGGCATCATGCGGTCCACCTCTTCGTGGTCGGGGCCGGCTCGCGCCCTGTGCGGCGCGGGGGCACCCGATCGTCGTCCGTCTTCTGCTCGAGAATTTACATCGTTGCAAAGGGTGGGTCAACAGACAGAGTGCCCGGGCATTTCGGGGTCGGTCCGGGACGGGCGGACGGTGGCGGTGACGGATGCCGGGGACGGGCGAGATGCACGGTGCTAACGTTCACATCGACGCACGCCCGGGACCTCCGGGGGCGTGCCCGGTGGTCGCGAATGGACAGTCGGCCCCGGCACGGCCGACTCCTCCGAAGAGTCGGGGTCGGCTCCTCGATCTCGCCGCGACCTGCAGCCGACCTCGCTCCCGCCCGTCTCCCCGGCGCACCCATCTCCTCGACGACCAAGGACGCTCATGACTCCGACGACGCGACGCCCCTCGATGGCGGATGTCGCCGCGCGCTCGGGGGTCTCCTATCAGACGGTCTCGCGCGTGCTCAACGAGCCGGAGATCGTGCGGCCCACCACCCGGCACCGGGTGCAGCAGGCGATCGAGGAGCTCGGCTACACCCCCAACCGCGCGGCACGAGCGCTGAAGACCACCCGCTCCTCCCTGATCGGCCTGCTCACCGACGGGTCCTCGCTGTTCGGCCCCGCCGAGACGGCGACCGCGATCGAGACCGCGGCACGGGAGGCCGGCTACTCGGTGCTGCTCACGACGGTGGGGGCCGCGGCCGACGCGGCGGCGGGCGCGAGCCTGATCGGCTCCGGGGTGGACGGGATCCTCGTCGTCGCCGCGCACGAGGGGATGCTGCCGGTGGTCGCCGCGGCGGCGGCCTCGATCCCGGTGGTCGCGGTCTCGGCGCAGCCGACATCGACGCCGGGAGTCGAGGTGGTCGGCGTCGACCAGCATCGGGGGGCGCGCGAGGTCGTGCACCACCTGGCGCGGACGGGCGTGCGGACCGTCGCGCACCTGCCCGGGCCGCCGGACTGGTTCGACGCCCGTGCCCGGCGCGACGGTTTCGAGCAGGCGCTCGGCGAGCTGGGGATCGACGGCACGACCACCGCCCCCGGCGACTGGACACCCCGCTCCGGCTACGAGCTGACCTGCGGACTCCTCGAGGCCGGCCTCCCCGATGCGATCTTCGCCGCGAACGACATGATGGCGATCGGCGCCCTGCACGCTCTGCACGAGCACGGGCGGCGCGTGCCCCAGGACATCGCCGTCGTCGGGTACGACGACACCGTCGGGGCGGAGTACCTGATCCCGTCGCTGACCACGGTCTCGCAACCCTTCGCCGAGCTCGGCCGGCTCGCCCTGCACCGGCTGCTGGAGGTGCTCGACGGCTCCGAGCCTGCGCCGCACGCGCCGACGACCCTGCCGCCGCGGCTCGTGGTCCGCCGCTCGACCCGCCCCGAGCGGACGCACTGACGGAGAGAGCCCGCGCCTGCCTCGGCTGCAGGCGGTCGACACTGTCGACTCACGAGCCAACGCGGGGCACGATCCGGCTCGCCAGCCGACACTGTCGACCGACCAGCCGCCCAGTCGCCCGCCCACCGCAAATGTGAACGTTGACATCGACCCGCGAAAACTGATGAGATGGTGCCCATGACGCACGCCGAAGTGTCCCCGCCCACCTCCGCCGCCGCCGAGAGGCCGGCGGCCGCAGAGACCATCGCCGCCGGTGACGCCCACCTCGGGCTCGAGCTGGGCTCGACCCGCATCAAGGCCGCTCTGATCGACGAGACCGGCGCCGTGCTGGCCACCGGCTCCCACGCCTGGGAGAACGAGCTGGTCGGCGAGACGTGGACCTACTCGCTGGACTCCGTGTGGGCGGGGATCGCCGACTGCTTCGCCGATCTCGCCCGCGAGGTGCGCGAGACCCATGGCGTGGAGCTGACCTCGCTGCGCGGCCTCGGGATCTCCGCGATGATGCACGGCTACCTGGCCTTCGACGCCGACGGCGAGCAGCTCGCCGAGTTCCGCACCTGGCGCAACACCTTCACCACCGAGGCGTCGGCGCTGCTCAGCGAGACCCTCGGACAGAACATCCCGCTGCGCTGGAGCGTCTCCCATCTCCTCCACGCGGTGATGCAGGGCGAGGAGCACGTCCAGCGCCTCGCGCACCTCACCACCCTCGCGGGCTACGTGCACTGGCGCCTCACCGGGCGCCGGGTGCTCGGCGTCGGTGATGCGAGCGGCATGTTCCCGATCGCCGCCTCGGGCGATGCCTTCGACCCCGAGCTCCTCGAGCGCTTCGCAGCCCTCGACGCGGTCGCCGAGGTGCCCTGGTCGCTGCCGGACCTGCTCCCGGAGGTGCGCCTCGCAGGGCAGGACGCGGGTCGACTCACCGCCGAGGGCGCTGCCCTGCTCGACCCGAGCGGCGCCCTGCAGCCCGGGGCGATCACCGCGCCCCCGGAAGGCGATGCAGGCACGGGAATGGTCGCGACGCAGGCCGTCGAGCCGCGCACCGGCAACGTCTCGGCGGGCACGAGCGCCTTCGCGATGGTCGTCCTGGAGCGCCCGCTGTCCGGGCCGCGCGAGGAGATCGACCTGGTCACGACGCCGGCCGGCGACCCCGTCGCGATGATCCACACCAACAACTGCACCACCGATCTCGACGCCTGGCTGGGACTGTTCTCCCAGTTCGCGGAGCTGATCGGCGCCCCGCAGTCCCCGGAGGACCTCTACGCGACCCTCTTCGGCGCCGGTGCCACCGGGGATGCCGACGCGGGCGGGATCCTCAGCTACAACTACGTCTCGGGCGAGCATCAGACGGGCGTCGCCTCCGGTCGGCCGCTGCTGGTCCGCGAGCAGTCCGCGCGCTTCACCCTCGAGAACTTCCTGCGCGCGCAGCTGTACGGGGCGTTCGGCGCTCTCGCCGTGGGCATGGAGGCGCTGCTCCAGGACGAGGGCGTGCACCTCGACGTCATGTACGCCCACGGCGGCATCTTCCGCACCCGCGGCGTCGCCCAGCAGGTGCTCGCCGACGCGCTCGGCACCCCGGTCGCCCTCGGCGAGTCCGCCGGGGAGGGCGGCGCCTGGGGCATGGCGCTGCTCGCAGCGCACACCGCCCGCACGGCCGACGCGGTCTCCGGTTCCGATGCCAGGTCCAGCTCCGACGCCGGGTCCGACACCGGCTCCAGCGCTAGCTGCGAGTCCAGCGCCGGCCGGTCGCTCAGCGCCTATCTCTCCGAGGTCGTCTTCGCCGATCAGGAGCTGAGCACCCTCGACCCCGACCCCGCGGGCTCCGCCGGGCACGCCACCTGGCTGGCCGGCTACCGCGCCGCCCTCCCCGTCGAGCGCCTCGCGGGCGAGCTCCTCGACTGACCTCGTCGGCCTGCCCGTCGGCCTACCCCGTCGGCCCGGCCGTCGGCCGCTCCCCGTCGGCCCACCCCGTCCGCCGCACCCCTCCGGAAGGAACCCCATGACCCTCGTCCTCGCCGACCTGCCCCGCGCCACCCAGCGTGCGGTGGCCGAGACCCGCGAGCGCGTCGCCGCGCTGCACGCCGAGCTGCCCCGCAACGGGCTCGTCGTGTGGACCGCCGGCAACGTCTCCGAGCGGGTGCCCGCGGTCCACCCCGACGTGCCGGGGCTGATGGTCATCAAGCCCTCGGGCGTCTCCTACGACGACCTCTCCGCGGACACGATGGTGGTCTGCACGCTCGACGGGAAGAAGATCGAGGACGGCACCCCGGCCGTCCTGGTCCCCTCCTCGGACACCGACGCCCACGCGTACGTGTACGCGCACCTCGACCACGTGGGCGGGGTCGTGCACACCCACTCGACCTACGCGACCGCCTGGGCGGCGCGCGGCGAGGAGATCCCCTGCGTGCTGACGATGATGGCGGACGAGTTCGGCGGCCCGATCCCCGTGGGCCCCTTCGCGATCATCGGCGACGACTCGATCGGCCGCGGCATCGTGGAGACCCTCCGCGACTCCCGCTCGCGGGCCGTGCTGATGCAGAACCACGGCCCGTTCACCATCGGCAAGGACGCCCGCGACGCGGTGAAGGCCGCCGTGATGTGCGAGGAGGTGGCGCGCACCGTGCACGTCTCCCGCCAGCTCGGCGAGCCGCTGCCGATCGCGCAGGGCCACATCGACTCCCTCTTCGACCGTTACCAGAACGTCTACGGCCAGCCCGCCGCGGACGCCGCCGACCAGCCCAGCCAGGAGGCCTGAGCCCCATGCAGAACCCCTTCGAGACCCGCGAGATCTGGTTCCTCACCGGCAGCCAGGGGCTGTACGGCCCCGAGACCCTCGAGCAGGTCGCCGAGCAGTCCCGCGGCATCGCCGAGACCCTCGACGCCGCGTCCGACATCCCGGTGCGGATCGTCTGGAAGCCGGTGCTGACCGACCGCGACGCGATCCGCGAGGTCGCCCTGGCCGCCAACGCGGACCCGGCCTGCGTCGGCGTGATCACCTGGATGCACACCTTCTCCCCCGCGAAGATGTGGATCCAGGGCCTCGACGCGCTGCAGACCCCGCTGCTGCACCTGCACACCCAGGCGAACGTCGCCCTGCCCTGGTCCACGATCGACATGGACTTCATGAACCTCAACCAGGCCGCGCACGGCGACCGCGAGTTCGGGTACATCGCCACGCGCCTCGGCGTGGACCGCAAGACCGTCGTCGGCCACGCCTCGGACCAGGTGGTGCAGGAGAAGATCGGTCGCTGGGCCCGTGCCGCGACCGGCTGGGCCGAGATGCACTCCCTGAAGCTCGCCCGCTTCGGCGACAACATGCGCAACGTCGCCGTCACCGAGGGCGACAAGACCGAGGCCGAGCTGCGGCTCGGCGTCTCCGTGAACACCTGGGGCGTCAACGAGCTGGTCGCCGTCGTCGACGCGATCGAGGACAGCGCGATCGACGAGCTGGTCGCCGAGTACGAGCTGCTCTACGACGTGGTGCCCGAGCTGCGCCGCGGCGGCGAGCGCCACGAGTCGCTGCGGTACGGCGCCCGCCAGGAGCTGGGCCTGCGCCGCTTCCTCGAGGAAGGCGGCTTCGGTGCGTTCACCACGAACTTCGAGGACCTCGGCGGTCTGCGGCAGCTGCCCGGCCTCGCGGTGCAGCGCCTCATGGCCGACGGCTACGGCTTCGGCGCCGAGGGCGACTGGAAGACAGCGATCCTGGTGCGGGTCGCCGCGGTGATGGGCCACGGCCTGCCCGGCGGCGCCTCGCTCATGGAGGACTACACCTACGAGATGACGCCGGGGAAGGAGAAGATCCTCGGCGCGCACATGCTCGAGGTCTCCCCCACCCTCACCACCCGCAAGCCGTCCCTCGAGATCCACCCGCTGGGGATCGGGGACCGCGAGGACCCGGTGCGCCTGAAGTTCGCGGCCGACGCCGGACCCGCCGTCGTCGTCGCCCTCTCCGACATGCGCGAGCGCTTCCGGCTGGTCGCGAACGTGGTCGAGGTGGTCGAGCCCGACGAGGCGCTGCCGCAGCTGCCGGTGGCCTGCGCCGTCTGGGAGCCGGCCCCGGACTTCGCCACCTCGGCCGAGTGCTGGCTGACCGCCGGAGCGGCCCACCACACGGTGATGAGCACCGCGCTGGGCCTCGGGGTGTGGGAGGACCTCGCCACCATCGGCGGGATCGAGCTCGCGATCATCGACGCGGACACCACGGTGCGCTCCTTCGCTCAGGAGCTGCGCACCAACCAGGTCTTCCACCGCCTCGCCCAGGGGTTCTGAGATGGCCTTCCGAGCGCCCGGACGCAGCTGGTCCGGGACCGTCGACTACGGGCCGGGGCCGCTGCACGAACCGTGCACCCTCGACGAGCTGCGCGTCCTCGTGGCCCGCTCCCCGCGGCTCCGGGCGCTCGGAACCCGCCACTCCTTCTCCGAGGTCGCCGCCTCGGACGGTCCGCTGGTCACGCTCGCGCAGATGCCCGCCGAGATCGAGATCGACACGACGGCCCGCACCGCGCGGGTCGCCGCCGGGGTCCGCTACGGGGAGCTCGCGCTCGCCGCGCACGAGGCCGGTCTGGCCCTGACGAACATGGGCTCCCTGCCGCACATCTCGGTGGGCGGCGCGAGCGCGACCGGCACCCACGGCTCCGGGGACCGCCTGCGCTCCCTCGCCGCCGGGGTGCGGGCGATCGAGCTGGTCACGGCCGACGGCGACCTGCTCACCCTGTCCCGGGAGCGGGATGCGGAGATCTTCGACGGGGCGGTGCTCTCGCTCGGCGCGCTCGGGATCCTCACGCACCTGACCCTCGACCTGGTCCCCGCCGTCCCGATGCGGCAGACCGTCCACCTCGACTTCCCCGCCGTCGCGACCGAGCAGGAGACGCTCTCGGCGCTCCTCGCGGGCGGCACCAGCGTGAGCCTGTTCCACCACTGGGACGGGACGATCGCGCAGGCGTGGGTCAAGCAGCGCGTCGACGAGGAGACGGCGCCGCCGGAGTCCTGGCACGGCGGCCGACGGGCGCTGCGCGCCGTCCACCCCCTGCCGAGCATGCCCGCCGACTTCTGCACCGACCAGACCGGGGAGCCGGGGCCGGCGCACGAGCGGCTGCCGCACTTCCGGCTCGAGTTCACACCGAGCAGCGGCGAGGAGATCCAGTCGGAGTACTTCGTGGCCCGCGAGGACGCGGCCGCGGCGCTCGCGGCGGTGATGCCGCTCGGCGACCGGATCCGCCCGCTGCTGCACGCCTCGGAGATCCGCACGGTCGCGGCCGACGGGATGTGGCTCTCCCCCGCGCAGCACCGCGACAGCGCCTGCGTGCACTTCACCTGGCAGCAGCGGCCGGCCGAGGTCGCGGCGCTGCTGCCCGAGATCGAGGCGGCCCTCGCCCCGTTCGCCCCGCGCCCGCACTGGGGCAAGGTGTTCACCCTCGCTCCGGACACCGTGCGGGAGCAGTACCCGGATCTCGCCCGCTTCCAGGCGCTGCGCGACCGGCTCGACCCCCAGCGGGTCTTCGCCAATGCCTACGTCGACCGCTTGCTCGGAGAGTGACATGACCGCCCAGACCCCTCCCGCCCCGTCGGCCGGATCCCCCCGCCTGTCGGTCCCGTCCCCGATCCCGCCCCGCGGCTGGAACTCCTGGGACTCCTACGGCACCACCGTCACCGAGGAGGAGGTGCTGGCCAACGCCCGCTTCCTCGCCGAGCACCTGCTGCCGTACGGCTGGGACACGGTGGTTGTCGACATCGACTGGTCGGACCCGTCGGCCCGCTCCCACGGCTACAACGCCGACGCGCCGCTGGCGATGGACGAACACGGCCGACTGCTGCCCGACCCCGGGCGATTCCCCAGCTCCGCGGGCGGGAAGGGCTTCGGGCCGCTCGCCGCGCAGGTCCACGCGCTGGGGCTGAAGCTCGGGATCCACGTGATGCGCGGGATCCCCCGTCGGGCGGTCGCCGCGAACACCCCCGTGCTCGGCACCGCGGTGCGCGCGGCCGACGTCGCCGATCCCGAGAACTCGTGCGAGTGGAACCCGGACATGGTCGGGCTCGACCACTCGGTCGATGGCGCCGGCGCCTACTACGACTCGGTGCTCGCGCTGTACGCGGAGTGGGGCGTGGACTTCCTCAAGGTCGACGACATGCTCTGGCCGTACCAGGCCGCCGAGATCGAGGCCTTCGCCGGGGCGATCACGCGCTGCGGCCGGCCGATGCAGCTGAGCCTCTCCCCCGGCCGCGACCTGTCCCTGACCCGGCTCGAGCACCTGCGGGAGCACGCCACCATGTGGCGGATCTGCGATGACCTCTGGGACCGGTGGGAGGACGTCGCAGCGAACTTCGCCCGCTTCGCCCGCTGGGCCCCGCACGCCGGGCCCGAGGGCTGGCCCGACGGCGACATGCTGCCACTGGGCCGGATCGGGCTCCGCGCCGAGCGCGGGGAGCCGCGGGACTCGTTGCTGACCCCGGACGAGCAGGTCACGCTCATGACCCTGTGGGCGATCGCCCGGTCACCGCTGATGGTGGGCGGGGACCTGCCCACCTCCGACCCGGCCACGATCGCGCTGCTGCAGAACGCCGACGTGCTCGCCCTCCACGCCGGCGCGACCGCGAGCCGCGAGGTGTTCCGCGAGGACCCGCTGATCCTGTGGACCGCCGAGGACGCCGACGGTCGACGTTACGTGGCCGCGTTCAACGTGGGCGAGACGTCGCTGGACGTGGCGCTGGACAGCCAGGACGTCGGCCTGCCGGCCGCGCTGACCGGCGAGGTGCGGGAGCTGTGGACGGGCGCTCCGGTCCCGGCTCGTCCCGTGGCCGTGCAGTCCGATGCCGCGCGCGGCGTCGCCCCCGGTTCGACGGCGATCGACGTGCGGATCGCGCCGCACGGGGCGGTGCTGCTGCGGGTCGGGTGAGGCGGGGCGCAGGCGACCGCTGCGGCCGCCGCCCACCTCCCGCTCACGACCACCGCGCCGTGAAGGTCGTGATGGACCGGGGCGCCAGCCGCGTCGTGCCCCGGGCGATGCCGTCGCTGTCGCGCTGCAGCCGCCACTGGGATCCCCGGGCGAGCGACTCGGTCTCCGAGGTCCGGTGCGGGGTGAGGACGAGGGTCTTCGAGGGGGTCGGCACGGCGAGCTCGATCTCCTGCTCGGTGGCGGCCTCGTTGAGGGCGACGACGACCAGGTTCCCGGTGTCCTCATCGAGGTAGGCCGAGGCCAGCACCTCGATCCGGGTCGCGGGGGTCCACGCGAGCGCCTCCGCCTGCGTCATCCCGTCGGGGACGAGGAGGTCGAGGATGTTGGGGTCCTCGTGCCCGTCGGATCCCCCGCCGAAGTTCCAGTCGGAGCCCTCCCTCCGCACCTCCCGCACGCGCAGGGAGTCCGACTCCATGTTCCCCTCCGAGCCGGTGACGATCACCTGGATCGCCCAGCCGGGCTGGAAGTCCCCGAGGAAGCTCCTGGGGACGCGGACCGTGAGGGTGTCACCGGCCACCGACTGGTCCTCGGTCAGGGCGACGAACAGCGCCTCGCGCATCTCCGCCGACACCTTCGCGGCGACGTCCGAGGCGATGACATCGGTCCGGCCGGACGCGAGGATCGCGCGGTCCCAGGCGAACTCGTCGGCCACCAGGGCGCGCCGCCCCGGCAGCAGCTCCGTGAACCCGCCGTCCGCACGCGTGTCGACATAGATGTCGATGTTCTGGAGGTCGTAGCCGACGGGGCTCCCGTTCCACGGATCCTGGAGGTCGGCGCCGAGACGGATCGCGAACTCGACATGCTCCCCGGCGTCGGTCGCCTCCACCGAGAGCAGGTCGAAGCAGCCCGGGACGAAGACGGGATTCGAGGGATAGGTGAAGGTCCCGGGCCCCGTGTCGTCCCCGGCACGGTCCTCGAGGCGGAAGATCCGGTCTCCGACGGTGGTCCCCGTCGCGATCTCGGGCACCACGAAGGGGATGCGCGCCATCTCGCCCTCGGTCGGGGACTCCGCCGCGACGGCCAGCTCGATCCGGCGCGCGCCGGGGCGCAGGAAGCGGCTGTAGTTCCCGAGCGCCCACAGCCGCCGCGTCTCCTCGAAGGTCTCGGGATCGCCCTTCTCGACGTAGTCCGTGTAGATCAGGCCGTCGCGGTAGTCGTACCTGCTGACGGCGATCCAGTACTGCCAGGTCGTCGTCCGCGCGAGGGTGAGATCGGCGTGGACGGTCCGGGCGAGGGTCAGAGCGGAGTCCATCCCGTAGTCGCGCCCGTTGACCATCTCGCACCACTCGGTCGTGCCGAGCCGGACATCGGGGTACCTGCTCATGACCTCGGCGGCGAGCGTCCGCTGCTCGTCGGTGGACCAGTAGGAGTGCGTGGCGAGCTCGCCGATCCCTTCGCGGATCATCGGGTCCTCGAGCAGCAGCTCCGCGTACTTCTCCCCCGAGTACAGCGCCTTGTACTCCCCCGACTCCGGCGCGGAGACCGTCGTCTCCAGCCCACTGCCCGCGAAGGCCTCGATCACCGCAGCGGTGAGCTCCCGCACCTGCTCCGGCTCGTAGTGGCATCCTTCCTGCCCGGGGCCGTCCCAGCCCCACTGGGGCTCGTTGATCGGGCTGATGGTGCGGAAGTCGATCCCTTCCTCGTCGCGGAAGTGTCGGACCACGTCGAGGAGGTAGTCGATGAACGGTTCGTGGTCGACCTCGGCGAGGTTCGAGGTCCCCGGGTCGCCGTAGGTGTGGCCGTTCACCGTCAGGTGCCGCGGCGGGGAGTTGACGAAGGCGATGAAATCTTCGACGCCCCGCTGCTTCGCCGCCTGGAGGAACCAGCGCGCCGCCTCGTCCCGGCTCCAGTCGTATGTCCCGTCGCCGAGTGCGAAGGTCTCCGCAGTGCGCCACGGATCGGTGATGGTGTCGTCGAGCCCGCCGCCGACGTTGTAGCGGAACTGGGACAGGCCGATGCCCTGGGTCCGGGAGAAGAGGAGCTGGGCGATCGCGGTGCGGCGCGAGCGACTCCAGCTCCCGAGCTTCTGGGACCACCAGGACCCGGAGGCGCCGAATCCCTCGAGGGTCTGGTGCACCGTCCCGGGATCGACGGCGAGGCGGTACCGGGGCGCGTCCGCCGGGGAGCCGTCCGCGCGGGCCGCGCTCGGCGCGGAGGTCGCGAGGACTGCTCCACCCGCGGTACCCGCGACGACGCTCGCGGCGAGGACGACGCGTCGGGACGGCGTCGCACGCGGGTTCGGGGTCCCGCTGTGCGGGGCAGGAGAGGACAGCGGATTCTTGGACATGGCGACCTCGTCTCGGAGGGGCGTCCTCGTCGACGCCCTTTCTTCACCCCTTACCGTAAGCACAACCGTTAGCGGATGACCAGAGGATCCGCGAACTTGCTCCGCCCCCTTCCGCCGCGGCCGGGGCTCCGCTACGGTCGACGCACCCCCTTCTTTCGAGGGGTGTGAAAAGAGCGGTGAGACACCGCCCGACGATCCGGCACCGACGCCGATCCATCCGACGCACGACTCGACGAGGAGTCCCCTGTGCCCACGAATCCCCCCACCGCGCCCCGCCGACGGAGCATCCTCGCGGCCGCTCTCGCCGCGCCGCCCTTCGCGATGCTCGCTCCGTCTCTCGCCCACGCCGAGGGCACGCCCTCCCGTCAGTCCTTCACCCCCGGGGAACCGTGGCTCGACACCGACGGGAAGGTCATCCAGGCCCACGGCGGCCAGGTGGTGATCTCCGAGGACGCGGAGGGCACTCTCTACTACTGGTTCGGCGAGGATCGCAGCAACGGCTACGCCGCCACACCCGGCGTGCACGTCTACTCGTCTCGAGACCTCTACAACTGGACCGACGAGGGCCTCGCGCTGCGCACGCTCACCACCGCCGATCAGATCGACACCGACCCGTACTTCACCGCTCTGTACGGCGACTACTCGGAAGCGCAGAAGTCCGCGGTGATCCGCGACCTGCTCACCGTGCCCGAGGCAGGCAGCGGCATCCCGGCCGCGATCCTGGAGCGCCCCAAGGTCCTCCACAACGCCGCCCAGGGCACGTGGGTGATGTGGGTGCACGCCGACGGCCCGTCGGAGACCTCGACCGCCCAGTACGCGAAGGCGAATGCCGGTGTCGCCGTCTCGGACTCCCCCACCGGCCCCTACCGCTGGATCGACAGCTACCGCCTGCACCACGCCCCCGAGGGCGAGCCGAACTGGCAGCCCGACAATCCCGGCATGGCCCGCGACATGACCGTCTTCCTCGATGACGACGGCACCGCGTACATCATCTACTCGAGCGAGGAGAACTACTCCCTCTTCATCTCCCGGCTCGACGAGGACTTCACCGATCTGGCGACTCCCCCGGACCAGGCGGTCCAGGGCGTCGACTTCATCCGTCCCTACATCGGCGCACATCGCGAGGCGCCGGCCCTGTTCAAGCGGGAGGGGACCTACTACCTGATCACCTCCGGGGCGACCGGCTGGGATCCGAACCCCGCTCAGTACGCCACGGCGACGGAGATCCTCGGCGACTGGACCGATCACGGCAATCCCGTGACCGGCGACGGCGCCTCCGACACCTTCCGCTCGCAGTCCACGAATGTCATCCCCGTCGACCCCGAGCGCGGCACCTACGTGTACATGGGCGACCGCTGGACACCCTCGGACCTGAAGCACGCCCCCTACGTGTGGTTGCCGCTGCGGTTCGGCGAAGGCACCCAGATGTCCCTCGTCTGGGAGGACTCGTGGCGCTGGGAGGACCAGCCCCTGCAGCCCGCCTACACCGTCGACGTGAAGCTCCCCAGCTCGGTCGGTCTCGGCGAGATCAACAAGCTGCCCCGTCGCGGAACCGTGCGACTCTCCGACGGCACGACCGAGAAGCGGAGCATCAGCTGGGAGGCGCACCTCGACCGACCCGGGATGGTCGAGGCCGTCGGAACGCTCAGCGGTCCGGAAGCTCTCACCGTTCATCGCGAGGTCCTCGTGGTCCCCCGCCACATGGTCTACCTGGTCAACGCCGGCGGAGCCGAGACGAGCGACTACCTCGCTCTCCGCGAGCACGCGCAGGGTCCGGCCCTGAAGAACTCCGTCGCCGATCAGCCGTACGGGGCGGACCCGGCGACCAGTGCGGTGTGGGGCTACCAGGGCCGCTCGAAGCCCGCCGGATCCGAGACGGACTCCCTCGACCGCTCGCTCCGGTACGCGACCGATCACGACGATCTCACTTACCGCTTCGCGAACCTCCCGTCGGGCTCCTTCACCGTGCACGTCGGCTACTACGACCCCTGGCCCTGGGCCAACCGAGCCGCCCGCGTCTCCCTGAACGGGTCGGTGGTCGCGGAGGAGCAGCTCTTCACCGGGATCCCCGAGGCCGTCGCCTACGGCGGCATCACCCCCGGGCCGTCCGGCGAGATCACCCTGACCCTGCACCCGACGAGGTCACCGGACATCCAGGTCAGCTGGGTCGCCGTCGTGAAGGAGTGAGCACCCTCTGATGGCGGGCCCGGTTCCGCCCCGCCGCGGCAGATCTGCTGTCGTGTAGACCTGCTTACCTGCTGTCCACCGAAGGGATCACAGCGGCACGTGGCCTGCATATAGCAGGTCTCGTGCCGCTGGCGTCCCGCCCGTGGACAGCCGGCCGGGCCCAGCAGACTGCGTCCCCGCGCGCCTGGTCGAGGCTGTCGGGCGACCCCGCCGCACGGACCCCGCCGATCTCGATCCGGCCACGTCCCTCGCCCGCGCGGGGCGCGTGGGCTAGCGTCGGTCCCAGGCTCGGCGACTCTCGCCCGATCCGGTGCTCGGCAACGACGCTCATCCACTGGAGGCTCCCTTGTTCACTCGTCGTCAGACCCTCGCCCTGCTCGCCGCCGCGGGCTCGATCCCCGTCCTGGCCTCCTGCGGCCCCAACTCCGGCGGGTCCGGAGGCGGGGGCGGCGGTGAGGGCGGCGGCGACGTCCGCATCTACTGGTGGGGCGGCGACCTGCGTCTCGGTCTCACCCAGGACGCCCTCGCGATCTTCGCGGAGAAGAACACCGACTTCGCGGTCTCCCCCGAGTACAGCGAGTGGACCGGCTACTGGGACAAGCTCGCCACGCAGACCTCGGGCGGCGACGCCCCCGACCTGATGCAGATGGACGAGGCGTACATCGACTCCTACGGCACCCGCGGGGCGCTGCTCGACCTCGAGACGATCACCGACGTCCTGGACCTCTCCGCGATGGAGGCGAATATCCTGGACACCGGACGCCTCGCCGACGGCACCCTCGTCGGCGCCCCGCTGGGCATCGGCATCTTCTCCGTGGGCGTCAACGAGGACCTCCTCGGCGAGTCCGGGGTCGAGCTCCCCGCGGACACCGAGTGGACCTGGACCCAGTTCGCCGAGGCCGCAGCCGCGATCAGCGCATGGGGCGCGGACCAGGACATCGTCGGTATCGACATGTTCGGCCAGGGCGCCGCGGAGTTGCACGCCTGGGCGCGGCAGTCCGGGGAGCAGGTCTTCCCCAAGGAGGGTGACACCCTCGTGACGCTCGAGACCATCCAGGGCTGGCTCGAGTTCTCCAAGTCGCTCATCGACTCCGGCGCGGCGCCGGGGGCCGACGCACAGATCGAGGACTTCGGCGCAGGTGTCGAGGGTGGCCGCTTCGGCACCGGCAAGGCCGTGTTCCACTTCCAGTTCCACACCCAGGTGCAGACCTTCGCGAGCGCCTCCGGGGCGGCGATGAATCTGCTGCGGCTGCCGGCGATCACCGCCGGGGACCACCAGATGGTGAACAAGGCGTCGATGTACTGGTCGATCGCCGCGGCGAGCGAGGTCACCGAGAATGCAGGCGTGCTGATGAGCTTCCTGCTCACCGACCTCGACGCGGCGAAGGTGCTGAAGATCGAGCGCGGTGTGACCGCCTTCCCCGAGGTGCAGACCGCGATCGAGGGCGAGCTCAACGACATCGAGCGCATCTGCCTCGACTTCGCTCGCGACATGCAGGCCGAGGTCGCCCCCGCGCCGCGCGTCACCCCCGCGGAGGGCGTCGGCTTCGGCACCGAGGTGACCCGCATCAGCCAGGAGTTCTACTTCGGGAACACCGACGCGGCCGCGGCGGCGCAGCAGATCCTCACCGCGATCGAGGGCATGCAGCCCGCGGACTGAGCGCTGCGGGGGCCGCTGGGCCGTCGCCCGCCGCGTCCGCCTCGGGCGCACGTCGCGCGTCTCATGCCCCACCGCCCCGCTGCCCCGGCGACGCGGCGACGCGGTAGTACGTGTCGGTAAGAAGCAACTTACCGAAAAGTATTACCGCGTCGCCCGAGGGGACCGACGCCGACGAGCGCGTCGTCGGCGTCGGCCCCTCTCAGGAGGCTTCCTCGAGGCCCTTCTCGTAGTCGGCGCGCATCCCGTCGCCCGCGGCGGACCGCCATGCGCTGACCAGCGACTCGAGGTCGGAGATCGGCTGGCGCCCCTGCACGATGGCGTTCCAGCCATCGGTGAAGGCCTTGTCCGCCGCGGGATTCTTGTTGGCCTTGGTGTCCGAGTAGATTCCGAAGGCCGGGTTGTCCACGGTCGAGGCGAGCACCGTGGTCTGGTAGGCGTGCTGGACGTCCGCGTCGTCCGGCCGACCGGGCTGGAAGACCGTGTACGGCGAGTCCGCGAGGTACCGGATCGGGACCACGGTGTTCGCGACGCCCTCGGGGGTGAGGGTCGGGCTGCCGTCCACCATCGTGTGCTCGCGCCCTTCCTCGCCGAACAGCCGGTACTTGTACTCCTCGGTCCCGAAGGGGGCGGCGAGCCAGTCCAGCACGCGGAGGATCAGCTTGATCCGCTCGGGATCGTCCTGCTTCGAGATCCCGGTCAGCGAGTAGTAGCCCTGCCCCACGTGCCACGGGGCCAGCTCGGAGCCATCGCGGGTGTAGACCGGCATGAGCCCCAGCTCGAAGTCCGGGTTGCTGGCGTTGTCGGCGATGTACTGCGCCCAGCCCGGGTAGCCGTCGTGGAGGTTCAGGGAGACGGTGCCGGCGTTGAAGAGCTGCTTGAACGGCTGCGTCGCCGAGAAGGCGTCGGGGTGGACGACCCCCGCCTCCCACAGCGTGACCATGTCGGCGAGGGTCTGGGCGAACTCCTCGGTCTCGTAGGCGTGGACCAGGGAGCCGTTCTCCTCGCGCCAACCGTTCGGCTCCTGGTTCAGGCGCGCCAGGTACTGGCGCATCTGCCCGGGGAGGGAGAGGGCCCAGCGGCGCTCCTTCGCATCGGTGAGCCCCGTGCACAGCTCGAGGAACTCGTCCCATCCCTTGGGCTCCGGGTTCAGCCCGCGGGCGTCGATGATGTCGCGGCGGATGAAGTTGTAGTTGCCGACGCTGCCGCGCGGGATCGGGATCCCGTAGATCGCCCCGTTGTAGCGCGAGGCGTTCTTCCAGTGCACCGTCGGAATGTTCGCCAGGTTCGGGTAGTCCTTGATCGCGTCGCCGGCGAGGTACTCCGAGAGGGGCTCGAACCGGTTCTCGAGCAGGGCCGGGTAGTTGGCCACGTCCAGCAGGCGGATCACGTCCGGCAGGTCGTCGCCGGCGATGACGGTCGGGAATTTCTGGGCGTAGTCGGCGTTGCCGACCATCTGCATGTCGAGGTCGACGCCGAGGCGCTCGTTCAGCCCCGCCCACCAGGCGTTCCGGTCGGGGCCGGGCGGCACGGCGTAGTAGATGTCGGCCATGCCGGTGATGGTCGAGCCGTCCCCGGGGACCTCGGCGACGGAGGCGGGGTTGTCGGCGGGGAACGAGCGGAACGCCGGATCGACGCCGGTCTCGGGATCCCCGGGGAAGTCCGGCTCCAGGCCCTCGTACGGGATGTACGTGGGCAGCTCGACGGTCGCGTTGACCTCGGCCGCCTTCTCCCCGCTGGGGGTGCTGTTGCCGCAGGCCGAGAGCAGGCCGGTGCCGGCCAGGGCGGTGACGCCCGCTCCGGCGAGGACGGAGCGTCGGGAGACGCCATTTCGGGGTGTTGCAGACATGTCTGTTCCTCCTTGAACTGTGCTGCGGTGAAGACTTCGGTCGTGCGTCTTGCGGAGGTCCCGTGCCGTCGAGTCGAGCGGGTGGGACCTGGCTCTCGTGCTCCTCTCCCCGAGTGGGGAATCGCCGGGCGATGTCGCCCCGGCGAGGTCCTTCACCCCTTGACCGCGCCGATCATGACGCCCTTGGCGAAGTGACGTTGGAGGAAGGGGTAGACGACGAGGATCGGGACGATGGCGACCACGAGGATGGCCATCTGCATGGGGAGCTGCGGGGGGATCGCCTCCGCGTTGGCGCCGATCTGGTCGCCGCCGATGGTCGTCTGGTTGACCACGAAGGTGCGCAGCACCAGGGCCATCGGCCACTTGTCGCTCGACTGGATGTACAGCAGGGCGTTGAAGAAGGCGTTCCAGTAGGCGACGGCGTAGAACAGCCCGATCACCGCGAGCACCGCCTTCGACAGCGGCAGGACGATCCGCACCAGGACCGTCAGGGCCGAGGCGCCGTCGATCTCCGCGGACTCGAACAGCTCCTTGGGCAGCTCCTGGAAGAACGCCCGCATGACGACCACGTTGAAGGCGTTGACCATCACAGGCAGGATCAGCGACCACCACGAGTCCAGCAGGCCGAGCTCCTTGACCAGGAGGTACGAGGGGATGAGGCCCGGGGAGAAGAGCACCGCCCCGAGGACCAGCAGCAGCACGGGCTTTGCGAAGGCCGCCCCGGGCCGCGAGAGCCAGTACGCCAGGCCCGCCGTCGTGGCGAGGGAGAGGAGCGTGCCGATGACGGTGATGCCGACGGAGACGAGCACCGCGCGCGTGACCACGCCGCCGGAGAGGATCGCCTCGTAGGCCGCCGTGCTGAATCCGGAAGGCCACATGACCATCCCGCCACCGGAGGCGTTGATCGTGGCCTGGTCGGCGAGGGAGGTGGCGATCACGGCCCAGAAGGGGATGATCACCAGCAGCACGGAGATCCAGAGCGCCGCACCGCGGAGGATCCGCATGACGGGGTTGGGCTTCTCCATCCAGGCCGGTCGCCCGGTCGCGTGCCGCACCCTGGGCTCGCTCGCTCCGACTGTCTTGGTCTCGATGCTCATTTGCTGTACACCCCCGCCTCGCCGAGCAGATGGGCGAGCTTGTTCGCCCCGATCACCAGCAGCACCCCGACCACGCTCTTGAAGAGCCCGGCCGCGGCCGACAGCCCCCAGTCGCCCTGGATGATGCCCTTGTTGTAGACCCAGGTGTCCAGCACCTCGCTGGCCTGGAGTCCCACCGGTCCCTGCTGCAGGATGATCTGCTCGAAGCCGACGGAGAGGCTGTTCCCGAGCCGCAGGATGAGCAGCAGGATGAAGAGTCCCTTGAGGGAGGGCAGCGTGATGTGCCACAGGCGACGCCAGGACCCGGCGCCGTCGACCGCGGCCGCCTCGTACTGCTCCTGATCGATCTGGCTGATCGCCGCGAGGAAGATGATCGTGCCCCAGCCGGCGTCCTTCCAGATCGCCTGGGTGGTGATCAGGGCGACGAACATGTCGGGGACGCCGATGATCTCCAGCATCGGCAGATCGTTCTGCAAGAGGAAGGTGTTCAGCGCCCCGGCGTTGCCGAGCATCTGCTGGAAGAGCGCGACCACGATCACCCACGACAGGAAGTGGGGGAGGTAGAGGATCGACTGGGTCAGTCGCTTGAGCCGCTCCCCGGCCAGGCTGTTGAGCAGCAGCGCGAGGAACAGCGGGACCGGGAACACGATCACGGTCTGCACGAGGGTGAGCACGAGGGTGTTGCGCAGCGCGTTGAGGAACTCCGGGTTCCCGTCCCAGAGGAAGGAGAAGTTCTCGAGTCCGACGAACGGTGCCTCGGAGATCTCGAGATAGGGCTGGTAGTCCTGGAAGGCGATCACGTTCCCGAGCAGCGGGACGTACTGGAAGAGGATCAGGGCGATCGCGCCGGGGAGCCCGATGCCGATCAGCAGCCCGTCCCGTCTGAGGCGGCGCCGTCGCCTGTCCGATCGCTCCTGGTCGGAGAGGGGAGGCCGGGCGGATCGCGCCTCGGCTCGGGGACGTCGCCCCGGAGTTTTCGCTGCCGCGTCAGTGCGTGCAGTACCTGTCGCCATGTCATCTGCCTACGTGGGAAGGAGTGGGGAGGACTCGGCAACCGCCGCGTCATCGCGGCGGTGGACGGGGTGCCGCCGCCGACGCAGAAGGGCGCGGGGGCGGGAGAGGAGGACTCCGGGGGCGCTCACCGACACTGGTGGGCGGGCTCGGAGTCGACGGACCGGTCGGGCATCAGGGGATCGATGCGGCGCCGGGGGGCGAGAACTGCTTCCTTGCTGGTCCTGCGTGGTGCGGGAGAGTGAACAGGCGTGCGCCAGGGAAGTCAACCGCTTTCCGACGGTTGCATCGGGACGTTATCTGTCCGTGATGTCCGGGTCAGACGGCGCCGCTGCCTCGCAGCACCCAGGCACCGCGGTCCGCAGTGCCGGAGGTCCTGCCGGCGCGCGGCGAGGAGCTGCCCCCGACGACACCGGCGGCCCCGCCGTCCGCCCCGGCGCGGCTGCCCGCGACGACCTCCAGGCCCGCCGTCGGCTGCACCCCCGGCTGGCTCGACGCGCTCGGCAGTCCCACCTGCTCGAGGAAGCCCTCGAGGGCCAGGACGGCCATGCCCAGGCTGACCCCCTCGCCGTCGGCGGCGGTGAACTCGAGGCTGAGCCCGGAGGCGGGGCCGGGCAGGCACTCCTGCGGGATCCTTTCCCGCACCCGGTCGCGCAGCTCGGAGCCGGCGTAGTTGGTGATCCAGCCGAGCACGGAGACGTGCTCGGGATTGACCAGGTTGACGAGATTGCCGATGCCCGCGGCGAGGTAGTCGCCGGTGCGCAGCAGCGCGGCCTGGGCGGAGGCGTCCCCGGTGGCCTCCGCGCGCGTGAGCCGCTGGATGAAGTCGCGGTGGTGCTGCACCTGGACCAGCTCGTGACCGGGGTCGATCTCGGCGAGGGTCGAGCGGATCCCCTCCACCCCGACGTACGCCTCGACGCACCCGGCGCGGCCGCAGCGGCAGGGCCGCCCGTCCCAGACGAGCGCGGTGTGGCCCCATTCGCCGGCGGAGTTGCCGGGTCCGCGCAGCAGCTTGCCGTCGGTGATGATCCCGGCACCCACCCCGGTGCCGAGGTTCACGGCGACGAAGTGCTCGTACCGTTGCCCGGCCCCGAACCACAGCTCTCCGGTGGCGAGCGCCATGAGAGGGTTGTCGATCCGCACCGGGACGGGCAGCGCGGACTGCAGGGCGTCCATCAGCGGCACCTCGTGCCAGCCCCAGTTGGGGGCGAAGACGTCCACGCCGCGGGAGGGGTCGACCTGCCCCGGCAGGGAAACTCCCGCGCCCAGCACCTGCCCCGCGAGCTCGGGGTGGCGATCCAGCAGCAGTTCGGCGCAGCAGCGGATCCGCTCGGCGACCGTCTCGATCGTCTGCGCACCCGGCGCGAGCTCGATGCGCTCTTGGTCGAGACGGGCGAGGGCGGTGTCGAACAGGTCCACGCGCACATAGGTCTCGGCGACGTCGACGGCGAGCAGCGCGCCGCGGCCGGGATTGGCCTGGAAGGTCGCGGTGGGGCGGCCGCCGCGGGAGGAGATCTGGCCCGCCTCCCGCACCACGCCCTCCTCGAGCAGCTCGCCGACGAGGGTGGTGACCGTCGCGGCGCTCAGCCCCGTCTGCGCGCTGATCTCCGCCCGCGAGATGGTGGTCCGGGCATAGATCGTCCGCAGCACGAGGAAGCGGCTCTCGTGCCGGATCCCCTGCGAGGTCTTCGTGGCCATGGTGCTCCTCCCGCCCCGACGGCTCGACGTGCCGACGGTCGGCGACCGTCGCTCGAGTCCTAGCGGAGCGTCTCCGCCCGCCGGATGGGTCCGAACCTACCGTCCGCAGCCGTGAGCGGCTCGACGAGCAGCAGCACGTCGGCGCCCTCCCGTCCTGCAGAGTGCTCACGTCCGGCGGACTCGTCCTGTCCTGCGGAGTCCCCGGCCCAGCCGGCCGGAATCCAGGACCGTGCGGGGTCGCCGCCGGAGACGGCCGGTTCGCCGAGCACGTGGCGGGACACGCGCCGGCCCCCGCACAGCACCGTGATCTCCACGTCCTGACCGGTGAGGTCGAGCAGGACGCCGCTCGCACCGCCGGCCGGTTCCGCGAGGCGCACGAGAGCGGGCGCGGCCACCCGCTGTTCTCCCACGGGGAGACCGTCCCAGCTCAGGCTCGGATCCGCGGCACGGCCTGCGAGGGCCGACGCGAGCGCCGCCTCCCGCTGGGTGCGCAGCTCCCGCACCACCGGTCGGCGCGCGCGGAGCAGCTCGGCGCCGTCGCCCAGACCTCCGGGGACGTGCGGGGCGAGGATCTCCAGGTCGACGCTCTCCCCCGGGCCCTCGAGCACCAGCACCGGCGCCTCGGGGACCAGCAGTCGCTCCGCTCCGCCGTCGAGACGGACGCGGAGCGGGTGGGTGAGCCCGTGCAGGCGCAGCACCGCGATCTCGTCCCCGCCCGGCAGCGGCAGGCTCCGTCCGTACACCGTGGTCTCGCCGGGTCGGGCGCTGGACCAGCCGCCGAGCGGGCGCAGCGGCGGGGCGGCGAGGGGACCGTGGCCGCGCCGGTCGGGGATCTCCCGCACCTCCCACAGGTCGCCGACGTCCTCGCTGCCGAGCACCTCGAGCACGGTGCCGAGGCCGCGTCCGGCGCCGAGGCGGAGGGCCGGCCGACGGGCGTCGTCGAAGTTGGCGCGGCCCCAGATCTCGGCAGTGAGCCGTGCCCGCTGCACGACCCCGGGGATCAGCGGATGGCTGATCGGGGCGCCGTGCGCGACGCTCACCCCGAGGTCACGGCCATCGATCTCGCCGCGCACGAGGTCCGCCGCGCCGAGCAGCAGCAGCTCCTGCGCCGCGGCGGAGAGCTCGATCTCCGCCTGCAGCCGGCCGTCGGCCAGTCCCAGCGCCTCGGCGCCGGGCAGGGCCCCGACAGGGAGCGCGCCGCCGGCAGGTGCCCCGTCGGTGACGCTCTCCCCCGTCGGCAGACCCGCGGCGCCGAGCACCGCGACCTGCCCGGTCGCCCGCTGCCGCACGGGCTCGGGATCGGCGACCGGCGCGGCGGGACCCTGGATCTCCACCCGCACCCCGGCGCCCTCGCGCCCGGCACGGGCCGAGCCCGGTCCGACGAGGTGGAGGGTCTCGGTCGAGCCGCCGCCCTCCCCGCCCCCGAGGCGCACCCGCACCTGCGCCGTCGGGCCGCCCGCGACGACCAGCACGAGGTCGGCGCCGTCCGTGGCGGGCCGCACCCCGACCAGCTCGCCGGTCGCGACCTCGAGCGTGCCCTCCGCGCCCCAGGGCTGCAGCGGCACGTCGACGGCGAGGAAGGGGCAGGTGCCCGGGGCGATCACGGCCTCGACCGGCGTACCTGCGGACGGCTCGAGCCGCACCGCGAGCTCGACGTCGTCGAGGGCCGCTGCACCCACCAGGTGACCTCCGCCGGGCAGCGCGAGCGCGCCGCCCGCGAGCGTTCCGCCGTCGGCCGCCGCGACCGGGGCCTCGCCGAGCGGGATCGGGGTTGCCGCCGCGAGCCGCTCGCCCCAGGCGGCGAGGGTCGTGGTGAGCGCGATCGCCTCGTCGTACTCGGGGCGGCGCAGGCCCTCGGGGCTGAGGTAGCCCGCGAAGTCGTAGTCGTGGGTCATGAGGTTCCCGGGATCGCCCCAGTTGCCCGCGGAGGGCAGGACCAGGTGGTCGAAGCCGGAGGTCTGCAGGTAGGGGGCGACCAGGCGCGCCCCGGCGAGGATCTCGCGGCGCAGCGTGCGGTGGAGCCGGTTGGTCTCCGTGACCATCAGCGGCAGACCACGCTGCGCGAGGCGCTCCGCGTAGGCCCGCGCCTCCGCGTCGAAACTGGTGGAGGCATCCGAGGGGTAGAGGTTCACGGTGGGGACCACGCCGTCGGCGTCCCCCGAGGCCCCGGCCAGATCACCCTGCCCCGCGCACGCGATGATCGGCACCTCGATGCCCGCGGCGCGTGCCGACCGAGCCAGGTGGTCCATGTACTCGGCCGGATCGGGGCAGTCGAAGAAGTCCAGCTCGTTCTCGATCTGGACCAGCGCGACCGGGCCGCCACGGGTGATCTGCGCGGCGGCGAGCACCGGCATGACCGCGGCGAACCAGCGGTCGACGGCCGCGAGATAGTCCGGGTCCGAGGTGCGCAGCGCCGACGGGGCGTGCGGGGAGTCGCCGTGGAGCCACCAGGGCAGTCCGCCGCCGTCCGTCTCGGAGCAGATGTAGGGCCCGGGGCGGGCCATGACCAGCAGGTCCTGTGCCGCCGCGAGCTCGAGGAAGCGGGCCAGGTCCCGCTCCGGGGAGCTGAGGTCGATCCGCCCCGGCTCCTCCTCGTGGAAGCCCCAGTGCACGTAGAGGTCGATCATCCGGTAGCCGGACGCGCGCACCAGACGCAGCCGGTCCTCCCACTGCGCGGCGGGCAGGCGGAAGGGGAAGACCGAGGAGCACAGCAGCACCGCGGGCATGCCGTCGAGACGGAGCTCGCCGGGACCGAGCTCGAGGGTGGTCAGCGGATCGGACATCAGGCGGAACCTTCCAGGGGCGGGGAGGAGGGCAGGGCGGGGCCGAGCGGGCAGGGTGGGGCGGGGCGGGGCGGGCCGGTCAGGAAGGGCCGGTCAGGACTGGTCAGCGCCCGTGTAGCGGGCGAGCACCCGCCGCAGCAGGAGGGCGTTGACGCAGGCGATGCCCGAGAACCCGGCGAGCAGCCAGAACAGGCCGTAGCCGGCGAGCGCCGGGTCGGTGACCGTGACGGCGAGCGGCAGCACCAGCACTCCGGTCATCCCCATCGCGGCCAGCGGGTGGCGGGCAGACATCTTCCGGGCGTTGGAGATCACCTCGCGGGTGGAGCCCTCGAAGGTCGCGAAGTAGGGGAAGAGGAACAGCAGCACCGCGATCAGCCGCAGTGCGAGCAGCACCAGCGCGGCCCACAGCAGCACGCCGGCGAGCGGGCCGGCGTCGACCTGGGTGAGCACCACGGCCCAGGCGACGAGCACGGCGACCGCGACGGCGGCCACCGCGAGCACCCCGAAGGACTGACGCAGGTTCTGGCGGAAGGAGCGCAGGTAGGCGTCGGCCGCGGACTCCGGACTGTCCTCCACGAGGCGCAGCGCCGCGAAGTTCAGCGCGGTGAGCGAGGCACCGAGCGTGATCAGCGGCAGGGAGGTGACGAGGAAGAGCAGGTTCAGGATCATCACGTCGCCGACGCGTCCCAGCACCCGCTGCAGCGGCGAGTCCGCCGCGAACAGTCCCTTCATCATGCTCTCCTTCCCGGCCCGGGGCCGACGGGGTGGTCGCCGCGTGCGGCCGACGGGGGTGGTGTTGTCGTCGGCCGCCCGACGACGGGACCCGGGGCGCGCGGGCGGGAGCCGCCCGCGCACCCGTACGGATCAGCCCAGGCCGTGCTCCGCGGCCCAGGCGTCCATCTGCTCCTGGACGGAGGCGATGATGTCGCCGATGCCCGCGGACTCGAGCTCCGCGCGCATCTCGTCGACCGCGGCGCCCGGGTCGTCGAACTTGCCGTACTGCAGCTGCGGCAGGTACTCCGAGAGCACGCCGCTGACCGCGGAGAGCGACGGGGCGAAGGGGTTCTGGTCGATCACGAAGGTCTCGTACGGGTACTCCTTCGCGATGCCGTCCAGCTCCTCGTAGAAGTCCCACTTGTTCGGCGCATCCGTGACGCGGTCGAGCTCGTAGTCGTCCATGCGGCCGTACCAGAAGTTGGCGCCGAGCCCGTCGGTCGAGGGGTCGTAGCCCTCGGGGAAGTCGAGCTTCCCGTCGGTGAGGACGTAGTCCGTGCCCTCGATGCCGAAGTTGATCAGCTTGTAGCACTCCTCGTCGTTGCGCAGCAGGTCGTAGACGGCGAGCGCCTTCTCCGGGTTGGCCGAGCTCGCCGCGACCGCCATGGCGCCGTGGGTCTTGAGGTCCTTGAAGAAGTTCCCGTTCTCGAAGCCCCAGTAGAAGAAGCGCGGATCCGAGTCCGGCTGCTTCGTCGTCATGTTGTTGACGATGCCGGTGAGGAAGGTCTGGGTGTGGTGCTGATCCGCGCCGGAGAGACCCGCGTAGAACAGCTCGCGGGTGTCGCCGTCGTAGTTCAGGGCGTCCTCGCGCCACACGCCGATCTCGTTCCACTGCTTCGCGATCTCGGCGGCTTCCTTGAGGACGTCGCCCTCCATCAGCCACGAGGTGACCGTGTAGGGATCCGCCTCGGTGGTGTGCAGCGGGAAGTAGATCCCCGCGGCGATGCCCTGGATGGTCTGGAAGTCGGCGTGGCCGGCGATGTACCCGTCGAGCACGGCGCCGTTCGAGCCGGCGACGTCCCACGGGTACGCCTCGGGCTGGTTGTCCTTGACCCACTGGAAGTACTGCGTGAAGTCCTCGAACTTGGTGATGGTGCCGTCGGCGAAGCCGGCCTGGGTCGCCCAGTCGCCGCGGTAGAAGAAGCCGTGGTTGGTGAACTGGGTGTAGTTGTCCTCGGGGGCGAAGTAGATGGTGCCGTCGAGCTTGCACAGGTCCCAGTGGCCGTCGGCGTTCACCTGCTCCCAGGTCTTCGGGGCGTTCTCCTGCAGCAGCGCTTCGTCGAGCTCGAGGAAGGCGCCCTTGCCGGCGTTGTCCCAGGCGTACAGCCAGTCGGTCGCCGTGCCGATCAGGTCGATCGATCCGTCGCCCGCGAGCAGCTGCACGTTGTACTGGGTCTGCCAGTCTGCCCACTCCACGTAGTAGAGGTCCAGCGTCGCGCTCGCCTTCTCCGTGAGGAGGGCGTTGAGCTGCTCGAGCATCGCTTCGACGCGGCCGTTGGTGGGCTTGTCGCCGAGCACGAGCATGGTGATGGTGGGGGTGCCGCCACCGCCGCCGCTGCCTCCGTCGGTCCCACAGCTGGTCAGCGCGGTGGAGACGAACAGGGCGGGGACGGAGGCCGCGCCGATCTTGAGAAGGGTCCTGCGTTCCATGGGGTGTCCTCAGCTTCCTCGATGAAGTCAGGGGCGGGTGGTGGGCACTGCAGTCGGTCGGGCCGCGATGGGGTCGGGCGTCGGGAGGGGCGGGGTTCCGGGGCTGGTCCGGGAGGCTCGCGGGCGGTGGCCCGAGAGCCTGCCGGGATCCTGTCCGGGGGCTCAGCCCTTCACGGCGCCCACGGTCAGACCGGAGACGAAGTACTTCTGGACGAAGGGGTAGAGAAGGACGATCGGGCCGGTGGCCACGACGGCGCTGGCCATCTTCAGGGTGTTGGTGGGCAGCTGCGTCACCGTCACGTTCGCTCCAGCCACCGAGTTCTTCAGGGCGTTGGCGGTGTTGATGACGTTGTAGAGGTAGTACTGCAGCGGTTTGAACTCGACCGCGCTGCCCAGGTAGAGCGAGGACAGGTACCACTCGTTCCAGTAGCCGAGCGCGAGGAACAGGCCGACGGTGGCCAGCGCGGGCTTCAGCATCGGGAAGGCCAGCTGCCAGAAGATCCGGAAGTCCCCGGCGCCGTCCATCTTGCCGCTCTCGACCATCTCCCACGGGACGGAGCGGGCGAAGTTCTTCATCAGGATGATCAGCCACGGCGTCATCAGCAGCTGCAGGAACACCGCCAGGTAGGAGCCCTTCAGGCCGAGCACCTGGGTGACCCACAGATAGGTGGGGGCGAGGCCCGCGGAGAACAGCGTCGTGAAGTAGATGAAGAACGAGATGTGGTTGCGGTACGCGAAATCCCGGCGCTGCAGCGCGAATCCCGTCATCGCGATGATGAACAGTCCGATCGCGGTGCCGGCCACGGTCATGATGATCGTGACCGCGTAGGAGCCGATGATCGCCCGCGGGTAGCGGAAGATGAACTCGTAGGCCTCGAGCGAGAATCCCTTGGGGAACAGGCCGAAGCCTTCCTTCATGATCACGGCCTCGTCGGAGATCGACGCCGAGAGGATCAGCAGGAACGGGAGCGCGCAGAAGATCGTGAAGATCGTGACCGAGAGGTAGGAGATGGTGCGGAGCACGATCTCGCCGCGGTCGAGCTTGATCCTCACCGGCTTGGTGCGGGGGCGGGGCGCCGTCGGGTCGCCGACCTGGGGGATCTTAGTCGCGGCGAGGGCGCCGGGGGCGGGTGCGGTCATGGTGGTCCTCCGTCCGCTCAGAACAGCGCGTAGTCGGGGTTGATGCGGCGCACGATCCAGTTGCACAGGAGCACCAGGAACAGCCCGAACAGGGACTGGTAGAGACCGACGGCGGTGGAGGCCGTGAAGTTGTTCTGCGACATGATCATCCGGTAGACGGAGGTCTCGATGATGTCGGTGGTCCCGTACAGCGCGGAGTTGTTCCCGATGAGGTTCCAGAACAATCCGAAGTTGCCGCGCATGATCCCTCCGAGCGAGAACAGCAGCAGGATGATGAAGGTGGGCTTGAGGCTCGGCAGGATGATGTGCCGGATGCGCTGCCAGGCCGAGGCGCCGTCGATGGCGGCGGCCTCGAACATCGAGTTGTCGATGCCCATGATCGCGGCGAAGTAGACGATCGAGCCGTAGCCGGTGGACTGCCACAGGTGGAACAGCACGATGATGATCGGCCACAGCCCGGCGGTGCTGTAGATCTTGATCGGGTCGCCGCCGGTGGCGCGCAGCAGTGCATTGATCGCGCCGGTGTCGTAATTCAGCAGGTTGAAGGCGATCACGCCGATCAGCACCACGGAGATGAAGTACGGCAGGAACATCACCGCCTGGCTGATCTTCTTGAAGTACCGGTGGCGGACCTCGTTGAGCATGATCGCGATGGCGATCTGGAGGATGTTCCCGATCACGATGAACGCGAGGTTGTACAGCAGCGTGTTGCGGGTGAGCAGCCACAGCTGCCCGGACTTCGCGAGGAACTCGAAGTTCTTCAGTCCCACGAACTCGCTGCCGAAGATCCCGTCGCGGAAGTTGTAGTTGGTGAAGGCGATCCAGCTGCCCGGGAGCGGGCCATAGCTGAAAACCACGAAGAAGATGATCGCCGGCAGGCACATGATCAGCAGCGCGCGGCTCTCCCAGAGCCGGTGCTTCCAGGATCGGCGCCTGCCGAGCGCGGTGGCGGTCCCGGTCGAGGTGTCCTCGACCGTCCCGACGGTCTTCACGGTCATCCTCGGTCCCCTTCCCCACGGTGGTGGCGCGCGACGACGGGAGTCGGCGCGGCGGATGCTCCGACGGCGGGACGCGCGGCGCGGCGACCGGGGTGCGCGGAACGGATCCGGGCAGGGGGCGGTGCAGGACGCATGGGCCTACCTCTCGTCGGAACGCAGCGACGGCCTGCGGAGCAACGATGCTCCGACCGGCTCTGGGCTGCTCTGCCCACGCCCTGCGATGGGACTTAACGTAACCCTTGAGATAAGAGGTGTCGAGCGTTACGGCGGTCACGGAATGGTCACGGTCTGGCGGTGCGCGGGCGGGGAGCGCCGACGCGGCACCGCGGTGCGGAGCGGTGGTGGGGCGCGCGGGCTCGGCCGCGGGTCAGAGCGGTGCGTAGCGGGAGCGCAGCACGGCGTAGACGCCGTAGAGCATGAGGCCGATGCCGACCACGGCGAGCAGAACCACGCCGGCGGGCAGCGCGGCCATCGCCTGGAAGGCCCCGTCCATGCCGGTCGCCTTCTCGGGATCGGCGCCGATCGCCGCCCACCCGAAGAGCGCGCCGACGGCGATCAGCGCCACGCCCTTGGCGACGTAGCCGACGATGCCCGTGACGGTCACGGCCAGGCCGATGCGCTGGTCCCCGGTCGGGCGCAGGTCATCCTCGAAGCGCCGTGAGATGCCCTTGACCAGGTGATATCCCCCGATGGCGATGACCGCGAGGCCCAGCACCACCACGGCGATCCGACCGCCCGGCGTGCTCATGACCCCGGCGGTGAGCTCGGAGGTCTGCTGGCCGGAGTCGCTGCCGCCGCCGGCCGCGAAGCGCAGCGCGGTCGCGCCGAGGGCCCCGTACACGACGGCCTTGCCGAGCGTCTTCACCACGTGGGCGGCCCGCTTCGTGGAGTCGCGCTCCCACTTCGCCCCGAACCAGGTCTCGGCGAGGTGCCAGATCGTCAGCGCGAGCATCGCGAGCCCGCCGATCCACAGCAGCACGTTGCCTCCCGGGGCGGCGGCCACGGCGCGCAGCGCTCCGGACTGGTCCGCGTCCTGCCCCGGGTCGCCGAGGCCGACGCGCAGCGCGAACCAGCCGATCAGCACGTGCACGAGCGCGCTCATCACGAAGCCGCCCCGCGCGATTCTCTCGAAGACGGGGTGCTCGGTGACGGTCTCCGCGGCGCGTTCGACGTTCTCGGCGCCCTCGTGGGCGGAGCGACGGGCATCATCCAGGGGGCTCATGCCCGCACTGTACGGCGCGACGGGGCAGTGGTGCGGCGCGGCTGGGCGGCAGCGCGATCGGAGAGCAGGGCGGCGACCGGCGGGGCGGCGGCACGCCCCGCCGATCGGGCCCGACGCCGCCGGGCTCCTCCCCCGACCTCAGACAGCCGGGTCCGCCGCGCGCACCGCCGCGAGTGCCGCGCGGCCCTCGACGGCGATGTCCTCCCACGTGAAGCACTCGATCGAGACGTGCCCGGCGTAGCCCCCGTCGCGCAGCGCGGTGAGGAACTCGGCAAGCGGCCAGTCGCCCTGCCCGGGCGGGCGGCGGTCGGTGTCGGCGATGTGGGCGTGGCCCACGCGACCGGCGAGGCGCTGGACGGTCTCGAGGCTCTCGTCCTCGAGCATGACGTGGAAGAGGTCCGCCACCATCCGCACGTCGGACAGGTCGTGGGTGTCGAGGAAGGCGGCCCCCTGCTCGAGAGTGTTCACGAGGTCGGTCTCGCCCTGGTGCAGGGGCTCGAGAAGCACCTCGAGCCCCTGCTCGGCGGCGAGGTCACGGGCGAGGCGCACGGAGCCGGCGAAGCGCTGCTCGCCGTCGGCGCGGGAGACGCCCTCCGGGATCCGGCGCGCGGCGCCGCTGCCGAAGACCACGGTGGCGCCAGGACGTGCCCACGGGGCGATCGCCGCGAACGCCGCGCGCAGGTAGGTCTCGGTCTCGGCGAGGGGCACCGCGGGGTCGGAGACGCGCATCGTGCCGGGGCAGAGCATCGCGAAGCTCGGGGCGGGAGGCACCGAGGCGAGTCCGGCGGCGGGGCCCCACTCCCCCATCGGCTGCTCGACGAGGAGCGAGCCGACGACGGACTGCTCGAGGTAGTCCGAGCCGGCGGCGGCGACCTCGTCGGCGCGGGCGTGGGCGGCGATGATGCCGTGCTGGGCAGGGATCGGGGTGCTGGTCATGGCGGGTCCTTCCGGAGGACGGGCAGCTGGGCGAGCGGGTCAGCGGGGCGCGCCCGCCACCGGGGCGGGCGGCTCGGCAGGGGCGAGCAGGTCAGCAGTTCGGGCAGGTCACAGCGCCGGGAGCGGCCCCGGCAGCGGCTGCACCCCCTCGACGCGCGCGCCCCAGGCGGCGGGCAGACCGGGCTGCGGCGGGCCGCCGTCCCAGCCGGCCGCCATCAGCGCGGCGGCGATCAGGGTGCCGCCGTTGGCGGGCAGGTAGACGGGCAGCGTGTCGCGCTGGAAGCAGTGCCCGGCCGCGTCGAAGCGGTTCTTGGGGGTGTCTCGCAGGAGCAGGTCGACGGCCTGCTCGGACCGTCCCAGCCGGGTCGCGGTGAGGGCCGCGGCAGGGCAGTCCCAGCCCCAGGTGCTCTCCCAGTCCCACTCGGCGAGGGCGTCGTCGAGCGCCTCCCCGGCGGCGGCGTCGGGGATCGTGCCGGTCGGCGGGACGAGGCCGTAGGCGAGCAGGTGGGCGGGGTGGTCGGACCGGGTCATGGCCGGGCCGACGCGGAAGGTGCGCAGGCGCCCGTCGGCCCGCAGCGGGGAGTGCACGCGCGCCGCGAGCGCGCTCAGCTCCCCGGCCCGCGGATCGCCACGGCGCTCGCGCCAGGCGTCGGCGATCCGCAGCGCCCAGGCGGTGTAGGCGAGCTCGAAGGCGGGGTCCTGCAGGCGGGCACGATCTGCGACGTGCCGCTCCTGCGCGCCGACGAGGGGCGGGCCCAGCCCGAGCCGCCCGTCGGGGTCCTCGCGGAGCACCGCGGCGAGGAACACGGCGGACTCCTCGACGATCTCCTGCAGCATCCCGTCGCCGCCGAGGGCGGGGTCGGCGCGACGGCACAGCTCGGCGAGGTGGATCGGGTGCGGCTGCTGCCACAGCAGGAAGGGGCCGATGTCGCTCGGCGACTCGCGCAGGTCAGGGCCGATCTGCTTGGGCCAGCGGGCGCCACGAAGCCCCTGCTCGCGGGCGGTCGTCCGGGCCGACGGCAGCAGCGCCGCATAGGTGCCGAGGCCGCGGAGCAGGGAGTCCGCGTCGCCCCAGAGCGGGAAGGGCGCCGCATGCCACCAGTGCATCTCGAGGTGTGCGCGGCCGCGCCAGGAGTTCTGCAGCAGTCCGGTCTCGGCGGGCGGGAAGACGCCTGCGGCATGGACCCGTTGGATCTGGCGCGACAGGATCACGCGGCGCTCGAGTTCGTGCGCGCGGGGATCGTCGGCCGCGGAGAGGTCGAGCGCACCCGTGCCCTCCCAGTGCTCGCCCCAGAAGCGGCCCGATCGGTGCCGGATCTCGGCCGCGTCGCGCGGGAGGTCGGTGTGCCCCGTCGGCCGGGCGGTGAGGGCGAGGTGCGGGGAGCGAGTGGGGCGGAGCAGCAGCGCGACATCGAGCGGCCCGGTTCCCGCCGCGTCCGGTCGGGCTCCCCCGGCGTCGGAGGCGTCGAGCCGCACCCGGTGCGCGCCGACCTGGCGCACCCGGGCGCCGGTCACGTCGACGCGGTAGGCGAGGTCGTCGAGCTCGCGGTGGATCGTCGGCCCGTCCACGGCCGTGGTGTGTGCGCCCTCCCGCTCCCAGTCGGCGGAGCCGTCCCAGGCCTCGCTGCCGTAGGGGAACCGCAGCTCGAGGGCGAGGTCCCCGCCGCTGACGGCGAGCGCGAGCGCGTCGGCCTCGGGGTCGGCGGCGGTGAGTACCGTGATCTCGTCGCCGCGATACCGGAAGCGGCTGGTGACCAGGCCCGTCCACAGGTCCAGCTGCTGCTCGACGTCGGTCACGGCGGCGGGGTCGAGGACCCGGCCGCCGTCCCGCTCGACGAGCACGAGCCGCAGCAGGGAGACCTTGTGCGGGTTGGCGCGGAACCAGGTCGCGCGGCCCTCGTCGGCGCCCGCCTCGGAGGGGCCGACGAGATCCATGTAGGTCGCGGGACCGTGCGGGGAGTCGTAGACCCGCCGGTGCTCCTCCCAGGTCGCGTCGTCCCGCTGGGGCACGCTGTGCCAGCCCCATTCGGCGAGCGCCGTCGCCTGCGCGGCGCCGGTCACGGCGGGCAGGGTGTGGGTCCCGGTGCGGTCCAGGCCGACGGCGAAGCGGCCGTTGCCGACCGAGAGGACCGCGGTGCTGCCCGCATCGAGCCGTGGCCGGTGCCGGTCGACGAGCGCCCGCCGGTCGATCATGAGCCGTCGATCGCCGCGGTGGCCTCCTCGAACCAGGCGGCGGCGGCCTCGGCGGGGGTCATCCGTCCGAACAGGACCTCCTGCTGGTTGCGCGGGGTGATCTCCTCGACCGCGGTGGAGCCGGCCGGACCGATCCACGTGGGCTTCAGCTCCATCGCGGAGAGCTGGTCGATGTAGGCGACCTCGGCCTGGGCGGTCGCGGACAGCTCGGGGAGGATCGCCTCGCGCTGGGCGGCGACGGCGGGGACACCGCGGTCGGTGAGCACGAGCCGACCGGCGTCGGGGTCGGTGAGCAGGAAGCTGACGAAGCTCGCGGCGATCTCGGGGGCGGCGGTGCGGTTCGAGATCGTGTACATCTGCGAGGGCTGCAGCCAGGCGCCCGGCTCCTGGCCCTCGCCGGGCAACGGCACGAGCTGCAGCTCGGTCGCGGCGACCTCGCTGAGGGAGGTCAGCGAGCTGGACCAGGTGGCCATGAACGCGGCCTGCCCGGTGCCCATGAGGGTCTGCTCGTTGGAGACCTCGGCGAGCTCGACGAGGCGGTCCGCGCTCGGGGCGGCACCGGTGTCCACGAGGTCCTTCGCCAGCTGGAAGAAGCCCTCGACGGTGCCGACGTCGAGTCCCAGCTGTCCGTCCTCGGTGTAGAGGTTCTGGCCGTGCTGGCGGGCCCACAGGTCGAGGGAGTCGTGGGTGAGGGTGGTGCCGGAGCCGAAGGTGCCCTCGGGGCTCGCCGCGGTCACGGCGGCGCAGATCTCGACGTACTCGTCCCAGGTCCAGGTGGCGGTGTCAGGCATGTCGATCCCGGCGGCCTCGAGCACGGCGGGGTTCACGATCATGGCGGGGGCGTTGATGCCGGTCGGGACGGCGACGACGGTGCCGTCGACGGTGCCGGGCGAGAGCGCGGACTCGTCGAAGACGCTCAGGTCCAGCTGCTCCCCCATCGACCCGAGGTCGAGCAGCAGGCCGCGCTCGGCGTACTCGGCGGGGTAGGCGCCGCCCATGGTGATCACGTCCGGCTCGTCGCTCGCGGCGACGGCCGTGTTCAGCCGATCCCAGTAGGAGGAGATGTCGCCCGGCTCGGTGGTGATCGTGACGTCCGGGTTCCGCTCGCGGAAGAGGGCCACGATCTCCTCGGTGGTCGCCTGCCGGTCCGTGTTGCCCCACCAGGAGAACCGGATCGCCTGGTCGCCGCCGCTGCGCTCCGCGGCGTTCGGGTTGCAGGCGGCGAGGGCCGCGCCGCCGACGGCGAGGATCGAGGCGCCGGCGAGCGCCCGGCGGCGGCTGAGCGAGCGCACGGACAGCGGGGTGGACAGGGGGCGGGGGTTGCGGGACATCGGGATCCTCCGAGTCGGTAAGGGGGTCAGAGTTCGCCGAGGATGGCGGCGAGGCGGTCGAGGGACTTTGCCGCCTCGGGCAGGCCGACCTTGTTGAGGTGGCCGTGGGTGACGCCCTCGCGCACCACGTACTCGACCTCGACGCCCGCCTCGGCGAGCTGCTCGGCGTAGCGACGGGCGGAGAGGCGCAGGTGGTCGTATTCGTCGGACTCGAGATAGGTGCGCGGCAGCACGGCCAGCTGCTCGGGGGTGCCGAGTCCCGGGAAGTCGTGGGCGGTGGCGCGCTCGAGCGGCCCGCCGAGATAGTTCTCGGCCATGCGCCGCATCTTGTCCGGGGAGAACCCGAACTGCTCGGGCAGCTCGGCGAGCGCTGCGGACTCCTCCGCCGTCGGCTCGGGGTTCAGCGGATGCGTGACCGGGTACATCAGCAGCGACGCGGCGGGGGCGCGGCCCGCTTCGGCCAGGCGCAGGCTCGCGGCGGCGGCGAGGTTGCCGCCGGCGCTCGCCCCGCCGAGGGCGAGGCGCTCGGGATCGACGCCCAGCTCGTCGGCGTGCGCGCGGGTCCAGTCGACGGCGGCGATCACGTCGTCGCAGGGGATGGGGGCGCGCACGTCGAGGTCGGGGGCGGTGCCGGGGATCCGCCGGGCGGGGCTGCCACCGGGCGGCTCGTCACACAGCCGGTAGTCGACGGAGACGACGACGGCATCGGCCCGGCCGGCGACGCCGCGCGCGGTCGCATCGCCCTCGGGCATGTCGAGGTCGCCGTGCTGGAAGCTCCCGCCGTGGCAGAAGACGAGCACGGGGCGGGGCCCGGTCGCCGCCGCGGTCGGGGTGTAGACGCGCACGGGCACCGGGCCGTGCGGTCCAGGGGCCTGCGCATCCTCGACGCGGAGATCCCACTCCTCGCGGGGGCCGTAGGGGGCGTTCCAGGCGGCGTCCTGCTCCGGGGTCGGGCCGCCGTCGGCGAGGGCGGCTGCGAGGACGCGCAGGCGGCGCGCCATGTCGCCGAGCTGCGCGGGGGAATCGGTGGTGGTCATGGGGACCTCTCGGGGTGGTGCGGGCGTAGCGGGGCGGCGGGCCGCCGAGTGCGGGCGTGACGGAGCCGACGGGGGCGGTCTCAGCGGGGCCGGGAGGCGAGCACGACCTCGCAGTCGAAGCGCTGTGAGGAGTCCATGTCGCCGCGGAACCACAGCAGGTGCTCGGTCGCCGGATCGCCGGGGGCGAGGATCGGGCGCAGGTTGTCGACGGCCGAGTCCTCGGTGATCGGGGTCCAGGACCAGGTCAACCCGCCGTCGGCGGTGCGGCCGCGGAACAGCTCGCGGCGGGCGAGCGTGCGGCCGTCGCGCGGGTCGATCGGGGTGGAGACCACTACGGCGTCGGCGTCGTAGGGGTCCAGGGCCGCGAGACCGCTGTAGTCCTGCTCGTGGGGCAGCAGGCCGGGGCCGGCGGCGGCGAGCGGGGAGACGGTCCACTGCCCGTCGGCGCCGAGCCGGGCGTAGACGAGCCGCAGGTCGGGAACGGGGACGTCGTGGTTGTTCGCGTCCCGCACCGCCTCGGGGCCGGAGATCGCGGCGCCCTCGGGCCAGCCGGGATGGTCTGCGCGGGCGGTCATCACGGCGCTGACCACGCCACTCGCGACCCGCAGGTCGGTGGTCCAGGCGTGGGTGAGGCGGGCCCCGCCCACCTCACTGCCGGCGGCGAGGACCGTGGTGAGCAGGTCCTGGTTCACGGGCGGGTCGACGAACAGCTGCTGCTCGAGCGCGCGACCGGTCGAGTCGTGGAGGCGGCCGCCCGCGACCACACCGTGGTAGATCGAGTTGTCGTAGTCGCGCGGATGGTGGTCGGTCGCGACCACGTGCAGGCCGTCCGGGCCGTCGGCATAGCGGGCGTAGGCGTTGACGTAGCCGATCTTCTCCCGCTCGAAGAGCTTGCCGGCGAAGGTCCAGCTCTCCCCGAGGTCGTCGGAGACGAGTGCGCAGGGGTCGTCGTTGATCGCGCGCACCAGGCAGTACAGGCGCCCGTCGATCTCGTGGATGTTCGAGTAGGTGACGCGGCGGCCTTCGGTGAGATGGGACCAGTCGAAGACCCGCTCCTCGCCCCAACGCGTGGGGTCGCCGACCTCGCTGATCCGCCAGTAGGTGTTGTCGTCGGTCTTGTGGCGGGCGTAGACGGCGAGCCAGCGGCCGTCGGGGCGGAGCCAGAGGGCGGGGACGTCGTGGTCGTCGGACTCGAACCCCTCGTGCAGGGTCACGACCTGCACCTCGCCGGTCCCGAGGTCCACGACGTTCAGGTCGAGGTCGCCGCCGCGGCGGTCCCCGTCCTTCCCCGCGACCGAGGCGATCGAGCCGACGACGAGCAGCTGCCGGTCGGGGTCGACGAGGGCCCGCTCGTCCTGGAACCAGCACCAGGCACCGTTGTCGTTGAGGATCTGCGGGGCGGGTTCGGGGGTCGACATCGAGTCTCCTCGGAGGGGGTGAGCCGCCGCGGCACGGCCGCGCGGGGGTCGACGCGTCGGTCACGCCTCGGCGCGTGAGGGTCCGACGATGGTCGTCCTCCCATCCTTGACGGCCCGGCCCACGAGGTCAAGCGCTTTCCGCCCCTCGGCTCCCGCACGCTCGGTCGCGGGAGTCCGTCGGACGGCCAGCCTCTCCGCGGAGGCAGCAGCGCGGCGATCAGGCGAGGTGGAAATACTGCGGGAGGATCTGCTTCTCGCCGCCGCCGGGGGCGAAGTACTCGGCCATCGCCGCCTCCCAGCGGGGGCTGATGGCGGCGCGGGCGATGGCGTCCTGCGCGGCGTCGACGTCCTCGGATTCGAAGTATCCGACGACCATCCCGTCCTCGGGCCGCAGGAAGAGGGAGTAGTTGTGCCAGCCCGCCGCGGACAGGGCCTCCCTCATCTCGGCCCACACGTCCTGGTGCGCGGCGACGTACTCCGTCAGCTTCTCGGGGCGCACGTGCAGCAGGAAGCAGCAGCGATGCGGGCTGCGCGCGGTGGACGCGGCGAGAAGGTGGTCGAGGTCGGGGTTGGTCATCGGGGCTCCTGGGCGGTGGGGGCCGACGGGGCGGCAGGATCGGTGGGGCCAGTCTGGTCCGTCTGGTCCGTCGGGCCGACGGACTTCGTCGCGTCGGGGTTCAGCCCGCCGCCGCGCGGGTCGCCGGCGGCGAGGCGGTGGCCGTCGCGGCGCTCGATCGCGCGGAGGCTCCAGCCGACGAACGCGGCGATCTTGTCGGCCCCGCGGCGCTGGAAGTGCGTGTCGTCCACGAGCCCGTCGGGCCAGGTGCGGTGCAGGCCGCGCGGGTAGTGGCTGAGCAGCGAGCGGGAGTCCTCGACGCCGAGGTCCTCGTACAGCCAGCTGGTGAAGACCTGCAGGTCGATGAGGGGGACGTCGAGCTCGTGGGCGAGATCGCGCACGGTGTCCGGGTAGTCGCCGTGGCTGGGCTCGAGGCGGTCGCCGACGAAGCGGCGGCGCTCCACGGAGGTGCACAGCACCGGCTGCGCTTCCCGGGCGCGGACCTCGGCGACCATGCTCCGCAGTCGCTCCGCGTAGCCGGTGCGGGCGCCGAGGAGCTCCGGCTGCTTCTGGTCGTTGTGCCCGAACTGGATCAGCACCGTGTCGCCCGGGGCGAGGCCCGCGAGCAGCTCGGGCCAGTAGGTCTCCCGGCAGGACTCCGTGGTCCCGCCGCCGACGGCGAGGTTCCGCACGGGGGCGTCGACGTGCGCGTCGAGCAGCGCGCCCCAGCCGGACATGGGGAACTCGGCGGGCGGGCACGCCGCGACCGTGGAGTCCCCGGCGAGGTGGTAGGTCATCGCCGCCCCTCCCCCGCGGACGCGATGGCCGCGGCGCCGTCATCGTCGTCACCGACGTCGTGACGGTCGAGGTACGGGATCCGCGCGGGCAGGTGCTCCCCGATGAGGGCGAGGTTCGCGATCGCCGAGAGACCGTACTGGGCGGCCCCGTTGGTGCCGAGGAAGTCGGCCTCGAGGACGGGCTCGAGGACCGACGGGCCGTCGACGCTGGTCAGCGACCAGTCGGCACGGGCGACCATCGAGTCGGAGTTGACCTGGTCGCCCTTCCCGAGCAGGAAGGCGTCCCAGGCCCGCGCGGCGAGCTCCGGGTCCTCGGCGGAGGCGGCGTGCTGGGCGAGCAGGCGGCTGTAGGCGGGGATCAGCGAGATCCCGGTGAGCGGGGCGCCGAAGCGTTCGGTCTGCTCCTCGGGGGTCGCGAGGTAGTAGCGGCAGTACTCGTCCCACGCGCGGGCGAAGCCTTCGTCGTCCACGAGGTCGAGCAGCTCGGGGACGATCTCGGCGAGGCCGAAGACGGCGGCGAGATGGGAGACCTGGATCCGCTCGCGGGTGGTGTCGAAGCGGCGGGCCTCGAGGTCCCACAGCGCCTCTCCGGTGAAGAAGCCCTGACGCAGAGCGCCGATCCCGGCGAGCGCCCCGCGGATCTTCTCCTCCGCGTCGGCGTCGCCGTGCCGCTCCCAGGCGGTCAGCCAGGCGCCGAGCAGGGCGCCCAGGTCGGTGCCGAGGCCGATCGCGAGCGCGGCGCGGTCGGGGGCGTAGACGTCGGTGCGGACCTTCCGCGTCGCGTCCACCCGCAGCAGCGCCTCCTCGGAGGCGGCGACCTCGTCGATCAGCTCGCCGACCCGCTCGTCGGCGGTGAGGAAGAAGTGGTGGCGGCGGTAGACGGCGCTCGAGACCCGCAGCTGCTTCGCGCTGCAGCCGAAGTGCTGCACGTTGTGCCGGGTGCCGAGGCCGACGAAGGGGCCGGCGTGGTACTGGTCGACCTCGCCCGTGTGGCGGCTCATCGCCTCGGCGAGGCGGAACACGGCGGCGTCGCCGCTGCGCAGGAAGTCGGTCCACAGCCACAGGTCGGGGGACAGCTCAGAGTTGTCCCAGGCGTAGCCGCCCACGTCGTAGCGCCAGGTGTGCCGGTCCCGGTCGTAGGTGTGCATGACGTCGCCGTAGTCCCAGAAGCCGTACCAGCGACGCTGCTCGACCTCTCGCAGATAGTGCTCGCGCAGGAACAGCAGCCGGTCCTCGAGGTGGGCGCGCTGCGGGGTGGAGCGGTCCACCGGGGCCCAGATCCCGAACACGCCCGCGGCACGGATCCGCTCGGGCGAGGCGGCGGGCTGCGGCGGGAGGGCGCAGGCGGCGGCGAGCGCGGAGAGCTCCTCGGCCGACGGGGTCGCGGGGAAGGCGTCGAGCACCAGCTCATGGGTGCGGGCGATGCCGCGGGCGTCCCCGAAGCCGGGCTCGTAGTCCTCGTAGGTGATCTCGAGGGCCTCGAGCTGGTCCTCGAAGGTGTCCTGGCCGAGGCCGTCGTGGAAGAAGCGCAGGTCCATGGGTTCCGCGGCCGGCGAGTACATCCACACGGTGAGCGTCGCGGCGTCGCCGCGGGCTCCCTCGACGTCGAGCTGGGTGGGGTGGAGCTTCCAGAAGTCCCGCAGGCCGGCCCCGATGCCGCCGTGCACGTCGCCCACGTATGCGTAGCCGCGGGAGCGGGTGTCGCCGGGGGCGGTGATCCACGGGTGATCGGCGTCGGTGCGCTTGGCGACGGTGTAGCCGTCCGGGGAGAGCTGGCGCAGGGTCCAGGCGTCCCAGCAGGGAACGAAGCGCAGCCGAGAGGAGACCGTCTCCGCCCACTGCTCGAGGGGCGGGGTGGGGCGGCCCTCGACCTGGGCGCGGCGCACCTCCTCCCCCGGGTCGCGGCGCAGTCCCGTCACGCCCTGCACCGCCTCGGTGAGGAAGCCCCCGGCGCTGCCCGCAAGGCGCACGTGCCGGTCGTGGGGGGCGGCGCGCAGCGGGACGTCGATGCGCAGTCCGAGGGAGGTCAGAAAAAGTCGCTCCGGGTCCGCGTCCCACACGATCGAGTGCACGATCCGCACGCGCGGGGAGCCGGCGGTGACGTAGAGCCGCAGGACGACGGGCAGGACGCGCTCGCCGTCGACCTCGTGGTGTCCCGCGAGGCGGACCACCGCCTGCCGCTCCCCCGCCCGCTCGACGCGCACATCCTCGATCAGCACCCGGTGCTCGCGGCGCGGGGCGCGGGGGTCCGCGGAGGCGGCCGACGAGGCGACCAGCCGCCCCGCAACCCCCACCTCGCGCCCCGCGACCTGCAGGGACCGGATCGGCGCGGCCCCGGGGCCGACCTCGAGGGTCAGGCGATCGGAGACGACGCGGATCCCCCCATCGGCCACGTGCTCGATCCGCACCCGTGCGGACTCGGGGACGCTCGCGCCGATGCCCGCACCCGCGCCGGGTCGCGGGAGCAGCCGCCCCTCCCCCGTCGGCGCGAGGCCCGCGTGCCCCGACCACTTCACCGTGCCGTCGGGCCAACGGGCGGTCACCCAGCTGTCGACCGGCGCGGCACCGTTCTCCGTCACGAGGTCGAGCGCGGGCAGCTCCCGCACCGCGCCGCGGGGCCAGGGCACGCCCCACTGGGCGGGCACGGCGGCACTGCCCTCGCGCGGCTCGAGCAGGCGGATCCCGGTGTCGGGAAGGGAGGTCATGGGGGTCCTCTCGGAGGGGTGGTGCGGGGACGCGGCGGGACGGGGCCGGGACGGCCGACGGGGGGGGGGGGGGGGGGGGG
>NZ_JBVDDO010000008.1:0-39370 GCF_055454375.1 Brachybacterium sp. B718/18 | reverse complement strand
CGGCCGCACCCGCCCCGAGGCGATCAGCCCCGCTCGTGCCCGCGGACGGGCTCGACCGGCGGGGCCGGGGTGGTGAAGCGGAGATCCGGCGCGTCCGGGGTCTCCATGCCCTCGCCGAGGAAGTAGCTCGTGTGCGGGGGCTGGTTGTAGGCGACGTTCTGCCACGCGATCGCGAGGCGGTACTGCGGGTCGGACATCAGCGTGCGCAGGCGGTGCTCGGTGACATCGGTGGTGGTGTAGATCCGCAGCGCGCTCGAGTCCTCGGTGCGGAAGATCAGCTCTTCGCGCCAGTCGCCGAGCAGATCGGCCTGCAGGCCGGGGTTGCCCTTGGTGTCGTTGTTGCTGCGGGTGCCCTCGGCACGGAAGATCTCCACCGGCTGCGCGTTCTCGTAGTCCCACTTCGAGATGGTGGGGACGCCCTCGCGGGGACCGTCGTCGAACTCGTGGTCGACGATCTCGCTGAGCAGGTCCCCGTCCCACAGGGCGGTGAAGTTCGCGGCGGGGATGTCGGTGGCGATCAGCTCGCCCTGCGCGGAGCGGAGGTTGCCCACGGGCGAGTTCCACTCGGCGTCGTAGCCGACGTTCCATCCCTCGGCGCCCGCGTAGCGTGGGTCGATGTCCGCCATGGCCCCGCGGCCGGTGTCCTTGTTCGCGGGGACGCTCCACAGGATCTCGCCGGTCGCGGCGTCGCGGAAGGTCGAGCCGCGGTTGCCGCTCGCGCTCATCGACTCGTGGACGGCGAAGACCTCGAGCCCGGGGTGGGAGGGGTCGAAGTCGGAGACGTGCATCGCGTCTCCGTGCCCGAGGCCCGTGGTGTAGAGGCCCGTGCCGTCGTCGTCGATGGTGGCCGAGCCGTAGACGATCTCGTCCTTCCCGTCGGCGTCGACGTCGGCGACCGCGAGCTGGTGGTTGCCCTGTCCGGCGTAGCCCTCGTTCCCGGGCTCGTCGGAGTCGAACAGCCAGCGGGTGCTCAGTTCCTCGCCGTCGAAGTCGACGGCCCAGAGGGTGGCCCGGGTGTAGTAGCCGCGGGCGAAGACGGCGCTCGGGTGCTCGCCGTCGAGATAGGCGGTCGCCGAGAGGAAGCGGTCCACGCGGTTGCCGTAACCGTCGCCCCAGTCGGTGACGGTGCCGCGCGGCACCTGGTAGTCGATGGTGTCGATCGCGGCGCCGGTCTCCCCGTCGAAGACGGTGAGGTACTCGGGGCCCTCGAGGATGTAGCCGCCCTGGTTGCGGTAGTCCGCCTCGGGGTCGCCGATGACGGTCCCTTCGCCGTCGACGGTGCCGTCGGCGGTCTTGACGATCAGCTCGGCCCGCCCGTCGGAGTCGAAGTCGTACAGCTGCGGCTGGGAGTAGTGGGCGCCGGCGCGGATGTTCACCCCGAGGTCGATCCGCCACAGCTTCTCGCCGTCGAGCTCGTAGGCGTCGAGGTAGACATTGCCGGTGACGCCGGACTGCGAGTTGTCCTTCGAATTGCGCGGATCCCACTTCACGACCAGCTCGAGCTCGCCGTCGGCGTCGACATCCGCGGTGAGGACGTCGTTGGCGCGGTACCCGTAGGTCACGCCGTCGGCGCCGACGAAGTCCGCGGGGGTGTCGAGCGGGACGTCGAGGAACTGCTCGGCCCAGGGGCTGAACTCCTCGCTCGCCCAGACCAGGTTCTTCCCGCGGTTCCCGCCGGTGGCGGGCTTCCCGCTCACGTTCCCGCCCTCGATCGCGATCCGGTACTCGGAGTCCGCAGTGCCTTCGGGATCCAGGAGGTTGGTGGAGTCGGTGATCGGCTGCGGGGTGATCCGCTCGCCGTCGCGGAAGACGACGAAGCGGGTGTCCATCGACTCGTCGCCCAGCAGGCGCCAGGAGAGGAACACCCCCTCGTCGGTCACGGCGGCGACGGCGCCGCGGTCCAGGCGCTCGGCGTCCCGCTGCAGCGCGGGCGATACCGGAGCAGCCGGGGCGGCCGCGGCCGGGCCGGCGAGAGCCTGGCCGGCATCGGCCTGCGCCGCGCCCCCGGCCGCGCCGAGCACGAGCGGCAGCGCGAGCAGCAGGGCGGCAGGGCGGGTGAGGAGCCGGCGGCGGCGGTCGCCGGCAGCGTGGTCGAGGGGTTGGGGAGAGGGTGACACGGGCATCGTTGCTCCGATCGTGGGGATGGGCCGGATGGCCCCGGGTGTCGCCGGATCAGCCCTTGACGGAGCCGATCATCACGCCCTTGGCGAAGTGCTTCTGCAGGAAGGGGTAGACGCACATGATGGGGAGGGTCGCGATGACGATCACCGCGAACTTGAGGCCCTCCTTGGGCGGGACGTAGTTGGGATCGAGATTGCCGATCGTGGTGGAGGGATCCGTCGAGATCGTCACCTGGCGCACGAACATCTGCAGCGTCCACTTCGAGCTGTCGGAGATGTACAGCAGCGGCGACATGAAGTCGTTCCACAGACCCACCGCGTAGAAGAGCGAGAAGGTCGCGATCACGGGCTTCGAGAGCGGCAGCATGATCCGCCAGAAGGTCGTGAACTCGTTCGCGCCGTCGATCTCCGCAGCCTCCCGCAGCTCGCCGGGGAGCTGCTGGAAGAAGGTGCGGATGACGATCAGGTTGAAGGGGTTGATCGCCATCGGCAGGATCAACGCCCAGTACGAGTCGAGCAGGCCCAGCTGCTTGACCACGAGGAACAGCGGGATCATGCCGCCGGAGAACAGCATGGCGAAGAGCACCAGGCGCATGATCAGCCCGCGGCCCACGAGGTTCGGGTCCGAGAGCGGGTAGGCCATCAGCAGGGTGAGGGTGATCTGCACGAGGGTGCCGACGACGGTCACGCCGATGGTCACCAGCAGCGAGCGGACGAAGGTGTCCGTCGAGAAGATGTACCGGTAGGTCTCGAGAGTCGGGTCGTTCGGCCACAGGAAGAAGGGCCGGGCGACGATCTCCGCCTCGGAGGCGAAGGACGCGGCGAGCACGTAGAGGAACGGCAGGATCGTGAGCGCGGCGAAGCCGAGCAGCAGCGCGATGTTCGCCCCGTCGAAGATCCTGTCCTTGGGGGTGTTGTACTGCAGGGAGGACATGGCGGACTCCTAGAACAGGGACGAGTCGGAGAACTTCTTGGCCAGCCAGTTCGCTCCGAGGATGAGGATCAGGCCGACCACGGACTTGAACAGGCCGATCGCCGTCGAGTAGCTGTACGCGCCGTTGGTGATGCCCATGAAGTACACGTAGGTGTCGAAGACGTCGGCGACATCGCGGTTGAGCGAGTTGGTGAGCATGTAGATCTGCTCGAACCCCGTGTCCAGGAAGTTGCCGATGTTCAGGATGAGCATGATGATCACCGTCGGGATGATCGCGGGGATCGTCACGTGCCGCAGCTGCTGGAACCGGCCGGCGCCGTCGAGCATCGCCGCCTCGTACAGGTTCTTGTCCACGCCGGCGAGCGCGGCGAGGTAGATGATCGTGCCCCAGCCGGTGCCCTTCCAGAGGGTCTGCGCCATGATCAGCGGCCGGAACCAGTCGGGATCGGCGAGGAAGTTGACGCGCCCGCCGAACAGGTCGTTGAAGAGCACCGTGATCGGGCCGACGTCGAGGGCGAACAGCAGGTAGGTCAATCCCGAGACGATCGCCCACGACAGGAAGTGCGGGATGTAGATCGCGGTCTGGATGAACTTCTTCAGCATCTGCTTGCGCAGCTCGTTGAGCATCAGCGCGACGATGATCGGGGCGGGGAAGGCGATGACGATGTTCAGCACCGCGAGGATCAGGGTGTTGCTGAGCAGGCGCCCGAAGTCGGGACCGCTGAACAGCCGCTCGAAGTGGTCCAGGCCCACCCAGGGGCTGCCCTGCATGCCGAGGAACGGCAGGTAGTCCTGGAAGGCGATGGTGATGCCGTACATCGGGGCGTACTTGAACACCGCGAAGTAGACGATGCCGGGGATGAGCATCAGGTAGAGCACGGGGGCGCGGCGCAGCCGCTTGAGCAGGCTGCGGCGCCGGTGCGTGGAGCTCGCGCCGGGCGCGGGGCCCTCGTCGAGCTGCACCGGGGCGAGCGCATCCGGCGCGCTGGAATTGGTCATGACCATGGTCCGTCCTTCCTCCGACGGGTCGGCGGGGCAGGGCGCCGAGAGCGCCCCGCCCCGCGGACCGTCAGTTGGAGCCCGCCTGGAAGAGCTCGTTCATCTCGTCGATGACCTGCTGGCCGCCGCTGCTGGTCCAGCGCTCGAGCTCGGCGGTCAGACCCGCCTCGTCGATCTGGCCCGCGAGGTACTTCAGGCGGGCGTCGACCACGATCTGGTCGAGGATCGCACCGTTCTGCAGGTAGCTCTTGGACATGTAGGCGGCGCCGGGATTGAAGACGGCGTGCTCGAGGTCCGCCTCGTGGAAGGCGAGACGCTTCTCGGCGAGCTCCTTCTCGGGCTCCCCCTCGGGGCGGGCCGGGTAGCCGAGGTAGCCGTTGGACTGCGAGCCGATCTGCGCGAAGGCGGAGATGTCACTGGCGATGAGCGTCGCCTCGTCGGATTCGATCGGGATCGACTCGCCGCCGTCGACCTCGTAGTTCACGCCCTCGATGCCGTTGTTCAGCAGGCGCTGGCCCTCCTCGGACGAGAGCTTGTCCAGGGCGGTGAGCACGGTCGCGAGCTGCTCCTCGGTGGGGACCGAGGCCTTGGGGATGGTGAGGTAGCCGGCGTAGCCGGGGGTGGGCAGGGCCCACAGGGTGCCGTCGGGGTTCTTGAGGTTGCCGACCATGGTCACCTTGTCGCCGTAGCCCTCGGGGTCCGCGTCCTTGAACAGGCCCATGAGCTGGCCGCCGCGCGAGGAGACGTCGGCGATGATGCCGCCCTTGCCGGTGAAGAAGGGCTCGTTCCAGGTGGCGGCGTCCATCGTCGCGAAGTCGGCGTTGATGTGACCGGCCTCGACCATGGCGCGCATCGAGCGGTTCGCCTCGACGAACTCGGGCGCGAGGAAGGCGGGCGACAGGGTGCCGCCCTCGTCCTTCCACACGTTGGCGGTGCCGTGCCAGGTCTCCCACAGGTCGTAGGGGCCGTTGTTCCCGTACCCGTTCCAGGCGGGGATGATCAGACCGGTCGTGGCGGAGCCGTCGCCGGCGGGGTCGTCCTCGGTGAAGGCGCGGGCGATCTCCATGAGGTCGTCGGTGGTCTCGGGCTCGGCGAGGCCGAGGTTCGCGAGCCAGTCCTTGCGCAGGATCACGGCGGCGCGCATGGCATCGCGCAGGCGGAAGATGCCGTAGGTGCGGCCGTTGATGCTCGCGCCGTGGGCCACCTCCGCGTTCTCCGGGGTGAGGTTCGGGTAGTCGGCGAGGATGTCGGTGAGATCCCAGTAGCCGCCGGCCTCGGCGGTCTGTGCGAACTCGGCGGACTTGCCGGTCTGCACCATTACGTGGGGGATGTTGTCACTGGCCATGGTGACGGTGACCCGCTCGCCGTAGCTCGAGTTGGGGACCCAGGTGATGTCCAGCGGCATTCCCACGAACTCCTGGATGGCCTGCTGCAGCTGGCCCTCGGGGTCGGGGGCGGTCTCGGAGAGCAACGGCGCCATGATCTTCAGGGTGGTGATCTCCGCGGTGGAGCCGGAGCCCCCGCCGGAGGATCCCCCGCAGGCGGCGAGGCCGAGGGCGGTGGCACCGGCGGCGGCGCCGCCGAGGAGGGTGCGACGAGAGAACATCGTGGGTCCTTTCACAGGGCGCCCGAGGGGCGCGGAGGGGAGACGCGGCGGCGATGCCGGGCCGGAGTCCCACTGCCCGAGGGGGCGGCGGGATGGGTGGTGCGGTCGGGGAGAGGTCAGGCCGACGGGGTCGGGTCGACGCGGGTCGACGGGGACAGTCCCGAGCGGAGGAGGGGCGTCGGTGCGCCCTCGACGGATCGGGCGAGGGGCGCGGGGCGGGGTGGCTCCGCGTCGGCGAGCAGCTGCTCGTTGCGGTCGAGCGACCGCCCGACCAGGTGCTGGGACAGCAGGACCGGAACGCCGACCCCGAGGAAGGGGATCAGGCCCGGGAGCGAGAGTGCCGCCCCGCCCCACAGCAGCAGCACCGCGGCGAGCAGCAGCGTGGTGGGCAGCTGGGCGAGGGCGAGCAGGGCCGAGCGCGGCAGCACGGCGGGGACCCGCAGGTCGTGGCGCAGCTCGACGGAGGGGATGTGCAGCAGTGCGGCGAGCAGGAGGATCGCGCCGATCGCGGCCGGGGCGCGCACGGCGAGCGGGGCGCCGCCGGCGGTCAGGGCGCCGATCCCGAGGAGGAGCAGCAGGGCCGGGGCGCCGAGGGTCAGCTGGGAGCGCCAGAACTGTGCGCGCCACACCGCGGCGGCGCGGCGGAAGGTGATCCGCTGCCCTCGCTCGGCGCGGGCGGCGGCGTCGGTCACGGCGATCGTGGCGGGGGCCCAGCCGAGGATCACGCCGCCGGCGAGGGTGCCGAGCAGCCACAGCCCCTGGAGGAGGACGGCGCGCAGCAGCAGGTCCGCGGCGGTGCCGAGGGCTCCGGTGATCCGGTCCATGTCAGATCGCCTCCACGAGGAGGTCGGAGTACTCGGCGATCAGCGGGGCCATCTGCCGCAGGCCGATCGCGCCGCCGCGCCGGGCGGGGCCACCGACGGTGCCGTCGTCCCGCCAGCGCAGGCAGTCGATCCCCTCGATGGCGAACGTCAGCTCGGGTCCGCGCCAGGTGAGCTCGAGGCGGTAGTCGCGGTCGGCATCGAGGACGGCGGGCAGCGGGTCCGCACCCTGGGCGACGAGGTGGAAGCCATGGCTCTTGCGGACGTTGCACGTGTGCAGGCTGCGCTCGGAGTCCCACATGCGGCGGTAGTAGGAGAGGTGGTAGGCGTCGATCGCGCCGGAGTGGTACTGGTCGTACTCGCCGGTGCGCGGGGGCAGCTCGGGATGGTGGATCGAGCGGCCGTCGCGGGCGCGGGCGGCCCAGAAGATCATGGCGAGACCGGGCTCGCGCAGGGGTCGGAAGCCCCAGCTGATCCGCACGTCGCTCTCGTATTCGACGGGGAGCCAGGCGACGAAGTTCGCGGCCTGCCCCGCGGCGGGGTCGGCGGCGCTCTCGAGGCGGAGACGCCCCTGGGGGAAGGTCGCGACCATCGGTCCCTCGACGCGCCAGTCGGCCACGTCCTCGGGCGCGGACAGGGACCGGCGATACAGCTCGGTGCTCATCGGAGGGCCTCCTCGTCCGCTCGTGCCGGGGCCCGGCGGTGGGCGTCCTCGGCGATGCGCCTCACATCTTGAACCGTTCCAAGTTGGGCGTCAACCGCTTTCCTGGAACTCGTTCCGATGGTCCTGCGACGCTGAGCCGAGTGACCGTTCACTCAGATCCGACCGCACGCAGCACCAGGCCCCGGAAGGATCCGGGCCATCCTCGCCTGAGCTGGGCCGCGCGGTACGAGACCGGTTCCCGTGGCCCTCTCGACCTCTCGCCCTGCCTGTCACTCGGACGACCCCGAAGAATTCTCGGATGAACGGTCACCCGTTGTGAGATCGTGACCTCGGGAGCGCCAGAGGCGGCGCCGCGCAGGCCGATCCGTCCGGTTCCGCAGCCCGCCCCCTCCCCCGCGCCGGAGCCGTCCGAGGAGACCCCCATGCAGAACGCCCGTCGGCCCACGATCCGCGATGTCGCGCGCCTCGCCGGCGTCTCGCACCAGACGGTCTCGCGCCATCTCAAGCACGATCCGACGGTCTCGCCGATGCTGGCCGCTCATATCGATCAGGCCGTCGTCCAGCTGGACTATCGCCCGAACCTCGTGGCCCGCGCGATGCGGAACCGTTCCACCGGTCGTCTGGCGCTGGTGCTCCCGGCGGGCGACGGCCGCAGCCCCACCGAGGTGCTCGCCGGCGCGAACGACGCCGCCCAGGAGGCGGGCTTCGCCCTCGAGGTGGTGACCCTCCCGTCCGGCGAACTGGAGGGCGGCCGCGTCGCGGAGCTCGCCGACTCGGGGCTCTACGAGGCCGTGCTCTCCCTCACCGACCTGCCCGGCGGCGGGCGGGAGCGGCTGGGCACGGTCCCGATCATCTCGGCCCCGGTGTACGACCGTCGACTGCGGGGCGTGGGGCCGCTGTCCGAGGCGAACCGCATGACCGAGCTGGTCCAGGGCCTCGCCGACCTCGGCCATCGCGAGCTGCTGCACCTGACGGGGGACCGCGGCCACCCCTCCTCCGAGCGTCGGCGGGAGGCCTATCTCCGTGCCGTGGACGACCTCGGCCTGCGCTCCGCCGGGGTGATCGACTGCGGCTGGGACCCGGAGGTGGCTCGCCGGACGATCCTCGAGCTGCCGGCGGACACCGGCATCACCGCCGTGCTCGCCGCGGACGACGTGGTCGCCGCCGGCGTGATCCGCGGGGCGCGGGAGCGGGGATGGAGGATCCCCGAGGACCTCAGCGTGACGGGATGGGACGATCTGCCCCTCGGTGCCTGGATGTCGCCCTCGCTGACCACCGTGTCGATCGACAACCATCGCCTCGGCGCGGAGCTGCTCGAGGAGCTGCTGCGGGTGATGCGCGGCGAGGATCCCGCGATGAACCGCCCGACGATCACGCGGCTCGTCTGGCGCGAGTCGACGGGGCCGGAGCCGGCGCGCTGAGCACCGGCCCGCCACCCCGCATCACCCCGAGCAGGCCCTGCACCGGCCTGGAACGCACACCCGGCGAGCTCACCCGGCGCAACTCGACCCCTTCCGACCCGACCCGGCGCGGGATGACGCCTTCCCTGCCGTCGCGTGCCGTGCTACCGTCTTGTTGAGTCGTTTCAACACGTTGTGTCCTCCCGGGGACATGACCCGGCCCCGCCCTCACCGTCGTCGGCGCGGCCCGTCCCCGAAGGAGCACCATGACCACCCCCGCTGTCCTCCCCGACGCCGTCGCCCGCGACCTGCGCGAGTTCTCCATCGAGGTGCCGAGCTGGGCCTACGGCAACTCCGGCACGCGCTTCAAGGTGTTCTCGACCCCGGGCACCCCGCGCGACCCCTTCGAGAAGATCTCCGACGCCGCGCAGACCCACGCCCACACCGGGCTCGCCCCGCGCGTCTCGCTCCACTACCCCTGGGACAGGGTGGAGGACGTGGCCGCGCTGCGCGCCCATGCCGAGGGCCTCGGCGTCACGCTCGGCATGATCAACTCGAACACCTTCCAGGACGACGAGTACAAGTTCGGCTCGCTCACCCACTCGGACGCCGCGATCCGCCGCCGCGCGATCGACCATCACCTCGAGTGCCTCGACGTGATGCGCGAGGCCGGCTCGCACGAGCTGAAGATCTGGCTCGCCGACGGCACCAACTACGCCGGTCAGGATTCGATCCGTCGCCGTCAGGACCATCTCGCGGAGTCGCTGCAGGAGATCTACGCGGGCCTGCGCGAGGGCGAGCGGCTCGTGCTGGAGTACAAGTTCTTCGAGCCGGCGTTCTACCACACCGACGTCCCGGACTGGGGCACGAGCCTCATGCACTGCCTGGCCCTCGGCGAGCAGGCGCAGGTGGTGCTGGACACCGGCCACCACGCCCCCGGCACCAACATCGAGTTCATCGTCGCGCAGCTGCTGCGGCAGAACCGGCTCGGCGCCTTCGACTTCAACTCCCGCAACTACGCCGACGACGACCTCATCGTCGGTGCCGCGGACCCCTTCCAGCTGTTCCGCATCCTCTTCGAGATCGTGCAGCAGGACGCCCACCGCCCCGCCTCGGGCGTGAACTTCATGCTCGACGAGTGCCACAACCTCGAGTCGAAGATCCAGGGTCAGATCCGCTCCGTGCTCAACGTGCAGGAGACCCTCGCCAAGGCGCTGCTGGTGGACCGCGAGGCCCTCGCCGATGCGCAGGAGCGCCACGACGTGCTCGAGGCGCACGGCATCCTCATGGACGCCTTCTGGACCGACGTCCGCCCGGCCCTCGCGGCGCTGCGCGAGGAGCAGGGCCTGCCGGCCGATCCCTTCGCCGCCTTCCGCGCCTCCGGCTACGAGGCGCAGATCGCCGCGGAGCGTGTGGGCGGGAACCAGATGAGCTGGGGCGCCTGACGCCCCTCGGCCGACGGGGGCCGCCCCGTCGGCCGCGCCCGTCGGTCCGCCGCCGGCCCGCCCGACGATCCCCGGCCCGCCCCGTCGGCCGGCTGGACCCCCTCAGTCCGACCCCCTCAGCCCTCCCCCGCGCCTCGGCACCGCCCGCCGATCCGCCTGCCCCACCACCCCAGGAGCCCCGTGCCATGACCACCGCCCGCGAGACGATCGACGCCCTCCTCGCCCGCTCCAACGCGCTGGGATCCGACCCGGCCAACACCAACTTCGCCGGGGGCAACACCTCCGCCAAGGGCACCGACCTCGACCCCGTGACCGGGGAGGAGCCCGAGCTGCTGTGGGTCAAGGGCTCCGGCGGGGACCTCGGCACCCTGCAGGAGAAGGGCCTCGCGGTGCTGCGCCTGGACCGTGTGCGCGCCCTGGTCGACGTCTATCCGGGCGTCGAGCGGGAGGACGAGATGGTCGCCGCCTTCGACTACTGCCTGCATGGCAAGGGCGGGGCGGCTCCGAGCATCGACACCGCGATGCACGCTCTCGTCGACGCCGCGCACGTGGACCACCTCCACCCCGATGCCGGGATCGCGCTCGCGACCGCGGCCGACGGCGAGCGCCTGACCGGTGAGTGCTTCGGCGACGCGGTGGTGTGGGTGCCGTGGCGTCGGCCGGGCTTCCAGCTGGGCCTCGACATCGCCGCCATCCAGCGGGAGCACCCCCAGGCGATCGGCTGCATCCTCGGCGGGCACGGCATCACCGCCTGGGGCGCGACCAGCGAGGAGGCGCAGGCGAACTCGCTGCGGATCATCGCCGAGGCCACGGCCTTCCTCGCCGAGCACGGCACCTCCGAGCCCTTCGGAGCCCACGACCCGGCCCGCGCGGCCCTGCCCGAGGCGGAGCGGCGCGCGAAGGCGTCGGCCCTGTTCCCCGTGATCCGCGGGCTCGCCTCCACCGACTCCCCGATGGTGGGCCACTGGACCGACAGCGAGGACGTCCACGAGTTCCTCGCCTCCGAGAAGCTCGGGCCGCTCGCGGAGCTCGGCACCTCCTGCCCCGACCACTTCCTCCGCACCAAGGTGAAGCCCCTGGTCCTGGATCTCCCCGCGGACGCCTCCGTCGAGGACTCCCTCGCGCGCCTGGCGGAGCTGCACGCCGCCTACCGCGAGGACTACGCCGCCTACTACGACCGCCATGCGGACGAGGACTCCCCCGCCATGCGCGGTGCGGACCCTGCGATCGTGCTGGTCCCGGGCGTGGGCATGTTCTCCTTCGGCGCCGACAAGCAGACCGCGCGGGTCGCCGGCGAGTTCTACGTCAACGCGATCCACGTGATGCGCGGCGCGGAGGCCGTCTCGACCTACTCCCCCATCGAGGAGTCCGAGAAGTTCCGCATCGAGTACTGGTCGCTCGAGGAGGCGAAGCTGCAGCGCCGCCCGAAGCCGAAGCCGCTCGCGACCCGCGTCGCGCTCGTGACCGGCGGCGGCTCCGGGATCGGCAAGGCGACCGCGACCCGGCTCGTGGCCGAGGGCGCGTGCGTGGTCATCGCGGACCTGAACCTAGAGAACGCGCAGGCCACCGCCGAGGAGCTGGGCGGCCCGGACAAGGCGGTCGCGCTGCGGGCGGACGTCTCCGACGAGCAGGCCGTGATCGACATGGTCGCCGAGGCGGTGCTCGCCTTCGGCGGGCTCGACCTGATCGTCAACAACGCGGGCCTGTCGCTGTCCAAGCCGCTGCTGGAGACCACCGCGAAGGACTGGGACCTGCAGCACGACGTCATGGCGCGCGGCAGCTTCCTCGTCTCCCGCGAGACGGCGCGGGTGATGATCGCGCAGGCCATGGGCGGGGACATCCTCTACATCTCCTCGAAGAACTCCGTGTTCGCGGGCCCGAACAACATCGCCTACTCGGCGACGAAGGCCGATCAGGCCCACCAGGTGCGGCTGCTCGCCGCCGAGCTCGGGGAGCACCAGATCCGGGTCAACGGCATCAACCCCGATGGGGTGGTGCGCGGCTCCGGAATCTTCGCCGGCGGCTGGGGCGCCTCCCGCGCGAAGGTGTACGGCGTCGAGGAGGAGAAGCTCGGCGAGTTCTACGCGCAGCGCACCCTGCTCAAGCGCGAGGTGCTGCCGGAGAACGTCGCGAACGCCGTGTTCGCGCTGACCGCCGGGGACCTCTCGCACACCACGGGTCTGCACGTGCCGGTCGACGCGGGCGTGGCGGCCGCGTTCCTGCGATGAGCAGCGCGGCTGCCGCAGGGCCCACCGGCCCCCACGGGGTCGCGGCGATCGACCTGGGGGCGACCTCGGGGCGGGTGATGCTCGGAGTGGTCGCCCGCGGCCGCATCGAGCTGATCGGCGCGCACCGCTTCGAGAACCGTCTGCAGAGCCGCGAGGGACATCTGAGCTGGGATCTCGACGCGCTCTGGGCCGAGATCCAGCAGGGCCTCTCCGCCGCCCACGACCTCGCCCTGGTGCGGGGACTGCCCGGACTGAGCTCGATCGGCGTGGACTCGTGGGCGGTGGACTACGCGCTGTTCGGTCCCGACGGGGAGCGGATCGGCGAGGTCATCGCCTATCGCGACGACCGCACCGAGGGCGTGGCGGACCGCCTGGCGGAGAGCATCCCGGCCGCGAGGCAGTTCGCGCTGACCGGCATCGCCCAGCAGCCCTTCAACACCCTCTACCAGCTCGCGGCCGACGACCGCCTCGCGGACCTCCCCGCGGGGACGACGGCGCTGCTGGTCCCCGATGCGATCGGCTTCCTGCTCACCGGCGAGCGCCGCACCGAGCTGACCAACGCCTCGACCACCGGAATGCTCGCCGCGGGCGAGGACGCCTGGTCGTCGGAGATCCTCGCCGCCGCCGGGGTGGACGAGAGCCTTTTCGCGCCGTTCATCGCCCCCGGGGACGTGCTCGGCACCGTGCGCCCGGAGCTCGGAGCGCGCCTCGGCCTTGGCGAGGTGCCGGTGATCGCCGTCGGCTCCCACGACACCGCCTCCGCCGTGCTCGCGGTCCCCGCGGGCGGCGGGGCGGACGCCGACGGCGCGGTCCCCGCGGGTGCGGCGCGCGCGGTCCTCCCGGCCGACGGACCTCTCGCCTACATCTCCTCGGGCACCTGGTCGCTGATCGGCCTCGAGCTCGCCGCACCGGTCGCGACCGAGGCCGCCCACGCCGCCGGTTTCACGAACGAGGGCGGGGTGGACGGCACGGTCCGCTTCCTGAAGAACGTGGCCGGGATGTGGCTGGTCAGCGAGTCGATCCGGCAGTGGGAGGAGTCCGGCGCCCGCGTGGACCTCGACGAGTTGCTCGCCGCGGCCGCCGTCGTGCCCGGGGACCGCTTCCGCATCGATCCGACGGATCCGCAGTTCCTCACCCCCGGGAGGATGGCGGACCGGGTGCGCGACGCGGCGCGGCCCCTCGGTGAGGACGAGTTCCCCCGCACCCCCGCCGAGCTGGTGCGCTGCATCCTCGAGTCCCTCGCCGAGACCTACCGCGACGAGCTGCAGGCCGCCTGCCGCCTCGCCCGTGTGGCGCTCCCTGACCGGCTGCACGTGGTCGGCGGAGGCAGCCGCAACGCCCTGCTGAACCAGCTCACGGCCGACGCGCTCGGCATCGAGGTCATCGCCGGGCCGATGGAGGCGACGGCGCTCGGCAACGTCGCGATCCAGTCCCGCGCCCTCGGCGCCGTCCCCGACGAGCCCGGCGCGATCCGTCACCTGGTGCGGGCGAGCGTGGAGCTCGAGGTGTTCACGCCGTCGGGCTCGCAGGGCGAGCGCTGATCCCCCTCAGCCCGTCGTCGACTCGCGCTCGACGAGAGTCGGAGTGAAGCTGACCTGCCGCGGTGGGGCGTCGTCGCTGAGCACCTGCTCCTCGAGCAGGGCGAGGGCGGTGCGGCCCATGAGGTCGGCGGGCTGGGCGACGGAGGTCAGGGGCACGACGGTCGAGCGGGCGAAGGCGATGTCGTCGTAGCCGACGAGCGCGATCTCCTCGGGCACCGCGACCTGGTGGCGGAAGGCGAAGGCCTGCAGCACGCCGACGGCGAGCAGGTCGTTGACGCAGAACACCGCGTCGGGCCGCTCCGCCCGCGGCCGGGAGACGATCTCCTCGCCCACCGTGCGGCCGGCGAGGACGCTGAGGTCGTCGGCGTCGAGCACCTCGATCTCGGCGCCCGCCTCGGCGGCGGCCTGCTGCGCTCCGCGCAGGCGATCCGCGACCTGCCGCAGATCGCGGCGGGGGGCGAGCACGCCGATGCGCCGTCGGCCGATCCCCACGAGATGCTGCACCGCGATCGCGCCCCCGGCGACGTCGTCGACGCTCACCGAGGAGCCGCCCGCGGCGTCGGCCCCGCTCTCCACGAGCACGACGGGCGTGCCGCGGCGACGGATCCCGTCAACCAGGTCCCGGGTCCCGCCGGCGGAGGCGAGCAGGATGCCCCGCACCCGCTGCTCCTCGAACAGGGACAGGTACAGGCGCTCGCGCTGCTCACGGTTCCCGGTGGAGCCCGCGATCACGGCGAGGGACGAGGCCTCCGCGGCGGACTCGATGCCGCTCACCAGCTGCGCGTAGAAGGGGTTCCCGGAGTCGAGCACGATCGCGCCGACGGTCCGCGAGGTGCCCACCTTGAGCTGGCGGGCGGCGTCGTTGCGCACGTACCCGAGCTCGGCGATCGCCGCCTCGACCCGCTCGCGGCGGTCGGGGGAGACGATCTCGGGCCGGTTGAGGACGTTCGAGACCGTGCCGACCGACACCTGCGCGGCGGCGGCGACCTCCTTCATGCTCACCAGTCGTCCTGCGGCCATGGCCCTCCCTCGTCCCGCAGGTGGCCCCGTGTTCGGGGCCGCCTGGGGTGACAGTATCGCCCCGGGTCAGCCCAGCAGGCTCTGCGCCTCGTCGACGACGGCCTGTGCGGCGGTCGCGGGGTCGCTGCGCCCGAACAGGACGTCCTCGGCGTGGCGGGTGATCGCGTCGTCGACCGCGCCGCCGCCGGGCGGGGTGAGCGGCGGCGCCTCGCCCAGCTCCTCGGCGATGGCCTCGATGAAGTCGACGGCCTTGCGGTCGGACTCGCCGAGGTCGCCGACGATCGCCTCGCGCACCTCGAGGTTCGCGGGCACGCCGCGCTCGACGAGCAGGATCTTCCCGGCATCGGGGCTGTTCACCATCCAGTCGACGAAGGCGACGGCCGCCTCGGCGTTCTCCGAGCTCGCGGAGACCGAGAAGTACATCGACGCCTTGTACCAGAGCTTCGCCTCGGCGGCCGAGCCGGTCATCGACGGCATGCGCAGCACGATCGCGGTGCCGCCGAGGGACTGGTCGAGGGTGACGACCTGGTTGGACCACTGGGCCTGCAGGCCGCACTTCCCGGTCGCGAACAGAGTCTGGTCGACGGTCTGGCCGGCTTCCTCGACGGCGATCGACGCCTCCGGGGCGGCACCGGAGTCCTGCAGGCGCAGGGTGAGCTCCCACCACTGGGCGAGCTGCTCGGCGGTGTAGCCGATGCCGCCCTCGGCGCTGAAGCGCTCCGCGCCGAGCTGGCGCAGGAAGACCGTCAGCGGCGGGCCGCCGGCCGTGCCGAACTGCTGCACCCCGTAGGTCCCCTCGGGCGTCGCCTCGGAGATGCGGGTGGCGATGTCGACGAGGTCGTCCCAGGTCCAGGTGGTGTCGTCGGGCAGGTCGACCCCCGCCTCCTCGAAGACGGCCGGGTTGGCGAGCAGCACCGGCGCGTTGATGCCCGCGTTGATCGCATAGAGGCCATCGTCGACGCGCCCGGCCTCGAGGGCCGCGGGATCGAAGGCGTCGGTGGTCAGCGCGGTGGTGGAGAGGTCGGTGAGGATGCCGCGGCTCGCGTACTCGGCGAGGTAGCCCTCGTCCATCTGGATCACGTCGGGGGCGTCGCCGCCGGCGACCTGGGTGGCGAGCTTGTCCCAGTAGCCGCCCCAGTCGCCGGGCTCCGGCGAGATCGTCACGTCCGGCGCGACCTCCTGGTACGCGGCGAGGGCCTGCTGGGTCAGCTCGTCGCGCTTCGCGTTCCCCCACCAGCCGAAGCGGAAGGAGTTCCCGCCGCCGGCGTCGGAACCGCCTCCCCCGCCGCCGGCGGCGTTCGGGCCGCACGCGGCGAGGCCCAGCACGGCGAGCGAGGCGGCGGAGGCGCCGAGGACGGTGCGGCGGTCGGTGAGGAGCGGGAGGGGGCGAGGCATGGCGATCTCCTTCGATCGGTGCGGCGGGGCGAGCGGGTCCGGCGGGGAGAGCCGGTCCGGCGGAGCTCGTCGGTCCGGCGGCCGACGGCGGCGCGGTGCGCCAAGTGGTTCGCACGGCCCTGCCCCCGTGGGATGACGGACAGGATAGGACGCCGTCTGAAACGTGTAAACCGCTTGCCGGGCGTCGATCACCTGGTCGGACGCCCTGGCACTCCTCCTCGAGACCTGGAATACTCATGCTTGCTTGAGTCGTTTCATCAGGTCGCCCAGCTCACTGCGCTCCGGCGCCCGTCGTTGCAGCACCGTGCACGCCGCCGTCGGCGCCCGAGACCCCGGTCCTGACGACACCGATCCGAACCGCCCCTCACCCGACGATGTGATCCGAGGACCGCACCCCATGTCGCACACCCCCGACACCACCCTCTTCCCCGCCCTCTCCGCGGCGACGGCGATCGCCGCACCGGATCTCGGCGGCCGCGCCCCGGTGCTCGCCCGCACCGTCGGCCTCGAGCAGCCGGCCGCGCAGGTCGCCTCGGCCCGTCTCCTCGCGACCGCCCACGGCGTGTACGAGGCGCAGGTCAACGGGCTGCCCGCCGACGAGTCGGTGCTGAACCCGGGCTGGTCCACGTACGAATCCCGCCTGCAGGTGCAGGAGGTCGACGTCACCGCGCAGGTCCGCGAGGGCACGGACGAGGTCGCGCTGACCGCGCTGCTCGGCCGCGGCTGGTGGAACGGCGACTTCGGGTTCGGCGAGCCGAAGACCAACTACGGCGACGGCAACGCCTTCCTCGCCGCCCTCGAGATCACCTTCGCGGACGGCGCCACCCAGACCGTCGTCACCGACGAGGCGTGGACCGCGACCGCCTCCGCGATCACCTTCGCGACCATCTACGACGGCCAGCGCGAGGACCGGCGGCTCGAGGCGGGCGACCCCCAGCCGGTGATCGTCGCCGAGATCGACCGCGAGACCCTCGTCGAGCACACCTCGCCCCTGATCACGCGCCACGAGTCGCGCCGACCGGAGAAGGTCTGGACCTCCCCCTCGGGGAAGACCCTCCTGGACTTCGGGCAGAACCTCGTGGGCTGGCTGCGCTTCACCGTCACCGGCCCCGAGGGCACCGAGATCACGCTGCGTCACGCCGAGGTGCTCGAGCACGAGGAGCTCGGCACCCGACCGCTGCGCACCGCGAAGGCCACCGACTCGCTGATCCTCGCGGGCGATCCCGACGGCGAGACCTTCGAACCGACCTTCACCTTCCACGGCTTCCGCTACGCCGAGGTCACGGGCTGGCCGGGCGAGCTCACCGCCGACGACATCGAGGCGGTCGTCGTCCATTCGGACATCGAACGGACCGGCTGGTTCGAGAGCTCCCACGCGGGTGTGAACCAGCTGATCAGCAACTCGATCTGGTCCCAGCGCGGCAACTTCCTCGCCGTCCCCACCGACTGCCCGCAGCGCGATGAGCGCCTGGGCTGGACCGGCGACATCGCCGCCTATGCCGCGACCGCCGCCTTCCAGTTCGACGTCGGCGACTTCCTGCACACCTGGCTCCTGGACCTGCACGCCGAGGCCGAGCAGAATCCGCGCGGCATCGTGCCCTTCGTGGTCCCGGACAACCTCAAGCTCGGCGGCGGCATGGAGTCCATGAAGGCATCCCCCGACGGCTGGGGCACCCCCACCGCCATCTGGGGCGACGCCTCCGTATGGGTGGCCGAAGCGCTGTGGACCGCCTACGGCGACCTCGATCGCCTGCGCGCCCAGTACCCCGGGATGGTGCTCCACCTCGAGTCCGTGGAGCGGGCCCTGTCCCCCAGCGGCCTGTGGGACGAGGGCTTCCAGTTCGGCGACTGGCTCGACCCGGACGCGCCGCCGGAGCGCGCGGCCGACGCGAAGGCCGACAAGGCCGTCGTCGCGACCGCCTGCCTGGTGCGCTCCGCCCGGTTCGCCGCGGAGACCGCGCGCTTGATCGGCGAGGCCGACGGGGCCGAGCGCTGGCAGGCCCTCGCCGACCGCACCCTCGCCGCCTTCACCGAGGCGTACGTGGGCGAGGACGGCATCATCCACTCGGACTGCGCGACGGTGTATGCCCTCGCCATCGCCTTCGACCTGCTCGAGCCGGCCACCCGCGAGAAGTCCGCGGCGCGCCTGGCCGAGGTCGTCGAGGCGGCGGGCTACAAGGTCTCGACCGGCTTCGCCGGGACGCCCTTCGTGACCTGGGCGCTCTCGGAAACCGGGCACGTGGAGCACGCCTACCGCCTGCTGCTCGAGGAGGGCTGCCCCTCGTGGCTCTACCCCGTCTCGATGGGCGCGACCACCATCTGGGAGCGCTGGGACTCGATGCTCCCCGACGGCTCCATCAACCCCGGCGAGATGACGAGCTTCAACCACTACGCGCTCGGCGCCGTCGCCGACTGGATCTACCAGGTCATCCTCGGCATCCGCGCCGCGGAGCCCGGCTACCGTCGCATCCGGATCCAGCCCACCCCGGGCCCGGGCCTCGACTGGGCGAAGGGCGTCTACGACTCGGCGGCCGGCCGGATCGAGGTGTCGTGGTCCCAGTCGCAGGCCGACGGCGGCTTCCACCTCGAGGCGACGATCCCCGACGGCGTGGAGGCGGACCTGGTGCTGCCCGACGGCACCACCCGCACCGTCACCGGCGGCACGCACACCCTCTGACCGACGGGGCGCGGCGCGCGGCCGGCCGGGCCGCGGCGGCCGACGCCATCCGGCCCGCGTCCCACCCGCGTCCCGCAACCGTCGGAAACCGCTTGACCACGGTGAGCCCCTCCCCCATCCTTCTGAAGAAGACCACCCCCGGACCCGTCATTCCCACGTGAGCACTGCGGCTCGCGCCCGGCACCGCCGCCGTCCCGATCGGAGACACCATGAACTCCCAGCACACCTCTCGCCCCCAGCTCAGCCGACGTCGTGCCCTCGCGCTCCTCGCCGCCTCCGCCGCGGTGCCCGCCCTCGCCTCGTGCGGCCCCAACAGCGGCGGCTCCGAGGCGGGCGGGCTGCGCATCTACTGGTGGGGCGCGGAGCTGCGTGCGGGTCTGACCCAGGAGGTGCTGGACCTCTACAGCGCCGACCACCCCGATGTCACCCTCTCGCCGGAGTACAGCGACTGGTCGGGCTACTGGGACAAGCTCGCCACCCAGACCGCGGGCGGCACCGCCCCGGACATCATCCAGATGGACGAGGCCTACATCGACTCCTATGGGACCGAGGGTTCGCTGCTCGACCTCGAGTCGGCCGAGGGCCTGGACCTCTCGGGCATGGACGAGGCGATCCTGGAGACGGGCCGCCTCGCCGACGGCCGACTCGTCGGCGCCCCCAACGGCTTCAACCTCTACGCGACCGGCATGAACCCGACCCTGCTCGAGACGGCCGGGATCGCCCTGCCGGATGACACCACCTGGACCTGGGACGACTTCCTGGCGCTCTGCCAGGAGCTGTCCGAGTGGGGGAAGTCCTCCGGGGAGCAGGTCTTCGGCACGAGCGGCTTCGGCGGCGGCTCGGGCGACCTCGCCGCCTGGGCGCGGCAGACGAACAACGAGCAGCTCTTCCCCCGCGAGGACGAGCAGGGCGTCACCAAGGACACCATCGTCTCGCTGCTCGACTTCGCCCTCTCCCTCGCCGCGACCGGAGCGGCGCCCGCCGCCGCGGCGCAGGTCGAGAACTCCTCCGCGAGCCTCGAGCAGGGCATGTTCGCCACCAACGGCTGCGCCTTCCAGCAGGTGCCGAGCTCCCAGATCCTCACCTTCCAGGACTCCACCGGCGAGCCGCTGAAGCTGCTGCGCATGCCGGCGCGCACGAGCGGCCAGGCGAACATGGTCAATAAGGCGTCGATGTACTGGTCGATCGGGGCGAAGACCGCGGACCCGGCGGCCGCCGCGGCCCTCACCGGCTTCATGCTCACCGACCAGAAGGCCGCGGAGATCCTCAAGATCGAGCGCGGCATCCCCGCCTTCCCGGCGGCGCAGGAGGCGGTGCGCCCGCTGCTCACCGAGAACGAGCTGGTCTCCCTCGACTTCGCCCTCGAGATGCAGGAGGAGGTCGTGAAGCCCCCGGTGGTCACCCCGGCGAGCGCCGTCGGCTTCGGCGACGAGTACACCCGCATCGCCGAGGAGGCGCTGTTCGAGCAGCGCTCGACCTCCGAGGCGGCCGACGAGATCCTCGAGATCCTCGCCGGGATGCAGCCGGAGCGCTGAGCGCGGGAGCCGGAACCGGCGCGAGAGCCGAAGCCGGCACGGGTGCTCGAGCCAGGGTCACGGCCTATGCTCGCGTGGAGCAGCGGGGGACGACTGCGGCAGCACGAGCGACCCCGCCGACCCTGACCCACGGGATGCCCCGGGGTCTCGCGCCGCCCGGAGGTCCCGATGAGCACCATCCCCGCACCTGCCGTCCCCCGAGCCTCCGCATCCCGCGGCTCGGGCTGGATCGCCCGGGTCGTGACCGGGCTCCTCGGCCTGGTCCTCACCCCGATCTCGCTGCTGCTGATCAGCTGGGGCGGCTCCGCCTGGCAGAACCATGTGCTCCGGAACCCCTGGGCGTTCAGCGTGAGCGAGTTCCTGGCCCTGCCGAGGGCGTGGCTGTACGTCGCGGTGCTCGGGGCGGGGCTGCTGCTCCTCGCGGCGGTCGTGCTCTCGGGGCTCATGAGCTCCGCGGGGCTCCTCGCGGGCGGGGCGACGGGCCTGATATCCCTGCTGTTCCTCGCGGTGCCGGCGCTCACGTTCGCCCTGGCGCGAGTCCTGCCGGGGACCTGGTCCCTCGCCGCGGCCACGAGCCTGTCTCACGGCCTGCTGCTCTCGGTCGGGATGCTGCTGGGCGGCATGGGGATCGCGCTCGTGCTCGCCCGCCGCGGCAGCCGCACCCATGTCGCCCTGCACGTGGTGGGGGTCCTGCTGGTGCCGCTCGTGCTGCTGGTCGCGGCGGCGCTCCTGTCTCAGGGTCTGGCGATGGGCCCGATGCTCGCGCTGCGGACCTTCGATGCGTCCTTCCGCGTGCTCCCGCTCCTGCTGATCCTCGCCGGGGGCGTGCTGCTCGTGCCCGCGGCGGTGGTGACCCGATGGTCCCCGTTCGCGCTTGTCCTGCCGGCCCTCGCCCTGCTCCTGCTCTCGGCCTCGGCGCTCCTGCCCGCCACGATCGTCCCGCTCACTACCCTCGCCGCCCGGCTCGAGGCCGGGGCGATCCCGATGTACGCGACGCTCGGCGGGGCGGGCCTCGCCCTCGCCGTCGTGATGCTCGCGCACACGCTGGTCATCGCGGTGGTCCGCCGCGGGACGGCGCGCGCGGAGGCCGCCCGTTCCTGATCAGCCGAGGCGGAGCAGCGGCACGGCGCCGAGGCCGACAGCGGTGCCATCCAGCAGCCGGTCGAGCTGCTGCATCTGGAACCGCTCGCCGTAGGCGGCGTGCGCGGCGACGACCATCGGCCCCGCGTGCGCGTCGACGGCCGACGCGGGGGCGGTCGTCCCGTGGATCACGAGCCGCAGCGTGTGCTCGCCCGCGCCGAGCCGCCCCGTGAGGTCGAGCCGGTACGGCGGCCGCCACAGGATCCCCTGCTCACGCCCGTCGAGCTCCACGATCGCGATCTCCCGCACCGGCGCGTCGAGCAGGGCGCGGTAGCCCATCGCCCCGGGCGTCGGCGCGAGCGGGGTGCCCTCGCCGAGGTCCAGCACGATCCGGCCCGCGGCCTGCTCGGCGGTGAGGGTCAGCGTCGTCTCGAGGATCAGCGGGAGGCGGTCGGCGGTCGCCGCACCGTCGCGCAGCAGCGGCAACTGCACCGCGGCAGGCTCCCGATCGCCATGGCGGAGGGTCCAGGGGCCGGCGAGCGGCAGGGCCGTGCCGGCGGCCGGGGCGAGACCGTCGGCATCGGCGGGCCCGGCGGCTCCCGCGGCGGTCTTCCCCGTGCCGTCAGCAACGGTCTGCTCAGCGCTGCCAGCGGCCCTCTCACCGGCCCCCGTCGGCCGGTATTCGACGTCGCTCGCGACGAGGAGCACCGCCTCGTAGGGCTCGAGGCGCAGCGCGCCGCCGTCGGCCGGGAGAGCACGCCGCACCCCGGTCGACGGATCGACCGCGACGAGGTGCGATCGCGCCTCGCGCAGGGTCAGGCGCAGGGTGCGGGGCGTGGGGCCGGTGTTGGCGAGGAAGTAGGCGTCTCCGTCCTCGAAGCGGCGCCGCACCACGCCGATCTCGCCGCCTCCGCCGACGATCCGCACCGGCGGGTCGAGCACCGCCTGCAGCGCCGTGGTCAGCGGGTTCGTGCCGGCCCGACCGGCCTGGCGGGCGGCGAGGGAGAGCTGGGAATGGTCCAGCGCGGCGGTGCCCGCGAGCGCCTCCGCGAGCCGCGCGACGGGGGTGCCCGCGGGATAGGCCGGGGAGTCGACGGCCAGGACCCTGCCGCCCGCGGCGCGCACCCGGTCGAGCCAGCGCGCGGTCGCCGCGGGCAGCCGCGTCACGTGCGGCAGGACCACGAGCGGGTAGGCCGTGGGGTCGAGGGCCTCGAGCGCGTCGTCGTCGACCAGGTCGAGGTCGTAGCCGGCGCGCCGGATCGCGGCGGGGATCTCCTCGCCGATGTGGGCGCGGCAGGCGCGCCACAGGTCGTGGCCGGTGCCGAGGCGGGAGCGGACGTCGGCGTAGGGCAGGTAGAGGGCCACGTCGGCGCCGGGTCGGCCGAGGCGCAGCGCCCCGCTCAGCCGCGTGAGGTGGTCGGTGAGCTCGCCCATCGCGGGCCACCAGGTGTTGCGGTCGTCGAGGGCGCCGGCGGCGTAGAAGGTCCAGCCGAGGCCGGGGGCGTCCGGCGCCGAGTACGGCCAGCCGTGGCCGACGAAGCCCGTGATCCCCAGCAGCAGGTGCTCGTGCGCCTCGCCGAGCAGGTCCAGGGGCGTCGCCCGGAAGGACGGGGAGTGCACCCAGGTCCACACCTCGCTGGTCACGACCTCGCGCTCCTCGAGATGCGCGGCCGACGAGGCCCAGCGGGACTGGGTCAGCGAGGTCCAGCCGGCGCCCTCACCCTCGATCAGGTGGGCGCGGCGCTGAGCGCTCAGCGTGATCGGCGGCTCGCCGTAGCCCTGCAGGCGGAAGCGCACCCCGTGCTCCTCCGCCCAGTCGCGGCAGGTCTGCACGAACCCCTCCTCGACCAGCTCGGAGAGGGTGAGGCCGAAGTCCTCCCGCAGTGTCGCGGAGCCGGGGCCGTCGACCGTGAGCAGGTGGAGCAGCGGGAGGAGGTCGTAGCCGCGGCGGGCCCGGAACTGCTCGGGCAGGTCGGGGGTCCAGCTCGCCTCGTACACCTCGAGGCTGTCGCAGAAGACGCTGCCGAGCAGCTCGGCGGGGACGGCGGAGAGGATCCGCCCGCCCACGTGGTCGAGGTGATGGCGCACCGCGGCCGGGTTCAAATGGTCGAGCACCGGCCCCTCGGCGCCCGCGGCGGCGCGCTTGACCTGCTGGCCGGTGGTCTCGGACCAGGTGATCAGCAGCGTGCGGGGGCCGCGACCGGAGGGGATCCGTACGCGGACGCCGGGGCCGACGGCGTGGGGGGCGACCGCAGCCGCGGTGCGCCCGAGCGCGGCGGGACCGTCGGACGAGACGGCACCGTGGCCCGCCAGCGGATCGAGCGGCAGGGCCTCCCAGGTACGCGGCGGGAAGCCGTCGCCGAGGTGCACGGCGAGCGGGGCGTCGCCGGGCCAGGTGGGCACGATCTCGAGGGTCCGCTCCTCGGGGCCGAGGTCGCGCCGCTCGGACCGCACCCGTCGTGCCGCGTGCTCGGGGCCGATGTGCCCGCCGCCGTAGCTCCAGCCCGAGCCGAGGGTCACGTCGAGACGCAGCCCCAGGTCGCGGGCGGCGTCCGCCGCATGACGGACGTGGCCGAGCACCTCGTCGGAGAGGTAGTCCGGGGCACCCTCGCGCAGCGGGTAGACGAAGGAGATCTCCGCCCCGCCGAGCCCGGCCGCGGCCATCGCCCGCAGCTCCCGGTCGATCTCGGCGTCCTCGACGTCGGGACCGAACCACCACCAGCGCATCATCGGCCGCGCCGCAGGATCGGGGGTCTCGAGTCGGTCGAGCAGCTGGCGGACGGTCATGACTCTCCGGGGACGGCGACGGGGACTGTCGGGCGGCGGACGACGCGAGGCACGGCACCGGCGGGAGGAACCGTCGGCACCGCGCCCTGTGCTCAGGGGGCGGGCGGGGTCCAGGTCGCGATCGCGTCCTCCCGTGCCCAGGGCAGGCCCAGGCCGGAGAAGGGCTCCCCCCGGTCGAGGGACTCGAGGAGCACCTCCTCGATGCGGTCGACGACCGGGTGCGCGGCCTCGCCGTCCCCCTCCCAGGTCACGGAGCCGGCGTCGATCGGCAGCGGATCGGGCACGGACTGGATCGCCTCGAGCACCGCGCTGAACGCCCCGGTCGAGGCGAGCGGGCTGATCAGCGCGACCTGCGGATCGCGCACGTGGGCCAGCAGGTTCTCGACCAGGTCCGTGCGCGGGTACTCGTGCGCGGTGACGGTGCCGTCGGCGGCGGTGACCTCCGCCCGGTCCTCGGTGTACCAGAGGCGGGCGGAGCCGTTCTCGCCGAGGACCTCGACCCACGGCGCGCCCTGGGTCGGCGCGGTGGTGGTGAGCGCGGCGAGGACCGTCGGCCGGGCGGGCTCGCCCGTGCCGCCCGGGGCGGGCTCGACGCGCAGGAAGCTGGTGTCGTCGGCCTCGATGTCGTGGGCTCGACGCAGCTCCGTGGTCACCCGGGCGACGTCCTCGACGCGGGTCATCCCGGCGATCGCGAGGGCCGCGTGCACCGAGTGGGCGAGCGGGTTGGTGGCGACGCCGTCGGCGACCCGTCGGCCGTCGAGCCGGCGCCGGCCCGCCCAGCGGGAGCGCTGGTAGTAGGCGCGATCGCGCTGCCACGCCCCGTAGGCGCGGACGGCGCGGACCGCTCCCAGCTCCCCGGTGGCGAGGAGGTCGATGAGCGCGTCGACCCCGCCGCCGCCGCGGGCCTGGAAGCCGACCTGCAGGCTGCGGCCCGCGGCGTCGGCCGTCTCCTGCAGGGTGCGCAGCTCGCCGAGCTCCGGCACGGGTGGCTTCTCGAGGTAGACGTGGCAGCCGGCGGCGAGCGCCGCGGTCGCGAGCGGCACGTGCGTGTCGATCGGCGTGGCGATGATGACCACCTCGGGCGAGGCCTCGCCGGGCAACGCCGCGAGCAGCTCCTCGAGGCTCGGGTGGTGGATCGCGGCGAGCTCCGCCGGGGGCTCGGCGATGTCGACCACGCCCACCAGGTCCGCGAGGCCCGCCGCGGTCAGCCGGGCGAGGTTCTCGAGGTGGACGCGGCCGAAGCCGCGGGTCCCCACGAGCGCGACCCGCACCGGGGCCGCGCTCGTCCCCGCACCCGCACCCGCACCCCGCTCATCGGTCCCGCCGTCGGCCCCGGTCGCCGACGGATCCGCTGCGGCCGGACTCATGCCGTGGCGCCCTCGGTCGCGTCCTCCCGGCGGAGGTCCAGGCCCAGGAACTCGGCGACGTCGACCGGGAGCCCGGTCGCGAGGGACTCGTTGCCGCAGATGCCGACGCTGATCGCGCGCAGCCCGTCGCGGTGGTCGGAGGGCCGGCCCAGCTCGTCCTCGGCCGGGCCGACGAAGACGTCGCGGAGCAGCAGCGCATCGCCGCCGCCGTGCCCGCCGACGCCCTCCGGGATCTCGACCTCCTGCGCGGCGGCGAAGTGCTTCTGCACCACGAGCCGCTCGCCGCGCTCGCGCACGCCCGAGTCCTCGGTGGTGACGGCGACGGCGCTCGGGTCCACATGCGCCCGTCCGTCCTCGCCCTTCTGGACTACCTCGGCGCGCTCGATGACCTCGAGCTCGGCGCGGCCCGCCGTGCCGTTGACGGCGACGCGGTAGCCCTCCCAGGGGCTGTGCGCGTTCAGGGCATAGGTGAGCACCGGGCCGCGCGCGTAGTCGACCAGCGCGGTGAGGTTGTCCTCGGCGGTGATGCCGGTGTCGAACACGGAACGGTCGCGGAGGTAGCCGTCGTGCTCCTCGGCCTTCAGGTAGAGGGCCTCGAGCCGCTCGTCGGAGCGGAGGTCCAGCTCGAAGGGGTCGTGGGCGCCGTCGTGGGTGCCGCGCTCGGGCAGGGGCGCCTGGCCGCGCGAGGCGGCGGCATCGGCCCCGTAGAAGCGCAGGCCGCCGCGCGCGTAGACCCGCACCGGGGTGTCCGCGATCCACCAGTTGACGAGGTCGAAGTGGTGGGCGGCCTTGTGGATGAACAGGCCGCCGGAATTGGTCTTGTCGCGGTGCCAACGGCGGAAGTAGTCGGCGCCGTGCTGCGTGTCGAGCACCCACTCGAAGTTCACGGAGACGACCTCCCCGATCTCGCCCGAGGCGATGAGCTGCTTGAGCGCAGTGTTCCGGGGGCTGTAGCGGTAGTTGAAGGTGACGACCACGCTGCGGCCGGTGCGGTCGATGGCCTCCTGGATCGAGCGGGCCGAGGGCGCATCGATGGTGAGCGGCTTCTCCACCACCACGTCGGCGCCGGCGTCGAGGGCGCGCACCACGTGCTCGGCATGGAGCCGGTCGACGCTCGTGACGATCACCCGGTCCACCTTCTCCTCGGCGATGATCGCCTCGAGCTCCTCCGGACCGCCCAGGCGGACGTCCGCGAAGGCCGGGACCCGATCGCGATGGAACTCCCGACGGGCGGGGTTCACGTCGATCAGGGCCACGAGCTCGGCGACGTCGGCGTGGGGGCCGGCGATCGCGTCGAGGTACATCTGGGCCCGGTGGCCGGATCCGATCAGGGCGTAGCGGGTGCGCATGTCTCTCCTGGGTAGAGCGGTGTGGTGGCTGGGTGGCGGTGGGGGCGGGCGTGGGCGAGGGCGGCGGACGTGGCGCGGTGAGGCGCCTTCGCTCAGAACCCCCGCAGACTGGGGGGAATAGCCGCCGAATTCGCCCAAGTCTGTGGAAGTTCTGCCCGGAACGGGCGGGGCCGGCGCGCGGCCCCGCCCTCGGGATTACTTGATGCCGGTCGTCGCGAAGCCCTTGATCAGGAAGCGCTGACCGAAGAGGAACACGAAGAACAGCGGGATCAGGGACACCACCGACATCGCGAACATGGCGCCCCAGTCCGAGGACCCCTGCGTGTCGAGATAGGCGCGCAGGGCGAGCGGCACCGTGAAGTTGTCCGGCGTGGTCAGGTAGATCAGCGAACCGAAGAAGTCGTTCCACGTCCACATGAAGGTGAAGATCGTGGTGGTCGCCAGCGCCGGCAGCATGAGCGGGAGGATCACCCGGAAGAAGATCCGGAAATGACCGCAGCCGTCGATGCGCGCCGCCTCGTCCAGCTCCTTCGGGATGCCGCGGATGAACTGCACCATCAGGAAGATGAAGAATGCGTCCGTGGCCAGGAACTTCGGCAGGATCAGGGGCAGCATCGTGTTCACCCAGCCGGTCTGGGAGAACATGATGTACTGCGGCACGATCACGACGTGGATCGGCAGCATGAGCGTCATCAGCATGACCGCGAAGGCCACGTTCCGGCCCCAGAACCGCAGCCGCGCGAAGGCGTAGGCGGTCACCGTGCAGGCGAACAGATTGCCGATCACGCAGCCGACGACCAGGATCGTCGAGTTCAACAGGTAATGCGAGAAGTCGAACGACTGCGCCGTCCAGCCCCGCACATAATTGTCGATGTCGAAGCTGACCGGGAACAGCGAGGGATTGCGGAAGATCTCGTCGTTCGGGCGGAGCGAGGAGACGACCATCCACAGCAGCGGATAGATCATCGCGAGGCTCGCCACGATCATGAAGACGTGCTTCAGGCCGCGGCGCAGGAGATGCCGGTTGTGATGGCGCAGGGGGACGTCGCTCGCGGACGTCGTCGCGGGGCGGCCGGACACATCCGGCGAGGTCACGGAGAGATCAGTCATCGTAATGCACCCAGAACTTGGAGACGAAGAAGTTGATCGCGGTGAAGATCGCGACGATCACCAGCAGCAGCCAGGCCATCGCGGAGGCGTAGCCCATGTCGAACTGCGTGAAGCCCTTCTGGTACAGGTACAGCGTGTAGAACATCGTCGAATCCGACGGACCGCCGGTCCCGCCCGAGACCACGAACGCCTGCGTGAAGGTCTGGAACGCGTTGATCACCTGCAGCACCAGATTGAAGAAGATGATCGGGGTGAGCAGCGGGATCGTGATCCGGAAGAACTGCGCCACCTTCGAGGCGCCGTCCACGCTCGCGGCCTCGTAGTACATCTGCGGGATCTGGCGCAGGCCGGCGAGGAAGATGATCATCGGCGACCCGAAGGTCCACACGTGCAGCAGGATGATCGTCCACAGCGCCGTGTCCGGGTTCGAGACCCAGCCCGGCAGGTTCGTGAAGCCGAGCGCCCCCAGGAACTGGTTGACCAGGCCGTTCGCGCCGAACATCTGCCGCCACAGGATCGAGATGGCGACCGAGCCGCCGAGCAGCGAGGGCAGGTAGAACACCGAGCGGTAGAAGGACAGGCCCTTCATGCCCTGATTGAGCAGCACCGCGAGCAGCAGCGCCGCGATCAGCTGCAGCGGCGTCCCCACCAGCACGTAGGTGAAGGTCACCACGAGCGAGTTGCGCAGCCGCGAGTCGCTCGCCATGTCGATGTAGTTCTCGAGGCCCACCCACTCCGGGGCGGCGAGCATCGAGTAGTCCGTGAACGACAGGTACAGCGAGGCGACCATCGGGATGATGGTGATGCCCAGCAGACCCAGCAGCCACGGCGTCATGAACACCAGGCCGGCCTTGTTGTCCGGATGCTTCTCACGGGGCCCGCCGCGCTTCTTGCGCGACAGGATCTGGCTGAGCTCTCCGACAGCGCTCATCCGTCGTCTCCCTTCTGTGGTGCCGGCCCGGTGCGGGGCCGACGGGGGAACTCCTCCATCGGCCCCGCCGGACAGGCTGCGGTTCTCGTACGGACGATGGTCAGGACAGCGCCGAGTTGAGCTCGTCGAGCAGGCGCTGACCGGCGTCCGCCGTGGAGATGTTGCCGAACAGCATGTCCTCCCCGGCGCGGGTCAGGATCGACTCGAACTCGCCGCCGCCCTGCGGGGTGATCTCCGGCGGGGCGCCGAGCTCGGACTCGATGGCGTTGAGGTAGTCGACGGCCTTGGTGTTGGACGCGTCGAGGTCCGGGACGATCGCCTCGCGCACGACGAGGTTGCCGGGCACGCCGCGCTCGACGGAGAGGATCTTCCCGGCCTCGGGGGTGTTCACGAGGAAGTCGACGAAGGCGACGGCGGCCTCGGGGTTCGCGGTCTTCGCGGAGACGGCCCAGTACATCGAGGCCTTGTACCAGAGCTGCGCCTCGGCGGCGGAGCCCGCGACCGACGGCGGGCGCAGCACGACGAGCGAGCCGTCGTGCATCGCGTCGTGCGCGACGACCTGGTTGGACCAGGCGACGGTCATGGCGATCTTGCCGGTGCCGAACAGCGACTGGTCCATGGACTGGGAGGAGTCCTCGACGGAGACGCTCGCGTTCGGGCCCGCGCCGGAGTCCTGGATCTTCTTGGACCACTCGAACCACTCGGTGGCGGTCGCGGCGTCGAAGCCGGCCGCCCCGTCCTGGTACTGGTCCTGGCCGGCCTGGCGAACCCACAGCTGGAAGAGGCCCTGGACGGTGCCCATCTGGGTCATGCCGTAGGTGCCGTCGGGGGTGGCCTCGGAGATCTTCGTGGCGAGGTCGATGAGGTCGTCCCAGGTCCACGTGGTGTCGTCAGGCACCTCGACCCCGGCCTCCTCGAAGACCGCGGGATTGGCGAGGACGGTGAAGGCGTTCAGGCCGGCGTTGATGGCGGCGAGACCCACGTCGGGCAGCTCGCCCACCGCGACCGAGCCCTCGACGAACTCCGAGGTGTCCAGGCCCGCGCCGGCGAGGTCGAGCAGCGCGCCGCGCTGGCCGTATTCGGCGAGGTACTTCTCGTCCATCTGCACGATGTCGGGGAAGTCGCCGCCGGCGGTCTGGGTCGCGAGCTTGTCCCAGTAGCCGGACCACTCGCCGGGCTCGAGGGAGATGGTGACGTCGGGGGCGACCTCCTTGTAGGCCTCCACGACGTTCTCGGTGTTCTCGTTGCGGGTGGGGTTGCCCCACCAGGCCAGGCGCAGGCTGCCCGCGTCGGCGGAGCCGTCGTCGCTGCCCCCGCCTCCGCTGCCGCCGGAGGCGTTGGGCCCGCAGGCGGCGAGGCCGACGAGGCCGGGGACGGTGATGCCCAGGGCGAGGGCGGAACGTCGAGTGAACATCAGATCTCCTTTGATCCAGCGGGGAGGCCGGGTGGCCGAGGTGTCCAGGGCGGACGAGCGGACAGGTGCGCGTCGGGTGGCGGCGCCGGGGCGGTGGAGCGACCCGTCGGTGGATCGCCCGGCCCCGTCACCCCCTCCGGCGATGAAAGGTTTCATTCCGACGACCCTCGCCCACCACCTCGGATAAGGGGGCGGGAGCGGCTCGTCCATCCGGGGATAGACGCGACGTCCCCAAAGGAAAGCGCTTGTCCCGGCTCTTGTCAACACCGTGACCGGCAACACAGCAATCGTTGCAGGATCGTTGCCGTGGGCACTCCGCGGCGCGGTGCCGCCCGCGCTCCCGGGGCGCTGTCCGGGCCCGCTCCACGCCCCGTTCACCCTCCTGTCACGCCCGGCCCGTAGCCTCGCCGCCACGAGCCCGGCCATCGCCCACGCGGTCGCCGCGCTGAGCCACGTACCTCGCCCCGCCGCGACCCGACCCGCGCCGCCGGCCCCGCTGCCCCACCCGCGCCGCCAGCCCCGCAAGCCCGCCCCGCCCGCCCCAGCCCGCCAGCCCGCCAGCCCGCCAGCCCCGGAGAGGAGACCCATGGACGTCACCGCCTGGGCGATCTCCCTGATGGAGCTCCTCGGCGGGCCGGGCATCGCGCTGGTAATCGCGGCAGAGGCCCTGTTCCCGCCGATCCCGGGAGAGATCCTGCTGCCCTTCGCCGGGGTGAGCGCCGCCGCGAACGGCCAACACGTGCTGGTCCCGATCGCCTGGACGACGCTGGGCTCGATGCTCGGCGGGCTCGGCGTGTACGCCGTCGGCCGGGCCCTGGGGCTCGCGCGCACCCTCGCGCTGGTGCGCCGCCTGCCCCTCCTCGAGGAGAAGGACGTGCACGTCGCCATGCGCTTCTTCGATCGCTGGGGGTTCCCGGCGGTGGCGATCGCCCGCTTCGTGCCGATGGTGCGCACCTTCATCTCGATCCCCGCGGGCATCGAACGGATGCCGGTCTGGCTCTTCGCGGCGGCGACCGGGCTCGGCTCCGCGCTCTGGAACGCCCTGTTCGTGATCGCCGGCTACGCCTTCGGGGAGGCCGGCGGCACCGCGCTCGAGGCGTTCGTGCGGATCTACTCCTTCATCGTCGCCGGCATCGGGCTGGTCGCGGCGATCTGGTTCGTGATCCGGCGGGTGCGCGATCGTCGACGGGGACCGACGGGGGAAGCGACGGGGCCGGAGACGGAGCCAGAAGCGGAGACGGACGAGGCCCCGCACGCCGCGGCCGTCGTCGCCGACGCCCACCCGTCTGCCTCGGCCCCCGACCCGTCTCCGTCGGACCCCGACCCGTCTCCGTCGGATCCCGATCCGTCGCCCGCGGATCCCAGACCGTCGCCGCCTACGCTGGAGCGATGATCCCCGAGGACCCCGCCCCCGTCGGTCCCGCGGCCGACGTCGGCCGCTGGTTCTCGACCGCCGCCCCGCCGGCCGCCCGCCTCGCCCCCGCCCAGCGGGGAGCCCCGCGCGTACCCGCCTGGGGCCCGCTCGACGGCGCCGCCTACGGCGCCCGCAGCAGCGAGGCGGAACTCGACGCGGCCCTCGCACTGCTCGCGGGACGACCCGTGGCGGTGCTGACCGGCGCGGGCATGTCCACCGGCTCGGGGCTCCCGGACTACCGGGGTCGGAACGCCGTGCCCCGCTCCCCCATGACGCTGCAGGAGTTCCGGGCGCACGACCTCGCGCGGCGCCGCTACTGGGCCCGCTCCACCGTCGGCTGGGAGCAGTTCCTGCGCGCCCGGCCCGGCGCCACCCACCGGCTGCTCGCGGCGCTGGGCCCCGCCGCCTTCCCCGTGACCGCGGTGATCACGCAGAACGTGGACGGTCTGCACGCGGCGGCCGGCTCCGACCCCGTGATCGAACTGCACGGACGCCTCGACCGGGTGCGCTGCCTGCACTGCGGGGCGCACTCGGAACGCGCGGCCCTGCACGCGCGGCTGCTCGCCCTGAACCCCGAGCTGGCCGCCCGGCTGCCGCAACTCGCGGCCGATGCCGCCCAGGCCCCCGACGGCGACGCCGAGGTGGACCGCACCAGCAGCTTCCGCTACCCGCCCTGCCCGCTGTGCGGCGGGATACTCAAGCCCGACGTCGTCTTCTTCGGCGAGACCGCCCGGCCGGAGACTGTGGGCGCCGCCTTCGCGGCGCTCGAGGCCGCGGAGGTGCTGCTGGTGCTGGGCTCCTCCCTCACGGTGCAGTCGGGACTGCGTTTCGTGCGCGCCGCCCGACGCGACGGCCGCGAGGTGGTGATCGTCAACGACGGGCCGACGCGCGGGGACGCCGAGGCGACGCTGCGCCTGCACGGCCGACTCGAGGAGGTGCTCGGGCACTGGGCGGAGCGTGTCGGGGACGCGCGCGGAACCGGCGGCGCAGCCGACGGGCGGTGAGCGGTCAGCGGACGGGGCCGGAATCCTGCCCGTCGGTCGTCGGGTCCTCCGCCGGGCCGCCGCCCACGAGCACCGCGGCGAGGGCGCGCAGATCGACGGCGTCGACGCGGCGGATTTCGAGGTGCGGATCGTCCGAGGCCGGGTCGAGCACCTCCATGAGCAGCACCTCCTCGCCGGTCGCGTAGAGGCTCGCCTGGTGCACGACGTCCTCCGCGGCCGCGGCGACGGTGACGAGCGTCATGGCGCGAGTCGCGGCGAGCGCGGCCGCAAGCGGCGAGGTGTCGAGCGTGGAGATCCGCAGCACGACCGGTTCGCCCGTCGGCCCGGCGACACCCTCGGGGTCCCACAGCCGCAGCAGGCGCTCGGGCACCTGCTCGGCGCGGAGGACCGTGAAGCGGTGCATCCCCTCGGCCGTGACCTCCTCCTCGAGGACCCCGGCCGCATGGGCGTAGTGGTGGACGCGGTCCACCGCGACCCCGGCGGTGGTCTCGCGGGTGCGCTCGGCGGTGGTGAAGCGCGGAGCGGTGCGGCGAAGCACGAGGCACGCGGCGAGCTGCGGCTCGGCCTGCCAGAGCACCCGCCCGGTGGCGTCCTCCCGGACCCGGCGCACGCGGCCGTCGGCGAGCAGCCCGCGCAGCGCGGACCCGGCGAGCAGGGCGCGCTGCTCGGCGTGCTCGCGGATCCAGGGGGTCGCGGTGTGCTGGCGACGGGCATGGCCCTCGAGGGCCACGAGCTGTTCGTCGGTGAGCACGAGGAACGGCTCGGGCTGGTCGACCGTGCAGGTCAGCAGCTCCTCGGCGGCGAGCACGTCCTCACGGGCGAAGGGCAGCGGGGCCTCGGGATCGCTCGCCTCACCGAGCCCGGCCGGGAGGTCCGGCAGCTCGCCGGGAATGATCGCGAGCGGCGGGTCGGCAGGGGCGGATCGGCTCGGGGCGGGCGGGTCGGCGGGGCGCGGCTCCATCCCTCGACACTATCGGCCCGCCGCGCGGGGGCTGACAATGGTCGGGGAGGTCCGACGGCCTCCGCACCCGTCCCGACCAGCCCGCCCCCGCCGGCGCCACCGAAGGAGCCGCCCCGCATGACCGCCGCCGCGCTCGACCTCAACGCCGATCTCGCCGAGGGCTTCGGCGTCTGGTCGATGGGCGATGATGCGGGGCTGCTCGAGATCGTGACCACCGCGAACGTGGCCTGCGGCGGGCACGCCGGGGATCCGTCGACGATGCGCGCCGCGTGCCGGGCGGCGGCCGCGCACGGGGTCGCGATCACGGCGCACGTCGCCTACCCGGATCTGCAGGGCTTCGGCCGACGCTTCCTCGACATCGCTCCCGACGAGCTCACCGATCTGGTGATTGCCCAGGTCGGGGCGCTCTCCGCGATCGCCCGGGCGGAAGGCACGAGCGTGCGCGGGGTGAAGCCCCACGGCGCCCTCTACAACGCCCTCGCCCATCACGCGGAGCAGGCCGCGGCGGTGGTGCGGGCCCTCGTCGAGCTCGGCGGCGAGCTGCCGCTGGTCGCCGCGCCGGGAACGGCCGTCGCCGGGATCGCCGAAGAGGCGGAGGTGACCGTGGTGCTCGAGGGTTTCGCCGATCGTGCCTACCTCCCCGACGGCACGCTCATGCCCCGGACGCAGCCGGGCGCCGTGCTCGCCGACGAGGAAGCGGTGCTCGCCCAGGCGCTCTCGATCGCCGCGGAGCGACGGGTGCGGGCGGCCGACGGCTCCCTCCTCGACCTGCCCGTGCGCACCCTCTGCCTGCACGGGGACACCCCCGGTGCGGTGGCGCTCGCCCGCGCGGTGCGGGAGCGGCTCACCGCGGCCGGCGTACGGCTCGAGGCGGCGCTGTGACGTCGAGCCCCGAGGGGACGCTCGAGACCCGGTACCTGCCCGCCCCGCTGCGGGTGCACCGGGCTGGGGAGGCGGCGCTGCTGGCCGAGTACCCGGACACCGCCGCGGTGCTCGCCGCGGTCGCCGCCTGCCGTCGCCTCGACCCGCCCCTCCTCCGGGACCTCGTCCCCGCCGAGCGGACCGTGCTGCTGACCGGCGACGCCGCCCGGGACCTGCCCGCCCTCGAGGCGCTGCTGCGACACCTGCCCGTCGCCCGGCCCGACGAGACCGCGGGCGACGTGGTCGAGATCGGTGCGGTGTACGACGGGGAGGACCTGCCGGAGGTGGCGGAGCTGCTCGGCCTCAGCCCCGAGGCCCTGGTCGACGCGCACTCCGCGACCGAGTGGGTGGCCGCGTTCGGCGGCTTCGCGCCGGGATTCGCCTATCTGCTGCCGACGGCGGACCGGCAGTCGACGGCCGACGTGGGGCCGACGGCCGACCACCAGCAGACGGCCGACGCCGCGCGGCCGGACCCCGTCGGCCCGCCGTGGGAGGTGCCGCGCCGTACCGAGCCGCGCACCGCCGTACCCGCGGGCGCGATTGGCCTGGCCTCCCGCTACTGCGGCATCTACCCGCGCTCCTCCCCCGGCGGCTGGCAGCTGATCGGCCGCACCGAGACCGTGCTCTTCGACGCGGGCCGCACCCCGCCCGCGCTGCTCGCCCCCGGCACCCGGGTGCGCTTCGTGCCGCAGCGGAGCAGGCTGCTCGCGGGCGGCGCCCTGGCCGGCGGGGTGCTCGCCGGGGGCGTGCTCGGATCGGCCGGCGAGCGCGCGGTCTCCGGGGCCACCGGGGTCGGCGAGCAGGTCGCCGAGACCGTCGTCGAGACCGTCCATGCCGCCGGGGCGGTCGCCGATCAGCTCACCGACTCGCTCCTGCGCTCCCGCGCCGGGCAGGCGCTGTCCCGCGCGCGCCAGGAGGCGTCGGCCGTGCCCGCGCGGATCCGGCACCGCACGCCGGGAACCGGAGCGTCGGGGACGGGCCGCTCCGGTCAACGCCCCGCCGACGCGCCGAGCCCCCTGCTGCAGGTGCTCGACGCCGGACCTCTCACCCTGCTGCAGGACCTCGGCCGACCCCATCGCGCCGCTGTCGGCGTGAGCCCCTCCGGGGCCTTCGACCGGGCGGCACTCGCCGGCGCCAACCTCGCCGTCGGCAATCCCCCGCAGGCGGCGGCGCTGGAGATGCTCCTCGGCCCGCTGCGGCTTCGCGCCCTCGCCCCCGTCACCCTCGCGATCTCCGGGGCCACCGCCCCGCTGGTGCTCGCCCACCGTCGGCAGGCGGTACGCGGCGAGTCGCTCGCGGCCGCCGATTCCCGCGAGCGCGCCGTGGCCCTCGAGGCGGGGGACGAGATCGAGATCGGCCCGGTGCTCTCCGGGCTGCGAGTCACGGTCGCGGTGCGCGGCGGGCTCGGCGGGGTGCGACGGCCCGACGGCGCCGTGACCGGCGCGGTGCTCGGCTCGCTCGCCGCCGACACCCTCTCCGGCCTCGGCCCCGGGACCCTCGACCCCGGGGACGTGCTCCTGATCGGCACCGACCACGGTCTCGACGCGGTGCCGCGCGGCGCGACGGCGTCGGCCGAGGTGGCCACCGGGGCGGGCGACGCCGCGGGCGAGACGGCGGGCGAGACGCTCACCATCCCGTTGCGGCTCGGACCGCGTGACCGTCTGCTGGGTGCCGAGGCGGTGCGCGCCCTGCTCGAGAACTCCTGGCGGGTGCGGGCGGACTCCAACCGCGTCGGGGTGCGCCTCGACGGGACGCCGCTCCCCCTGCCGGAGGGGATCGGCGCCCTCCCGAGCGAGGCGATGATGCTCGGCGCGGTGCAGGTCCCGCCGTCGGGCCTGCCGGTCGTGTTCGGACCCGACCACCCCACCACCGGCGGCTACCCCGTGATCGGGGTCGCGGACCGGCGCGGGCTGGACGTGCTCGCGCAGGCGGTCCCCGGGACGCCCCTGCGGTTCACCGCCCTGCGGTGACACGATGGGCGCCATGGCCCGCCTCCTGCCCGACCCCGTCTACTTCGCCTCCCTCCCCAAGGTCATCACCTCCGGCGCCGTGATCCTGCGCGACGAGCACGACCGGGTGGTCATCGAGAAACCGAACTACCGCGACCACTGGCTGCTGCCCGGAGGCGGTGTCGACCCCGGCGAGGACGCCCGCGAGTGCGCCCGCCGCGAGGTGCGCGAGGAGCTGGGGCTCGAGATCGAAGTGGGTCGCCTGCTCACGGCCGACTGGATGCCGTCGAGCGCCGTCCGCTCCGCCCCGATGGGCGTGCACTTCCTGTTCGACGGCGGGGTGGTCCCCGCGGCGCAGCTCGAGGCGGACATCGTGCCGCAGGTCGCCGAGCTCGACGGCTGGATGCTCGCCGAGGAGTCCGAGCTGCACCTGCTGAGCCCCTGGGGCGCGGCGCGGGCCCGGCGCGGTCTCGCCGTGCTGCGCGGCGAGGCGGTCGCGGACCTGACGACGTACTGAGCGGGCGGCGGTCGCGCGTCGGCCCGAGATTCCCCCGCGGGCGGGAGTGCGCCATGATGTGCCGGTCCCTCCCCCGAGATCGACCTCCTGACGCGTCCCCCTGGAGCTGCGCATGACCACCGCCCCCACCTCCCGTCGGCCCCTGACCCGCTCCGAGCGGCTGGACCGGCTGCCCTTCACCCGCAAGCACGGGAAGATGCTCGGAGCGTCCGGCATCGGCTGGGCGCTCGACGCGATGGACGTGGGGCTGGTCAGCTTCGTCATCGCCGCGCTCACCGTGCATTGGGAGATCGGCAAGGGCGAGAGCTCCCTGATCGCCTCGGCCGGGTTCGCAGGCATGGCGATCGGGGCCACGCTCGGCGGGCTGCTCGCCGACCGCATCGGCCGACGCTCCGTCTTCGCCCTCACCCTGCTGGTGTACGGCCTGGCCACGGGCGCCTCCGCCCTCGCCGGCGGGATCGCGGTGCTGATCGCGCTGCGCTTCGTGGTGGGGCTCGGGCTCGGCGCCGAGCTGCCCGTCGCCTCGACGCTGATGAGCGAGTTCGCGCCGAAGCGGATCCGCGGTCGCGTGATCGTGTGGCTCGAGGCGTTCTGGGCGCTGGGCTGGATCCTCGCCGCCGTGATCGGCACCTTCGTCGCCGCGTCCGGACCGAGCGGCTGGCGGTGGGCGCTCGCGATCGGCATGGTCCCCGCGCTCTATTCGCTCGTGGTGCGGCTCGGCATGCCGGAGTCCGTGCGCTTCCTCGAGAAGCAGGGCCGCGCCGAGGAGGCCGAGCGGGTGGTCCGCGAGTTCGAGGCCTCCGCGGGGGTTGAGCCGGGTGGGACGGTCGAGGTCGTCGGGGCGACGGCCGACGGGGTGCCGGGGGCCGACGTGGCAGCGGGAGCCGACGCGGCGGCCGACGGTGCCACCGGACCCCACGCGCCGACCGAGGCCGCCGGCGGGATCTGGTCCCGTGCCCTGCGAGCCCGCACCGCCGGGCTCTGGGTCGTCTGGTTCTGCATCAACCTGTCGTACTACGGCGCGTTCATCTGGATCCCGACGCTGCTGGTCGAGCGCGGATTCGACCTCACGAAGTCCTTCACCTTCACGCTCATCATCACGCTCGCCCAGATCCCGGGTTACGCGGCCGCCGCCTGGCTGATCGAGAAGCTCGGCCGACGCTGGACCCTCACGATCTTCCTCGCCGGCTCGGCGCTGTCCGCCGTCGCCTACGGCCTCGCCGACTCCGAGCCGATGATCATCGCCGCCGGCTGCGCGCTGAGCTTCTTCAACCTCGGCGCCTGGGGCGCGCTGTACGCGATCGGCCCGGAGCTGTACCCGACCTCGGTGCGCGGCACCGGCACGGGCGCGGCCGCGGGCTTCGGCCGCATCGCCTCGCTGATCGCACCGTTCATGGTGCCGGTCCTGATCGTCAGCGGCGGCCAGGTGCTCGCCTTCACCGTGTTCGCCGCCGCCTTCGCCCTTGCCGCCGCCGCGGCCTTCACCCTCCCCGAGCAACGCGGGAAGGCCCTGGTCGAGTAGAGGACCGGTGGACTGGGGTCGACTGGGGTGCCTGGGCCGAGGTGACCGTGGTTGCACGGGCTGGATGGCCGGCGGGGCGGTGACCGGGAGGAGCCCGGCGTGGCCGTGTCCGTCAAGGGGACGTGAGCGGCAGCTGGCCTGCTATATGCAGGTCTGGTGCCGCTCACGTCCCGTTCGTGGACAGGCCAGGCCGGCCGAGGTCACTTCTCCAGCGACCCGTCATAGGCGCAGATGGCGTCGACCTTCTCCGCGGAGCTGCTGGTCGGGTCGAACTCGAGGTCGAGCCACACCTTGACGAGCTCCTTGGCGAGCTCGAGGCCGATCACCCGCTCACCCATGCACAGGACCTGGGCGTTGTTGGACAGGATCGACCGCTGGACGGAGTAGAGGTCGTGGGCGGTGACGGCACGGATACCGGAGACCTTGTTCGCGGCGATCGCGACGCCGAGCCCGGTGCCGCAGATCAGTAGGGCCCGGTCGGCCTCTCCGGCGGCGACCTTCTCCGCGGCGGCGACGGCGACGTTGGGGTAGAGCTCCTGGTCCTCCCGGGAGAGGACGCCCACGTCGATGACCTTCTCGACGCGGGGGTCCTGCTCGAGGAGTGCCTTGAGGGCGGTCTTGTGGCCGTGGCCGGCGTTGTCGGATCCGGTGACGATGGT
>NZ_JBVDDO010000007.1:5624-156121 GCF_055454375.1 Brachybacterium sp. B718/18 | reverse complement strand
CCCCCCCCCCCCCCCCCCCCCCCCCCCCCCCCCCCCCCCCCCCCCCCCCCCCCCCGCGCCGGTATCATCGCCGAGGACCCCGCGCGGAAGGATCGACATGACCCAGACGATCACGTCACCGATACCCGTTCTCCCCCGGAAGCAGGACGGACGCCGCGTCCTCCTCAAGCTCTCCGGCGAGGCCTTCGGCGGAGGCGCCGTCGGCGTCGACCCCGATGTCGTCTCCCGCATCGCGGGCGAGATCGCCGAGGGGGTGGCCCAGGGGATTGAATGCGCGATCGTCGTCGGCGGCGGCAACTTCTTCCGCGGCGCCGAACTCTCCCAGCGCGGCATGGACCGCCGCCGCGCCGACTACATGGGCATGCTCGGCACGGTCATGAACTGCCTCGCCCTGCAGGACTTCCTCGAGCAGCGCGGCGTCACCACCCGCGTGCAGACCGCCATCGAGATGGGCCAGGTCGCCGAGCCGTACATCCCGCTGCGGGCCGTCCGCCACCTCGAGAAGGGCCGGGTGGTCATCTTCGGCGCCGGAGCCGGCATGCCCTACTTCTCCACCGACACCGTCGCCGTGCAGCGTGCGCTGGAGATCGGCTGCGAGGAGGTGCTGATGGCGAAGAACGGCGTCGACGGCGTCTACGACTCCGATCCCCGCAAGAACCCCGAGGCGAAGAAGCTCGAGCACGTCACCTACAACGAGGCGCTGCAGCAGGGCCTCAAGGTCGTGGACTCGACCGCCTTCAGCCTCTGCATGGACAACGCCCAGCAGATGATGGTCTTCGGCCTGGATGCCCCGGGCAACATCACCCGCGCCATGCGCGGCGACCGCATCGGCACCGTCGTCACCGCCGACTGACCCGGTCCTCCGTCCCGCGGCCCACCCGTGCGGGACAATGGACGCACGCACCATCCAGAAGAACACCGAGGAGCATCCCGTGAGCGACACCGCCACCATCCTGAAGGACGCCGAGGGCAAGATGTCCAAGGCCGTCGAGGCCACCAAGGAGGAGTTCAGCGCGATCCGCACCGGTCGGGCGAACGCCGCGATGTTCCAGGGCATCATGGTCGAGTACTACGGGGCGGCGACCCCGCTGAACCAGCTCGCTTCGCTGCAGTTCCCCGAGGCGCGCACCATCATCGTCACCCCCTACGATAAGTCCGCGATGGCGGCGGTCGAGACGGCCCTGCGCGAGTCGGACCTGGGCGTGAACCCCACGAACAACGGTGACACGCTGCGCGTCGTCCTCCCCGCCCTCACCGAGGAGCGCCGCAAGGAGTACGTCAAGCTCGCCAAGAACAAGGCCGAGGACGGCCGCGTCTCCGTGCGCGGCTCCCGCGGCAACGCCAAGAAGGCGATCGAGAAGCTGGTCAAGGACAAGGAGATCGGCGAGGACGAGGGCACCCGGGCCGAGAAGGAGCTCGAGGCGCTCACCAAGAAGTACATCGAGCAGGTCGACGAGGCGCTCGGCGCCAAGGAGACCGAGCTCGAGACCATCTGAGCCCTCTCCCGTGAGCACCGACCCGGCACCCGCGCCGCGCCCGGCCGCCCCGACCCCGGTCGAGGCGGCCGTCGGCGTGGTCGACGCGAGCCCGTCGGCCGACGCGCCGGCGGAGACCGGGCCGGTGACCACGGAGCCGGTCCACGCGAAGCGCCGCGGACCGGGCCGCAACCTCCCGGCCGCGATCGCCGTGGGACTGGCTCTGGCGGGCGTGCTGCTCGGTGCCCTGTTCCTGCTCCCGCCGGCCTTCCCGGTTCTGGTGGGCGTGATCATGGTGCTCGCGGTCCTCGAGCTGACCCGCGCGCTGGGGCACGGGGGCCTGCGGGTGCCGGCCGTGCCGCTGCTGGTGGGCGTGGTCGGGATGACCGTCTCCACGGTCGTCTTCGACCAGGAGGGACTGCTGGTCTCGACCGCCGTCGCGGTCTGCGTGCTGATCCTCTGGCGGGTCACCGAGTCGATGGGCCTCAGCGCCCTGCGGGACGTGGCCGGGGGAGTCTTCTGCCTCGTCTGGATCGCCTTCCTGGGCAGTTTCACACTGCTGCTCCACGGCCGGGAGGACGGGGCGCTGCTGGTGCTGCTCGCCGTCCTCGGCCCGGTCGGCAACGACGTGGGCGGCTACATCACCGGCGTCCTCTTCGGCTCCCACCCGATGGCCCCGTCGATCAGCCCCAAGAAGAGCTGGGAAGGCTTCGCCGGCTCCCTGCTGCTGGGGACGACCGGCGTCGCGGCCCTCGGCCACCTCGTGCTCGACCTGCCGCTGTGGGTCGCGATCGCCCTCGGAGCGGTGCTCGTCGTCGTCTCCACCGCCGGTGACCTCGCCGAGTCGCTGCTCAAGCGCGACCTCGGCATCAAGGACATGGGGCATCTGCTGCCCGGCCACGGCGGTGTGCTGGACCGGGTGGACTCCATCCTGCTGGCCGCTCCCACCACCTACATCCTGCTGGAGGTCCTGCTGCCATGAGCACCCGCCCCGTGTCCGATCCGCCCGCCGACCTGCCCGACCTCTCGCGGGAGGCGGTGCCCGGCCAGAAGGTCGCGCTGGCCCCGGGCCAGCTGCAGCTGCGCCCCACCCGCCGCGGCAAGGCCCCCGCCCACCTCGCGGACCTCACGCTGGCCGAGCGCATCGACGCCGTCGAGGAGATGGGGCTGCCCGGCTTCCGTGCCAAGCAGCTCTCGACCCACTACTTCGAGCACTTCACCACGGATCCGGAGGACCTCACCGACCTCCCCAAGGATCGTCGGCAGGAGCTCGTGGACCGCTTCTTCCCCGAGCTGCTCACGGTCGTCTCGCGCCAGTCCGCCGATCACGGCGCGACCCAGAAGTTCCTCTGGAAGCTCTACGACGGCTCGATGGTCGAGTCCGTGCTGATGCGCTACAGCGACCGCGTCACGCTGTGCATCTCCTCCGAGGCCGGCTGCGGCATGAACTGCCCCTTCTGCGCGACGGGCCAGATGGGGCTGACCCGCAACCTCTCGACCGCCGAGATCCTCGAGCAGGTGCGGATCGCGAACCGCATGCTCTCCCGCGGCGAACTGCCCGGCGGCGCCGGCCGGGTCTCGAACATCGTCTTCATGGGGATGGGGGAGCCGCTGGCCAACTACCGTCCCGTCGCGACGACCTGCAAGCGGTTGAACGCCCCGGCGCCCGAAGGCTTCGGGATGGGCGCCCGCCACATCACCGTCTCGACCGTGGGCCTGGCCCCGGCCGTGCGCAAGCTGATCAAGGAGGAGATCCCGGTGACCCTCGCCGTCTCCCTCCACGCCCCCGACGATGCGCTGCGCGACGAGCTGGTCCCCATCAACACCCGCTTCGACGTGGACGAGATCCTCGACGCGGCCTGGGAGTACTTCGAGGCCACGGGCCGACGGGTGAGCATCGAGTACGCCCTGATCCGCGACATCAACGACCAGGCGCATCGTGCCCAGCTGCTCGCGGACCGGCTGATCTCCAAGGGCGGCGCCCACTGGGTGCACGTGAACCCGATCCCGCTGAACCCGGTGAAGGGCTCGAAGTGGACCGCCTCGGACCCGCGGGACGAGAAGCGCTTCGTCGAGATCCTGCGCGACAACGGGATCTCCGCGACCATCCGCGACACGCGCGGCAGCGACATCGACGGCGCCTGCGGGCAGCTCGCCGCGGAGGTCATCGAGTCCGACGCCCACCGTGCCGACCGCGAGGCGCGCGTGGCTCGGGTCGAGGCGGTCGCCGCGGCCGCCGCCCCGACCGCGGACGACTGAGCCGCTGAGCCGCCGAACCGCCGAGCCGCGACGTCCGGGAGCCCCCGGCGCCACCCACCCGAGGAGATGATCGCCCTGGACGTCCGCTTCGAGACCACCCGCTTCGGCGAGGGGTACGACCAGCACGAGGTCGACGAGTTCCTCGACCTCTGCGAGCGCGCCCTCGCGACCCGCGACGGCTCCGTCACCGCCCTCTCGGTCGTCCACCACCGGTTCACGACCACGCGCTTCCGCCAGGGCTACGACATGAACCAGGTGGACGTGTTCCTCGACGAGGAGCTCACGCCGCGCTTCGCCGCGCTCGAGCGGGGCGAGGAGCCGGAGCCGCTGCCGGGAGGCGACCCCGGCCGCGGCCCCGTCAGCGCCAGCGCGGACCGGCGCGTCGTGCCGCGCACGACTCCGCCCGCGCAGGAGCGCGATCCGGCGACCGGGCGGCTGCTCGGCGGGGACGCGTCGGGGAGGCGGCCCGGCCTCCTCGACCGCCTCCTGGGCCTCGACCGCTGAGCCGCCCCGCATCCCCGCACGCCTCCCAGACCCATCCGGTGCCCGCCGCTACAGTGGGGCACCGACAGCACCGAGGAAGGATCCACTGGTGAGCAATTCGTTCGAGCGCGTCTCGCGTCTCAGCGTCGGCTACGACATGCGCGAGGTCGACGAGTTCCTGGCGCGCGCCCGCACCGCCTACGAGGGGCGCGACGCCTCCTTCGGCGGGGCCGACATCACCTCTGCGAGCTTCGGCACCGAGCGCGGCGGCTACGACATGCGCGTGGTCGACGAGGCGCTCGACCGCCTCTCCGACGCCTTCGCGCTGCAGGCCCGCGATGATGCCATCGCCGAGCAGGGCGAGGAGGCGTGGGTCGCGCAGCTGACCCGTCGCGCCGAGGTGCTGCGCGAACGTCTCGAGCGTCCCGCCGGCGACCGCTTCTCCCCGGCAGCCCAGGGCGAGCCCGCCTACGACAAGGCCGACGTCGACGCCCTGTGCGATCAGCTCGTCGCCTACTTCACCGATGGGCTGCCGATGAGCGTGGACGACGTCCGCCGCGCGGCCTTCCGCCGGCGCCGCGGCCCCGAGGGGTACCGTGAGGCCGTGGTCGACGTCTACCTCGACCACGTCGCGGACGTGATGGCCTCCGTCCCGTGACCGACGCGGGGGGCCGCCGCCTCGTCCTGCTGGGATCCACGGGGTCCATCGGGACCCAGACCCTCGAGGTCCTCACCCGCTACCCGGGTCTCGCCCGGGTGCGCGGGCTCGCCGCGGGCGGGTCCCGTCCCGCGCTCGTCGCCGAGCAGGTCCTCGCTCACCGCCCCGAGCAGCTCGTGATCGCCGATCCCGAGCGCGCCGAGGACGTCGAGCGCGCCGTCACCGAAGCCTGCGCCGCCGCGGCCATCCCCGCGCCGGCGATCTCAGTCGGCGCCGCCGAGGTCGAGCGCCTCGCCGGCTCCCTGGGCCCCGGTGACGCGGTGCTGAACGCGATCACCGGATCCGTCGGGCTGAAGCCCACCCTCGCGGCCCTCGCCTCCGGTGCCCGTCTCGCGCTCGCGAACAAGGAGTCCCTCGTCGTCGGCGGTGCGCTCGTCACCGGCGCCGCCGCCCCCGGACAGATCCTCCCGGTCGACTCCGAGCACACCGCGATCGCCCAGGCCCTCGCCGGGGTGCGACCGGACCAGGTCGACCACCTCGTGGTCACCGCCTCCGGCGGCCCCTTCCGCGGCCGCACCCGCGCCGAGCTCGCCGACGTCACCCCCGAGCAGGCCCTCGCGCACCCGACCTGGGCGATGGGCCCCGTCATCACCACCAATTCGGCGACCCTGGTCAACAAGGCGCTCGAGGTGATCGAGGCCTGCTTCCTCTTCGACCTGCCGGAGGACCGGGTGCGCGTGGTGGTCCACCCGCAGTCGATCGTCCACTCCATGGCGACCCTCGTGGACGGCTCGACCATCGCCCAGGCCAGCCCCCCGGATATGCGCCACGCGATCGGCTGGGCCCTCGCCCATCCCGAGAAGCTCCCCGGCCTCGCCCGTCCCCTCGACTTCACCACGGCGCAGTCGTGGACCTTCGAGCCCGTCGACGAGGACACCTTCGGCGCGATCCGGCTCGCCCGCGCGGCGCACCGCGCCGGGGAGGGGGCGATGGCCGTGCTCAACGCCGCGAACGAGGAGGCGGTCGACGCCTTCCTCGCGGGCCGCCTGTCCTTCCTCGGCATCACCGAGCTGCTGGCCGCGGTCCTCGAGGATCCCCGTCGGCCGCGGGCGACCCTCGCCGGCGGCGTGCCCGCCCTGCTCGAGGCCGAGGCGTGGGCCCGCACCGCAGCCCACGCGATCATCCGGTCCCGGGAGGGCTGACCATGCTGCTGTTCGCCCTCGGGGTGCTGATCATCGCGCTCGGTCTCGCGCTCTCCATCGCCTTGCACGAGGTGGGCCACCTGGTGCCCGCGAAACTTTTCGGCGTTCGGGTGACCCAGTACATGATCGGCTTCGGGCCGACGATCCTCTCCCGCACCCGGGGCGAGACCGAGTACGGCCTCAAGGCCTTCCCGCTCGGCGGTTACATCCGCATGATCGGCATGTTCCCGCCGCACCGCGGCGATCCCGAGGGGACGGTCCGGGAGGATTCCACCGGCCTCGTCCAGCAGCTGTCCAGCATGTCCCGGGAGGCGAAGGAGTACGAGTCCTCCCTGTACGGACCCGAGGACGCCCACCGCACCTTCGTCGCGCTGTCCGTGCCGAAGAAGCTCGTGGTCATGCTCGGCGGGCCCACCATGAACCTGCTCATCTCGCTCGTGCTGATGCTGGTGCTGGTCAGCGGGATCGGTCTGCCGGCCGTCACCCCGACGGTGCAGACCGTCTCCGAGTGCGTGGTCCCCGCCGACGCCCCGGCCGATGTCTCCTGCGAGGGGCGACCCGAGGCGCCGGCCCTCGCCGCCGGGATCCAGCCCGGGGACACGCTGCAGGTGATAGACGGGCACCAGATCGACACCTGGGCCGACGTCACCGAGGCCATCCGCGGGGCGGGGGACCGCACCGTCGAGGTCGTCGTCGAGCGCGACGGGCAGACCCTCACCCTGCAGGCCACCCCCATCGTCGACGCCCGCCCGGTGCTCGACGAGGAGGGGTCGGTGGTGTACGCCGCGGACGGCACGCTGCTCACCGAGGAGGTCGGCTTCCTCGGCGTCTCCGGGACGCCCGACCTCGTGCCGCAGTCGCCCACCGAGGTGCCGGCCATGGCCTGGAGCGCCTTCACCCAGACCGGCCGGCTGATCCTCACCCTGCCCGTACGGCTGTACGAGGTGGCCCAGGCCGCCTTCGGCAGCGCCGAGCGAGACCCCGAGGGCCCCCTCGGCGTGGTCGGGGTCTCGCGCCTCGCGGGCGAGGTCGCCGCGGCCGACGAGCCCGGCTTCGAGCTGAAGGAGAAGACCGCGACCCTGGTCTCGATGCTCGCCTCGCTCAACATGGCGCTGTTCGTGTTCAACCTCGTCCCGCTGCTGCCGCTCGACGGCGGGCACGTGCTCGGCGCGCTGATCGAGGGGGTCCGCCGGCTGATCGCCCGGCTGCGCGGCCGCCCCGATCCCGGCCCCGTGGACATGTCCCGGATGCTGCCGCTGACCAACGCGGTCGCGATCGTGTTCCTGCTCATGACCGTCCTGCTGCTGTACGCGGACATCGTCAAACCCATCACCCTGTTCTGACGCCCGCCCCGCTGCCGCGCCCGGCCGGCGCGCCCCGCAGCGCCCTGCTTCCGAGCGCGTCCCGCCGGTGCCCGGAATCGGGAGGTGCCGTGGAGGTGTCACACCTCGCCCCCATGTCCGCGGGCGCGGGGCGATAATGGGTCGGTGACTTCCGTGAGCCTCGGCATCCCCTCCGTCAAGACCCCGCCCCCGGTACTCGCCCCCCGGCGGAAGACCCGCAAGGTGAAGCTGGGCGACCTCTACGTGGGCGGCGACGCACCGATCACGGTGCAGTCGATGACCACCACGCCCACCCACGACATCAACGCGACCCTGCAGCAGATCGCGGAGCTGACCGCCGCCGGCTGCGACATCGTGCGCGTCGCCTGCCCCCGCCAGGAGGACGCCGACGCCCTCGTCGCGATCGCCGCGAAGTCCCCGATCCCGGTCATCGCCGACATCCACTTCCAGCCCAAGTACGTCTTCGCCGCGATCGAGGCGGGCTGCGCGGGGGTGCGCGTGAACCCCGGCAACATCCGTCGCTTCGACGACCAGATCAAGGACATCGCGAAGGCCGCGAAGGACCACGGCACCGCCCTGCGCATCGGGGTGAACGCGGGCAGCATCGACCCGCGCATGATGAAGGGCGACCGGGTGACCCCTGAGGCCCTCGTCGCCTCGGCGAAGTGGGAGGCGTCCCTCTTCGAGGAGCACGACTTCCACGACTTCGGCATCTCGGTGAAGCACAACGACCCGATCATCATGGTCGAGGCCTACCGTCAGCTCTCCGCGGAGGGCGACTGGCCGCTGCACCTCGGGGTCACCGAGGCGGGCCCGGCCTTCCAGGGCACGATCAAGTCTTCCGTCGCCTTCGGCATCCTGCTCGGCGAGGGCATCGGCGACACCATCCGTGTGTCCCTCTCCGCCCCGCCCGTGGAGGAGGTCAAGGTCGGCAACCAGATCCTGCAGTCCCTGAACCTCAAGCCGCGCAAGCTCGACATCGTCTCGTGCCCGTCCTGCGGTCGCGCCCAGGTGGACGTCTACACCCTCGCGGAGAAGGTCACCGAGGGGCTCAAGCACCTCGAGGTGCCGCTGCGCGTGGCCGTCATGGGCTGCGTCGTCAACGGCCCGGGCGAGGCGCGCGAGGCCGATCTCGGCGTCGCCTCCGGCAACGGGAAGGGCCAGATCTTCGTCAAGGGCGAGGTCATCAAGACCGTCCCCGAGGCCGAGATCGTCGAGACCCTGCTCGCCGAGGCCAACCGCATCGCCGCTGAGATGGGCGAGGACAGCGAGTCCGGTGCCCCGTCCGTCTCCGTGAGCTGAGAGACCGGATGTTCCGGCGCGGGGCACGCGTCCGTCCGCTCCGCCCCGGCGGCGCCGAGGCGGCGCTCGCCCTCGCCCTCCGCGCCCCCGCGGTGAACGCGCTCGGCGGCGCGCGCCTGCGGGAGCTCAGCCGCAGCGCGTCGATCGCCCACGAGTTCTCGGTGATCGGCGAGGACGCCGCCCCGAGCGCCCTGCTGTGGCACGGCGTGAACCTCTCCCCGCTCGGCGGGGACGCCGCGGCGCTCGCCGAGCTCGGCCGCCACATGGCGGGTCGTGCCCGGCGGGCGAGCAGCGTGGTGGGGGAGCGCCGGGCGGTCGAGGCCCTGTGGCACGAGCTCGCCCCGGCCTGGGGCGGCGAGGTACGGCAGCACCGCTGGAGCCAGCCGCTGCTGCTCGCGGCCGACGCGGCGGAGCTCCCGGCGCTGCCGGGTGCGGGACGGCTGCGCCCGGCCCTGCCGGGGGAGGAGGGGGCGGTGTTCCCCGCTGCGGTCGCGATGTTCCGCGAGGAGGTGGGCATCGATCCGCTCTCCGGCGACGGCGGGCGCTCCTACCGGGCGCGGGTCACCGAGCTGATCCGACAGGGCCGCACCTACGTGGTCATGCAGGACGGGCTGGTGCTCTTCAAGGCCGACGTCGGCGCGCTCTTCGGACCCGTCGCGCAGATCCACGGCGTGTGGGTGCGACCCGAGCACCGCGGCCGCGGACTGGCGCGCACCGCGATGACCGATCTCGTTCGCCAGGTCCGCCGGGACCACGCCTCCCAGGTCTCGCTCTACGTCAACGACTTCAACGAGCCGGCGCGGCGGGCCTATGCGGCCGCGGGCTTCCGGCAGATCGGCGAGCTGACCACGTTGCTGTTCTGAGCTGCCGGCTCAGGCGGCGTCGGATCCCGTCCCTGCCTGGGCGTCGCAGGCCAGCAGCACGTTCGCGGCGGTCCATGCGAGCGGGGCGAGGGCGGCGGGCCGGCCGTCGAAGAGCACCTTCTCCGGGAGCGAGCCGGCCTCGGTGCGATGCGCGGCGAGCCAGTCCAGGATCTCGCCGGCGGCCTCGTGCTCCCCGCGCCGGGCGAGCGCGAGGGCCAGCAGGCTGGTCGAGGGGGTCCAGCTGATCCCGTCCTGCTTCCAGGACGCCCCCGGGGCGATGCCGCCGGCCGGTCGGGCGAGCGCGCCGCGCAGGCCCAGCAGGTCCGTGCTCTGCAGCAGGTCGTGGTGCCCGGTCGCGTCGAGGAAGGCCGCCCCGGAGTCCGCGCCGCCGCCGCGCCGGTAGCGACGGACCCCGCGCACCGCCACGTCCTCGCGGGTCAGCGCCGCGAAGGCCTCGGCGCCGTGGACGACCCGGTCCTCCTGGGTGAGCGTCGCCGCGGCGCGCAGCCCGGCGAGGGTCGCGGCCATGATGCCCGCGGTCACCCGGCGCTCGCGCACCTCCCAGTAGTCGGGGCTCACGGGCGGGGGCCGCCGCCCGTCCGCGGTCTCCTCGAGCAGCAGGGCGGCGGAGGTGGTCACGAGCCGCGCGAGCCGGTCCAGCACTTCGCCGCGTCGCCCCCCGGCGGCCCCGACCACCTCGGATACCGCCCACAGCACCAGCCCGGTGCCGTCGAACTGGGGCGGTCGGTCATCGGGCGCCCGATCGGTGCCGGGCACGTAGCGCGCCTCGTACCATCCGGTGGCCGGCTGGATCCGCTGCAGGTGCTCGAGGGCGTCGAGGGCCCGGTCGAGATGGCCGACACGGGCCAGGGCGACGGCGGAGAAGGCGGTGTCCCGCGGCCAGATGTACCGCCACTTGGACGTCCAGCCCGCCACGGGAGCGGCCAGCCCGTCCGAGAGGATCCACAGGTCCCACAGCGCGGAGTCGGCGAGCTCGGGGGCCGAGATCTTCGGGGCCGATCGGGACGGCGCGGAGAGGTCCGTCGACCCCGTCGGATCGGAGGCGCCCGTGATCCGGTCGCGCCAGGCGGCGGCCCCGGCCAGGAACTCCTCCGCGCGCCGCGCCGGAGCGGAGCCGGCGGGGACGTCCGCGAGCAGCCGGGTCCCCGGGTGGAGCGCCGCGGCACCGGCCTGCCCGCCCACCGGGACCCTGGTGCCGTCGGCGGCGAGCGCGACCGTCGCCGAGGACAGCGGCAGCACGGTGCGGGGATCGTGGCGGAGGCCGAACGCGCTCCCGAGCGCGTATCCGCCGCCCCCGAGCGCGGAGAGGGCGGCGAGGGCGCCCGCCGCGTGCAACACACGTCGGCGGGAGGTGTCCCCTCCCGCTCCCGGATCCCGGTCGGCGCCCTGCATCGCCTCAGCGTACGTGGGGCCCGAGCATCCGGAGCGGCCAGTACGATGGGGGCGCGCTCGCCATCGCCGGCTCCGGCGCGCATCCCTTGTCGTGAAAGGCCGCTGCCCATGATCCGTCTGTCGTCGTCGTTCGTCCGCACCCTGCGGGAGGACCCGGCCGACGCCGAGGTCGCGAGCCACCGGCTGCTGGTGCGCGCGGGATACATCCGCCGCAGCGCCGCCGGCGTGTACACCTGGTTGCCGCTGGGACTGAAGGTGCTGCGGAAGGTCGAGCAGATCGTCCGCGAGGAGCAGGACCGCATCGGCGCGCAGGAGATGCTGTTCTCCGCGCTGCAGCCGCGCGAGTCCTACGAGGCGACCGGCCGCTGGGAGGAGTACGGCCCGACCTTGTTCCGGCTCCAGGACCGTCGGCGCGACGACTACCTCCTCGCCCCCACCCACGAGGAGATCTTCACCCTCACGGTGAAGGACCTGTACTCCTCGTACAAGGACCTGCCGGCGATGCTCTACCAGATCCAGACCAAGTTCCGCGACGAGGCGCGGCCCCGCGCGGGCCTGCTGCGCACCCGCGAGTTCATCATGAAGGACGCCTACTCCTTCGACGTCGACGACGCCGGGCTCGACGCGTCCTACGAGAACCAGCGAGGCGCCTACCAGAGCACCTTCGAGCGGCTCGGTCTGCCGGTGGTGATCTGCCAGGCCGACGCCGGTGCCATGGGCGGCTCCCGCTCCGAGGAGTTCCTCCACCCCACGGCCGTCGGCGAGGACACCTTCGTGGTCTCCGACGGCGGCTACGCGGCGAACGTCGAGGCGGTCACGACGCTTCCGCCCGCGGCGCTCGATCCGGCCGCCATCGCCGCGCTGCCCGCGATGCACGTCGAGGAGACCCCGGGTGCGAGCACCATCGCCGCGCTCACCGACTTCTCCAACGAGGCGTTCCCCGGGCAGGGTCCCGTCACGGAGGACGGCACATGGACCCGCTACGAGATGCTCAAGCACCTCGTCTACCTGCTCACCAACCCGGACGGCTCCACCGAGCCACTGGTCATCGCGCTGCCCGGCGACCGGGAGGTCGACGAGAAGCGGCTCGAGGCCGCCCTCGCCCCCGCGGTCGCCGCCCCGTTCACCGAGGCGGACTTCGCCCAGCACCCGGTGCTCACCAAGGGCTACATCGGGCCGGCCGGTCTGGGCTCCGAGTCGGAGTCCGGGATCCGCTATCTCGTGGACCCGCGCGTGGTTCCCGGCTCGTCGTGGGTCGCGGGCGCCGGGGAGGCCGGCAAGCACGTGTACGACCTCGTCTACGGCCGCGACTTCACGGCCGACGGCACGATCGAGGCCGCCGAGGTGCGCGACGGCGATCCGGCACCCGACGGCTCCGGTCCGATGCGCCTCACCCGCGGCATGGAGATGGGGCACATCTTCCAGCTGGGCCGCAAGTATGCGGAGGCCCTCGACCTCAAGGTGCTCGACGAGAACGGGAAGGCCGTCGTCGTCACGATGGGCTCGTACGGGATCGGCGTGACCCGCGCGGTCGCCGCGATCGCCGAGCTGAACCACGATGAGAAGGGCCTCGCCTGGCCGCGCCAGGTCGCCCCGGCGGACGTGCACGTCCTCGCCACCGGCAAGGACGCGGCTGTCTTCGAGGAGGCCGAGCGGATCGCCGCCGAGCTCGAGGCCCGCGGGCTCGAGGTGCTCTACGACGACCGGCCCAAGGTCTCCCCGGGCGTGAAGTTCAAGGACGCCGAGCTGCTCGGCGTCCCCACCGCCGTGGTGATCGGCCGCGGTCTGGCCGACGGTGTGGTCGAGGTCCGCGACCGTGCGAGCGGCGAGCAGCAGGTCGTCCCCGTCGGCGAGGCCGTCGACCAGGTCCTCGCGGCCGTCCGCGGGGCCTGAGCTCGGCGCCGCCCGCAGATCGGGGTCCTGCGGGTGCGGCTCAGTCCGCGGGCGGCAGGTCCTCCGTCTCGAGGCTCGGCAGCGGGGCGAGCGTGCTCACGATCGCGGCCAGCGACTGCGCCTCCTCGAGAGCGGCGACGACGGAGAGCGCGCGCCTGGCGAAGGGAGCGGCCCCCACGAGCGCCAGATGGTCGCCGAGCAGTCCCCGGGCGAGCAGACCGGGGAGGACCCCCTCGAGCTGCTCGTCGGAGATCTCCGCGGGCAGCGCGTAGACGGCCTGCCGGGCCACGACCGGCGCGCCGTCCTCCTCGGCGATCGCGGCGAGGGCGGCGGCCCGGTCGCGGTGGCGCTGGGAGAGGGCCTGATGCTGCTCCCGGGCGGTGCCCTTCGCACGGGCGGCCAGCACCTCGTGCGCATAGCCGGCGTACCACTCCTCCTGCTGGGCCCGCTGCAGGCTCGAGCGGTAGTCGGACTCCGCGCCGATCGACGGCGGATCGCTCGCGGGCACCTCCCGGGTGGCGACGAGGTCCGCGGCCACGGGCACGGCGGTCAGCGAGGACGTCCCGGCGGCGCCGTCGAGCCGGGTCGCGATCCATTCGGTGTGGGCCGCGAGCGCGGCGACCGGACGGGCGAGCGATCCGGAGATCTGCACCGAGGCCTGCACGGCCAGATCCCGCAGCGCGCCCAGCAGAGTGACGAGGGCGGGCAGGTCCTGCGGCACGTCGGTCGGTGCCGGGGTGGTGGTCGCCTCCGGATCGGGATCCGACTGCGCCTCCTGCTCCTTCTCGGCCTCCGCCCCGGTGAGCAGCGCGAGCCGCTGCTGGGGCAGCGCCGACTCGAGGACGCCGAGAGCGGCGGAGAGCTCCGGATCCTCCGCGGGCGCGCCCCCGGCGGCGGCGAGGACCGCCGCGGTCCCCGCCATGGCACGGTCCAAGAGCGTCAGCAGGTCCTCCCGGTAGAGGTCGTCGATCCCCGGCGGCGGCGTGTACTCCTCCGGGGAGCCCACCAGGACCGGCCCGCACCCGGCGAGCAGCAGGGCGGCGCCGCCGAGCAGCAGCGCCCTGCGGGGCACGGGGCGGGCGGACGGTCGACGGGGGAGCGGTGCGGGCACGGGACGATTCTCGCATCGTGCCCCTCCCAGGAGGCGGTCGGACCGCGCGGGACACTATCCTGGAACCGCCCGCGGCGACCCCTCGCCCGGAGGCACCAGCAGCTGCAGGAGGAGGTGAGCGGATGATGAGCGCACCGGATGCGCACTCCGCTCTGCGAGAGACGGCCGAGCGGGTCCTGGCGGACCACGGACTGGTCCTCGAGGAGATCGAGGTCCGGGGCCCCCGCACCCTGCCGGAGATCCGCCTCGTGGTGGATCTGCCCGAGGACCAGCTGGGCAGCGCCGACCTCGACGCCGTCGCCGAGGCCTCCCGCGCCCTCAACGACCTGATCGACGCCGACGACGCGCTGCTCGGCCCCGACCCCGCCGTCCTCGAGGTGACGACCCCCGGGGTGGACCGGGCGCTGACCCTGCCCCGTCACTTCCGCCGCTCGCGAGGTCGGCTCCTCGCGCTGACCACCCAGGACGGCACGGAGCTGCGCGCCCGCCTGCTCGCGGTCGGCGCCGACGACGGGCTGCGTCTGCGTCAGGAGCCCGGCCGCGACGAGAAGGGCCGGCCTCGGAAGCTGCCCGCCGGCACTCCCGAGCATCTGCGCCTGCCCCTGTCGGAGGTGCTCGCCGCCCGCGTCGAGGTCGAGTTCGACCCGCCCGCGGACCTCGAGCAGCTGTTGGCCGACGCCGAAGACCCCGCCGAGAAGGAGAGCTGAGATGGACATCGACATGGGAGCGCTGCGCGCGCTCGAGCGCGAGCGGGACATCCGTCTGCCCGTGCTGCTGGACGCGATCCGCTCGGCCCTGCACGCCGCCTACCTGCACACCGATCACCCCGTCCGCGACTCCGAGGTCGTCATCGACGAGCGCACCGGCGAGGTCGCCGTGATCGCGCGCGAGCTCGCCGAGGACGGCACCGTCCTCGAGGAGTGGGACGACACCCCGGAGAACTTCGGCCGCGTCGCCGCCTCGACCGCTCGCCAGGTGATCTTCCAGCGCATCCGCGACCTGGAGGACGAGGCGGTGCTCGGCGAGTACGCGGACCGCGAGGACGACATCGTCTCCGGCATCATCCAGCAGGGTCGCGATCCGCGCCTGGTGATGGTGGACCTCGGCGAGGTCGAGGCGGTGCTCCCCCCGCACGAGCGCGTCCCCGGCGAGGACTACTCCCACGGGCGTCGCCTGCGCGCCTATGTCACCGAGGTCCGCCGCGGCCCCAAGGGTCCGCAGATCATCCTCTCCCGCTCGCATCCCAACCTGGTGCGACGGCTGTTCGCTCTCGAGGTGCCCGAGGTCGCCGACGGCTCCGTGGAGATCGCCGGCATGGCCCGCGAGGCGGGGCACCGCACCAAGATGGCGGTGCGCGCCGTCCAGCCCGGCCTCAACGCCAAGGGCGCCTGCATCGGCCCGATGGGCGCCCGCGTCCGCGCGGTGATGAACGAGCTCGCCGGCGAGAAGATCGACATCGTCGACTTCGACGAGGACCCCGCGACCTACGTCCGCAACGCCCTCTCTCCGGCGAAGGTCACCTCGGTCACCGTGATCGACGAGGTGGGCCGGGCCGTGCGCGCGATCGTCCCCGAGTCGCAGTTCTCCCTCGCGATCGGCAAGGACGGGCAGAACGCCCGCCTCGCCGCGAAGCTGACGGGCTGGAAGATCGACATCCGCCCCGATGCCGCCCCTGCTGAGGACACCGGCGCCTGAGCCGATGTGTCCCACGCCTCGCCGGTGAGGGCGGCGGAGTCGCGGTCCGCTACACTGGGGAGGCTGTTCGCCCAGGAGAGGCGCGGGTCCGTCCCGCACCGCGACCGGGCGGACGCGATCGGGACGGAGGTGTGAGGCGTGACCGCACGCACCGCAGCACATCGTCCCGAGCGCACGTGCGTCGGCTGCCGTCAGGTGGCTCCGCGCGAGCAGCTGGTGCGTCTGGTCCGGGAGCCCGCTCCCGACGGTGCCGCTCCGCGAGTGCGCGTGGATCCCACAGGGTCCGCGCCCGGCCGCGGATCGTGGCTCCATCCCGAGGCATCATGTCTCGACCTCGCCCTGCGGCGAGGCGGCTTCGCCCGGTCCTTCCGCGGCGCGGTCGACACCGGGCTGGTCGCCCGGGACCTCGAGGCCTCCGACCCCACCCGAGTGGAACAGGTAGAAGAACCCATGGACATCCGATGAGTACTCGCAAATGAGCACCCTCAGGAAGTAATGGTCCGAGCCCTCTTGTCGGCCGGACCGAGACAGGAGAAATGTGGCTAAGGTCCGCGTCCACGAGCTCGCCAAGGAGCTCGGACACCCGAGCAAGGTCGTTCTGCAGAAGCTGCAGGACATGGGCGAGTTCGTCCGCTCCGCCTCGTCGACCATCGAGGCTCCCGTAGCCCGTCGCCTCCGCGACGAGCTGCCCCCCAAGAACAGCGCCAAGAGCGCCCCCCAGAACTCCGAGGGATCCCACGGCCCCTCCGCCCCCCGCACCGGTGGTGCGCCGAAGCCCGGCGCCGCCCCCAAGCCCGGTGGCGCGCCGAAGCCCGGTGCCTCCCCGGCCCCCACCGCGGAAACCCCCGCGGCCCCGGCTGCGTCGGCTCCCGCTCCGTCGGCCCCCGCGGAGAGTCCGGCCCCCGCCGCGCAGAAGCCCGGCCCGCAGAAGCCCGCCGAGCGCACCCCGTCGGCCCCCGCGCCGAGCGAGCGCCCCGCGCCCGCGGCGGAGTCCGCGGCCGAGCGTCCGTCGGCGCCCAAGCCCGGTGGTGAGCGTCCCGCTCCCCGCCCCGGTGCGGCGCGCCCCGGCAACAACCCCTTCGCCTCCTCGCAGGGCATGCCCCGACCGGGCCGCAAGCCCGGCCAGGGCGGCGGCCAGCAGGGCGGTCGTCCCGCCCGCGAGGGCGGCCCGCGTCCGGGCGGTCCCCGTCCCGGCAACAACCCCTTCGCGTCCTCGCAGGGCATGCCCCGTCCGGGCGGCCCGCGTCCCGCGCAGCGCGACGGTCAGGGCGGCGGCGCACCCCGTCCCGGTGGTGCTCCCCGTCCGGGTGGTGCCCCGCGTCCCGGTGGCGCTCCGCGCCCCGGCATGCCCACCCCGGGCGTGATGAACAAGCACGCCCACGGCGGTCTGCAGGAGGCCGGCAAGCCCGGTGAGGGCGGTCGCGGTCGCGGCGGTCGTCCCGGCGCGCCCGGCGGCGCCCGTCCGGGCGGTCCCGGTGCCGGCGGTGGCGCCGGCGGCGGCGGTCCTCGTGGCGGCCGTGGCGGTCGCGGCAGCACCCAGGGCGCCTTCGGGCGCGGCGGCAAGCCCGCCCGCTCGCGCAAGTCGAAGCGCGCGAAGCGCCAGGAATTCGAGCAGCAGCAGGCTCCCGCGCCCGGTGGCGTCTCGCTGCCGCGCGGCAACGGCCAGGTCGTGCGCCTGCGCCGCGGCGCCTCGCTGTCCGACTTCGCCGATCGCATCGACGTCAACCCCGCGTCGCTGATCACGGTGCTCTTCGCGATGGGCGAGATGGCCACCGCCACCCAGTCCCTCGACGAGGACACCTTCGATCTGCTGGGCGAGGAGCTCGGCTACAAGATCGAGATCGTCTCGCCGGAGGACGAGGAGCGCGAGCTGCTCGAGCAGTTCGACATCGACCTCGACGCCGAGCTGGCCGAGGAGGACGAGGAGGACCGTCTGCCGCGTCCCCCGGTCGTCACCGTCATGGGTCACGTCGACCACGGCAAGACCCGCCTGCTGGACACCATCCGCAGCGCGAAGGTCGGCGCGGGCGAGGCCGGCGGCATCACCCAGCACATCGGTGCGTACCAGGTCTCCGTCGAGCACGAGGGCGCTGAGCGTCAGCTCACCTTCATCGACACCCCGGGTCACGAGGCGTTCACCGCCATGCGTGCCCGTGGTGCGGACGTCACCGACATCGCGATCCTCGTGGTCGCCGCGGATGACGGCGTGATGCCCCAGACCATCGAGGCGCTCAACCACGCCCAGGCGGCGAACGTGCCGATCGTGGTCGCGGTCAACAAGATCGACAAGCCGGACGCGAACCCGCAGAAGATCCGCCAGCAGCTCACCGAGTACAACCTGGTGGCCGAGGAGTACGGCGGCGAGACCATGTTCGTCGACGTCTCCGCGCGGGAGAACCTGCACATCGACTCGCTGCTCGAGGCGGTCCTGCTCACCGCGGACGCCGCCCTCGAGCTCAGCGCGAACCCCGACAAGGACGCGCGCGGCGTGTCGATCGAGGCGAACCTGGACCGCGGCCGCGGCCCGGTTGCGACCGTGCTGGTCCAGCAGGGCACCCTGCGGGTCGGCGACGCGATCGTCTGCGGCACCGGCCACGGCCGTGTCCGCGCGATGCTCGACGAGAACGGCGCGAACATCACCGAGGCGGGCCCGTCCCGCCCCGTGCAGGTGCTCGGCCTGACCTCCGTCCCCGGCGCGGGCGACAGCTTCCTGGTCGCCCCTGACGAGCGCACCGCCCGTCAGATCGCCGAGAAGCGCGAGGCGGCCAAGCGCGCCGCGGCCCTGTCCAAGGCCCGCAAGCGCATCAGCCTCGAGGACATCAACAAGCACATGGCCGAGGGCAAGATCGAGACCCTCAACCTCATCCTCAAGGGTGATGCGGCCGGTGCCGTCGAGGCCCTCGAGGAGTCGCTGCTGGGCATCGAGGTCGGGGACGAGGTCCAGCTGCGGATCATCGACCGCGGCGTCGGCGCCATCACGATGAACAACATCAACCTGGCCGTCGCCTCGGATGCCGTCATCATCGGCTACAACGTGCGCGCCGAGGGCCAGAACGCGGAGTACGCCGACCGCGAGGGCGTCGAGATCAAGTACTACTCGGTGATCTACAACGCCATCGACGAGGTCGAGCAGGCCCTCAAGGGCATGCTCAAGCCGGAGTACGAGGAGGTCGAGCTGGGCTCGGCGGAGATCCGCGAGATCTTCCGCTCCTCGAAGTTCGGCAACATCGCCGGTTCGATCGTGCGCAGCGGCCTGATCAAGCGCGGCGCCAAGGCGCGCATCACCCGCAACGGCGTGGTGGTCTCCGAGAACGTGGAGATCGCCGGTCTGCGCCGCTTCAAGGACGATGTCACCGAGGTCCGCGAGGGCTTCGAGTGCGGCATCAACCTGGGCTCCTACAACGACCTGCAGCTCGAGGACGTCATCACGACGTACGAGATGCAGGAGAAGCCCCGCAGCTGATCCGGAGGGTCCGGGCGCCGTCACCGCGGCGCCCGGCCCCACGATCGGGAGGTGACCCGAGATGACCCGTGCGGTGCTGGCACTGCGCGCCCCCTCGGCGAACCGCATCTACACCGCCGCCGCCGGGCCGCTGGTGCTGGCCGAGGCCCGCTGGGTCCTCGGTGCGCACCTGGGGCCCGGCGTCGTCGTGCGCGAGCGGACCGTCGGCGGGATGCACGCCCTCGAAGTCCGGGTCCGGGCGGAGCAGACTGTCGACGAGGACCGGCTCGACACCCTGCTCGGGCTGCTCTCGACGACCTACGGCCTGTTCGAGATCGCGGGGGAGGGGTTGCTGCGCCCCCTCGAGGCCTCCTCGCCGCTGCGCCACCCCGAGGATCTCGAGACCATCCTCAAGTACCCCGGCAAGACCAACGAGCAGTTCACCGCGCTGCTCGTGAACCTCGCCGCGTCCCTCTCCACCCGGCGCTCCGGGCTGCTCGACGGCACGCTGTCGCTGCTCGACCCGATGTGTGGCCGGGGCACCACCCTGAACCGGGCCCTCCGACTCGGCCTCAGCCCGATCGGCGCGGACATCGACCGCAAGGACGTCGAGGCCTACCGGACCTTCCTGACCACCTGGCTGCGCACCCACAGGTACAAGCACCGGATCTCGAGCACCTCCCTCACCGTGCGGGGAGAGCAGCTCGGCACCCGCACGCTCGCCGAGCTCGCCCCCGACAAAGCAGCCCAGCGGGCAGGGCTCGCCCAGCAGGTGACCGTGCTCGGCTGCGACACCGAGCGGCTCGGCGAGGTGCTCGCCGACCGCTCGGTCGACGCGATCGTCGCCGACCTCCCGTACGGCGTGCAGCATGGCGCGCACGGCGGCGGGGGCGTGCAGCGCTCCCCGCTCGAGGTGCTGCGCCGCGCCGCCGGGACCTGGAGGTCGCTGCTGCGTGACGGAGGCGGGATCGCCCTCGCGGTGAACCGGCATACCCTCGATCACGACGCCGCCCGCGAGGCCCTCGCCGCGGCCGGCCTGGCCGTCCTCACCCGCGACGGAGCCTTCCGGCACCGCGTGGACCAGTCCATCGACCGCGACGTCCTGCTCGCGGTGCCCTCGAACCACCCCCGCCTCGAGCAGCTCGCCGCACTCGACGCCCTCCAGGAGGAGAACCCCACATGAGCGACAACCCTCGCGCCCTCCGGCTCGCCGACCGCATCAAGGTCATCGTGGCCACCATGCTCGACACCCGGGTCAAGGACCCGCGGCTCGGCTTCGTGACCATCACCGACGTGCGCGTCTCCGGCGACCTGCAGCACGCGACCCTCTTCTACACCGTCTTCGGCACCGACGAGGAGCGGGAGGGTACCGCCGCCGCGCTCGCGAGCGCCACCGGCATGCTCCGCCGCGAGGTGGGCCGCCAGACCGGTGTGCGGCTCACCCCGACCCTCGAGTTCATCGCCGACGCGATCCCCGAGAACGCCCGCGTGATCGAGGACCTGCTCAGCGAGGCCCGGGGCCGCGACGCCGAGCTCGCGGCCGCGAAGGAGGGCGCCAGCTACGCCGGCGACGCCGACCCGTACCGCGTGCCCCGCGAGGAGCTAGAGGACGAGGACCTGGACGACGCCGACGAGGCGGAGGCCGAGGACGACTCCGAGGACGAGGCGCGCGAGGACGAGCGGGGCCCGGAGCACCGGTGAGCGCGCCCCACGGCATCCTGCTGGTCGACAAGGCGCCGGACCGCACCAGCCATGACGTGGTCGCCCGGGTCCGCTGGCTGCTGGGCACGAAGAAGGTGGGCCACGCCGGCACCCTCGACCCGATGGCGACCGGTCTGCTGGTGCTCGGCATCGGCCAAGGGACGCGGCTGCTGACCCACCTGGTGGGCCTGGACAAGACCTATATCGCGACGATCCGCCTCGGCCTCTCGACGGCGACCGACGACCGCGAGGGCGAGGCGCTCGGCGAGGCCCGCGAGGCGACCGGAATCGGTGCGGACCGCCTCGAGGCTGCGCTCGCGGATCTGCGCGGAGAGATCCAGCAGGTGCCCTCCACCGTCAGCGCGATCAAGGTCGACGGCAAGCGCGCCTACGCCCGCGCCCGGGCGGGGGAGGACGTCGAGCTGGCAGCCCGTCCCGTGACGATCTCCCGCTTCGAGATCACCACTCGACGCGAGGAGGGACCGTTCCTCGACCTCGACGCGATCGTCACCTGCACCTCGGGGACCTACGTGCGAGCCCTGGCCCGGGACCTCGGTGCCGCGCTCGGCGTCGGCGGCCATCTCACCGCGCTGCGTCGCACGGCCGTCGGCCCCTTCACGGTCGAGGAGGGGGTGCACGTGCCCGCGCGCGGCGAGGGCGACGATGTCGACCTGCCGCTCGCCGGCCTGGGGGCGACCGCCGCCCGCGTCCTCCCGGTCGTCGAGGTCGACGCCGACGGGGCGCGCGAGCTCGCCGACGGCCGTCCCGTCCCGCGGGGGGTGGCTGGACAGGAACTCTCGTCTGCCGGTGCGGGTGCCGGTGCCGGTGCCGCTGACGCCGACATCGACGCTATGGTCGCGGCCGTCGGGCCGGCGGGAGAGCTGTGCGCGGTGGTCCGGCCCGACGGGACGCGCTGGAAGCCCGTCCTCGTCGTGCCCGTCGACGCCCGCAGCTGACGCCGCGGCGATCGCGCGGCCCGAGCCGATCGCGACACCCCACCATCACTGGCCGCGCGGCGACTGCTGCATCTGGACCGCTACCTGAGTGCTCCGCGCGGCGACTGCTGCATCTGGACCGTCACCTGAGTGCTCGGCGCGGCGACCGCTTCATCTGGACCGTTTTCGGGGGCGGATGACGGTCCAGATGCAGCACTCGGCGGCGAGGACGGGCCCCTCGTCCCCGGCATGCCGCCCGCCGGCCGCCCCTCGATCGCAGACGACGACGGGCCCCGCCCGGAACTCGTCCGGACGGGGCCCGTCGTCAGGCTGCGGGGGAGCGGCATCAGCAGCGGTCCACGGTGCCTTCCCCGGCGCTGCTCAGTAGTGCACCTCGACCCGGGTGCCGATGCTCGCCCAGTCGTACAGCCACTTGGCCTCGTGCGGCGGCATGTTGATGCAGCCGTGCGAACCGGAGTAGCCGAAGGACGAGCGCCAGGGCGCGCCGTGGAAGGCGTAGCCGTTGTGGAAGTACTGCACCCACGGGACGTCCTCCGTGTAGTAGTACTTCTCGTGTCCCACCGGGTACCGGGAGGCGTTGGTCATGTCCTGCTTGTCGTAGCGCAGGTAGATCTCGTACGAGCCGGTCACCGTCTCGTAGCCCTCCTTGCCGTCGACCATCGAGCGCGGGCCCCACACCGGGGTCGAGCCGACGTAGGCGGTGACGGTCTTCGCGGAGAGGTCCACGTCGATCCACTTCTCGCCGGTCGGGGCGTTCGCGGGATCGGTGGTGTCGGTCTCCTCCTCGGTGGGGGCGTCGACCTTCTCCACCTTGGCCTCGACGGTCTGGGTCTCGAACGCCGCCTCGAGCGGGGTGGTGCCGGTCAGGGCGGCGATGACCTGGTCGGACACGGCCTCGGTGTTGGTGACCTCGAGGCCGTCCTGCTTCTCGGAGACGACCTTGACGGTGGTGCCCTCCGCGTCGACCTGCTCGATGCCGTCCTTGACCTCGACGGAGTCCTTCTCGGCGCGCTCGGCGACCCACTCGCGCACGGCGTCCTCGTCAACGGTCACGGCCAGCGCCTGGCCGGTCTCGTCGGGCCCGACCGACAGCCAGGAGCTGCGGCGCTCGGAGGAGATCTCGTGCGTCTTGCCCTCGGGGCCCTGGATCGACATGGGCTGTTCGAGGAGAGCGGTGATCTCTGCGAGGGTGCCCTCGGCCTCCTCGGTGGTGATCGCCGGGGCGATCTGCTCGATCGGCTGCTCGACGGAGAAGCTCTCGAGCGAGGCGGCCTGCTGGTTCACGGCGTCCAGGAGGGGCTGCGGGTCGATGCCGCGGCCGTCGGTGCCCGGCACCGCGCTCCACTCCTCGGACTCCTCGTCGAAGACCACCTGGGCGTCGACCGGCTCGGTCTCCGCGGCGGGGACGAGGCCCGTGGCGAACGAGGACACGGCGGCCTCGTCCACGGTCACGAGCGGCGCGACGACGCGCTCGCCGGACCAGCTGGAGGTGATCACGCCGGTGAAGGACTCGTCGTGCTCGACCGCGGCGCGGGCTGTGCCCTCCGCGTCGACGCTCACGCCGAGATCCGCGAGCGGGACCTCGTGGGTCTCCTCGCCGGCGGTGACGGTGACGGTCACGCCCTCGGCGCGATCGGTCACCAGCGCGGCGATCTCCTCGGGGGTCTCCCCGGCCACGTCCTGTCCCAGCACGGTGGTCCCGGGGAGGGCCTTGCCCTCGAACTGCTTGGCGTACGCGAAGGCGCCGCCGGCGAGGACCACCGCGATCACGGCGAGGATCGCCACGATGATCAGCGCGAGGCGGCGGCTCCCGCGACGGCCGGAAGGTCGCGCGGGGCCTCCCAGTGAGGCCGTATCGGTCACGTTCGTCATGGTCGGTTCCGTTCTCGGCGGCCGTCGTGGCAGCTTCCGCGGCGAGGGCGGAAGGGCACAGGGGTACCTCCCCGGCACCGCCTAACCCCCTCAGCGTATCGTGGTATCCCCGCGCGGCCGGGGAGCGGGTCCCCGAGCTTCGTCACAGATTCGTCACGCCTCGACCGGGGCTACAGTGTCGTGCGGCGTTCCCGCACCGCCCTGCCCGCCGGGCAGTCGAGCACCTGTCCCGGAAGGACCTCCCCCGTCGTGAGCCGCCCCCTGATCTGGCACCGCGTCCAGGACGTGCCCGCCGACCTCGGCCCCACCGCGGTCTCGATCGGGAACTACGACGGCGTGCACCGCGGGCACCGGGCCGTGATCGACCAGCTCGTGCATCATGCTGAGACCCGCTCCCTCGCCCCCGTCGCGGTGACCTTCTGGCCCCATCCGCGCCACGTGATGGGCACCCCGGGCGACCCGCCGCTGCTCACCGGGCACGAGGATCGCGACCGGCTGCTGCTGCTCGCCGGCGTGCACGGGGTGCTCGACCTCGAGTTCACGCGCGAGTTCGCCCAGCACTCGCCCGAGGACTTCGTGCGGATCTTCCTGGTGGAGGCGCTCGGCGCCCGCTGCGTGGTGCTCGGCGAGGACGCCCTCTTCGGCCGAGCCAACGCCGGCACCATCGACACCATGCGCGAGCTGGGGGAGCGGTACGGCTTCGAGGTCGTCACGGTCGCCGACCACGGCCCGGACGGTGCCGGGACCGGTCGCATCTCGTCCTCGACGCTCCGCGAGGCGCTGCTCCGCGGGGACGTGGCGGCCGCGGCGGTGGGCCTGGGGCGGGCCCACACGGTGACCGACACCGTGCACCACGGCTTCCAGCGCGGGCGCGAGCTGGGCTTCCCGACCGCCAACCTGGGCCCGACGCCCGAGGGTCTGATCCCGGCCGACGGGGTCTATGCGGGCCGACTCTCCGTGATCGCCCAGGACCCCGCCCACCAGGGCACGCCGCCGCTCGCGGGGGCGCCCGCGACGATCTCGATCGGCACGAACCCCACCTTCGCGGACGACGGCGCCCCGCGCCGCACCGTCGAGGCCTACGTGCACGATGACCACACCCTGGACCTCTACGGGGACACCGTCCGCCTCGAGTTCGTGGACTTCCAGCGGCCCACGCTGAAGTTCGACTCCGTCGAGGCCCTCATCGCGCAGATGGCCCTCGACGTCGAGGTGACCCGCCGCACTCTCGACCGCACTCGCTCCCGCTCCGGGAACGGCGACTGATATTCTGCTCGGGCCGTGAATTCGGCCGCGGAGAGCCCCTGCGCGCCTCCCTCGCCCATGCGGCGCCGGGACGCGCGAACGGCTCGTCCATAGAGCTCGGGGCACACGGCCCCGGAGCGCCGCGCAACGACACCCAGGAGAGCCATGGCCTTCGATACCGCCACGAAGCAGCAGATCATCAAGGAGTACGGGACCAGCGAGGGCGACACCGGTTCGCCTGAGGTCCAGATCGCCCTCCTGAGCCACCGCATCAAGTACCTGACCGAGCACCTCAAGACCCACAAGCACGATCACCACACGCGCCGTGGTCTGATGCTCCTGGTCGGTCAGCGCAAGCGCCTCCTGCAGTACCTGCAGGGCGTCGACATCGAGCGCTACCGCGCGCTGATCCAGCGCCTCGGCATCCGCCGGTGACACATCCCGCCGCTCGCCCCCTGGGCGGGCGGCGGTTCCATGTGCCCGTCACCTCCGGGTGACGGACCCAGCACGACCCGCACCTCCCTCATCCAGTCCAGCCCCGACCGGTTCGGTCCTCGGCAGCCGCTTTCGGAACGGATCCCGCAGATCCAGCAGATCCCGTTCCGCGCGCGACCGGCGATGACCGCACCCCGGGGGCACCCCGATCCAGAGGAGATCCCCATGGCCATGGAAGGCCCCGACATCACTGCGACCACCGCCGTCATCGACAATGGCGCCTTCGGACGTCGCGAGATCCGCTTCGAGACCGGTCGTCTCGCCCAGCAGGCCGCCGGCGCCGTCGCCGTCTACCTCGACGACGACACGATGGTGTTCTCGGCGACCGCCGTCTCGAACCGTCCCAAGGACCAGTTCGACTTCTTCCCGCTCACCGTCGACGTCGAGGAGCGGATGTACGCCGCGGGCCGCATCCCCGGCTCGTTCTTCCGCCGCGAGGGCCGCCCCGGCACCGACGCGATCCTCGCCGCCCGTCTCACCGACCGCCCGCTGCGCCCCGCCTTCGTGAAGGGCCTGCGCAACGAGGTCCAGGTCGTCCTGACCGTCATGGCCTGCGGCCCGGACGACGCGTACGACGTCGTCGGCATCAACGGCGCCTCCGCCTCCACCCAGATCTCCGGTCTGCCGTTCTCGGGTCCGATCGGCGCGGTGCGCATCGCCCTCATGCCGACGAACGAAGGTGGCCAGTGGGTCGCCTTCCCGACCTTCACCCAGCTCGACGAGGCCGTGTTCTCCATGGTCGTCGCCGGCCGCATCGTCGGTGACGACGTCGCGATCATGATGGTCGAGGCCGAGGCCACCGACAACTCCTGGACCCTCATCAAGGAGCAGGGCGCGATCGCCCCCACCGAGGAGGTCGTGGCCGAGGGCCTCGAGGCCGCCAAGGTGTTCATCCGCTCGCTGTGCGTCGCGCAGCAGGAGCTCGCCGCGACGGCCGCGAAGCCGGTCCGCGAGTTCCCGCTCTTCCTGGACTACCAGGAGGACGCCTTCGGCATCGTCGACGAGGCCGCCCGCGGCCGCCTCGCCGAGGTCATGTCCATCGCGGCGAAGCAGGAGCGCGAGGAGCGCACCGAGGAGCTGCTCGCCGAGGTGCTCGAGGAGCTCGGCGCCGAGGGCAAGCCGCTCGCGGGTCGCGAGAAGGAGATCAGCGGCGCCTTCCGCGCGCTGACCAAGAAGGTCGTGCGCCAGAAGGTCCTCACCGACGGCGTCCGCATCGACGGCCGCGGCCTGCGCGACATCCGTGCGCTCTCCGCCGAGGTCGAGGTCCTGCCGCGCGTGCACGGTTCGGCCCTGTTCCAGCGCGGCGAGACCCAGATCCTGGGCGTCACCACGCTGAACATGCTCAAGATGGAGCAGCAGATCGACTCGCTCTCCCCGGTGCACCACAAGCGGTACATCCACCACTACAACTTCCCGCCCTACTCCACCGGTGAGACCGGTCGCGTGGGTTCCCCGAAGCGTCGCGAGATCGGGCACGGCATGCTCGCCGAGCGCGCTCTGGTGCCGGTGCTCCCGGGCCGCGAGGAGTTCCCCTACGCGATCCGCCAGGTGTCCGAGGCGCTGGGCTCGAACGGTTCCACCTCGATGGGCTCCGTCTGCGCCTCGACCCTCGCCCTGCTGAACGCGGGTGTGCCGCTGCGCGCGCCCGTCGCCGGCATCGCCATGGGCCTCATCTCCGACACCGTCGAGGGGGAGACCAAGTACGCGGCGCTCACCGACATCCTCGGGGCCGAGGACGCCTTCGGCGACATGGACTTCAAGGTCGCCGGCACCTCGGAGTTCGTCACCGCCATCCAGCTGGACACCAAGCTCGACGGCATTCCCGCCACGGTGCTCGCGGGCGCCCTGTCGCAGGCTCGCGAGGCGCGCCTGGCGATCCTGTCCGTGCTCAACGAGGCGATCGACACCCCCGACGAGATGAGCCCGTACGCCCCGCGCGTGCTCGCGGTCACCATCCCCGTCGACAAGATCGGCGCGGTCATCGGCCCGAAGGGCCAGATGATCAACCAGATCCAGGACGACACCGGCGCCGACATCACCATCGAGGACGACGGCACCGTCTACATCGGCGCGACCGACGGCCCCTCGGCCGAGGCGGCCCGCGCCGCGGTCAACGCGATCGCGAACCCGCAGGTCCCCGAGGTCGGCGAGCGCTACCTCGGCACCGTGGTGCGCGTGGTCGACTTCGGCGCCTTCGTGTCCCTCACCCCGGGCAAGGACGGTCTGCTCCACGTCACCCAGCTGCGCAAGCTGAACGACGGCAAGCGCGTGGACAACGTCGAGGACGTCGCCAAGGTGGGCCAGAAGATCGAGGTCGAGATCCGTGAGATCGACGCCCGCGGCAAGATCTCCCTCGCCGTGATCGACGACGAGGCGGAGGCGGCCGAGAAGGCCGCGGCCGCCGAGTCGGCGGAGTCCGCCGAGGAGCCTTCGGGCGAGTGATCCCGCGCCGGTGACCGATGTCGCCGGACACCGCCAGGGGCGGCACCCTTCCGAGGGTGCCGCCCCTGCGGCGTATCCGGAACCGCCGCTGTGAGCGAACGCTCGGCCGAGCGCCCCTCGCCCCGTGGAACAATCGATCGATGCCTCTCGACCTCACCTACGACGACCCCGCCTCCGATGTCGTGCTCGACGCCGCCGCGGGGGTGCGCCGCAGCATCCTCCCGGGCGGGGTGCGCCTGCTGACGCAGACCGACCGCAGCGTGCGCAGCGCGACCCTGGGGCTGTGGCTGCCCGTCGGCTCCCGTGACGAGCGGCCGGAGCACGCCGGATCGACCCATGTGCTCGAGCACCTGCTGTTCAAGGGCACGTCCCGCCGCAGCGCCCTGGACATCGCCGCCGCCTTCGACGAGGTCGGCGGGGACTCCAACGCGGTCACCGCCAAGGAGCACACTCTCTACTACGGCCGGGTCCGCTCGGCGGACCTGCCGATGGCGGCGGACGTCCTCACCGACATGATCACCGCGAGCCTGCTCGAGGAGGAGGCGCTGCGCACCGAGCGCGAGGTGATCCTCGAGGAACTCGCGATGGCCGAGGACGACCCGACGGACATCGGGTACGAGACCTTCCTCGCCGAGGTGCTGGGCCCGGAGACCGCCATCGGACGGCCCGTCGGCGGCACCGAGCAGACGGTGACCGCGCTCGCGATCGAGGACGTGCGCGAGCACTGGCGCGAGCACTACACCCCCGAGAACCTGGTGGTCACCGCTGTCGGCGACCTCGACCACGAGGAGCTCGCGGGGCTGCTCTTCGCCGGGCTCCGCCGCGGAGGCTGGGAGCTCGCCGACGGCGCCCTGCCCGCCCGCGGCCGACGCGAGGGCGCGGTCGCGCCCGGGTCCGCGGCCGCCCTCGACGTCGCGGCGATCGCGCCGCACCGGCTGGTGCGCCCCTCGGAGCAGAACCACATCTACCTCGGCGGCCAGGGCCTGAGCGCTCTCAGCGAGGACCGCCACGCGCTGTCCGTGCTGATGAGCGTGCTCGGCGGCGGCATGTCCTCGCGCCTCTTCCAGAACATCCGCGAGCGGCGCGGCCTCGCGTACTCGGTGTACTCCTTCTCCGCCGGATACCGCGACGCGGGGCTGTTCGGCCTCTACGCCGCCTGCCGCCCCGGCCGCACCGCCCAGGTGGTCGAGCTGCTCGCCGAGGAACTCGAGCAGATGGGTTCCGGGGGCATCACCGCGACCGAGCTGGAGCGGGCCAAGGGCCAGATCACCGGCTCCTTCGCGCTCGGCCTCGAGGACACCTCCAGCCGGATGGGCCGCCTCGGCACCCTCGAGCTGGTCCACGGCCGCTACACGAGCGTCGACGAGACCCTGCGGCGCATCGGGGAGGTCGACGTCCGCGCGGTGCAGGACCTCGCCGCGCGCCTCGCCGCCTCCTTCTCGACCCGGGTCGAGGTCGGCCCCGAGAGCTGATCCCCGCCCCGCGCCGATCGTCCCGTCCCGCAACCCGCCCGACCCCGTCCGAGGAGCCGTCATGACCAGCACCCCCGATCCCGAGACCACCGCCTCCGCGCTCCGCGTCGCCGTCCTGGGGGCGGGGGGACGCATGGGCGCCGAGGCTTGCCGGGCCGTCGAGGCCGCCGACGACCTCGAGCTCGTCGCCCGGATCGGGCGCGGGGACGATCTCGAGGCCATCGCCGCGGCCGGGGCGCAGGTCGCGGTCGACCTCACCGTTCCCGCGGTCACCGCGCAGAACGTCGACTGGCTCGTGGACCACGGCATCCACGCCGTCGTCGGGACGACGGGATGGACCGAGGAGTCGCTCGGCGCGCTGCGCGAGCGCCTCGCGGGCGCCCCCGGCGTGGGGGTGCTGATCGCCCCCAACTTCGCGATCGGCGCCGTGCTCGCGATGCGCTTCGCCGAGGTCGCCGCGCGGTACTACGAGAGCGCCGAGATCATCGAGATGCACCACCCCGACAAGCTCGATGCTCCCTCGGGGACCGCACGCCACACCGCGGCGGCGATCGCGCGCGGCCGGGCCGCCGGGGGGCTCGGTCCAGTGCCGGACGCGACCGAGAAGGACCCGCTGGGAGCACGCGGGGCCGTGGTCGACGGGGTGCACGTGCACGCCGTGCGGCAGCGGGGGCTCGTCGCCCACGAGGTGGTCCAGTTCGGCGGCCCGGGCGAGCAGTTCCAGCTCCGTCACGACTCCTTCGACCGCGGCAGCTTCATGCCCGGGGTTCTGCTGGGGGTGCGTGAGGTGGCGTCCCATCCGGGGCTGTCCGTGGGTCTCGACGGCTACCTGGACCTCGGCACCGGCGACGTCGCCGACGCCGCCGACCGGGGCTGAGCGCCGCCGTGAGACAGCAGCTCCTCGTCGGGGCCCTCCTCCTGATCAGTGCCGCCTACTGCTGGGGCCTGGGCTGGATCGCCTGGGGCTTCGTGCGAGCCGGCACACCGCTCGGCTTCGGCCTCGCCGCCGCGGTGGTGGTGCTCCTCGCCCTCACCGTCTGGGTGACCTGGCGGGAGGTGCTCTTCGGACTCGCCGCGGGCCGCCTGGCCGCGCGCTACGCCGCCGAGCCCGTCCACGGGACGGAGGGCGAGCGTCCGCTCGCCCCGGCTGCGGAAGCCGAGCGCGCACCGACCGACGAGGAACGACGCGCCGAGTTCGAGGTCGCGCGCACCGCGGTCCAGGAGAGCGCCCAGGACGACTGGCGCGCCTGGTTCCGCCTCGCCCTCGCCTACGACGGGCTGCGCGATCGCAAGCAGGCGCGCCTCGCGACCCGACGGGCCATCGACGCCTCCCGGCGCGGCTGAGTCTCCCGCGCGATCCGCCGACACGCGCAGGTGCTGGCAGGCGCCGGTCAGAGCCGCAGGACCTCAGCTCCAGCCCAGCGCCCGCAGCACCGCCGCGGTCGCCGCCGCCCCGATCACCACCACGAGGAAGGGTGCCCGCAGGAGCAGCAGCACCGCCGCCGCGAGGAGAGCGACGAACCGGGCATCGGCGACCAGCACGGTGCCCGAGGTCGCCGCCTGCACCGCGACCAGGGCCCCGAGCAGTGCGATCGGCAGCAGGGCGGTGATCCGCGAGACGCGCGGCCGGTCCAGCGTCTCGGAGGGCACCTGGTAGCCGATCCACTTCTGCCCGAAGGAGACCAGCGAGGCGAGGACCACCCCGATCCAGAGCACGCTCATCCCCGCACCTCCGGGGAGCGCCGGGGGAGCAGCCCCGCGATCACGGCGACCAGTGCCGCGGCGAGCACGGGCAGCCCCGGGGGCAGCGCGGGGGTGGTCAGCAGGGCGACGAGGGCCGCGGCCACGGCGACCGCCACGGCCTCCCCGGAGCGCAGCCGCGGCCACAGCAGCGCGAGGAAGGCCGCGGCCGCCGCGGCATCCAGGCCCCAGGCGCCGGGATCGGCCACGTGCTGCCCGGCCAGCGCCCCGACCAGGGTGAACAGGTTCCAGAAGACGTACACCCACACCCCGGCGGCCCAGAAGCCGGTGCGCTTCTCCTCGGTGGTGGTGCCGGACGCAGCGAGCGCCGCGGACTCGTCGATGGTCAGATGCGCGCGCAGCGGACCGCGCCAGCCCCCGCGCGGCAGGGACGGCGCGAGGATCACCCCGTAGAGGGTGTTGCGGATCCCGAGCAGGGAGGCGGCGAGCGCCGCGCCGAGCGCCGATCCGCCCCCGCCGAGGACGCCGATGAACGCGAACTGGCTGCCGCCCGTGAACATCACCGCTGAGAGCACCATCGCCTGCCAGACGTCGAGACCGGAGGCGGTCGCGAGGGCCCCGAAGGAGATGCCGTACAACCCCGTGGCCACGCCGATCGAGAGCCCGGTGCGGCGCAGAGAGCGCAGGCGCTCCGAGGCGGCGACGGACGGGGGCTCGGAGGGGACGCCCGGCGGCGGCGAGGGCGCGGGAAGTGCAGTCGACATGATGCCCACCACCATACGTTCACCTGCGCGGATGCGTCCTCGCGGTCCGGCGCGCCTGTGAGATCGTGGGGGTATGACCGCGACTCCGGATTGCTCTGCGACGCCAGCCCCCGAGGCGCTGCCGCTGCGCGCCCAGGCCCTACTGCTCGACATGGACGGCACCCTTATCGACTCCGGTCCCTCGGTCGAGCGCGCGTGGGACACGCTGCTGGCGGAGCTCGGCAGCGACCACCGCTTCGGGCATGCCGAGCACGGGCGTCCCGCGCGGCAGATCCTCGCCGAGGTCCTGCCCGAGCTCACCGCGGAGGAGCTCGACCGGGCCCATGCGCGCATCGAGGAGCTCGAGATCGCGGACGTCGCCGGCATCAGGACCCTCCCCGGCACCGAGCGGCTGCTGCGCGAGCTCGACGCCGCAGCCGAGCAGCTCGGCCGCCCCACCTGGACCATCGTCACCTCCTGCACCCGACCCCTGTTCGAGGCCCGTTGGGCCCGCACCGGTCTGCCCACCCCGGCGGGCCTCGTCACGGCCGACCAGGTCGCGCACGGGAAGCCGGATCCCGAGCCCTATCTCCTGGGCGCCGAGCGGGTGGGGGCGGACCCGGCGGAGGCCATCGTGCTCGAGGACTCGGTGGGCGGCCTGCGCTCCGGATCCGCGGCCGGCGCGCGAACCGTCGCCGTGACCACCACCACGCCGGCCGCGGAGCTCGCCTCCCGAGCGGATGCTCTGGTCACCTCCCTCGACGACCTCGAGGTGAGCGTCGCGGACGGCGCGCTGCGCCTCGCCCGCCGCGGAGCCTGATCCCCGCTCCGCATCACGTCGCGCCTGAGGGGGCGGACGAGCGCCGATTGATACGCTCTGTCGGCCGCGTCCCGCGCTCGAGAGAGCACGTCGCGGAGCACAGACCCCGTCGAAAGGACCCGTTCATGAGCGCGATCGTCGGCAGCCTCGGACTCGGAGCCGAGGGGGAGGAGACCCTCCGCCGGATGCGCGCGGCGCAGACGGGCGATTCCGTGCACGCGACCAGCGCCGACGGCCGTCGCACCCTGCTGCTCGACGCCGAGCTCCGCGATCGGTCCGAGCTGCGCGCCGCTCTCCGGGCCGCGGGCGTCGACGTCCCCGTCGCCCCGGCGGCGCAGGACGGCCCGGCGGATCCCGCCGCCGATGCCGCGCTCGTCCTCGCGGCCTACGAGGCCTGGGGGAGCGAGGCCCTGGACCGCCTCGACGGCGGCTTCGCGCTCGCCCTCCACGATGCCGAGACGGGCACCTGGACCCTCGCCCGGGACCCCTTCGGACTCCGCCCCCTGCACTACTGGGTCGAGGAGCACCCGGCGGGCGAGGGAGCGGCGGCGCTCCTCGCCTCCGAGGTGCGGACGCTGCTGGCCAGCGGACGGGTAGAGCGCAACCTCGACGAGGCCGCCGTGCACCGCTTCCTGCTCGACGGTGTCCTCGACGACGGTCCCCGGACCCTCGTCGCCGGGGTGCGACGGGTGCAGCCCGGCGAGCTCGTCACCCTCTCCGCCGACGGGGTGCGGACCGACCGCTTCTCCCATCTCCAGCAGGAGCTCGAGGCGATCGCCTCCCGGCCCGGCCGACCCCTCGGCCAGGGCACCGCCGCCGAGGTGCGCCGCCTCCTCGCCGACGCGGTGCACCGCGCCCATCCCGGGGACGGTCCCGTCTCGACGACCGCGACCGGCGACCTGACCTCGGCCGCGCTCGCCGGCACCCTCGCGTCGGCGTCGGCAGCCACCTCGGGCTCCGGGGAGTCGGACCGCCCGCAGCCGCGCGCCGCCCTCCTGCCCGGCACCGACCCCGGCGCGGCCGAGCACCTCGACGCTCTCGCGGCGGCGACCGCGGGGCGCCTCGAGACCCGCCTGGTCGCCCTCGACCCGCAGCGTTTCCTCGCCGAGCTGCAGGACCTCGTGCTCCTCCTCGACGAACCCGTCGCGGGCCCCGAGGCCTACGCCCGCTGGGCGGTGCTGCGCGGCGCCGCCCCCGGCGGCGTCGAGCTCAGCGCGCTCGGCGGGGACGAGGCGACGGGCGGCCTGCCCGAGCACCTCGCCGTCCACCTGCGCGCGCTGCGGTCCGGGCGCCGACTCGGCACCCTCGCTCGCTCCGCCGTCGGCGCCCGGACCGCCCTGCGCGAGGCGGCCTCCGAGACCCTCGCCGCCCGCACCCCGGTGCCCGCCGCGGCCCTGCTGGACTCCGGCTTCGTCGCCGCCCACGAGCGGGTGCGCCCGTCCGCCGCCGCGCAGGACCTCTCGGCCCGCCTCGTCGGAGACGTCTTCGGCGATGCGCTGCGCACCCGGCTGCGCATCGAGGACCGCTTGTCCCGCGCCGCCGGGATCGAGAGCCGGGCGCCCTTCCTCGACCGTCGCCTGCTGACCCTGCTCCTCTCCCTCGAGGATTCCGCTCACATGGACGGCGGTCGCCCCCAGCGGATCCTCCGGGAGGCGGCCGCGGGCCTGCTGCCCGCCGCCGCTCTCGGGCAGAGCGGCGGCGGCGCCACGGTGCCCGCCGGCGCGTGGCTCGTCGCCCTCGCCCCGGCCGTGCGCGAGATCTTCGCCTCGGACGCCTTCGACGCCCGGCCCTTCACCGACTCCCGGTCCGTGCTGGCCCTGTTCGACGACGCGGTCGCTCGTCCCGCGCACCATCGCACCGAGGTCCTGTGGCGGCTGCTGTGCCTCGAGCTGTGGCTGCGCGCCGTCCTGGACGACCCCGACGCCGCCCCCGTCGCCCAGACCCCGGTCGAGCAGGAGGACGAACGTCCCAAGAGCGACTACGACGCCAACCCCGGCAAGCAGCTCGACCTCGTCTCTGAGGCCGACGGCATCACCTGGCGCCGCTTCCCGCTGCAGACCGCCCTGGTCGCCCGCGGGGACGACGTCGAGGCGATCGCCCGCGAGCGCGTCGAGGCCTTCGCCGCCGGACTCCCGGACGGCGCCCTGCCCGCCGGTGCCCCGTGGTACTTCGTGATCAGCGAGAAGATCATCGCGATCACGCAGGGCCGGTCGTGGTTCACCTGGGAGATCCACCCCCGCCCCGCCGCGAAGATCCTCAGCCGCTTCGTCACCCGCACCCCGGCCGGCATCGGCCTCGGCGACCCGACCACCATGGAGCTCGCCCTCCGGGAGGTCGGCCTGCCGCGCGTGGTGCTCGCCTCCGCCGCGGGCGCCGCCGGCAAGCTGCTCGGCCGACGGGGCGTGTTCTACGAGGTCGTCGGCGCGAACGTGCGCGCGATCGACGGCCCCACCCCGTACTCGGCCTTCCCCTCGAACGTCTCCGCGAAGCTGCCGCCGAAGGATCCAGATCAGGTCTCGGCGCGGATTTCCGCGGCGATCCGGGCCTCGGACCTGCCCGCCGCCGTGCGCGACGCCTTCGTCGGCACCGTGGTGATGGACGCGAACGACATCGGCCGCAACGTGCTCGGCACGGACGTGGACACCCCGCGCGAGCGCCTCGAGGCCACCTTCGCCGACAACCCCCTCGGCCAGGGCCGCCAGCGCACCCCGCTCGCGATCCTCGTCGACCTGGGCACCACGGATCCGCGCTGAGCGCACCGCTCCCGCTAGGATCCATGCAGCACAACCCTTCCTGGAGGAGACCATGAGCAGCAGCGGTACGCGGCCCTTCGGCGCAGTGGGGGTCGCGATGGTCACCCCGTTCACGACCGACGGTTCCGCCGTCGACCTCGACGCCGCCCAGGCGCTCGCGGTGCACCTCGTCGAGCACGGCAACGACCTGCTGGTCGTCTCCGGGACCACGGGGGAGGCGCCGACGCTGACCGACACCGAGAAGCTCGATCTCGCGCGCGCCGTCCGGGAGGCCGTCGGCCCCGGGACCACGGTGGTCGCGGGCGTCGGCACCTACGACACGGCGCATTCGGTGCAGGCCGCGCGCGATCACGCGGCCCTCGGCCTCGACGGCCTGCTCGTGGTCACGCCGTACTACTCCAAGCCCAGCCAGGCCGGGGTCATCGCCCACACTGAGGCGATCGCCGACGCCACCGACCTGCCGGTGATGCTCTACGACATCCCGGGTCGCTCCGGTATCCCGCTCGCCGAGGAGACCCTGCTCCGGCTCGCCGAGCACGAGCGGATCCTCGCCGTGAAGGACGCCAAGGGCGACCTGCACCAGGCCACCCGGGTGATGGACCGCACCGGCATCGCCTACTACTCCGGCGAGGACGCGCTGAACCTCCCGTGGCTCGCCGTCGGCGCCGTGGGCGTCGTCTCCGTGGTGGGGCAGGTCGCGGGCGAGCTCGAGCGCGCGATGCTCGAGGCGACCGATCGCGGCGATCTCGCCGCGGCCCGCGCCGCCCACGTCGCTCTCGTCCCGCTCGTCGAGGCGATCATGAATCGCATGCCCGGGGCCGTCGCGGCGAAGGCCGCGCTGTACCTGCAGGGCGTGCTCCCGCACGCGGCGATGCGCGGCCCGCTCCTCCCGGCCGATGCCGACCAGCTGCGCGAGCTCGCGGCGGCCCTCGAGCAGGCCACCGGCATCCCCGCCCTCGACGGGGCCCGGAGGCCGGCATGACCGCGGGGACGGCGTTCACGGAGCGTCTGGCCGCCCCGCCCGCACTCGCCGCGGGCACGCTGCGCATCACCCCGCTCGGCGGGCTGGGCGACGTGGGGCGGAACATGTCGGTCCTCGAGTACGAGGGCCGCCTGCTGATCATCGACTGCGGGGTGCTCTTCCCCGAGGACGCCCAGCCGGGCGTGGACCTGATCCTCCCGGACTTCGACCTCATAGCGGACCGGCTCGACGACGTCGCCGCGATCGTCCTCACCCACGGCCACGAGGACCACATCGGCGCCGTCCCCTACCTGCTGCGGCAGAAGCCGGACATCCCGCTCGTCGGCAGCCAGCTGACCCTCGCCTTCATCGAGGCGAAGCTCCGCGAGCACCGCATCACGCCCTACACGCTCGCCGTGAAGGAGGGCCAGAAGGAGTCCTTCGGCCCCTTCGACTGCGAGTTCGTGGCCGTGAACCACTCGATCCCGGACGCGCTCGCCGTGCACGTGGCCACCCCGGCCGGCACCGCGCTGCACACCGGCGACTTCAAGATGGACCAGCTGCCGCTCGACGGCCGCATCACCGACCTGCGCGCCTTCGCCCGCCTCGGCGAGGCCGGCGTGGACCTGTTCATGACCGACTCCACCAACGCCGAGGTCCCCGGGTTCACCGTCGGCGAGCAGGAGATCGGCCCGGTCCTCGACGCCCTCTTCGCGAAGGCACGGCAGAAGATCGTCGTCGCCTCCTTCTCCAGCCACGTCCACCGCGTCCAGCAGGTGCTCGACGCCGCCGCCGCGCACGGCCGCCGGGTCGCCTTCGTGGGGCGCTCGATGGTGCGCAACATGGGGATCGCCGCGGACATGGGCTATCTCGACGTCCCCGCGAACACCCTCATCGACGTCAAGCGGATCGACAGCCTGCCGGATGACCAGGTGGTGCTGATGTGCACCGGCAGCCAGGGCGAGCCGATGGCGGCGCTGGGCCGCATCGCGAACCGTGACCACCGTGTGAGCGTGGGGCCCGGCGACGTCGTCATCCTCGCCTCCTCCCTCATCCCCGGCAACGAGAACGCGGTCTTCCGCGTGGTCAACGGGCTGATGGCGCTCGGCGCCGAGGTGGTCCACAAGGGCACCGCCAAGGTCCACACCTCGGGGCACGCGAGCGCCGGCGAGCTGCTCTACTGCTACAACATCGTCCGGCCGAAGAACGTCATGCCGATCCACGGGGAGGTCCGCCACCTCATCGCCAACGGGCGCATCGCCGAGGCGACCGGCGTGCCGCGCGAGCGGATCATCCTCGCCAAGGACGGCGATGTCGTCGACCTGAAGGACGGCGTCGCGACGGTCGTCGGAGAGGTCCCCAACGGTTACGTGTACGTGGACGGCTCGAGCGTCGGCGAGATCTCCGAGGCGGACCTCAAGGACCGTCGGATCCTCGGGGACGAGGGCTTCATCTCCCTCTTCGCGGTGGTGAACTCCGAGACCGGCGCCCTCATCGCCGGACCCGAGATCCACGCCCGGGGCGTGGCCGAGGACGACGAGGTGTTCGAGAGGATCCGCCCCGAGATCATCAAGGCCCTCGAGCAGGCCGTCGCCGACCAGTCCAACCGTCGGGACACCCATCAGCTGCAGCAGGTCATGCGCCGCGTGATCGGCCGCTACGTCTCCCAGCGCCTGCGCCGTCGGCCGATGATTATCCCGGTGGTCATCGAGGCCTGATCCACGGCGTGTGATCACCGCCCGCCCGCGCCTCCCCGGTCCGGGAGGGGTCCGGCGGTACCCTGTCAGGCATGGCGACACGTACGTCTTCCCCCGCACGTGCGTCGAAAGGCTCGTCCCGGACCTCGTCCGGCGGTTCCTCGCGGACCGTCGCGGCCACGGCCCACGACCCGTCGACGCTCCCGCTGCCGGTGCGCGCTGTGCGCTCCGGCTATCTCGCGATCGCCCGCATGGTCGGTGGCCTGGTCCGCTCGATCGGCGTGGCCCGCTGGGAGGTGGCTCCCGAGCAGCGGCGTGACGGCTACGCCCTGCTGCTGATGCTCGTCGCGGTGCTCGTCGCCGTGGTCGAGTGGTGGCAGTCCGCCGGGCCCGTCCTCGGGGCCGTGCACACCGTGGTCGCCGGCACCTTCGGCATCTCCTCGATGGTGATCCCGTTGCTGGCCGCCGGCTGGTCGCTGCGCATGTTCCGCCGCCCGGACCAGGTGCGCGCCAATACCCGCATCGCCTTCGCGATCACCATCCTGCTGGTGGCGATCTCCGCGATCGCGACGGTCTCGGCGCGCTTCCCCGCCCCGGCCGACGGGATCGACGCCCTCGCCCGCGGGGGCGGCGTGCTCGGCTATCTCGCCGCGGCGCCGCTGGCCGCCTTGCTGCCGCCGGTCGCCGTGGTGGTCATCCACGCGGCGCTCATCGCCTTCGGCGTGCTGGTCCTCACCGCGACCCCGATCGAGTCGATCCCCGCCCGTCTGCGGGGCGTCTACGACGTGCTCGTAGGCCGCAGCGATGAGGAGGAGGCCGAGCGGGCCGCCTTCGGGCTGCGCCCCCGCCGCGTCGATCCGGCCGTCCACGAGCAGGACACGACGGTCCAGCCCACGGCCAGGTCCCGCCGCCGCACCCGCAAGGAGAAGGCCGCCGAGGAGGCCGCCGCGAGGGACCATGAGGCCTTCGGCTACGTCGGGGACGAGGCTTTCGAGCAGGGGATCTCCGAGGAGGGCGCCCCCGAGGCCGCCGCCGGCGGGAAGAAGGCCCGTCGCGGAAGCGCCCGCCGCGGCGCCCCCGCCGATGCCGACGAGGTCTTCGACGTGATCGAGGACGAGAACCAGCGGGCGAAGTCCTTCCCCGCGGGCGGTGCCCGCGGTGCGGAGGACGCGACCGCGGCGCTGCCGTCGGCCGCCGCGAAGCCGGCGCCCACCCGCGCCGAGAAGTCCCCGGCGGCCGCCTCCCGTGCCGCCGCCGCTGCCGCTGCCGCGGCGGAGGAGGAGCCGGAGCTGGTGCACCCGCCGATGGGCGACCTGCCCCGCGCGGGCGAGCAGCTCGAGCTCGCCGGCGACATCGTCTACACCCTCCCCGAGTCCTCGTTCCTGCTGGAGGGTCCGCCGCACCGCACGCGCTCCGAGGCCAACGACCGCGTGGTCCACGCGCTCGAGGAGGTCTTCGAGCAGTTCAACGTCAATGCGGAGGTCGTCGGCTTCACCCGCGGGCCGACGGTCACCCGGTACGAGGTCGAGCTGGCGCCCGGTACCAAGGTCGAGAAGGTCACGGCCCTGGACAAGAACATCTCCTATGCCGTGGCCAGCTCGGACGTGCGCATCCTCTCGCCCATCCCGGGCAAGAAGGCCATCGGCATCGAGATCCCGAACGCGGACCGTGAGACCGTCGCGCTCGGCGACGTGCTGCGCAGCCAGGTGGCCCGCCGCAACGAGCACCCGATGGTCATGGGCGTGGGCAAGGACGTGGAGGGCGGGTACGTCGTCGCGAACCTCGCCAAGATGCCGCACATGCTGGTCGCGGGCGCCACCGGTTCCGGCAAGTCGAGCCTGGTCAACGCGATGATCACCTCGATCCTCATGCGCGCCACCCCCGAGGAGGTGCGCATGGTGCTGGTCGACCCCAAGCGCGTCGAGCTCACCATCTACGAGGGCATCCCGCACCTGATCACCCCGATCATCACCAACCCCAAGAAGGCCGCCGAGGCGCTCGAGTGGGTCGTCAAGGAGATGGACGCCCGCTACGACGACCTCGCCGCCTTCGGGTTCAAGCACATCGACGACTTCAACAAGGCCGTCCGGGCCGGGGAGGTCGAGGTACCCGCAGGCAGCGAGCGCCGCCTCGCCCCGTATCCCTACCTGCTGGTGGTCGTCGACGAGCTGGCCGACCTGATGATGGTCGCCCCCCGCGACGTCGAGGCCTCGATCCAGCGCATCACGCAGCTCGCCCGCGCCGCCGGCATCCATCTGATCCTGGCGACGCAGCGGCCCTCGGTGGACGTGGTCACCGGAATCATTAAGGCGAACGTGCCCAGCCGTCTCGCCTTCGCGACCTCCTCGCTGCAGGACTCCCGCGTCATCCTGGACTCCCCGGGCGCCGAGAAACTGATCGGTCAGGGCGACGCCCTGTTCCACCCGATGGGCAAGGCGAAGCCGCTGCGCGTCCAGGTGGCGTGGGTCAACGAGTCGGAGATCCACAAGGTCGTCGACCACGTGAAGACGCAGATGAAGCCCAACTACCGCGAGGACGTCGCGGTCGTCGCCGCCGCCAAGCAGATCGACGACGACATCGGCGACGACCTCGAGGTGCTGCTGCAGGCCGCGGAGCTGGTGGTCACCACCCAGTTCGGCTCCACGTCCATGCTGCAGCGCAAGCTGCGCGTCGGCTTCGCGAAGGCCGGTCGCCTCATGGACCTGCTCGAGTCCCGCGAGATCGTCGGGCCGTCCGAGGGGTCCAAGGCTCGCGATGTGCTCGTCCACCCCGACGATCTCGGGGAGGCGATCGCGCGCATCCGCGGGGAGGAGCCGCCGGCCCCGGCGGCCGCCCCCGCCGCGCCCGACGGGGGAGAGGACCGCTACGGCTCCGATCTGCTCGAGGACGACGGCTCCGAGCCCGCCGTCGATTACTACGACGACGACGTCGAGGACGCCGACAGCGAGGACGCCTGGAGCCTCACCGGCCGCTGAGCGTCCCCGTCCCCGAGCCGTCCCGGCTCCACCCCACCGCCCGACTCGCAGATCCCGGAGCAGCCATGACCACCGACCGCACGGACCCCGTCCCGCTGTGGAACATCGCGAACATCCTCACCATGGTGCGTTGCGCGATGGTGCCCCTGTTCGTCGTGCTCGCGGTGCTCTACGCGGAGTCCGTCGGCGGGCGCCTGGTGATCACTGCGGTGTTCGTCCTCGCGATGATCACCGACTTTCTCGACGGGTACCTCGCCCGCAGCCGGAACCTGATCACCGACTTCGGCAAGATCGTGGACCCGATCGCCGACAAGGCGATGACCGGCGCGGCCTTCGTGATGCTCTCGGTGTGGGAGTACATCCCGTGGTGGATGACGATCCTGATCCTGGTGCGTGAGTTCGGCATCACGATCATGCGCTTCACGATCCTCAAGTACGGGGCCCTACCGGCGAACCTGGCCGGCAAGGCGAAGACGATGGTGCAGACCATCGCGATCACCTTCTGCCTGCTGCCCTTCGAGCTGTGGTGGTCCCCGGCCCGCTGGATCGGCTGGTCGCTCGTGCTGCTCGCCGTGGTGCTCACCGTGTGGTCCGGGCTCGTCAACCTCAAGGACGGACTGCGCCTGCGCCGCGAGGCCCTCGCCGGCGGCGCGCGGTGACCGGGTCGGCGCCGATCGATCCCCGGGTCGTCATCGACGCCGCGCGCGCCGCGGGGCTGATGCTCGCGACCGCCGAGTCGCTCACCGCGGGGGCCGTGGTGGCCCGCCTCGTGGACGTCCCGGGTGCCTCCGCCGCGGTTGCCGGGGGCGCCGCCTGCTACTCGTACACCGCGAAGCAGCGAGTGCTGGGCGTGGACCGGGACCTGCTCGAGCGGACCGGGGCGGTCACCGAGGAGGTCGCCGCGGCGATGGCCGACGGAGCCCTGGCCCTCTATGACGCGGACCTCGCCGTCTCCACCACCGGGGTCGCGGGACCGGGCCCGGATGCACGGGGCGTCCCCGCCGGCACGGTCGTCCTCGGCCTCGCCCGGCGCGGCCTGCCCACCCGCACCCGGGTCCTGCACCTCGAGGGCGATCGTGTCGCCCTCCGCGCTGCGACCGTCGACGCGGCGATCGCCGAGCTCGCCGCGGCGCTCGACGTCCCCCGAGACTGAGGGCGGGTGATCGAGGGCGGGCGACGGGCAGGGTCCCGGTCCGTCTTCTCGTCGGTCTCCTGAGCGTCCTCCGGGACCGGGTCCGGTGCTGTTCCCGGGGGTCTCTTCTCGCGATGCACATCTCACAGGCGTGTGTCGGCACCGGCCACTACACTCTGGGGAACACTTCGGCCCCCCGGTGCGTTGTGCTGTCCGTGATGATGACTCCGCACCGCACCTCCGAGGTGCACCACCCGTTCAACCAGAGGAAGGGAGGCAAGGCCATGGTCCTGTTCCGCCAGGAGCTCGGCGACGTCCTGCGCGACGCCCGTCGCTCTCAGGGGCGCACGCTGCGGCAGGTGTCCTCCGACGCCCGTGTGTCCCTGGGGTACCTCAGCGAGATCGAGCGAGGCCAGAAGGAAGCGTCGAGCGAGCTGCTGGTCTCCGTGACCGACGCCCTCGGTCTCCCGCTGTCCTTCGTCCTGCGCGAGGTGTCCGACCGCATCGCCGTGCAGGAGCACGTGACGATCCCCGACACCGTGCCCGAGGGGCTCGTCGACGGCACCGGCCCGCTGGTCGGCGCGCGCTGAGGTGCGCCGCAGCGAGTTCACGGAGCTCGCCGAGCATGTCTTCGGACCGGCTCTCGCGAGCACCTACACCCGCGACCTCGTGCTCGAGGCGGCCGGCGGCCTGACCGCCGAGCAGGCCCTCGAGCGCGGGGTCGCCGTGCGTGCGGTGTGGACCGCGCTGTGCGATGCGATGGACGTGCCCGAGTCCCGTCGCTGGGAGATCCCGGACGCGCAGCGCCGCCGCTGAGCGGTGCACTGAGAGACGTCGAGACACGCCGTGCCGGAGTTCCGCGTTCGAACGTCTGTTCGGTACACTCGGTCTCGACGGTCTCCCCGGCACCACCGACCGATTCCGCCGTTCCTCCCCAACGCCGCGCCATCCACAGCGGTCGCGGGAGGGACTCGCGTGTCGGGGGCCGCGCCTAGTGTGGCCGCAAGGTCAAGACGTCGGCACCCCCGGCCCCCTGGAAGGAACGCAGCTCATGCCCGCACCGAAGTCCGCCGCGAAGGATCGCGGCTCCTCTCTCGAGAACGCCCTCGCCCAGATCGACCGCCAGTTCGGCAAGGGATCGATCATGCGGCTCGGGGATGACACCCGCCCGCCGGTCGAGGTCATCCCGACGGGGTCCGTCGCGCTGGACGCCGCGCTCGGCATCGGCGGTCTGCCCCGCGGCCGCATCGTCGAGATCTACGGCCCGGAGTCCTCCGGCAAGACCACCGTCGCCCTGCACGCGGTGGCCAGCGCCCAGCGCAACGGCGGCATCGCCGCCTTCATCGACGCCGAGCACGCCCTGGACCCGGAGTACGCCAAGAAGCTCGGCGTGGACACCGACGCCCTCCTCGTCTCCCAGCCGGACACCGGTGAGCAGGCCCTCGAGATCGCGGACATGCTGATCCGCTCGGGTGCCCTGGACATCGTGGTCATCGACTCCGTCGCCGCGCTCGTGCCCAAGGCCGAGATCGAGGGCGAGATGGGCGACTCCCATGTCGGCCTCCAGGCCCGCCTCATGTCGCAGGCGCTGCGCAAGCTCACCGGTGCGCTCTCCGCCTCCGGCACCACCGCGATCTTCATCAACCAGCTGCGCGAGAAGATCGGCGTGTTCTTCGGCAGCCCGGAGACCACCACCGGCGGCAAGGCACTGAAGTTCTACGCCTCGGTGCGCATGGACATCCGCCGCATCGAGACGCTCAAGACCGGTACGGACGCGGTGGGCAACCGCACCCGGGTCAAGGTCGTCAAGAACAAGATGGCCCCGCCCTTCAAGCAGGCCGAGTTCGACATCCTCTACGGCGAGGGCATCTCGCGCGAGGGCGGTCTGATCGACCTCGGCGTCGAGCACGGCGTGGTGCGCAAGTCCGGTGCCTGGTTCACCTACGAGGGGGATCAGCTGGGCCAGGGCAAGGAGAACGCCCGCCAGTTCCTCAAGGACAACGTGGACCTCGCCGCGGAGATCGAGGAGAAGATCCTGCGCACCCTCGGCGTCGGCAAGTACGCCGCGGAGCAGGCAGCCCCGGAGGCGGAGGCAGCGCCCGAGGCGCTCGGCGAGGACGAGTTCCTCGACGAGGACGTCCCCGCGACCATCTGATCGTGGTGCAGCAGGTCCCCGGTGACGCCGGCGCCCGCACGGGCGTCGGCGTCACCGCATCCGACCCGGACAGTCGTCTCCGCGCTCGCCTCGAGGCCCGCACCCGGGACATCCTCGAGCGCCCCCGCGCGGAACCCGACCCGGAGCGGGCCGAACAGGAGAAGGTCGTGGTCCGCGAGTGCCGCTATCTCCTGCGCCTGCTCTCGACGCGCCGCCGGTCCGAGGGGGAGATGCGGCAGCGGCTCGCGGAGCGGGAGGTGCCTGGCGCCCTCGCCCATGAGGTGATCGCGCGCATCGACCGTGCCGGGCTGCTCGACGATGCGGCCTTCGCCGCGGAGTGGGTGCGGCAGCGGCGCGAGCTGCGCGCCCTCGGCGACGAGGCACTGCGCCGCGAGCTCGAGCGCAAGCTGGTCTGCCCGGCGCACACCGAGGCGGCCCTCGCCGCCGGTGCGGATGATGAGGAGGAGCGGTGCCGCGACTTGGTGCGCTCCCGCATCGCCGAGGCCGACCGTCGGCAGCTGCGCGCGGAGCGGGACGGCGCGCACCGCCGACGGCTCGCCCGCCGTCTCGATGCGCTCCTTACCCGCAAGGGCTATCCGGGCGACCTCGCGGTGCAGGTCATCTCCTCCGAGCTGCGAGAGGCCGCGCGCTCCTGAGCGGCGAGGAGCCGGTCGGTGCCGCGCTCAGGGGAGCGGCGGGGCGCCCGCGACCCGGGCCGGGGCCCGTCGCGCGAAGCTGCTGCGACGCTGCACCCACACCGCCAGCCGGGACAGCGAGATGTTCAGCGTGATGTAGACGGCGGCGCCGACGGTCAGCAGCGGCAGCAGGTACTCGGCGTTGGTCAGGGCATCGGCGACGCGGGAGACGCTGCGCAGCAATTCCGCGTAGCCGACGATGTACCCGAGCGAGGAGTCCTTCACCAGCACGACGCCCTGCGCGATCAGCGAGGGGAGCATCATGCGCACCGCCTGCGGCAGCTGCACGTCGCGGTACGTGAGGAAGGGGCCCATGCCCAGGGACTCGGCCGCCTCCGTCTGGCCCTTCGGGAGCGCCGTGATCCCGGCGCGCAGGATTTCGGCGAACACCGCCGCGTTGTAGAGCACCAGCCCGAACACGACCGCGAAGAGCTGGGTCGCCCCGGGGAGCACGAGGATGCCGAAGAACATCACCAGCACCACCGGGAGACCGCGGAACACCTCGATCACCCCGGTGACCAGCCAGCGCACCGGAGCGATCGGTGAAGAGCGCAGGGACACCAGCAGCACGGCCAGCAGCGCCGCCAGGGGCAGGGCGATCACCGCGGCCAGGAGCGTGTTGCCGAGGCCGCGGGCCACGGCGAGCCACACGTGACGGGTCTCGTAGCCCGCGAAGTTCATGGGCACGTCCACCAGCACCAGCCAGCGGTCGTTGAACGCGCCGTTGCGGGCGAGCAGCACGGCCACCGTCGCCGCTGCCGCGAGGAGCACGCCGCCGAGCACGAAGGAGATCAGCCGTTCCCGCCGCTTCTCCTCGGGGCCGGCGACGTCGTAGAGGACAGGTCCGCTGCTCATCGGGCGAACGCCACCTTCCGCTCGAGATGCCCGGCGAGCTGGCCGAGCGGGATGCAGATGATCAGATAGCACAGCGCCACCCCGATGAGGATCGCGATGACGTCCGCCGAGTAGACGTTCGTGAGTCGCCGCGACATGGCGAACAGCTCGAAGACGCTGAAGGCGCCGGCCACCGAGGTGTTCTTCACGAGAGCGATGAACACGCTGATCAGCGGGGGGATCGCGGTGCGGAAAGCCTGGGGGAGGACCACGATGAACAGGTTCTGCCGGAAGGACATTCCCAGCGACCTCGCCGCCTCGGCCTGCCCCACGGCGACCGAGTTGATGCCCGAGCGCACCGCCTCCGCCACGAAGGCGGAGGTGTAGCAGCTCAGCGCGATCACCGCCGCGACGCGGTAGCTGAACGTGAACCCGATCGACGGCGTGACGAACACGTAGAAGAAGAACACGATCGTCAGCGGGGTGTTGCGCAGGAACTCGGTGTACGCCGTGGCGACGGAGCGCAGCGGCAGGTACGGGGAGACCCGCAACGCCGCGATGAGCGTGCCCAGCACGAGGGCGATCACGCCGGAGAGCGCGGCGAGCGTGAGCGTGGTGCTGAAGGCGTTCCACAGCATGTCGCGCTCGATGAGGAAGGTGTCCATGGCGGCTCCAGGCAGGGCGTCGGGCCGACTCCTGGAGCCGGCCCGACGGGGGAGGACGGATCAGCGGATCAGTAGCGGTCCACGGCCGGCGGCTCCGGGGTGGGCAGCACGGTCCCGGCCGTGGCCTCCCAGGCCTCCGCCCAGGCGCCGTCCTCGTAGGCCGCCTCGAGGGTGTCGTTGATGAAGGTGCGGAAGTCGTCGTCGCCCTTGGCGAGGCCGATGCCGTAGGGCTCCTCGGTGAAGGTCTCGCCGTCGCCCACGAGCTTCAGGTTCTCCTCGTCCGCGGCGACGAAGCCCGCGAGGATTACGTTGTCGGTGGTGACCACGTCGACCTGGCCGTTGATGAGGGCCGTGACGCAGTTCGAGTAGGTGTCGAAGGTCTGCAGCTCGGCATCGGGGTGGTTGTCGAGGATGTACTGCGCAGGGGTGGAGCCCTCGACCGAGGCGACCTTCTTGCCGGCCAGGGAGTCCTCGCCGGTGATGTCCTCGTTGTCCTTCAGCACCATCAGCGCCTGTCCCGCGATGTAGTACGGGCCCGCGAAGTCGATGACCTCCTTGCGGGTGTCGTTGATGGTGTAGGTCGCGACGACGATGTCGACCTGGCCGTTCTCGATGAAGGGCTCGCGGTTGGCGGAGACGGTCTCCGTCCAGGTGATGTTGTCGGGGGAGATGCCGAGGGCGCCGGCGACGATCTTGCCGATCTCGACGTCGAAGCCGACGGGGTCGCCGTCGGGGCCGGCCTGGCCGAACAAGGGCTGGTCGAACTTGGTGCCGATGGTGATCGCTCCGGCCTCGGCGAGGGCCGCCATGGTGGAGCCCTCGGGGAAGTCGGCGGTGTCGACCTCGGCGACCTCGGGCTCATCGCCGCCGCCCCCGCCACAGGCGGCGAGGGTGGCTGCGGCGGCGGTGCCGAGCGAGGCGGTGAGGAAGAGGCGGCGGTTCAGCGGGCTGGTCATCATGCTCTCCTGGGGAGTCGGGTGGAGCGGGGTCAGTGGTGGAGGATCTTGCCGAGGAAGTCCTTGGCGCGATCGGTCTCGGGGGCGGAGAAGAAGTCCTCCGGGGCCCGCACCTCGACGATGCGGCCGGAGTCCATGAACACCACGCGGTCCGCGGTGCGGCGGGCGAAGCCCATCTCGTGGGTGACCACGATCATGGTCATGCCGTCCTTCGCCAGGTCGGTCATCACCTCGATGACCTCGCTGATCATCTCGGGGTCGAGGGCGGAGGTCGGCTCGTCGAAGAGCATCACCTTGGGCTTCATGGCCAGCGAGCGGGCGATCGCGACGCGCTGCTGCTGCCCGCCCGAGAGCTGCGCGGGCAGCTTGTCGGCCTGGTTCGCCACGCCGACGCGCTCGAGCAGGGCCATGCCCTCCTCCTCGGCCTGCCGGCGGGGGACGCCCTTGACCTTGATCGGGGCGACGGTCACGTTCTGCAGCACCGTCTTGTGGGCGAAGAGGTTGAAGGACTGGAACACCATGCCCACCTCGGACCGCAGTCGGGCCAGGCCCGCACCGGAGGTCGGCAGCAGCTCGCCGTCGATCCGGATCTCGCCCTCGTCGATCGTCTCGAGGCGGTTGATCGTGCGGCACAGCGTGGACTTGCCCGAGCCGGAGGGACCGAGCACCACCACCACCTCGCCCGGCGCGACCTCGAGCTCGATGTCCGCGAGCACGTGCAGGTCCCCGAAGTGCTTCTGCACCCCGGTGAGCTGGACGAGGGGCTGCGAGGCCGGCCCGTCGGCAGGCGGACGAGCAGAAGTGGTCTGGGTCATAGGGGAAAGGTAGGCCACGTCGCCCGGAGCCGCGGGCTGAACAGCGGACCGTCACCCAAGCGTGACCTCGCCGCCGCGACGTGAGATGCCGCCGATCCGTCCGCGGCGGCGTGCCCCGGCCCCTCCCGTCGGCACCCCGCGCCGTACCCTGGAGGCACCATGACGACCCCCGCCGCCACCACGTCCCCCGCCGCCACCACGTCCCCCGCCGCCACCACGTCCCCCGCTGCCGCCGCGTCCCCTGCCGACCACCTCGACCCCGCCGCTCCCAGCGCCCGAGGTACCTATCAGGTGCGCACCTTCGGCTGCCAGATGAACGTCCACGACTCCGAGCGCCTCACCGGCCTGCTCGAGGAGGCCGGCTTCACCGCCGCCCCCGCCGACGCCGATGCCCGCCACGGCGAGGTCGACGTGGTCGTCTTCAACACCTGTGCCGTGCGGGAGAACGCGGACAACAAGCTGTACGGCAACCTCGGGGCGCTGCGTCCCGCGAAGGACGCGAACCCCGGCATGCAGATCGCCGTCGGCGGCTGCCTCGCGCAGAAGGACCGCTCGACGATCGTCGAGCGCGCCCCCTGGGTCGACGTCGTCTTCGGCACCCACAACATCGGCTCGCTGCCCGTGCTGCTGGACCGCGCCCGGCACAACGCCGAGGCGCAGGTCGAGATCCTCGAGTCGCTCGACGTCTTCCCCTCGACCCTGCCCACCCGCCGCGAGTCGTCCTATGCGGCGTGGGTGTCGATCTCGGTGGGCTGCAACAACACCTGCACCTTCTGCATCGTCCCGGCGCTGCGCGGCAAGGAGAAGGACCGCCGCCCCGGCGACATCCTCGCGGAGATCCGCGACGTGGTCGACCAGGGAGCGATCGAGGTGACCCTGCTGGGGCAGAACGTGAACTCCTACGGCGTCGAGTTCGGTGACCGCGGCGCCTTCGCCAAGCTCCTGCGCGCGTGCGGCGACATCGACGGGCTCGAGCGGGTGCGTTTCACCTCGCCGCACCCCGCGATGTTCACCGACGACGTCATCGACGCGATGGCGGAGACCGCGAACGTCATGCCGCAGCTGCACATGCCGCTGCAGTCCGGCTCCGATGACGTGCTGCGACGCATGAAGCGCTCCTACCGGGGGAAGAAGTTCCTCGGCATCCTCGACCGGGTGCGGGACCGCATCCCCGAGGCCGCGATCACCACCGACATCATCGTCGGCTTCCCGGGCGAGACCGAGGACGACTTCCAGCGCACCCTCGAGGTGGTCGAGGCCTCCCGCTTCGCGAGCGCCTTCACCTTCCAGTACTCGATCCGCCCCGGTACCCCCGCCGCGACGATGGAGGATCAGATCCCCAAGGAGGTCGTGCAGGAGCGCTTCGAGCGTCTCGTCGCCCTCCAGGACCGCATCACCCACGAGGAGAACCAGAAGCTCGCCGGTCGCACCGTCGAGATCCTGGTCGCCGAGGGGGAGGGCGATCGCGACGCCGAGACGCACCGCCTCTCCGGCCGCTCCCGCGATCACCGTCTCGTGCATTTCTCGCTGCCGGGCGACCTCGAGGAGTCCGCGAGGCCCCGTCCGGGCGATCTGGTCACCGCGACCGTCACCCACGCGGCACCGCACTACCTGCTGGCCGACAGCGCCCGGGAGGCCCCGCTCGCCGGCCTCGCCCCCGAGCGGTTCTCGATTCGCCGGACCGGCTCCGGCGACGCCTGGGAGGCGGGGGTGACCGGTCTCGATGCCGGCTCCTCCTGCGGCACGGGCGCCCCGGCCGTCTCCGGGCCCGTCACCCTGGGGATGCCAAGCCTGCGTCGGCGCTGAGCCGCCGGCCGTCCCGCCGGACGCCGACGGGCCCGCACTCCACAGCGGAGGACGGGCCCGTCGATGGTCCTGGTGGACGTGGTCCCCTCGGGACCGGCTCGCGGGGAGCTCAGCAGTCGAGCTCCTCGAGCTCGGCGCCGAGCCGCTCCTCGAGGCTGTGGAAGAAGGCGATCACGGTCGAGAGGCCGCAGCGGATCGCGTTGTCGATCTGGGAATCGAGGGCTCCGGCGCGGAAGTCCGCGGCGAGCTCGCCGTACACGCCGAGCAGGCCCTCGGACTCGCGGCGCACGTACACCTTCGGCCAGATGCGGTTCATGTTCCACTCGTTGCAGAGCTTGATCATCCCCACCTTGCGGGAGATGTCCACCGAGTGGCTCCAGCGGCCGCGGGTCTGGAGGATGCCGTGGTCCTCGCCGGAGAGCATGAACTGGAAGCGGTAGTCGTCGAAGCGGGCCCGCAGGATGTCGGGGTGCTCCTCGTCCTCGACGAAGGCGTACCCCTGCAGGGAGAGGCGCTCGCCGATCCGTTGCAGGGACAGGGGGGCCAGTGCGTCGGCCGAGTCCGTCGTCGTGGGGGACTCGTTCGGTGCGGTCACGTCCAACCTCGGGATGTCGCGGGAGTCGAGGGCGCCGACCAGGCGGTCGGGCCGGCCCTCACCATACTCCCGCGCCATGAGAATGCCAGGGGAGCCGAGGGTGATCCCGCTGACCCCGACGCCTCCGCTGACCCCGCGGCGCACGGGCTCGGGCAGCCCGGCCCGGCCCGGCCCGGTGCGGCCGGCCCGGCTCCGGACGGGGTCCCCGAGTACAGTGCGGGCATGCCCGAACCCGCCCCCGTCGCCCCGCTGCTCGCGGTGGTCGGCGCGACGGCGACCGGGAAGTCCGATCTCGCGATCGCGCTCGCGGAGCATCTCGACGGAGAGGTGGTCAACGCCGATGCGCTGCAGCTCTACCGCGGTATGGACATCGGCACCGCCAAGGTGACCCCCGCCGAGCGGCGCCGCGTGCCCCACCACCTCCTCGACGTCCTCGACGTCACCGAGGAGGCGAGCGTCTCCGTGTACCGGGAGGCCGCGCGCGCCGAGATCGCCGCGATCCGGGACCGCGGCCGCGTCCCGATCCTCGTCGGCGGCTCGGGGCTGTACGTGCGCGCGGTGCTGGACCGGATCGAGTTCCCCCCGACGGACCCCGCGGTGCGCGCCGCCCTGGAGGCGCGCGCGGCGGCCGAGGGCGCCGCCGCCCTGCACGCGGAGCTCCTGGCCACCGACCCCGAGGCGGCGGCGATGATCGGACCCGGCGATGCGCGGCGGATCGTCCGCGCCCTCGAAGTGGGGCGGCTCACCGGCCGCCCGTTCAGCGCCTTCCTGCCCCGACCCGACTACGCCGTACCGGAGACGGTGCAGATCGGGCTGCGCACCGAGCGCGCCACCCTCCACGACCGCATCGCCCGGCGCGTCGGGCGCATGGTCGAGGCCGGTCTGCTCGAGGAGATCCGCGCCCTGCGCGAGCAGGGACTGGATCGCGGCCTCACCGCGCGCCGGGCCATCGGCTACGAGCAAGGGCTCGCCGTGCTCGACGGCACGCTCAGCTGCGCCGAGGCGATCGAGGCGACGGTGGTCGGGACCCGACGGCTGGTCCGCAAGCAGGACACCTGGTTCCGTCGCGATACGCGGGTGCGCTGGATCGACGCGGATCCGGCCGGCGGCAGCGGCTCCGTCCTCGAGCAGGCGCTCCGGGTCCTCGCGACCCCGGTCACGGCGCCGGAGGGCCCCGCGGCTTAGGCTTCGCCCATGACCGAACCGCTGCGCTTCACCAAGGGACACGGCACCGAGAACGACTTCGTGATCCTCGACGACCCGGACGGGAAGCTCGCGCTCGACGCCGCCGCGGTCGCCGCGCTGGCCGATCGCCGGGCGGGCATCGGCGGGGACGGCGTGATCCGCGCGGTGCGGACCCGGTACGCGGGGATCGACGCCCCCGCCGACGCCCCCGAGTGGTTCATGGACTACCGCAACGGCGACGGCTCCCTCGCCGAGATGTGCGGCAACGGAGTGCGGGTCTTCGCCGCGCACCTGCAGCGCGCCGGGCACGTGCAGGAGGACTCCTTCCCGATCTGGACCCGCGCCGGGGTGCGCACCATCGAGGTGCTCTCCCGTCCCGCGGCCGGCGACCCCGCCGTGTGGAGGGTCCGCGTCGGCATGGGGCGCAGCCGCAGCGAGAGCAGCGGACGCACCGTCGAGATCGCCGGGCACCGTCTCGACGTGCTCGACGTCGACATGGGCAACCCCCACGCCGTCGCCTTCCTCCCCGCGGGTCTCGCGCTCGAGGACCTCGACCTCACCCGCCGCCCGGCGCTCGATCCCGAACCGGCTGACGGGGCGAACATCGAGCTGGTCGCCGAGCGCGGCGATCACCACGTGGCGATGCGTGTCCACGAGCGCGGAGTGGGGGAGACCCGCTCATGCGGAACCGGCGTCGCGGCGGTCGCCGTCGCGAGCGCTCTGCGCGCGGGGGACACCGACGCCCGACCGTGGATCGTCGACGTCCCCGGGGGACGCCTCGAAGTGAGCTGGGGGGTCGACGGCGAGGTGCTGCTCACCGGGGCGGCCGAGCTCGTCGCCGACGGGTCGCTGCTGCCGAGGCCCTGATCTCACGCAGCTCAGGTACCTGAGCCAGCTCAGACGGAGGGGCCCACCTCGAGCACCCGGAAACCCTTCGCGCTCGCGACCTTCCGGACCTCCCGCTCGGGGAGCTGCTCGCCGAGCCAGCGGGCGAGCGGGTCGGCGCCGAGGTTCTTCCCGACCACGAGCGCCGCGGTGCCCTCCGGCGAGAGCCGAGCCGTCCACTGCAGCAGCAGGGCGTGCAGCGCCTCCTTGCCGATGCGGATCGGGGGGTTGGACCAGATCGCGTCGAAGCGCAGCTCTTCGGGGACGTCCTCGGGCGCTGCGACGACGAGGTTCGCGGCGCCGCTGCGGCGGGCATTCTCCGCCGTCAGCTCCCGGGCGCGCTCGCTGACGTCGATCGCCCACACCTCGGCCGAGGGATCCCGCAGCGCGGCGGTCAGGGCGATCGGACCCCAGCCGCAGCCGAGGTCGAGGATCCGCGCCCCCGCCGGCGGCTCGGCGATCTCGTCCAGCCGGTCCAGCAGCACCGCCGTGGCCTTGTCCAGCCCGTGCCCCGAGAACACCGAGGCGCTCGAGACGAGGTCCAGGTCCTGGCCCGCGAGCCGCACGCGCAGCGGGAAACGGCGGTCGGAGGTCCCGGTCGAGGCGGAGAAGTAATGCTCGGTCACCCGGGCAGGATACGGATCCTCCGCGTGATCCGGGATGCGCCGAGGGCAAAATCCCTCGACCCCCTCCCATCGGCGTGGGATTCTGGGACGATCCCGCGGCCGGGACCTCCCGCCGCCGGGCGACCACAGCCCCCGCTCCCGAGGAGTTCGCCGATCGTGCCCATCGCCTTCCATCCCGACCCTGCCGACGCCGCCGTCGAGGGAGCCGACACGGGAGAGGCCGGCACCGCCGCACCCGCCCGGGACGAGCACGGAGCGAGCCCCGACCAGGCGCAGCATTCCGGTGCAGAGACCCCCGAGACCCCCGAGACCGTCGAGCCCTCCGCTCCCGCTCGGCGCCGCGATCCGCTCACCGAGCGGATCCTCGCCCGCGGCGACGCCTCCGTCTCCTCGGTCACCTACGCCTCGGAGTCCGACGGCGACCAGCTCGACCTCGCCGACCGCCAGGCCCTGCGCCGCGTGGCCGGCCTCTCCACCGAGCTCGAGGACATCACCGAGGTCGAGTACCGCCAGCTGCGCCTCGAGCGCGTGGTCCTCGCCGGCCTCTACACGAGCGGCAACATCGAGGAGGCCGAAGTCAGCCTGCGCGAGCTCGCCGCCCTCGCCGAGACCGCCGGCTCCGAGGTGCTCGACGGCGTCCTCCAGCGCCGTGCCCATCCCGACCCGGCGACCTTCCTCGGCAAGGGCAAGGCCGCCGAGCTCGCGGACATCGTCGCCGAGACCGGCGCCGACACCGTGATCGCCGACGGCGAGCTCGGGCCCAGCCAGCGGCGTGCCCTCGAGGACATCGTCAAGGTCAAGGTCGTCGATCGCACCGCCCTGATCCTCGACATCTTCGCGCAGCACGCGAAGTCCCGCGAGGGCAAGGCCCAGGTCGAGCTGGCGCAGCTCGAGTACCTCCTGCCGCGGCTGCGCGGCTGGGGCGAGTCGATGTCCCGTCAGGCCGGCGGCCGTGTCGCCGCGGGCGGTGCGGGCATGGGCTCGCGCGGTCCCGGTGAGACCAAGATCGAGCTGGACCGTCGACGGATCCGCGACCGCATGGCCAAGCTGCGCCGCGAGATCAAGGCGATGACGCCGGGGCGCGACGCCCAGCGCGCGGATCGCAAGCGTCATCAGGTGCCGTCGGTCGCGATCGCCGGATACACCAACGCCGGGAAGTCCTCGCTCCTGAACCGCCTCACGAGCGCCGGTGTGCTGGTCGAGAACGCTCTCTTCGCGACCCTCGACCCGACGGTGCGCCGGGCCACCACCCCGGACGGCCGCGAGTTCACCTACGCGGACACCGTCGGCTTCGTGCGCCATCTGCCCACGCAGCTGGTCGAGGCGTTCCGCTCGACGCTCGAGGAGGTCGCCGACGCGGACCTGCTGCTGCATGTCGTCGACGCCTCCCATCCGGACCCGGAAGGGCAGATCCGCGCGGTCCGCACCGTGCTCGGGGAGATCGACGGCTTCGACGTCCCCGAGGTGATCGTGCTCAACAAGGCGGACATCGCCGAGCCCGAGACGATCGCCCGCCTGCGCAGCCAGGTGGGTGACTCGGCAGTGGTGTCCGCCCGCACCGGCATGGGCCTCGAGGAGCTGCGCGAGCTGATCGCCGAGCGACTGCCCCGCCCGGCCGTCGAGGTCGACCTGGTCGTGCCCTATTCCCGGGGCGACCTGGTCTCGCGGGTCCACTCCACCGGCGAGGTCCTCGCCGAGGAGCACCTGATGGACGGCACCCGGCTCCACGCGCGGGTCGATGAGGCGCTCGCCGCAGAGCTCCACGGCGCGGCCTGACGGGGCGGCGGTGGCCGCGCGGATACCCTGATCCGATGACCACCGCCACCCACCCCGAGGCCGCTCCCGGAGCCGCCGGGATCGACCTGTCCACCCTCCTGGACGCGGCGGTCGGCGCGATCGGCGGGTCCCCCAGGCCGGGTCAGCAGGCGATGGCCGAGGCGGTGGACACCGCCATGTCCGGCGGTCGCCACCTCCTGGTCCAGGCCGGGACCGGCACCGGCAAGTCCCTCGCCTACCTGGTCCCGGCGCTGCGCCATGCGCTCGTGAGCGGTCGGCCGGTGGTCATCTCGACAGCGACCATCGCGCTGCAGACCCAGATCGTGCGCAAGGACCTGCCCCGTCTGGTCGAGGCCCTCGCGCCGCATCTCCCGCGCACCCCGACCTTCGCGCTCCTCAAGGGGCGCGGGAACTACCTGTGCCGACACAAGATCGACGGCGGTTATCCGGTCGAGGATCCGGGGGCCCTCTTCTCCGGGGCCGCGGCGGGCGGGGACTCCGCCACCGGTGGCTCGGAGCGTCTCGGCGACCAGGTGCGCCGACTGCGCGCCTGGGCGGAGGAGACGGAGACCGGGGATCGCGACAGCCTCGACTCCGCGGTCTCCGACCGGGCCTGGCGACAGGTCTCGGTGCTCGGCAACCAGTGCCTGGGGCAGACCTGCCCGGTGGTCACCTCCTGCTTCGCCGAGCGCAGCCGCGAGATCGCCCGCGAGGTCGACGTGGTCGTCACCAACCACGCGCTGCTCGCGATCGACGCCTTCGACCGTCACGGGATCATCCCCGAGCACGACGTGGTCGTGTTCGACGAGGCCCATGAGCTGACCAGCCGCGTCACCGGGGCGGTCACCGAGGTGCTCACTCCGGGCATGGTGCGCGGCACCGTGCGCGATCTGCGCTCGCTCGGCGTCGCGGCGACCGCCCTCGACGATGCGGGAGAGGAGCTCCGCGAGGCGCTCGCCCTCGTGTCCGACGGGAGGGTGATCGGCGACCTGCCCGAGCGGCTCGGCGACGCCGTGACCCAGGTGCGCATCGAAGCGCGCACCGCGCACTCCGACGCGAAGGATGCGGGAGAGGAGGCCGGGGCCAGCACAGCGGGCACGCGCAAGACGGTGCGGGCGACCCTGCAGGAGATCATCGACGTGTGCGAGCGGCTCGGCTCGCCCGGCGAGGACGATGTCGTCTCCGTCTCGCACTCCCCGGTGACGGGGCGATCCAGCCTCCAGGTCGCCCCGCTCAGCGTTGCGCTCGCGATGCGCTCGGCGATCCTCGAGGATCGCACCGCGATCCTGGCCTCGGCGACCCTCGCCCTCGGCGGCCGCTTCGAGCCACCCGCCGGAGAGGTGGGCCTCGCGCGCGCGGCCCGTCTGGACCCCGCCGCGATCCCCCCGGCGCGCGACGCCGGGGCGTGGGCGGCGCTCGATGTCGGCAGCCCCTTCGACTACCCGCGCCAGGGGATCCTGTACACCGCCCGCCATCTTCCGCCCCCCGGGCGGGAGGGGCCCCAGGCCGCGATGCTCGACCACCTCACCGAGCTGGTGGAGGCCTCCCGCGGCGGGGCACTGTGCCTGTTCTCCTCGCGACGGGGCGCGGAGCTCGCTGCCGAGCACGTCCGCGCCCGTCTGGACCTGCGGATCGAGGTGCAGGGGGAGGACTCGATGGCGAACCTCGTGCGCCACTTCCGCGAGGACGAGGACTCCTCGCTCTTCGGGACCCTCACGCTCTGGCAGGGCGTCGACGTGACGGGGCGCTCGCTGCGACTGGTCACCATCGACCGCATCCCCTTCCCGCGGCCCGACGATCCGCTCGCCTCGGCCCGGCAGGAGCGCATCGCCCAGCGCGGCGGGAACGGCTTCATGGCGGTCTCCGCCCAGCACGCGGCACTGCTGCTGGCTCAGGGTGCCGGCCGACTGATCCGCACGGTGGAGGACCGGGGAATGGTCGCGGTGCTCGATCCCCGCCTGTCCACGGCGCGCTACGGCGGGTTCCTGCGGGAGGCGATGCCCCCGCTCTGGCCGACGACCGATCCCCAGGTGGCCCTCGGGGCACTGCGGCGGCTCGCCGAGGCGCGATGAGGGCTCACCCCTCCGAGGGCTCTGGCGCCCCGATGTCCCCTCGCCCGGGCGTGCCGACGCGGAGAGCGGGGGAGGCTCAGACCGCGCGGAGCACCGCGACGACCTTGCCGAGGATCTCGGCATGGTCGCCGAGGATCGGGGCGAAGGCCGGGTTGTGCGGCATGAGCCAGACGTGGTCGTCCCGCATGACGAGGGTCTTGACCGTCGCCTCGCCGTCGATCATGGCGGCGACGATCTCGCCCTTCTCGGCGGACTGCTGACTGCGCACGACCACCCAGTCGCCATCGCAGATCGCGGCGTCCACCATCGAGTCGCCGACCACCTGCAGCAGGAACAGCTCACCGCCGCCCACGAGCCGCTCCGGCAGCGTGAAGACGTCCTCGACCTGCTCCTCCGCGGTGATGGGGATGCCCGCGGCGATACGCCCCACGAGCGGGACCGAGACCGAGGCGGAGCCGATCTCCGGGGCAGAGGCGGGCGCGGGGGAGTCGTCCTCCTGCGGCATCACCACCTCCATCGCGCGGGGGCGCTTCGGGTCCCGGCGCAGGAAGCCCTTGCGCTCGAGAGCCTGCAGCTGATGCGAGACCGAGGACGAGGAGGTCAGCCCGACGGCGTCGCCGATCTCGCGCATGGTGGGCGGGTATCCGTGCGCGGCGATCGCGGACTGGATCGTCTCGAGCACGAGCCGCTGGCGACGGGTCAGGCCCGCCGTGGCCTCGTCGCCCGCGGCGTCGCCGCGCGAGGGGATGGGCTGATCGGCGGTCGGGATCATCTCTCGGGCCTCCTGGCTCGCGTCGTCTGTCGGACCCTCGCGGTTCCGTAGTCCTCGCAGCCCACAGTAGGCGGGCACGCAGCGGATTCCAAACAGGTGTTCGAGATTCCTCTTGCGTGTCGCGGCCGGATCGGGCTACAGTCGCACAGACATTCGATCGAACAGGAGTTCGGATATGAGCACCCAGTCGGCCACGATCCTTCCCCTCCGCCCGACCACGCAGGCCGAGCGCACCACGCGCACGGCCCCTGCTCGAGCGGGCGTTCGACTCGAGGCGACCCGGCGCGGCCGCCGCCTCGCCGTCGCCCTCGCCTTCCTCCTCGGCCTGCTCGTGGCCGGCATCGCCCTCCTCGTCCTCGATGTGCCGGCGGCGCTCGCGGGCGCCGATCCGCAGGATCGGGTCACGGTCACCGTCGAGGCGGGGGACACCCTCTGGGAGTACGCCGAGGAGTATGCCCCCGAGGGCGCCTCGCCAGAGGCGTACATCGCGGAGGTGCGCACGCTGAACTCGCTGCCCACCGGCCGCCTCACCGCGGGCCAGGAGATCGTGCTGCCCGTCGCGGGCTCGGCGGAAGCACCGCTCGATCGCTGACCTCCGGCGGGATCGGTATCCTGGGCGGATGCACTGCCCGTTCTGCCGACATCCCGACTCGCGTGTCGTGGACTCGCGCACCTCCGACGACGGCTCGACCATCCGGCGTCGACGCCAGTGCCCCCACTGCTCGCGGCGCTTCTCCACCTCCGAGACCGCCTCGCTCTCGGTGCAGAAACGCTCCGGGGTGAGCGAGCCGTTCAGCCGCGGGAAGGTGATCTCCGGGGTGCGGAAGGCCTGCCAGGGCCGTCCCGTCACCGACGATCAGCTGGCCATGCTCGCCCAGCGCGTCGAGGAGGACATCCGCTCGAGCGGCGTCGCCGAGATCGACGCCCACCAGGTCGGGCTCGCGATCCTGCAGCCCCTGCAGGAGCTCGACGTCGTCGCCTATCTGCGCTTCGCGAGCGTGTACCAGGACTTCGAGTCCCTTGAGGACTTCGAGGCCGCGATCGAGCGACTGCGCACCGAGGCCGGCGCCGTCGGCTGACTCTCCTTCGGGGGTCTGCGCGGGGCTCCGACGGGCTCGGCACCTGCTCCACGCGAGCTGGACACCTGGGTGGTGCCTGGGCGTTCGGTGAACATGGTCGGAAACACGCTCCGACTGTGCATAGGATGTCCCTCGTGCCCCGCGAGGGTGCACGCCGATCGGCGGTCGCGGAGGGGAAGCCGCGGCCGCCGATCCCTTTCTCCGCGCCTCTCCTCAGGACTCCGGGGCGATCCCCGCCGGCAGCGGGGCCGCGTGGACCACGCCCAGGTGGCGGGTGGTGCGGGTCATCGCCACGTACAGATCGCCGGCACCGTGCTCCGCGAGCACCTCGGCCGGCTCGAGGATTACCACACCGTCGAACTCCAGGCCCTTGGCATCCTGCGCGGTCATCACCGCGATCTCGTCGTCCACGCCGGAGGAGCCCGCACCGATCGTCGGCAGGGCATCGACGGTGCGCAGGCTCGCGATGACGGCGTCGCTGCGGGACGAGCTCGTGATGACGGCAACGCGCCCGATCCCTTCGGCGTGGAGAGCGGCGACCGACGCCGCGACGCGCTCCTCGAGCGCGGAAGCGTCGACCCGCTCCACGAGCGGATCGCGGTCGCCCTCGCGCACGGAGGTCACCGGGGTGACGGGGAGGTCATGGGCGCGCGCCATCGCGAGCGCGCGGTCCATGATCCGCGCCGGGGTGCGGTAGTTCACCGAGAGGTGCTCGATCTGCAGGCGATCCTGCACGTAGGGGGAGAGCGCCTGCTCCCACGAGGAGGAGCCGCCCGCGGAGGAGGTCTGCGCGACGTCGCCCACTACGGTGAAGGACTTGGTAGGGGCGCGGCGCATGAGGGCGCGCCAGCTCATCGCCGAGTGCTCCTGCGCCTCGTCCACCACCACGTGGCCGTAGGTCCAGCCCCGCTCCGAGGAGGCGCGCTCGGCGAGGGTGCGCCCGTCGCGGATCCGGGTCACCTGATCGGCGAGGTCCTCGGCCCGGACGATGCCCGAGGTGTCGAAGTTCTCGATGACCTTTTGGGCGTAGTCGACGTCGGCCTCCCGTCGGCGCGCGGCCTCCTGGGCGCGGGCCTCGGCGGGCGCGGAGTCCTCGCCGAGCAGCTCAGCGACCTCGTCGAGCAGCGGCACGTCCTCGACAGTCCACGGCGCGTCCTTGGGGCGGACCAGGAGATGCAGCCGGTCGGCGAGCGGCCGCGGTGCGGCGCTGCGGAGACGATCCTCGCGCGACAGCAGGATCCGCAGGAACCCCTCGGGGGTGTACGGCAACCAGGCGAGGTTCAGGGCGCGCCGGACATCGGGGTCGTGACGCAGATCGGCCAGCAGATCGGGCCGATCCTCGGGGACGATCGTCTGCCCCCGGGCTCGCAGCGCCTTCTCGTAGCTCTCCACGAGTCGGTCCATCGCGGCCCGCACGAAGACCGAGCGCGCGGCGTTGTGCGGCTTGTGCGTGGCGCGGGCCTCGCGGCGGGCGGACCGGATGGCGTCCCGGGTGAGGGTGATCGGGGTGCCGTCGATCCGGAAGCGGACGTCCTTCTCCGGCACCACCTGGCGCTGCTTGACGGCGCGCGCGAGCAGCTCGGCCATGGCGATGTCGCCCTTGACCCGGGAGGTCTCGTCGTCGTCGTGCACGAAGGTCTCCACGCCCGGGAACATCTCGCCGGGGGTCAGCATCACCACGCCGGACTCGCCGAGGCTCGGGAGCACCCGCTCGATGTACCGCAGGAAGCCGGGGGTCGGGGCCATGATCAGCACGCCGGTGTGCTCGAGGCGCCGGCGGTGCGTGTAGAGGAGGTAGGCGGCGCGGTGCAGGGCGACCGCCGTCTTCCCGGTGCCGGGCCCGCCCTGGACGACGAGCACACCGCGGTTGTCCGAACGGATAATGCGGTCCTGCTCCGACTGGATGGTCGCGACGATGTCGCCCATGCGTCCGGTGCGCTGCCCGGAGACGGCGGCCAGCAGCGCCCCCTCGCCGTGGAGGACGACGTCCTCGCCGGACTCCTCGAGGACGCTCTGGTCGAGGACGTCGTCCTCGAGGCCGACCAACGTCCGGCCCCGGCTGATCAGGTGCCGGCGCAGGCGCACCCCCTGGCGGTCGGTGCTGGTGGCCTGGTAGAAGGCGGCGGCCGCCGGGGCGCGCCAGTCGACCAGGAGCTGCTCGCGTTCCGCGGTGAACAGTCCGATGCGGCCGATGTAGTGGCGAGCGTGGTCGTCGGTGTCGAGCCGGCCGAATACGACGCTGCGGGCGACGGAGCGCAGCAGCGCGAGCCGGTCCTCGTACAGCGCCAGGAAGGCGTCGCGCTCGGAGCGGTTCTGGTGGGTCGAGGCGTGCTGCGAGCCCTGGATCTCGTCGAGGTTGCGTTCGACCTGGGCGATGAGCTCGTCGAGACGGGCGTAGAGCCTGTCGGCGTAGCTCTGCTCCCGGGCGACTTCCTGAGCGAGCTTCTTCTCAGAATCGTCCACGGACCTGCTCCCCCTGACGGTTGACCGGACACCGCGCCGTGCCGAGCGGACCCGGGACCTCTCCGACGCGGTGGTCCATTATGGTGGACGGGCCTGGATGCGCACTCCATCCGGGCGGTCGCGAGGGAGGAGACGGCGATGCGAGACCCGCGGGACCTCTACCGGTTCGAGTCCGCCGACGTGCTGGCCGCCGTCCCCCGGGACGGACTGACCCTCGTCACCGCGCTGCCGGGCCTGGTCGACGCCGGCAACGCCTGCCGCATCGCCGCCACCTACCTGCGCGATGAGCTGCGGCATCTGCCGCTGGTCACCTTCGACGCCGACGAGCTGCTGGACTTCCGCGGCTCGCGACCGCAGGCCGTGTTCGACGGCACCTCCTATACGCGGGTCGAGATCCCCGAGGTGACGCTCTCCCTCCTGTACGACGAGTCCGACCGGCCGTTCCTGCTGCTCGACGGCCCCGAGCCGGATCTGCAGTGGAACCGCTTCGCCGAGGCGCTGATCGACCTCGTGGAGTTCTTCGAGGTCGAGCGGGTGGTGGGGATGCAGGCGGTGCCCATGGCCGTCCCGCACACCCGACCCATCGGACTGTTCACCCATGCCAACGATCCCGCGCTCCTGGGTGATCCGGGGACGCGTGCGATCCCGGCTCCGGGCACCGATCCCTCCGGCGAGGAGGGGACCGAGATCGTGGTGCCCGCGAGCTTCGGGGCGCTCCTCGAGCTCCGGCTGGGCAAGGCCGATCATCCGGCGATGGGGTACGCCGCCCAGATCCCGCACTACCTCACCCGCACCGACTTCCCAGCCGGGGCCCTGGCTCTGCTGCGCCGCGTGAGCGAGGCGGCCGGTCTCGACCTCCCGCTCGTCAACCTCGGCGATCTCACCGATGCCGCGACGACGGTCCTCGAGGGGACGCTCGCGCAGAACGCCGAGGTGCGCCAGATCGTCGCCGCGCTCGAGGAGCAGTACGACTCCCTCGCCGAGAACGACGAGGGGTCCCCGATCGCGACCACCATGGACCTGCCCACCGCCGAGGAGCTCGGGGACCACTTCGAGCGGTTCCTCGCCGATCAGGGTGACGGAGACGGGAACGGGACCGCGGACCGCTGAGGCGGTCGCCGGGGCGACGGCTGAGCGCCCGGGACGCCCGGTTCGTTATGTCTTCGTGACCGGCCGGGGACGAAGTCCGTGTGAAGCGGGCCACGCTCGTGTCATCATGGGGTCGTTGCGGTGATGCAGGTCCAGCAGGACAGTCCGTCGAAGGTGCCTCGGCACAGCGATACGGCTTGCACCTGACGCCACCCGCTCCGGCGGGGGACGGCACACGCGGCACCGCGGTCGCGTTCCGCGACCGTTGATGGACGACACAGAAGGTGACAGGAATGGCACAGGGCTCGGTCAAGTGGTTCAACGCCGAAAAGGGCTATGGATTCATCGAGATCGACGGAGGCGGCGCAGACGTCTTCGTGCATCACAGCAAGATCGACATGGACGGCTACCGCGCCCTCGACGAGGGTCAGCGCGTGGAGTTCGAGGTCAGCCAGGGCGACAAGGGGCCGCAGGCCGAGCAGGTTCGTCCCCTCTGATCGTCGGGCACCCCGAGATCTCACGGACCGGGCAGGAGCTGAGGCTCCTGCCCGGTCCGTCGTTCGTGCGCCACCGCGGGGCGGCAGGGCGCGTCCCGCGCGCGGCGGGGAGTACGGGATCCGGACGAGCCAGGGCGCCGGTCCGCACGGGATGAGCCGACGGCGTCGAGCGGCCGCTCAGCGCGGGACGATCACGCTGCCGGTACGGGCGAGGGCACGGACCCGGTCCTCCGGGGCGAGCCGCACCGAGACGGCGTCCGAGCGCAGCGCCCGGTCGACGCCCTCGGGCAGTGGTCGTTGCGAGGCGACCAGCACGCAGTTGCCGCGGCGCTTCCCGCTCAGATGGGACGGCTCGGCGATGACGCCGACGTGGGCGAAGGTCGCTGCGAGAGTCGCGACCTCGTCCGCGAGCAGGCTCGTGCCGGGGGGAGCGGCGCAGTTGGCCAGATAGAGGCCGTCCTCCCGGAGGACCCGATCGACGTGGCCCACGGCCGCGGCGTCGGTGAGGGCCCGCGGCGTGACGACTCCGGCGAAGACGTCGCGGATCACCACGTCGAAGCGGTCCTCCCGCCAGGAGTCCAGCGCCTCTCGGGCATCGCCGATGCGCAGTCGCAGCTGGGGGGACCGGGGGAGGTCGAACCAGGTCCGGACCCCGTCGGCGAGCAGCTCGTCGAGCTCGACCACGATCTGGCGGGAGCCGGGGTGGGCGGAGGCCACGGCGCGCGGCAGGGAGCAGCCCCCGCCCCCGAGGTGCGCGAGCTGCGGCGCGGGGGCGTCCGTCCCGCGCTCGGCCAGGTGGAGGTCGATCACGAGCTGCATCCACCGCATGTACTCGAACACCAGGTGCTCTGGGTCGGGGTGCAGGTGCGAGGACGGCACCCCGTTGACCTCGAGAAGCACCGACCCGTCGTTCTCCCGGCTCAGCCGGGCGCTCCCGGTCGAGATGGGGAGCGGGACATCGAGGGCGGGAAGGTGCTCGAAGGGGAGGGAGCGGGAGCGCTCTCGCGCGCGGCGGGCCATCGGGCCACTCTAGAAGACTCGTCCGATCGTTCCTCCCCAGGGCGTCCTCGTCCCCAGCGCACCGGCACCGGCGTCATCCGTCGGACCCCCTCCCTAGCGTGGGATCACCACAGCACGACAGCACGACAGCACCGCGGCGCACCGCGCGGCGGCGAGGCACGGAGGAGGGACATGATGACGACCAGGACCGGACGAGGCGCGAGGGCATTCCCCGCCGCCTCCGGTGCGCTCACGCTGCGACGCCGTCTGGCGCTGCTCGATCAGGACCAGGCGGATCTCGAGCGGGCCCGGGAGCTCCTGGCCCAGGCGCGGATCGCCGCGCCGCTCGCTCCGCGCGAGGCCTTCGAACTGGCCCATCGCTCCGCTCTCCGCGGTGCGGGGATCCTCGTCGCCCGGGCGAACCGGGAGCGCAAGCGGAAGCTGCCGCTGAACGTCTGGGCGGCGCTCGACCGGCTCGGACCGGACGGCCGGGACCGCGCGGCGGCGCTCGCCCCGCTCGTCGCCGAGCGCGCGCGACTCGATCGCGACCTCGGCGCCCAGCCGGATCCGGGACTCCTGGAGCAGCATCTCGACGGGACCGCCGCACATCTGGATCTCGTCGCCGCGGCCCTGCTCGACGATCTGCCGCCGCACCTGACCGCGCTCGCGGGCTGAATTCTGCGCGGAGCCGGGCCGGCCGCGCCGCAGCACGCGACCGGTACAGTTCCGCCACGGAGGAGGTGTCGCGTGATCCGAGAGCAGGTGGCGGGGGACGAGGTCTCCGGGATCCTCCACCTCGACATGGATGCCTTCTTCGCCTCGGTGGAGATCCGCGATGATCCCTCGCTCCGGGGGCTGCCCGTGGTGGTCGGCGGAGCCGGAGCGCGGGGCGTGGTCGCCGCTGCGAGCTATCCCGCCCGCAGCCGGGGGATCCGCTCGGCGATGCCCATGTCCACCGCCCGGCGCCTGGCGCCCGACCTCGTGATCGTCCCGCCCCGCATCGACCACTACCGGCGCGTGTCCGCCCGGGTGATGGAGCTGCTGGGCACCGTGGTCGCGGACATCGAGCAGATCAGCGTCGACGAGGCCTTCCTCGATGCCCGCCCGGCCCGGCGTCTGTTCGGCGAACCCGCGCAGATCGCCTCCCGGCTGCGGCTCCTGATCCGGGAGGAGCTGGATCTGCCCTGTTCGGTCGGCGGCTCCGTCTCCCGGCCGGTCGCGAAGATCGCCTCGGCGCGGGCGAAGCCCGACGGGATGCTCATCGTCCCCGCCGCGGAGACGGCGGCCTTCCTCGCGCCCATCCCCGTCGGAGCCATCTCGGGCATCGGACCCAAGGCGGTCGCCGCGCTCGAGAAGCTCGGGGTCGACACCATCGGCAGCCTGCGCGAGCTCCCTCCGTCGGTGCTCGCCCGGGTGCTCGGCCCGCGGGCCGCCGAGATCACCCGCCTCGCCGACGGAACCGACCGCACGGGTCTCGGCCACCGCACCCGCGACCGCTCCCTCGGAACCGAGCGCACCTGGGACGAGGACCTCACCGATCCCGACGAAGTGCGCCGCCGGATCACCCAGATGGCTGACGACGTCGCCCGGCAGCTGCGCGGCAGCGGTTTCACGGCACGCACCGTCGTGCTCAAGCTCCGGGCGCCGGACGGCACCACCCTCACACGCTCCTCGACCCTCGACCTGCCCACCGACTCGGGCGAGCGGATCCGCGAGCACGTCGTGGCGCTGTGGGAGAGGGAGCGCCCGCGGATGCCCCGCGTGCGGCTCGCCGGCGTGCGCGTCACGCAGATGCAGCCCGCCCGCGGCGGCCCCGCACAGCACGAGCTCGTGGGGCGGACCGCCGGATGGCAGGACCTCGAGGCCGCCATGGATCGCGCCTCCGCCCGGTTCGGGGTCGACTCGCTCCGCCGCGGGTCGACCCTCGCCCCGGGGTCGTCGGCAGCTCCCGGAGCGGCCGCGGCCGGGTCGTCCCCGCGAACCCCCGACGAGTCGCCCGAGGACTCCGGCCCCGCGGTCGCCCCGGGTCTGTGGTGAGGCGTGGCCCAGACTGTTCACAACACTCAGCGCGGGGATCTAGACTGTGCTGACCGCCGACGATGGCCGGGATCCTCTCCGGATCCGAGATCGGCGACAGTGCGCCCGACGGCGCGTGAGGACGGGGACAAGGAGCGGGATCATGCCGCTGTCTGAACACGAACAGAAGATGCTCGACGAGATGGAGCGCCAGCTCTTCGCGGACGATCCGCGACTCGCCCGGGCATTCGCACCCTCGCGCGGTCCGCGACGCAGCGGCCGCCGCATCCTGATCGGTCTCGCCGGAGTCGTCCTCGGACTCGGCGTGCTCGTCCTCGCCGTCTCGCTCAACCTGATCTGGCTGGGAGTCATCGCCTTCCTCGGGATGCTCGGCGGTGCCCTTTTCGCGATCACCGGACCCCGCTCCTCGGTCGACCCCGGCGGCGCGGTCCCCGGTGACGGTGACGGTGGCGGCGGCTCCCGACCGAGCGCGCCGCGCGGTGGCGGCGACGACTTCCTGCGCAAGATGGAGGAGCGCTGGGAACGGCGCTCGGGGGACGACCCCCGGGTCTGATCCCTCCCGGTCCGGGCCCCGTTCCGCACCTCTGACCTGATGCCCCGGCTCCCGTGAGCCGGGGCTTCGTCATGTCCGGACTCCACCGCTGCGCTCCCCGGATCTCCTCCGCTGCGCTCCCGGGCGTTCCCCCGATCCGCCACTCCGCTCGCGGGCCGTCCCCCACATCGCTCCCCGGGCATCCCCCACATCGCTCCACCGGCGCCCTCCCTCGTCCTCCACCGCCCTCCCCGTCGGCCCTGCCGTCGCCTCGATCCCGCTATGACCTGCGGGTTCCTTCGTTCGGGCGTGGGGGAGGGGAGAGCAGCACCGGTGCCGGGGCGCTGCGGCGCGCCCGATGTCGCTCCCGGGACGCAGATTTCCCTCCACCTCACACCACCCCTGTGACCTGCGGACTCGCAACAACCAGGGGGTGACCTGGCGCATTCTGAGGGTGATCGTGGGGAGTAGTGGGGTAAAGTGGAGTGTGTTGGGAGGAGATGGAGTCCGGATCGCGAGTCGTGGTGAGCGAAGGAGGTCGAGATGTTCCTCGGCACCTTCACGCCCAAGCTCGACGAGAAGGGCCGCCTGATCTTCCCGGCGAAGTTCCGCGACGAGCTCGCCTCGGGACTGGTCATGACTCGTGGGCAGGAGCACTGCATCGCCGTGTACCCGCTCGGAGAGTTCCGCCAGAAGCTCGAGGAGGCTCGTCGGGCGCCCACCACCGAACGGCGCACTCGCGACTACCTGCGTGTGCTGCTGTCCGGCGCGGAGGACGTCATCCCGGACAAGCAGGGCCGCATCACCATCCCGGGCCACCTGCGCACCTACGCGGGCCTGGACCGGGAATGCGCCGTCATCGGCGCGCTCGACCGGCTCGAGATCTGGTCCCTCCCTGCGTGGGAGACCTACCTCGAGCAGAAGGAGGAGGGCTTCGCGGAGACCTCCGAAGAGGTGGTCCCCGGCCTCTTCTGAGCTCGGTTCCCCGGACCTCCGTCCTGTGAGACCTCTCGTCGTTCCCGCCCCGAGGCACCTTCCCCGGCGGCGGGTCGGGAACGACGGGGAATCTGGCAGGACGGGACCGCGCCCAGGGCGCACCCGGAGCCGCGCACGACGACAGCCGACACCACACGGAGAACGCACGGACCCAGGGGAGGGGTGACATGGACGAGACGACCGACGCCAGGCCCGCCGAGGAGCGGCACCTGCCGGTGCTCCTGGCCACCTCCGTCGACCTCCTCGTCCCCGCGCTCCAGGAGCCTGGCTCGGTGTACCTGGATGCGACCCTCGGCATGGGCGGCCACGCCGCCGCCGTCCTGCAGGCCGCCCCGCAGGCCCGCCTGGTCGGCATCGACCGCGACCCCCAGGCCCTCGAGCTCGCCCGGCAGCGGCTGGACCGCGCCGGCGTCGGCGACCGCGCCACCCTGGTCCACGCGACCTATGACCGGATCCCCGAGGTGCTCGAGGAGCTCGACCTCCCCGGCGTCCACGGCGTGATGATGGACCTGGGGCTCTCCAGCTTCCAGATCGACACCTCCGAGCGCGGCTTCTCCTACTCGGTCGACGCGCCGCTGGACATGCGTATGGACCCCTCCTCGGACGCTCCCTCCGCCGCGGACCTCCTGCGCGACCTGCCCGAGTCCGAGATCGCCCGCATCCTCCACGAGCTGGGGGACGAGCGCTTCTCCCGGCGGATCGCGCGACGCATCGTCGAACAGCGCGAGATCGCCCCGCTCACCCGCAGCGGCGAGCTGGTCGAGCTGCTGAACCGGGCGATCCCCGCGGCCTCCAAGGCGAGCGGCGGGCATCCCGCCAAGCGCACCTTCCAGGCGTTGCGGATCGCCGTCAACGAGGAGCTCGAGATCCTCGCCTCGGCGCTCGAATCCGCCCTCGACGCCCTGCTGGTGGACGGGCGGATCCTCGTGGAGTCCTATCACTCCGGCGAGGACCGCCTGGTGAAGACCGCCTTCGCGCGCCGCACCCGCTCCTCGGCCCCGCCCGGGCTGCCCGTCGAGCTGGAGGAGCACAGACCCAACTTCGCCCCGCTCGTGCGCGGGGCCCTCCAGGCCGATGAGGCCGAGCGGGAGGGCAATCCCCGCGCCGCCTCCGTCCGACTCCGTGCCCTGACCCGTACCCGACCCGCGAAGAGAGCTCACTGAGATGGCCAGCACCTCCGCCGTTCACGCGCCCGCGGTCCGTCCCGCCCGGGGGAAGCGGAACGCCGCCCCCCGTCCCCGACTGACGGTCGTCGCGTCCCCGCGCACCGCCCGCGGCCCGATGCCGTTCACCCTTCTGTGCACGCTGATCGTGGTCGCGACCCTCGCCGCCCTCCTGTACCTGAACATCCAGATGTCCGGGGCCAGCTACGAGATCACCCGACTGCAGAACCAGTCCCAGCGGCTCACCGAGGAGCAGCAGGCCCTCGCCGAGACCGACGAGCGCCTCGGCACCCCGCAGGAGCTCGAGCGCCAGGCCCGCGAGATCGGCATGGTGCCCGTCACGGATCCCGCATACATCGACCTCGACACGGGCGAGGTCATCGGCCAGACGGCGCCGGCGGCGCAGACTGAGGCCAACCCGGAGCTGGCGGCGGTCCCCGCAGAGGTGGCCGTGCCGCCGGCGCAGATCTACGAAGAGCCCACGACCTACCACGGCATGGGCAACGAGGGAGCCTGACCATGGCGCGGTCCCGCACCACGCGCACCCGCCGCCCCGCCCGGGGCGGCGCCCCCCGCGTCCCCCGCGCCCGCGTCGGCGCCCCCGCCGTCCGCCACCGCCTGCTGCTCTGCATGATCATGGTGGCGGTGCTGACGCTGTCCGGTCGCCTGATCTGGGTGCAGGGACTCGACGCGAGCGCCCGCGCCCAGGAGGCGGTCGAGCAGCGCACCGTCACCCGCACGATCCCCGCCCTGCGCGGCGACATCCTCGACCGCAACGGCACCGCGCTGGCGAGCTCGGTCCAGCGCTACGACCTGTGGGTCGACCAGCGCCAGGTCGACGAGTACCTCAAGAACTCGAAGTCCGCCGACGTCAAGGGCGTCGAGGCCGCCGCCCGGGATCTCGCGCCGGTGTTCGGCTGGACCGTCGAGGAGACCGAGGAGGCGCTGACCGGGGACAAGGGCTTCAAGTACCTGGTCAAGAACGTCGAGCCGAAGGTCCGTGACGCGGCGCTCGCGCTGAAGATCCCCGGCGTCGGCTCCGACGCCGTCGCGGACCGCATCTACCCGGCGGGCTCCGTCGGCGGCAACGTCCTCGGCTTCGTGGGCGGCGAGGGCACGGCGCTCGCCGGCGTCGAGCTCTCCTTCGACGAGGAGCTCAGCGGCGCCGACGGGTCGACCACCTACGAGCGCGGCGCCGCCGGCCAGATCATCCCCACCGGCAAGCAGGAGACCACCGCCGCGGTCGACGGGCAGGACGTGGTCCTCACCCTCGATCGCGACCTGCAGTGGAAGTCCCAGCAGGTGATCGCCGCGGCAGTCGAGCAGTGGGGTGCCGAGGGCGGCAGCGCGATCACCTACAACGCGCGCACCGGCGAGGTGCTGGCCCTGGCCGAGTACCCGACCTACGACCCCAACGATTTCGCGAACACCGATCCCGAGGATCTGGGGAACCGGTCGATCTCGAACGTCTTCGAGCCGGGCTCCACCGGGAAGCTGTTCACCGTCGCTGCCGCCCTCGAGGAGGGCACGGTCTCGGTGGACGACCAGTTCGAGATCCCCTACGAGATGTACTTCGACGGGCACCGCATCAAGGACTCCCACGTCCACCCCGATCAGCAGCTGACCCTCGCCGGGGTGCTCAAGAACAGCTCGAACGTCGGCACGGTGCAGATCTCCGAGGAGCTCGACCCCGAGGTGCGCTACGACTACCTGCGCGCCTTCGGCATCGGCCAGCCCACGGGCATCGAGCTGCCGGGCGAGTCGGCGGGCGTGCTCCACCCTGCCGAGGACTGGAACGGGCGCACCCGCTACACGACCTCCTTCGGCCAGGGCTACAGCGTCAACGCGCTGCAGATGGTCGCCGCGATCGGCACCTTCGCGAACGACGGGGTACGGGTCCAGCCCACACTGATCGCCGGGGTGCAGGAGGCGGACGGCACGATCAGCCCGCTCGGCGAGCCCGAGCAGACCCGCGTCATCTCCTCGGAGACTGCCGCGACGATGCTGCAGCTGATGGACAACGACGTGGACGACGAGACGTCCGGCGCGGCCGTGACCGGCTACGCGGTCGCGGGCAAGACGGGCACCGCCCAGACGGCCGACGGCCAGTACACCGCCTCGTTCATCGGCTTCGCCCCGGCGGACGACCCGGAGATCGTCACCGGCGTCTTCATCTTCGGCCTGGACACCTTCATCTCCGGCGGCCGCGCCGCAGCACCGGCCTTCTCCGAGCTGACCACCTACACGCTGCAGAACCAGGGCATCGCCCCGACGGGCGTTCCCGGCCGTGAGCTCGAGAACGAGTGGGGCCAGGAGTGAGCGGCGCCGGCCCCCTCGCGGACCCTCCCGCGGAGATCACCCCCGAGCCGGCCCGCCCGCGTCGCCCCCTCGGCGCGGACGCGGCGGACCTCGCCCGCGCCCTCGGAGCCCCCCTCCCCGAGGGCGCGGAGCGGGTGCGCGCGGAGGGCGTCACCCTGGACTCGCGCGGCGTCGCTCCCGGCGACCTGTGGTGCGCGCTGCCCGGCGCGAACGCCCATGGCGCGGACTTCGCCCCGCAGGCCGCCGGTCGCGGAGCCGTGCTCGCCCTCACCGATGCCGCGGGGGAGGAGCGCTGCCGGACGGCCGGACTGCCGGCCCTCGTGGTCGAGGATTCCCGCGCCGCGACGGCCCTCGCCGCTGCCGCGGTCTACGGGCATCCGGCGCGCCGCCTCGCGACCGTCGGCGTGACCGGCACCAACGGCAAGACCTCGATCACCACCGTGGTCACCGCCGCGCTGGCCGCCCTGGGCCGATCCACCGGCGTCATCGGCACCTCCGGCACCAGCTACACGGGGGCCGACGGGACCCCGCACCGCATCGCGACGGTCCGCACCACCCCCGAGTCGCCTGAGCTGCACGGCATCCTCGCCCGCATGGTCGAAGACGGCACGGAGGTCGCCGCGATGGAGATCTCGAGTCACGCCCTCGTGCTGCACCGGGCCGACGAGGTGGTCGTCGACGTCGCCTGCTTCACCAACCTCACCCAGGACCACCTGGACTTCCACGGCACCATGGAGGCCTACTTCGCGGCGAAGGCCCGGCTGTTCACCCCGGAGCACTCCGCGGCGGGCGTGATCTGCGTGGACGATGCCTGGGGGCGCCGGCTCGCCGCTGAGGCGAGCGTCCCGGTGATCACCTATGCCACGCGCGAGGGCGTCGATGCCGACCATCGGGCCCGCGACCTGCGCGCCGACGGCTACGGCACGACCTTCACCGTCGACGGCCCCGAGGGGGAGCGCACTCTCCACGCCGCGCTGCCCGGGCGGCACTACGTGGCCAACACCCTCGCCGCCGAGCTGATCCTCGACCGTCTCGGACATCGCGGCCCCGCCGTGCGCGCCGCCCTGGCCGAGGCCGGGACCGTCCCCGGGCGGATGGAGCTCGTCGCCGAGGCCCCCGTGCGCGGCGTCGTCGACTACTCCCACACCGCCGACGCCCTCGAGCAGGCGCTCGTCACGCTGCGCGGCGTGCCCGGCACCCGTCGCCTGATCGCGGTGATGGGCGCGGGCGGCGACCGGGACCGGACCAAGCGCCCGGCGATGGGCGAGGTCGCCGCGCGCCTCGCGGACGTGGTGATCGTCACGGACGACAACCCGCGCTCCGAGGACCCCGCCGCGATCCGGCGCGAGGTCCGCTCCGGCATCCCCGCGGGCACATCGGCGCAGGTCCACGAGGTCGACGGCCGGGCCGCGGCGATCGCCCTGGCCGCCCGGATCGCCGACGTGGCGGACACCATCCTGGTAGCGGGCAAGGGAGCCGAGACCGGACAGACGATCGGCGGTATCGTCCATCCGTTCGACGATCGCGAGCAGCTGCGCGAGGCCCTGGCAGCCGCGGACCGCCCGCACCCCGACCCGACCGACGGAGGACGCTGAGGATGCTGCAGACCACGGCCCGGGAGATCGCCGACCTCACCGGCGGCTCCCTCGTGGGAGGTGCGACCGGGGCGGAGATCGTGACGGGCGCCGCCCGCATCGACTCGCGTGCCGTCACCCCCGGTGACCTGTTCGCGGCCTTCGTCGGTGAGCACGCCGACGGTCACGACTTCGTCGGCCGCGCCCTCGAGGACGGCGCGGGGACGGTCCTCGTCTCCCGTGATCTCGGGCTCCCCGGCGTGCTCGTGGAGGACGTCCGCGAGGCACTGTCCGCCCTCGCCCGCGCCCAGCTCGAGCGCGCGCGGGCCGAGAACCCCGATCTCGTGGTCCTCGCCGTCACCGGCAGCGCGGGCAAGACCGGCACCAAGGACCTCCTCGGCCTCGTGCTCTCCGCCGCGGGGGAGACCATCGCCCCCGTCGGCAGCCTCAACAACGAGCTGGGACTGCCGCTGACCGTGCTGGGTCTCCAGCCCACCACCCGCTTCCTGGTCCTCGAGATGGGCGCCCGGGGCATCGGCCACATCGCCCACCTCACGGCGATCGCCCGCCCCGACGTCTCCCTCGTCCTCAACGTCGGCAGCGCGCACCTCGGCGAGTTCGGCGGCGTCGAGGCCATCGCACGCGCCAAGGGCGAGCTCGTCGAGGCCCTCGCCCCCGAGGGGCGCGCCGTGCTGAACGCCGAGGACCGCCGGGTCGCCGCGATGGCCTCCCGCACCTCCGCGCCCGTCCTCGACTGGGGCTTCTGGTCCGGCGCCGTTCGCGGCGAGGACCTCGACCTCGACGAGGACGCCCGGCTCTCCTTCACCCTCGTCGTCCCGGACGGCCTCACGGCGCTCAGCGGCGCCCCGATCCCCGCCGGCCGCTTCCCGGTGCGCCCCGACCTCCTCGGAGAGCACCAGGCCGCGAACGTCCTGGCTGCGCTCACCGGCGCCCTCGCCGCCGGGGTCGACCCCGCCGCGGCGACCGCCGCCCTCGACGGCGCGCGCCTCGCCTCGGGGCAGCGCATGGAGGTGCACCGCGCGGGCGGGGCTCTCGTCGTCGACGACGCCTACAACGCCAACCCGGACTCGATGCGCCACGCGCTCAAGACCCTCGCCCATCTCGGCCGGACCCACCGCACGATCGCCGTCCTCGGCGAGATGCTCGAGCTCGGGGCCGATGCCGTGCGCCTGCACGACGAGATCGGCCGCCTCGTGGTCCGCCTGAACATCGACCACCTGATCGTCGTCGGCGACGGCGCCGCGCCGATCCACCACGGGGCCAGCCTCGAGGGGAGCTTCGGCGGCGAGTCCGAGTTCGTCGACACCGTCGAGGAGGCGATCGCTGTGCTAGAACGTACGGTGATGCCCGGCGACGTGGTGCTCCTGAAGTCATCGCGCGACGCCGGACTGCGGCGGATCGCCCGACCGCTGGTCACTCACCTCGAGCGAGCAGGAGAGCCCGACCCGCGGGCGGACGGAGGGGATCACGCATGATCGCGATCATCATCGCGGGAGCCGCGGCGCTGCTTCTGTCGATCCTCGGCACGCCCCTGTTCATCAAGCTCCTGGTGAAGAAGGGGTACGGCCAGTTCATCCGGGATGACGGCCCCACCTCGCACGCGACCAAGCGCGGCACCCCCACCATGGGCGGCGTCGCGATCATCCTCGCCACGCTCCTCGCCTACGGCCTCACCCATCTGGTGCTGTGGACCAGTCCGAGCGTCTCGGTGCTGCTGGTGCTCTTCCTCATGGTCGGGCTCGGCGTGGTCGGCTTCCTCGACGACTACCTGAAGATCTCGCAGCAGCGCAGCCTGGGCCTGCGACCGCGGGCGAAGCTGATCGGTCAGTTCCTCGTCGCGACGGTCTTCGCGGTGCTGGCGCTGCTCTTCCCGGACAGCGACGGCAACACCCCCGCGTCCACGAAGATCTCCGTGGTCCGGGACGTGGAGTGGCTGGACCTCTCCTTCCTCGCGAATCTGCTGCACTCCGCGGCGGGGATGAACCTCGCCGTGATCGGCTCGGCGCTCGGCTTCGTGCTCTTCGCCCTGTGGGCGAACTTCCTCGTCGCCGCGTGGTCCAACGGCGTGAACCTCACCGACGGCCTCGACGGCCTTGCGAGCGGCGCGACCATCATCTTCACCACCGCGTACCTGATCATCTCCTTCTGGCAGTGGCGGCAGGTGTGCAGCGTCGACCTCGACGCCGGCGGGGTCGTCCACTGCTACACCTCGCGGGACCCGCTCGACACCGCCGTGCTCTGCGCGGCGATCATCGGCGCCTGCGTCGGCTTCCTGTGGTGGAACACCTCGCCCGCGAAGATCTTCATGGGCGACACCGGATCGCTCGCCCTGGGTGGGGCGATCGCGGGCCTGACCATCATCTCCCGCACCGAGGTGCTCGGCGCGATCATCGGCGGCCTCTTCGTGATCATCTCGCTGTCCGTGATCATCCAGGTCACGAGTTTCAAGCTGACCGGCAAGCGGGTGTTCCGGATGGCGCCCCTGCAGCACCACTTCGAGCTCAAGGGCTGGAACGAGGTGACGATCGTGGTCCGCTTCTGGGTCGTCGCCGGGATCCTCGCCGGAGTGGGCCTCGGGATCTTCTACCTCGACGCCCTCCCGAGGCTCAGCTCATGACCTCCGCGGACGCGGCGGACCTGGTCCTGCCGGTCCAGCAGCGGCCCTGGCCCGGGCTCGACGTGACGGGCGTGCGCATCCTGGTCACCGGCTTCGGGGTCTCCGGGTACGCGGTGGCCGACCAGACCATGCAGCGCGGCGCTCGTGTGCTCGTCGTCGATGGGCAGGACACCCCCGAGCTGCGTGAGCGGGCGCAGATCCTCGAGGTGCTCGGGGTCGAGGTGCGCCTCGGCGCCGAGCACACCGCGGCCCTCCCCGCCGACCGCGAGATCGACCTCGTCGTCACCTCCCCGGGATGGCGCCCCACGCAGCCTCTCCTCGCCGAGGCGGCCGCGGCCGGCATCCCCGTGTGGAGCGAGGTCGAGCTCGCGCGCCGCATGCAGTCCGCCGACGGGCCCGCGTGGCTCGGCGTCACCGGCACCAACGGCAAGACCACCACGGTCACCATGCTCGAGTCCATCCTGCGGGCGGCCGGGCTGCGCGCCGTCGCGTGCGGGAACGTCGGGCTGCCCGTGATCGAGGCGGCGCTCGACCCGGAGGGCTACGACGTGCTCGCGCTCGAGCTGTCCAGCTTCCAGCTGCACTGGACCGAGCACCTGGACTGCGAGGCCGCGGCGGTGCTCAACGTGAGCGCCGACCACCTCGACTGGCACGGAGGGGCCGAGGAGTACGCGCGCGCCAAGGGCCGGATCTTCGAGGGCGTCCGCACCGCCTGTATCTACAACACCGCCGACGAGGTCACCCGCCGCCTCGTCGAGGAGGCCGACGTCGTCGAGGGCGCGCGGGCCGTCGGCCTGACGCTCGGCACGCCGGGCCCCTCGGAGCTGGGCCTCGTCGAGGACATCCTCGTCGACCGCGCCTTCCACCCGGACCGGCACCGCGCCGCCGCCGAGCTGGGCCGCCTCGACGACGTCGCCCACCTCGGCGCCCGCGGCGCCGGCCCGCACGTGCTGCTCGACGCGCTCGCGGCGGCCGCCCTCGCCCGCGCCCACGGCGTACCCGCCCACGCGGTCCGCGACGGGCTGCGCGCCTACGAGATGGGCGCCCACCGAGCCCAGGTGGTCGCCACGATCGACGGCATCACCTACGTCGACGACACCAAGGCCACCAATCCCGCGGCGGCCGCGGCCTCCCTGCGAGCCGCCGAGCGGATCGTGTGGATCGCCGGCGGCGACACCAAGGGCGCCGACGTCGGCGAGCTCGTCGCCGCCTCCCGGGAGCGCCTCGTCGGCGCCGTGCTGCTCGGCGAGGATGCGACGCCCTTCACCGAGGCCCTGGCGCGACACGCACCTGAGGTCCCCGTCCGGCGCATCGATCCGGGCGACACTGGCGATGCCGCCGGACGAACGCGTCTGATGGAGGCCGCGGTGCTGGCCGCCCGCTCCCTCGCCACGGCGGGGGACGTGGTGTTGCTAGCACCCGCCGCCGCCTCGATCGACCAGTTCCGTGACTACGCGGAGCGGGGGGATCTGTTCGCGGCGGCCGTGACCCGACGGCCGGGAGCGAATGCATGACCAGGGAGAGCGCATGACCATGGAGGAGACCCGCCGTCGGTCCACCGACGTCGTGCGCCCCGACGAGGAGCAGCCGCTCGGCAACATCTCCGGCCGCGTCCGCGACGGGGTCGGCTCCTGGCTGCGCTCTCCAGCTCTGGACTTCTACGCCCTCATCGTCCTGGGCACCCTGCTGATCGGCGTCGGACTGGTCATGGTGCTCTCCTCGTCCTCGGTGCTGAACATCGCCCGCGGCGATTCGGGCTTCGCCGGTCTCTTCCGCCAGGGCACCTTCGCCGTGATGGGCCTCGTCCTGCTGGTGGTCGCCGCGATCCTCCCTCCCGGCTTCTACCGGAAAGCAGCGTGGCCACTCTTCGGATTGGGCATCGCGCTGCAGCTGCTCGTCCACACGCCGCTCGGTGTGGACGTGGCGGGCAACCGCAACTGGATCGAGATCGGCAGGCAGCGGCTGCAGCCCTCCGAGTTCCTCAAGCTCGCGCTCGCCGTGTGGCTCGGCGCGGTGCTGGCCACGAAGCGGCCGCTGCTTCACCGCCCGTTCCATCTGTTCATCCCGCTCGTCCCCGGGGTCGGGCTCGCGCTGGGCCTCGTGGTCCTCGGCCACGACCTCGGCACCACACTGGTCATGTGCATGCTCGTCGCGGGCGCTGTATGGGTCTCCGGCGCGCCGCGCCGCTGGTTCGCCGCCGCGGCCGCCGCGGGCCTCGCCGGCGTCGTCGCCCTGACCGTCACGAGCTCGAACCGCATGGCCCGCATCGAGAACTGGCTCCACGGCACGTGCGTGGGCGACTCCTGCTACCAGTCCGACCAGGGCCTGATGGGTCTCGCCGAGGGCGGCTGGTGGGGCGTCGGCCTCGGCGAGTCCCGGCAGAAGTGGGGCCGGCTCCCCGCGGCCGAGGACGACTACATCTTCGCGATCATCGGCGAGGAGCTCGGGCTCATCGGCACCCTCGGCGTGCTCGCCCTGTTCGCGTGCCTCGCGCTGGTGATGTTCCGGATGATCACCCGCATCGACGACCACTTCATGCAGATCACCATCGCGGGGCTGAGCGCCTGGTTGCTCGGCCAGGCCTTCGTGAACATGATGGTGGTGACCGGCCTGATGCCCGTGATCGGCGTCCCGCTGCCGTTCATCTCCGCTGGAGGCTCCGCGCTGCTCGCCTCGATGACGGCGCTCGGCGTGCTCATCTCCTTCGCCCGGCGCGAGCCCGGGGCCGCCGAGGCGATCAGCGCCCGGATGGGTGCTGTCCGCCGCTCGATCACCGTGCTGCCCGCTCCTCGTGACGCCTCCGCGGGCAGGACCGGCGCCCCGAAGCGCGGCCGGTCCTCGTCCCCGACGCGGGGCTCGGGTCGGTCACGCAGCCGCACCGGTCGCACCTCCCGCACCACCCGGAAGGGATGACATGACCTCCACCACCCCGCCGCGAATCCTCCTCGCGGGCGGCGGCAGCGCGGGCCACGTCTCGCCGCTGCTGGCCACCGCGGACCGGCTCCGCACCCTCGCGCCCGGCGCCGAGATCGTCGTGCTCGGCACCCCCGAGGGCCTCGAGACCGATCTCGTGCCCGCCGCCGGCTTCGAGCTGGTCACGATCGACAAGGTCCCCTTCCCGCGTCGGCCCGACGGGGCCTCCCTGCGCTTCCCCGCGCGCTTCACCGGTACCCTGCGCGAGGTGCGGGCCCTGCTGCGGGAGCGCCGCATCGACGTGGTCGCGGGCTACGGCGGGTACGTCTGCCCGCCCGCCTATCTCGCCGCGGCCTCGGCGAAGGTGCCCTTCGTGGTGCACGAGGCGAATCGGCGGCCGGGCCTCGCCAACCGCCTCGGAGCCCGCCGCGCCGCCGCCGTGCTCACCGCCTTCGAGGGGTCGACCTTGCCCGGCGCCCGCCGCATCGGCATGCCCATGCGCCGCGCCGTCGCCGAGCTTGACCGCGCGGCGCGCCGCGACGCGGCGATCGCCGGCTTCGGCCTGGACCCGGCCCGCCCCGTGCTGCTGACCACCGGCGGCTCCCTCGGGGCGCAGCGCCTCAACGCCGCCGTCGCCGCGGCCTCCGAGGACCTGCTCGCGGCCGGGGTGCAGATCCTCCAGGTCACCGGGCGCGGCAAGAACGAGGGCGTGACCCCCCGTCCCGGCCACGTCGTGCTCGAGTACGTCTCCGCGATGGAAGACGCCTACGCCGCCGCGGATCTCGCCCTGACCCGCTCCGGAGCCGGGACGGTCTGCGAGCTGAGCGCCGTGGGCCTGCCCGCCGTGCTGGTCCCGCTGCCGATCGGCAACGGCGAGCAGGCCCTCAACGGGGAGCAGCTCGTCGCGGCCGGCGGCGCCCTGATGGTCGAGGACTCCCGCCTCGACGCGGACTGGCTGCGCGCCCACGTGCTGCCCCTGATCACCGACCCGGCGGCGCTCGCCCGGATGGCCGAGGCGTCCCGCGCAGCGGGCGTGACCGATGCCGCCGAGGTGATGGCGGAGGTCGTGATCGGCGTCGCACGCCGAGCCTGACCCGACGCGCTCCGCGCCGAGGCTACCGTGGCCCCATGACCTCCCAGCCCGCTGCCTCCGCCCCGTCCGCCGCGCCGGAGCCGCGCACGATCCTGCGCCCCGGCGCGGTGATCACCCGCCCGGACTGGCCCGCGGAGGCGGAGATCCGCTCGCTCCACGTGGTCCGCATCGGCGGGGCCGGGATGTCCGCCGTCGCCCGGCTCGCGCTCGAGGCCGGACTCACCGTGAGCGGCAGCGACTCGCAAGACGGGCAGTTCATCGCGCCGCTGCGCGCGGCCGGTGCGCGCATCGGCATCGGCTTCGACGCGGACCTGCTGGCCGAGGACGTCGACCTGCTCGTCGTCTCCACCGCCGTCCGCGCCGACAACCCCGAGGTGATCGCCGCTCGCGAGCGGGGCATCCCCGTGATCCACCGGGCGGCCGCGCTCGCGGGCCTGCTCGGCGGGCGCGCGCTGATCGCCGTCGCCGGCACCCACGGCAAGACCTCCACCACCGGCCTCGCCGTCATGGCCCTGCGCGGCGCGGGCCTGGACCCGGCCTGGGCGCTCGGCGCCGCCGTCCCGGACCTCGGGCGCAACGCAGGCTTCGCCGCGGCGAATCCGACGAACCCCCTCGCGGCTGCCCCCGCCGACGAGCGTGCCGTGGAGGGTGCCGCCGACGACGCGAGCATCGCCCCCGCACTCCCGCAGGCTGAGGGACTCGCCGTGGTCGAGGCCGACGAGTCCGACGGCTCCTTCCTCGCCTTCGCCCCGCGCTCGCTCGTGGTCACGAACCTCGAGCCCGATCATCTCGACTTCCACGGCGATGCGGAGACGCTGACCGCCGCCTTCGACGCCCTCACCGCACGTCTCGTGCCCGGCGGCACCCTCGTGGTCTGCGCTGACGACGCCGGGGCGGCCGCCCTCGGCGACAGGGCCGCGGAGCGCGGGCTCCCGGTGATCCGCTACGGCGTCGGGGCCGGGGCCGACTGGCGGGTGCTCGAGGAGCGCGGCGGCGCGACCGGTGCCCGCGTGCGTCTCGCCACGCCCGAGGGGCCTCTGGATCTCTCCCTCGCCGTTGCCGGGCACCACAACGTGCTCAACGCCGTCGGTGCCCTCGTGGCCGTCCGCGGCGCCGTGCCGGAGGCCGACCCTGCGGCCCTCGCCACCGGGCTCGCCCGCTTCACCGGCGCCTCGCGCCGCTTCGACGTCGCCGGGGAGGCCGGCGGGGTCACGGTCGTGGACGACTACGCGCACCATCCCCGGGAGGTCGCCGCGACCCTCTCCGCCGCTCGCGGCATCGTCGAGGCCCAGGACCGCGGCGGTCGCGTGCTGGTGGTCTTCCAGCCCCACCTCTATTCGCGCACGCGGCTGTTCGCCGAGGACTTCGCGACAGCGCTCACCGCCGCCGACCAGGCCTGGGTGCTGCCCGTCTACGGGGCCCGCGAGGACCCGGACCCGCAGATCACCGCCGCGACCATCACCGACCACGCCCCGCTCGGCGTGCTCCCCGTGGCCGATGACGCGCCGGAGGGCGAGCTCGCCGCGGCCGTCGCCTCGACCGCGCGCCCCGGCGACGTCGTGCTCATGCTGGGGGCCGGCGACATCGTCGAGCTCACCCCGAGCATCCTCGCGGCGCTCGGCGGGACGGGGGAGGGGGCCTGATGGCCACCCGCCGCCCCGCCGCCCCGCGCCCCCGGCCCCGCTCCGGCGAGTCGGCGAGTTCCGCCAGTTCCGCCAGTTCCGCGGGGCAGACCGCGCGCCCGTCGCCGTGTCGCACCGCCGCCCCGTCGGCCGCCCCCACGACCCGCCGCTCCGCGGCCCCGGCCCCCTCTCGCCGGAGCGCCGGCACCTCCACGTCCTCCTCCTCCGCGGCGAGGCCGGACGCGGCAGGATCCGCGGGGTCCGCAGTGTCGGGAGCGTCAGCGGCGTCGGCAGCTCCGTCGGCGCCGTCCGCCGGCTCAAAGGTGACCGCTGCGTCCGCTGTGTCCGCTGTGTCCACGCGCTCGGCCGCCTCCGCGTCCCCCGCCCCCGCGCGCGCGACGACGGCGGCGGGACGATCCCGCCGCGCCGTCGGCCGCCCCGCTCCGGCGGAAAATCCCGCCCCCGCCGCGGGGGAGGGGCGGGTCGTCCAGGCCGCGGACCGCTTCCGCGCGCTGGTCGTCGGACGGCCCTGGCGTCGCCGCCGTCGCGCGATCCTCGCCTCCCTCGCCGGGGTGCTGGCCCTGCTGCTCGTCGCCGCCGGCACCGCGATCTACCTCCCCGCCCTCCAGGTCGACCGGGTGGAGATCTCGGGCCTGGGCTATCTCGCGGAGGACCAGGTGCGCGCGGTCGTCGAGGAGCACGACGGCGACAGCGTGCTGCTGCTGCGCACCGGCCGGATCCAGCAGGAGCTGCTGGCTCTGCCCGGTGTCGCGAGCGCCGAGGTCGAGCGGTCCTGGCCCGACGGCGTCTCCGTGACGGTCACCGAGACCGCTCCTGTCGCGGTGCTCACCCGCGCCGACGGCAGCACCGCCGTGCTCGACGCGGCGGGGGAGGAGCTGCCGGCCGCCGCGGCGGAGGGCGCGACCCTGGTGCCGCTCTCCGTCGGCGCGGGCGCTTCCGACCCGGAGGGTGCCGCCGCCGCCATGAGCGAGGTGGTCAGCGCGATCCCCGAGCCGCTGCGGAGCTCGGTCCGGTCCGTGACCGCGACGACCGCGAGCGATGTCACCCTCGAGATCGCCCTCGAGGACGGCACCGTGAAGACGGTCATCTGGGGCGGCGCGGCCGACAGCGCCCTCAAGGCCGAGGTGGTGCAGGCCCTCATCTCCCAGCCCGGCACCGTCATCGACGTCTCCTCGCCGGTCGCACCGGTCACGCGCTGAGCAGCGGGCCCGGACCCTCGATCCGCCCGGGTTCACGGCCGACACGCGCCGACGGTGTTTGCACGGGCGCGCCCTCGTCCCTAGCGTCGAGGGGAAGGAGAGGCGCCCCGAAGTCACAACCTGAAGTCGAGGTTGAGAGTTCGACCGGGTGTCGGGACCAGCCCGAGGCGGCCCCTCTCCGCAGGTGAACGACAAGAGCAAGGACCAAACGTGGCCGGAACCCAGATCTCCCTCGCAGTCATCAAGGTCGTCGGTGTCGGCGGCGGCGGTGTCAATGCTGTCAACCGCATGATCGAGTCGGGCCTCAAGGGGGTCGAGTTCATCGCGATCAACACCGACGCCCAGGCCCTCCTGATGTCCGACGCCGACGTCAAGCTCGACGTCGGCAAGGAGATCACCCGCGGTCTCGGGGGGGCCGGCGCCGATCCCGAGGTCGGCAAGAAGGCCGCTGAGGACCACGCCGAGGAGATCGAGGAGGTCCTGCGCGGGGCCGACATGGTCTTCGTGACCGCCGGCGAGGGCGGCGGCACCGGCACCGGCGGCGCGCCCGTGGTCGCCAAGATCGCCCGCAGCCTCGGCGCCCTCACCATCGGCGTCGTGACCCGACCCTTCACCTTCGAGGGGCGCCGTCGCTCCACCCAAGCGGAGTCCGGCATCGCGGCCCTGCAGGCCGAGGTCGACACCCTCATCGTGATCCCCAACGATCGCCTGCTCTCCATCGCGGACAAGCAGGTCTCGATGCTCGACGCCTTCAAGAGCGCGGACCAGGTCCTCCTCTCCGGGGTCCAGGGCATCACCGACCTGATCACCACCCCGGGCCTGATCAACCTGGACTTCGCCGACGTCAAGTCGGTCATGCAGGGCGCGGGCAGCGCCCTCATGGGCATCGGCTCGGCGCGCGGCGAGGACCGTGCGCTGCAGGCCGCCGAGCTCGCGGTCTCCAGCCCGCTGCTCGAGGCCTCGATCGACGGCGCCTACGGCGTGCTGCTCTCCATCCAGGGCGGCAGCGACCTCGGCCTGTACGAGGTCTCGGAGGCGGCGCGCCTGGTGCAGGAGGCCGCGCACCCCGACGCGAACATCATCTTCGGCTCGGTCATCGACGACGCCCTCGGCGACGAGGTGCGCGTCACGGTCATCGCCGCGGGCTTCGAGTCCGGCGGTCCCGCCCCCCGCACCGATCTCGCCGCGCGCCCCGCGCCGCGCCCGGAGCCGGCGGCCCGTCCGGCCGAGCGCCCGGCGGCGAGCCGTCCGGCCGCGTCCGGTGCCTCGGCGAACGCCGCTCCCGCCGCCAACGGTGCCTGGGGCCAGCCGCAGACCGCCTTCTCGCCCTCGCGGCCCAGCGCCGCCGAGCCCGAGACGGAGGTGCTCGACGCCGCCGAGGCCGAGGACCCCCGCCCCGTCGGCCAGCAGGTGCCGCCGCGTCCCGCTCCCCGCACGCCCGAGCAGCAGCAGCCGGCGCGGCCGCCGCACATCGAGGAGCCCCCGGCGGACGACGACGATCTCGACCTCCCGTCCTTCCTCAAGTGACGACCTCCCTCTCGGCACGGGCTCCGCGGCTTCGCGGGGCCCGTGCCCTGTTCACGGGGCGCTCCGGCGGGGTCAGCAGCGGGGACCACGCGAGCCTGAACCTCGCCCTGCACGTCGACGACGATCCCGCCGCGGTCGCACGGAACCGGGACCTCCTCGCCGCCGAGGTGGGGGTGCGCGCCGTCTTCGTCGACCAGGTCCACTCCACGGTCGTGCACGTGCTGCCGGCGGCGGGGGACTCCCCGGTGGTGACCGCCGACGCGCTGGTGACGGACCGGCGGGACGCGGCGCTCGCGATCATGGTGGCCGACTGCCTGCCCGTGCTGCTCTCGGATCCCGTGGCGGGGGTCATCGGCGCGGCGCACGCGGGCCGTCGCGGACTGCTCGACGGGGTGCTCGAGGCGACCGTCGAGGCGATGACGGCGCTCGGAGCGCAGCCCGCCGACCTCACCGCCTCGATCGGCCCCGGGATCTGCGGCGCCTGCTACGAGGTGCCGGCGGCGATGCGCGAGGGAGCGGCGGCGCAGCTGCCGGAGACGGCCGCGACCACGAGCTGGGGCACCCCCGCCCTCGACCTCCGGGCCGGGGCGGCGGCGATCCTCGCCCGGCTCGGCATCCCCTCCGGGGCGATCGACGCCGACCATCCCTGCACCCTCGAGGACGAGTCCTTCTTCTCCTACCGCCGCAGCGCCCGGACCGGCCGCTTCGCCGGGGTGATCCGGAGGGCCTGACGTGGCCCGACACACCGTCCGACACGCCGACCGACACGCCGGGCGCCTCCCGGGGCGCCCTGCGACCCTGCGGTACTTTCGGTGCACGGGCTCCCACGCACTCCCCGTGCTTCCCCGGAGCCCAGGTCAGCGCGAACAACACACGGGAGATCCACGATGGGCAACTGGCGCAACGCCATGGTCGCTCTCGGCCTCGCCAACGAGGTCGACGACGAGTACTACGAGGACGAGCGGGTCCGTCAGGACGAGCCTGCCGCTCCGGCCCGACGCACCGAGCGCGGCGCCGAGCCCGCTCTCGAACGGGAGGCTCAGGTGACCCCCATCCGCCAGCGGTCCAACGTCGTGGCGATGGCCCCGGCAGTGGAGGACTCGATGCACCGCATCACCACGATCCACCCCCGTTCCTACAACGACGCCAAGGCGATCGGCGAGTCCTTCCGGGACGGCATCCCCGTCATCGTGAACCTCTCCGACATGCAGGACGGCGACGCCAAGCGCATGGTCGACTTCTCGGCCGGCCTCGTCTTCGGTCTGCGCGGCAGCATCGAGCGCGTCACCTCCAAGGTGTTCCTGCTCTCGCCCGAGTTCGTCCAGGTCGACGGGGACACCACCGCCGACGAGGGCAACTTCTACAACCAGAGCTGAGGTTCCGTGCAGCTCGTCGCCGGGGTGCTGTATCTCGCAGTGTTCCTGTACATGCTCCTGCTGCTCGCGCGGCTGGTGATCGACTGGATCCGCGGGTACGCCCGCGACTTCCGGCCGACGGGGCTCGTGCTGGTGCTCTTCGAGGTCGTGTTCACGCTGACCGACCCCCCGGTGATGTTCCTGCGCCGCCTCATCCCGCCGTTCCGCCTGGGTCCGGTGGCCTTCGACATCAGCCTGATGCTGCTGCTCGTGGCCTGCTGGGTGCTCATGGCGGTGCTCTCCGCGGTCGCGTGAGCTCCGGTGAGCTCGCATGGGCTCCCCGGTGTCCGGCTGATCGGCTGATCGGCCGGGACGTCCGGTGAGCGCGCCGGATCCGCTAGGCTGTCCGCACTGCGCCCGGCGCAGAGACCACCCCAGACTGACGAGAAGGTGACCCATGGCTCTGATGCCCGATGACCTGCTGCACAAGCGGTTCACACCGGTTCGGTTCTCCGAGGGCTATGACATGGACGAGGTGGACAACTACCTCGACAACGACATCCTGCCGCGCCTCCAAGAGCTGATCGACGAGAACAACCGCCTCACCAAGGAGCTGGAGGAGGCCCAGAACCGCATCGCGGAGCTGGAGTCCGCCCCGGCTGCGGCCGCTGCCGAGCAGGCTCCGGCCGACGAGGACGAGGCCGAGGTGATCGACGCGGCCCCCGCGTCCTTCGCCGAGGCGCCCGCCGCGGAGACGGACGCCACGGCTCCGCAGGCCGTCGTCGAGCCCGAGACCCCGGCCGAGGAGCCCGCTGCCCCTGCCGCCGCTGCTGCGCCGGCTCCGACCGACGCCGCGGGCATCATCGCCCTCGCGAACCGTCTGCACGACGAGTACGTCAAGAACGGCGAGGACGAGCGTGATCGCCTCATCGCCGAGGCGAACGAAGAGCACAAGCGGATCGTCGGCGAGGCCGAGGAGAAGTCCCGCACGACCCTCGCGGAGCTCGAGTCGAAGAAGGCCGAGCTCGACAAGACCATCGAGGGTCTGCGCACCTTCGAGCGCGACTACCGCAACCGTCTGCGCAACTACCTCGAGAACCAGCTCCGCGATCTCGACACCAGCGAGACGCAGGACAAGCAGGCGAACTTCGGCCTGTGAGCCGCCACGCCACCACGTCGACGAGCGCCGGGCCCCAGGGGTCCGGCGCTCGTCGCCGTCTGCCCCTCTCCGGAGTCCTCGGCATCATGGTCGTGCTCGGCGCGATCCTGCTCGTCCTCGACCAGATCACCAAGAACTGGGCGGAGGCGAACCTCGAGGAGCTCGTGCCGCGGCCCTTCCTGGGCGAGTTCCTGCAGCTGACGCTGCTGTACAACTCGGGGGCGGCCTGGGGCATGGGTTCCGGGATCACGCCGGTCGTGACCTGCCTGCAGATGCTCATCGTCGTGGGTGTGCTGGTCTTCGCCGTCACCACGGTGCGCTCGCCCTGGTACGCCCTGGCCCTCGGGATGATCCTCGGCGGCGCGCTCGGCAACATCCATGATCGGCTGCTGCGGCCGCCCGCGCCGTTCCGCGGGGAGGTCGTCGACTTCCTCGAACTGCCCAACTGGCCGGTGTTCAACATCGCCGACATGGGCGTGGTCGGCGGCGCGATCCTCGTGGTGCTGCTCAGCGTGATCGGCCTGCACACCGATCCCTCCGCGGCCGAGGCGGAGAAGCCCGCGACGGCCGAGACCGAAGCACCGGAGGAGCGGAAGGCGTGAACGGCCACCGCACCCTGATGGTCCCCGACGGCCTCGCGGGGGAGCGGGTCGACGCGGGCCTCTCGCGCCTGCTGGGCCTCTCCCGTACCCGCGTCGCCGATCTCGTGGACGCCGGGCACGTGCAGATCGACGGCCGCGTCCCGGCCCGCTCGCAGCGACTCGAGCCGGGCGCCCTGCTGAGCGTCGAGATCCCCGACGAGCGCCCCGCGACCCAGGTGCGGCCGCAGATCGCCGAGGGCATGAGCCTCGTCCACCAGGACGAGCACATCGTGGTCATCGACAAGCCCGTCGGCGTCGCCGCGCATCCCAGCGCCGGCTGGTCAGGGCCGACGGTCCTCGGCCATCTCGCGGCGGCGGGAGTGTCGATCCGCACCAGCGGCGACCCCGATCGGCAGGGCATCGTCTCCCGCCTCGACGTCGGCACGAGCGGGCTCATGGTCGTCGCCCGCACCGAGCTCGCGTACACCACGCTCAAGGACGCCTTCCGCGCCCGCGAGGTGGACAAGGTTTACCACGCGGTCTGCCAGGGGACCCCGGACCAGCCCGAGGGCACGATCGAGGCGCCCATCGGCCGCTCCCCGAACCACGACTACAAGTTCGCGGTGCGCAGCGACGGCAAGCACTCCGTCACCCACTACTCGACCCTCGAGGCGCTGCGCGGCGCGACCCTGCTGCGGGTCAAGCTCGAGACGGGCCGCACCCACCAGATCCGCGTCCACATGGCGGCGCTGAAGCACCCTCTCGTCGGCGATCCGCTGTACGGCGCGGACCCGACCCTCGCGGAACGCGTCGGACTGATCCGGCAGTGGCTGCACGCGATGGAACTCGGCTTCACCCACCCCGCCACGGGAGCGCACGTCACCTTCTCCTCGCAGTACCCGGCGGATCTGCAGCAGGCCCTCGACCGGCTCCGCGAGCACTGAGCGGCGGCGTCCAGGCGATACCGTCGGACCATGACCGACGAGCAGCTCCCCGGCGCCCTCACCCCCACCCGCTCCGCGGCCCTGTCGCGCCCCGATTTCCCCGTCGCCCGTGTCGCGCGCCGCCTGGGCCTGGACCCCGCGGGGGCCGAGGTGGCGCTGCGGGACGATGACGCGATGCGGGCGGCGATCGCCCGCTCGGTGGAGGAGTTCCTCGCGGCCGACGACGAGCGCCGGGCCGGCCGCGCGCCCGCCTCCGCCCTGGCGCTGGATCCCGACTTCCCGACCGGGGTCGGGATGGCCCTCGTCGGCGCCGCGGTGCTGTGGGAGGCGCGGGAGCTGGTGCCGCGGGTCGCTCTGCGCGTCGCGACCGACCACTACGAGGACGGGGCGGACGAGCTCGCCGCGAGCTACGTCGCGCTGGTCCTCGAGTCCGTCGAACCGGGGGAGGACCGGGACGACGACGCCCTCGCCTGGGCCGCCCAGTCCCTGCTCGTCGCCGTGCTGCAGCGCTCGGGCGAGCCGGCACGCGCCGCGGAGATCGCCGCCGACCTCGCCGCCCACGCGATCCCCCTGGACCTGTGGCGCGACGAGGACCCGACCTTCCCGGACGACTCGCTGGCCTGGCACGGCGGTGCCTTTGTGGGCGGCATCCCGCCGCGCCGCGACGAGCGCTCCCTGAGCTACGAGGACGTCCACGACTACATGGGCCGCCTCCTCGCCGACATGCGTCGCGAGCGCGAGGCGGAGGAGGACGGGGCGTGAGCGGTCCCGGAGTCGGTCCGGTTGTCGGTCCGGATCGGACCACCTGGCAGACCGACCTCCTGGCGGACCTGGCACTCGCCCTGCCCGGAGCCGACCTCGAGCCCTATGGCTCGGTGACGCATCCGTCCTCCATGGACGGGTGGAGCGATCTCGACGTGGCCATCACCTGCCGCTCCGCGTTCGACGTGGAAGAGGTCCTGCAGGGGCGGCTCTGGGCTTTCCAGTCGACGACCGATGCCGAGGGACAGGTCCTGAGGGCGGTGCTGGTCGACGGCCGTCGCGTCGATCTCCGGATCCGCGGCCCGCGCGCGGCGCTTCCCCCGCCCCCGCCCGACAACAGCATCCGCTTCGATGCGGCGCTCTCGGCGGTGCGGCTGGGGCGCGGGAGCCACCTGATCGGTCTCCATCTCCTGCTGGGCGTCCTCCGCGACGCCCTCGTGCACCGCATGGTTGCGGCTGACCGCGCGACGGGGACGACCCACCATCGCGAATCGACGGGATTCGATGCCGACGCCGCGGCGGTGCTGGAGGCGATCGGGGAGCCGCTCGGCCCGCAGACGGCCCTCGCGGTCTACGAGCTCCACGGTGCCTGGCGGGCTGCGACGGAGCCGGCGTTCACGCCTGATCCGGCAGGCTTGCAGGCAGTGATCGAGCGGGCTCGAGGCTGAGCCGCCCCGAGCCCTCGGGCGCCAGGCTGCCCTGATCGAGGACCGCAGCGCGGGCCTGCGCGCGGAGGTGGCGGGGAACGAGTCCTCGGAGTGCTCACGAAGAGATCGGCAGCGGTGGGTCAGCCCCAGGTCAGCGGATCGAGGTGGAGGTGGAACTCGAGACGATCGATTTCGACCCTTCGTCCGTATCGCGCCAGGAGCATCTCCCGGAGCGCATGAGCGTGATCGGGCCAGGTGTCGCCGGTATTGGCGAGCAGCAGCGAGAGATCCGCGTGCCGGTCGGCGACCCCGAGCCGCCCGAGGTCGACGAACCCGAGGACCTCCAGGGTGTCCGGGTCGACCAGGATGTTCGGCAGGCACAGGTCCCCGTGGCAGACCACTCGATCCTCCTGCTCCTGAGCGCGTCGCAGGGGATGCTCGCGCTCCAGATCTCTGAGGAGCTCACGGGGGGTCCGCGTGCTCTGCTCGGGACGGAGGAACGATGGATCGACCGCGTCACGGGCGACGACATCGCGAGCCAGTGCGAGCATCCGCTCCGTCCCGCGGTCGAACGGGCAGTCGGTCACGTCCGCCTGGTGCAGCGCACGAACGGCGTCGACGAGGCGCGGCCAGAGCAGGAGCGCCCGCTCGGCGTCGATGCTGTCGGCCGGGACGCCGGGGACGGCAGCGGTCACGAGACGAGCCCCCGACTCGTCCGCGCGCCATGCGAGCACGACAGGCCCCGGAATGCCGTGGGCCCGGGCCCACGTGCAGCGGTCACGCTCGGCGAGGAGCTCTGCGGTGCGATCGGGAGTCACGAGCTTGGTGTACTGGAGCCCGTCGGCTCGCACGAGGACCCGAGCGCCTGACTCGCCGCCGCGAACCTCGTGCCAGGCGTCGCTGACGGTGGGATCCAGGTCCTCGTCTCCAGCGGTCGGCTCCGTCATGGTCGCACCGTACCGCCCGTACGCTGATCCCATGACGACTCCACGGGGCGCCCTCCTCACGGGCAGCGTGAACTACGACGACGCCGAGAAGACCCTGCGCACGGTCGCCGAGATCCTCGGGGCGCATGTCGCGCGGATCCCCGACGGCGAGGTCGGGGCACGGTTCCACTGGATCATGTTCCAGCCTGACGTGCTCGGTCAGGCCGACGGTATCGACCGCGTGGGCGAGGACCCGATCCCCTTCGGGGCGGGTCTGGATGCGCGCCCGCTGCGGATCGCCGCCGGCGCCTCGGCCGCCGAGATCGTGCTGCCGCCGCTCGGCTACGCGGCCGCTGCCCGCGAGTCCTACGCGATCTTCTCCCGCCTGCGCGGGGAGGGCGTGATCCCGGCCGGGATGCGCTTCCAGGTCTCCCTGCCCACGCCCGTCGCGGTGATCTCCTCCTTCTTCTCCGGGGACGACCGGATCGCGATCGAGCCGGTCTACGCCGAGGCGCTGCGGGGCGAGCTGGAGCAGATCCTCGAGGAGATCCCGCACGCGGACCTCGCGGTCCAGTGGGACGTGGCCAGCGAGATGGGGATCCTCGAAGGCGCCTCCGGATACGGCGCGGTGATGCAGGGATGGTGGACCGGGGGAGTGCTCGAGGGGATCGTCGGACGCCTCGCGGCACTCGTCGACGCCGTCCCCGCCGACGTCGAGGTCGGCCTGCACCTCTGCTACGGCGACGCGGGGGAGAAGCACTTCATCGAGCCCACCGACACCGGGAACCTCGTGCGCGTGGCGAACGCGGTGCTCGGCGCCGCCCGGCGCGACCTGTCCTGGCTCCACCTGCCGGTGCCGATCTCCCGCGACGACGAGGCGTACTTCGCGCCGCTCGCGGGGCTGGCGGACGTCCCCGAGCTGTACCTCGGCCTGGTTCACCGCGAGGACGGCGCGGAAGGAGCCCGCGCCCGCATCGCCGCCGCGCAGACGGTGCTGGCACGTGAGTTCGGGGTCGCGACCGAGTGCGGCATCGGCCGCGCCCCGGAGGGCACCACCGAGGGCATCCTGCGCACCCACGCCGAGGTCGCCGACCCCCGCTGAGCCGCCCCGGGGAACGTCCCGCCGCGTTCCCGGATCCCCGACACGCCGGACGCGCCGAGGTGACCTCTCCGACCCCTCTCGGCGACCCCTCCGCGGGGCGGTCCGGACTACCCTGGAGCGCATGGCTTCTGCGGGCACCGATGACTTCGTCCACCTCCACGTCCACACCGACTACTCGCTCCTGGACGGGGCCGCGAAGATCGACAAACTGGTCGCGGAGGCGGCGAACCTCGGGCAGAGCGCGGTCGCGATCACGGACCACGGCTATCTCTTCGGCGCCTACGAGTTCTACGCCGCGGCGACCAAGGCGGGCGTGAAGCCGATCATCGGCATCGAGGCCTATGTGACCCCCGGGACGAGCCGCCACGACCGCACCCGCGTCCAGTGGGGCACCAAGGAGCAGCAGGCCGCGGGTGACGACGTCTCCGCGCGCGGCGCCTACACCCACATGACCCTGCTGTCGAAGTCGACGGAGGGCATGCACAACCTCTTCCGCCTGGGGTCGGCCGCCTCTCTCGACGGGCAAATGGGCAAGTGGCCCCGCATGGACCGCGAGATTCTCGCGAAGTACGCGCCGGGCCTCATCGCCACCACCGGTTGCCCCTCCGGCGAGGTCCAGACCCGGCTCCGCCTGGGCCAGTTCGACGAGGCCGTGAAGGCCGCCGGCGAGTTCCAGGACATGTTCGGCAAGGAGAACTACTTCATCGAGCTGATGGACCACGGCCTGTCCATCGAGAAGCGGGTCACCAAGGGTCTGCTCGAGGTCGCCTCGGCGATCGGCGCGCCGCTGGTCGCCACCAACGACCTCCACTACGTCACCGAGCAGGACGCCACCATCCAGGATGTGCTGCTCTGCATCAACTCCGGTTCGAAGCTGAACGACCCCGACCGCTTCAAATTCGACGGTTCCGGCTACTTCCTCAAGTCCGCGCAGCAGATGCGGGAGCTCTTCCGAGAATTCCCCGAGGCCTGCGACAACACCCTGCGCATCGCCGAGATGTGCGACGTCTCGTTCACCACCACGAACGAAGGCGCGAACTACATGCCCCACTTCCCCACCCCCGGCGGGGAGGACGAGGAGTCCTGGTTCGTCAAGCAGGTGCAGGACGGACTGAACTACCGCTACCCCTCCGGCATCCCCGACGAGGTCCAGCGGCGCGCCGACTACGAGGTCGGGATCATCCTTCAGATGGGCTTCCCCGGCTACTTCCTCGTCGTCTCCGACTACATCAAGTGGGCCAAGGAGCAGGGGATCCGCGTGGGACCGGGCCGTGGCTCAGGCGCCGGCTCGATGGTCGCCTACGCCATGCGCATCACCGACCTCGACCCGATCGAGCACGGTCTGCTCTTCGAGCGCTTCCTGAACCCCGACCGCGTCTCCATGCCCGACTTCGACGTCGACTTCGATGATCGCCGCCGCGGCGAGGTGATCGACTACGTCGAGCAGAAGTACGGCGACGACAAGGTCGCGCAGGTCGTCACCTACGGTGTCATGAAGACGAAGAACTCCCTCAAGGACGCCGCGCGCGTCCTCGACTACCCCTTCTCGATGGGCGACCAGATCACCAAGGCCCTGCCCCCGGCGGTCATGGGCAAGGACATCCCGATCAACGGGATCTTCGACCCCGAGCACAAGCGCTATGCGGAGGCCACCGAGTTCCGCCGCCTGCACGACGAGAACCCGGACATCCAGAAGGTCGTCGGCATCGCCAAGGGCGTCGAGGGCCTGACCCGCGGCTGGGGCGTCCACGCCTGCGCGGTGATCATGTCCAGCCACCCGCTGACCGACATCATCCCGATGATGCGCCGCCCCTCCGACGGCCAGATCATCACGCAGTTCGAGTACCCGACCTGCGAGACCCTCGGCCTGCTGAAGATGGACTTCCTGGGGCTGCGGAACCTCACCGTGCTCTCCGACGCGGTCGAGAACATGACCCGCAATGGGAAGACCCCGCCGGACCTCGAGACCCTGCCGTTCGACGATGCGAAGACCTACGAGCTGCTGCAGCGCGGCGACACCCTCGGCGTGTTCCAGCTGGACGGCTCCGGCATGCGCACCCTGCTCCGCCAGATGAAGCCCGACCAGTTCGGCGACATCACCGCGGTCTCCGCGCTCTACCGCCCGGGCCCGATGGGCATGGGGTCGCACACCAACTACGCGCTGCGCAAGAACGGCCTGCAGCCGATCACGCCGATCCACCCGGAGCTCGAGGAGCCGCTCTCCGAGATCCTCGGTGAGACGTACGGCGTGCTCGTCTACCAGGAGCAGGTCATGCAGACCGCGCAGAAGGTCGCGGGCTACTCGCTCGGCGAGGCGGACATCCTCCGCCGCGCCATGGGCAAGAAGAAGAAGGCGGAGCTGGACAAGCAGTACGTCTCCTTCGAGGCGGGCATGAAGGCCAACGGCTACTCCGACGCCGCGGTCGCCGCCCTCTGGGAGACGCTGCTGCCGTTCGCCGATTACGCGTTCAACAAGTCGCACTCGGCCGCCTACGGCGTGGTCTCCTACTGGACCGCCTATCTCAAGGCCAACCATCCCACCGAGTACATGGCCGCGCTGCTGACCTCCACCCAGGAGAACCGCGACCGGCTCGGTCTCTACCTCGGCGACTGCCGCCACCGCGGCATCACCGTCCTCCCGCCCGACGTCAACGAGTCGGACCTCTACTTCTCCGCCGTCGGCGAGGACATCCGCTTCGGCCTCTCCGCGATCCGCAACGTCGGCGCGAACGTCGTCGAGGAGATCATCGCGGCGCGCGAGGAGAAGGGCGCCTTCACCTCCTTCACCGACTTCCTCGACAAGGTCCCGCTGAGCGTCTGCAACAAGCGCACCATCGAGTCGCTCATCAAGGGTGGCGCCTTCGACTCCCTCGGCGCCAACCGGCGCTCCCTGGTGCTGATCCACGAGGACGCCGTCGACTCCGTCGTGGACGTCAAGCGCAAGGAGGCCCAGGGCCAGTACGACCTCTTCGCCGACGTCTTCGCCGGGGTGGGGGAGGACGGCGAGACCATGGCCTCGGGCTCCGCCGCGACGATCACGATCCCGGACCTGCCCGAGTGGGACCGCAAGCAGAAGCTCGCCTTCGAGCGGAACATGCTGGGCCTGTACGTCTCGGACCACCCGCTCTACGGGCTCGAGCACGTCATCGCCCAGAACTCGACCACCTCGATCAGCGCGCTCGCCGACGAGGGCGCGGTCGAGGACGGCCAGATGGTGACGATCGCGGGCCTGGTCACGACGCTGCAGCGCAAGACCACCAAGAAGGGCGACATGTGGGCGATCGCCACGGTCGAGGACCTCGAGGGCTCGATCGACTGCCTGCTCTTCCCCTCCACCTATCTCACGGTCGCCGGCGAGCTCGCCGAGGACCTGGTCGTCTCCATGAAGGGACGGGTCGACACCTCCAAGGGCATGCCCGAGCTGCGGGTCATGGAGATGTCGATCCCCGAGACCGGGGGCGGGGCCGACGGGCCCGTCGTCATCGCCCTGCCCGCCCTGCGCGCCACGAACAAGGTGGCCGAGCAGCTCCGCGGCGTCCTCGAGGACAACCCCGGCTCGAGCGAGGTGCGGCTGCGTCTGCAGGAGCCGGGCCGCACCACCCTGATGCAGCTGGACAAGCGGCTCTCGGTCACCCCGTCCGCCGCCCTGTACGCCTCCCTCAAGGCACTGCTCGGGCCGGGCTGTCTGCAGTGACGTCCCCGGCACCCGGCCCGGTGGCGGCCCCCTGGAGGGTCGCGACCTGGAACATCCGCCATGGGCTGGGGGCCGACGGGCGCGTGGACCTCGTGCGCACGGCACGGGAGATCGCCGCGCTCGGGGCTGACGTGATCGGTCTGCAGGAGGTCGACGTCGCCTTCGGCGAGCGGTCCCACGGGGAGGACCAGGCGGCGCGGCTCGCCGCGCAGCTCGGTCTGGAGGTCGCCTTCGGTGCCGCGCTCGAGCATCCGCCGACGACGGTGGGCGCACCGCCGCGCCGCTACGGCGTGGCCCTGCTGACCCGGCATCACCTCGAGACGGCGCAGCACCATCCGCTGCCCGACCATCCCGCCGCGGCCCCGGGAGAGCCCCGCGCGGTGCTCGTCGCGCGGGTCCGGCGAGCGGACGGGACCGCGCTCGACGTGCTGGTCACCCACCTGGATCCTGCCGATCCGCGGCACCGCACAGCACAGGTGCAGGGGCTCGTGCGACGCACCGACGAGCTCGATCCCGAGGTGCCCGCCGTGCTGTTGGGGGACCTGAACGCCGACCCCGCCGCGCCCGAGCTCGCCGCCCTCGCCGCGACCGGCTGGCAGGAGGCCGCCGCCTCCGTGCGCGCGGCCGACGAGCCCCGCCCGCCCGCCTCGCGTCGGCGCGGCCGCGTCGCCCGCCGTACCCGGACCGGGCGCGCTGCCCGGGTCGCCCGGTCGCTGGCGCGTCGTATCGGGCTGGTCCTCCGCGGCGGCCTCCCCGGCGCCCGGACCGGCCGTCCCCCCGCCCCGGACGCCCCCACCCATCCGTCCCGTCTGCCCCTGCGCCGCCTCGACTCGATGTGGGTGCGCGGACCAATCGAGGTCCGTGCGGTGCGGGTCGGCCCGCGCGGATCCTCCGACCATCGCCCGGTGCTCGCCCTCCTCGCCCCGCGACGCTGAGACCCCGCTCTCGCCCCCAGCTCACGTCGGCGGACGTGGACTAGCGTTGAGCCCATGAGCTTCGCCGAGGACCTGCTGCCCGATGACCTCCTCGAGACCTTCCGCGAGCGCGCGGCGGTCCACGACCGGGAGAACACCTTCCCCGAGCTGGACCTGGCCGACCTGCGCGAGCGCGGCTACCTGCGGTTGCTCGTGCCGACCGCGCTCGGCGGGCTCGGGGCGAGCCTGCTGGACGCCTCCCGGGTGCAGCGGCGCCTCGCCCAGGCCGCCCCGGCCACCGCCCTCGCCCTGAACATGCACCTCGTGGTCACCGGCGCGGCGCTGCACGCGCATCTCGTCGGCGCCGACGCGGGGGAGCGGGTCCTCGCCGGCGCCGCGGAGGACCTCCTGTTCGCCTTCGGCATCTCCGAGGCCGGCAACGAGGCGATGCTCTTCGACGCCTCGACCCGCGCGGATGCCCGCGAGGACGGCGGGTACACCGTCACGGGGACCAAGATCTTCACCTCCCTCGCGCCGGTGTGGGACCGGCTCGTGGTCCACGGACGCCTCGCCGATGCCACCGAGGTCGACCCCCGCCTCGTGTTCGGACTGCTCGAGCGCTCCGACGCGGTCGAGGTCCTCGACGACTGGGACACCCACGGCATGCGCGGCACCCAGTCCCGCACCACCCGCCTGCACGCCGCGCCGATCGCCGCCCAGGACGTCCTCACCCTCACCCCCGTCGGACCGAACCCCGATCCGCTCGTACGCGGGATCTTCGGTGCCTTCGAGCTGCTCATCGCCTCGGTCTACACCGGCATCGCGGAGCGGGCGCTCGCCGTGGGCGTGCAGGTCGCGACCACCCGCCGCTCCGTCACCCGCGACATCGTCCACGCCGACGACCCCGACATCCGCCGCCGCCTCGCCGCCGCCGCGATCGGGATCGACGGGGCGATCCTGCAGATCGAGAAGGTCACCGCCGATCTCGATGCGCTCGGCACGGGCGAGTCCGGCCCCGGCACCGTCGACCACGGCGCCCGCTGGTTCCTGCACTTCTCCGGCGTCAAGTCCCGCGCCACCGAGGCGGCGATCGCCGCGGTCGACCAGGTGCTGCGGGCCAGCGGCGGCTCCCACTTCTTCCGCCGCAGCGAGCTCGAGCGGCTCTCGCGCGACGTCCGCGCGGGCCTCTACCACCCCTCCGACGAGGAGTCCGTGCATGCCTCCTACGCGAAGGTCCTGCTGGGCGAGGTGGGGTCCGCCCGCTGAGTCCCTCAGCCGAAGAGGATCTGCACCTCGTCCCAGCGGGACTGGGGGACCCTCTTCGTGGAGTCGATCGCGTCGCTCAGCGGCACGTCGACGATCGCGGTGCCCCGCAGGGACACCATGCGCCCGAAGCCGCCGCGGTGCACGAGATCGACGGCGGCGGTGCCGAGTCGGGTGGCCAGCACCCGGTCGTAGCCCGTCGGCTCGCCGCCGCGCTGGATGTGGCCGAGCACGGTCGCGCGGGCCTCCACGCCGAGGCGTTCCTCGATCAGCGGGGCGAGGGCCGCGGCGACCCCGCCGAAGCGGGGACGGCCGAACTCGTCGAGGTCGTAGTCCATGAAGCCGTCCGGGGCGTCCTGCGGGATGAAGCCCTCGGCGACCACCACGAGCGGTGCCCGGCCACGGTCGAAGGCGGACTTCACGTAGCCGCAGATCTCGTCGATCGTCAGCGGGAACTCGGGCAGGCAGATCACGTGGGCGCCCGCCGCCATGCCGGAGTGCAGCGCGATCCAGCCCACCGAGCGGCCCATCACCTCGGCGACCATGCAGCGGTGGTGCGAATCGCCGGTCATCCGCAGCCGGTCCAGGGACTCCGTCGCGATCTCCACCGCGGTGTTGAAACCGAAGGTGTAGTCGGTCGCGTCGAGGTCGTTGTCCACCGTCTTCGGCACACCGACCACCGGCACGCCCGCCTCGTGCAGACGGTTCGCCGTGAACAGGGTGCCGTCCCCGCCGATCGCGACGATCGCGTCGATGTCGTTCTCGTCCATCTGCCGCAGCACGACCTCCGCCCCGTCGGCCCCGTCGTGGAAGGGGTTCGCGCGGGAGGTGCCGAGGATCGTGCCGCCGATCCGGCCGATGCCGCGCACCTTGCGCCGGGGGAGCGTCATCCAGTCGTTCTCGATCACCCCGCGCCAGCCGTCGCGATAGCCGATGAACTCGTCCTCGAACAGCTTGTCCCCCTTGATCACGATGCCGCGGATGACGGCGTTCAGCCCGGGGCAGTCGCCCCCGGAGGTCAGGATGCCGATCTTCATGGGGGAGGACTCGCTTCTCTCGCCGGGACCAGGGGTGCTGCGACCCACTCTAGGACCACCCCGCGCCCCGTCGCCAAGCCCTCGGTCCCGCTACGGACAGCACATGACGTGCAGGTGAACGGCATCTTTCGACCGCCGACGCAGAACGGCGCCCAGCCCCCGCGATGCGGGGACGGGGCGCCGGTCGGGTCCGTCGGCTCCGGTCATCCGGTCCGACGGGAGAGGGTCACTCCGGGGCGTCGTCGGCGTCGGTCGAGGGTGCGGTGGGGATCACCGGGGCGGAGCCCGCCGCGGACCCGGCCTGCTGGGCTTGCTCGGCCTGGGCGCGCACGGAGCGACCGCCCTCGGCGGCCCGCTGCAGGGTGTCCTGGAAGTCGACACCGGTCGTGGACTTGACCATGTCGAGGACCTGGGCGAGACCCACCGAGATGTTCTGCCCGATCTTCGCCTCGCCGTCGGTGGAGAACACCGAGAGGTTGGAGATGTTCGAGTAGGGGGAGGCGAGCTCGTTCGCGACCGCCGGCAGCACGTCGAGCACCTGGGCGAGCACCGCGGCATCGTTGAACTGCTTGTACGCCTCGGCGCGGGCCCGGGTGGTCTCCGCCTCGGCATCGCCCTTGGCGCGGATCGCCGCACCCTCGGCCTCGCCCTTGGCGCGCAGCGAGTCGGCCTCGGCCTGACCCTCGAGGCGCACGGCCTCGGCGTCCTTCGAGCGGCGCTGCAGCTCGACCTCGGCCTCGGCCCGACCGCGGGCCTCGATCGCGTGCGCCTCGGCATCCGCGGAGACCTTGCGGGCCTCGGCGCGGTTGCGCTCGTCGGTCAGCTGCGCCTCCGAGTCGGCGACGCGGGCGTACTTCTTCGAGTCCGCGTCCTGCTGCTCGGCGTAGCGCTTGGCCTCGGCCGGCTTGTGGACCTCGGCGATGAGCTGCTTCTCGCGCAGGTCGTTGTTGCGGACCGCGATGAGCTCTTCCTGCTCGATGATCTTCTGCTGCTGCGCGGCGCGGGCGAGGGGGCCGGCGGCGTCGGCCACGGCCTGACGGGCGTCCGTCTCCTCCTTGATCTCGGCGTTGCGGATGTCGAAGGCCTGCTTCGACTCGGCCTCCTGCTGGAGGTTGAGGTTCTTCGCCTGGGTCGACTCGCGGTTCGCGTCGGACTCGGCGATCGCGGCGCGCTTGGCGACGAGCGCCGCCTCCGGGCGACCCCAGTCCCGCAGGTAGGAGCCGTCGTCCTCGACCGCGGAGATCTGGAAGGTGTCGATGACCAGACCCTGGTTGTTCATCGAGTGCTCGGCCTCGGCCTGCACCTGGCTCGCGAACGAGGCGCGGTCGCGGATGATCTGCTCGACGGTCAGCGTGCCGACCACCGCGCGCAGGGTGCCCGAGAGGATCTCCTGGGTGTAGTGGTCGATCTGCTGCTGCTGGTCGAGGAAGCGCTGCGAGGCCTTGCGGACGTCGTCGACGTTGCCGCCCACCTTCACCTGGGCGACGCCGCGCAGGCGCAGGAAGATGCCGTTCATCGAGTAGCCCTCGACCTCGACCGGGATCTGGCGCGAGGAGAGGCTGAGCACGAAGGCGCGGTCCACGATGGGGCGGACGATCGCCCTTCCGCCGATGACCACGCGGGCGCCGCCGGACTCGAGGTCGATGTCCCCGGTGGGGCTGGTCTTGGCGCTGCGGCCGGTGATGATCAGGGCCTCGTTCGGCGCCGCGATGCGGTAGCTGCGCAGCAGCACGAACAGCAGGATCAGCAGGACGATCAGGATGACCGCCGCCCCGCCGACGACTGGGATCAAGGCTTCCATGGGTTCCCCTCGGTGAGCTCGTGCATGCCCCTCACGCACGTCGGCGACCAGTGTCCCATCACGGGGCCCCGAGCGGGAGGTCGTTCCGGAGGTGGAGACGTCGTCGTGGCCGGTGAGGACACCGAGGTGGCGGGGAGCGTCCGGAATCTCCGGCGCTCACGTCTCGCGATGCGGCCTGGCGGTCCGCATGGTGGGATCGAGGTCTAGTGTCGCCCGTCGTGAACCACCCGCATGCCCCCGAACCCGCCGACCCCACCGATCCGTCCGGCCCGCCGCCGACCGCCCCCGCGAACACTCGCGGCCGCGTCATCACGGCCTCAATGGTGGGCACCACGATCGAGTTCTTCGACTTCTACGCCTACGCGACCGCCGCCTCGCTCGTCTTTCCGGCCCTGTTCTTCCCGACGCAGACCCCGGCGAACCAGCTGCTGAGCTCCTTCGCCGTCTTCGGCGTCGCCTTCGTGGCCCGACCGCTCGGCTCGCTGATCTTCGGGCACTACGGAGACCGGGTGGGCCGCAAGACCACCCTCGTCGCGAGCCTGCTGGTGATGGGCATCGCGACCTTCCTCATCGGCGTGCTCCCCACCGCCTCCACGCCCGGCTTCGCCGTGATCGCCCCCGCGATCCTGGTGCTGCTGCGCTTCTGCCAGGGCATCGGCCTGGGCGGCGAATGGTCCGGCGCGGCGCTGCTGGCCACCGAGAACGCCCCTCCCGGCAAGCGGGCCCTGTACGGCACCTTCCCCCAGCTCGGCGCCCCGCTCGGCTTCATCCTCTCGAACCTGCTGTTCGTGCTGCTGAGCGTGCAGCTCACCCCCGAGCAGTTCACGGCCTGGGGCTGGCGCGTGCCCTTCCTGCTCTCCGCGGTGCTCGTGATCGTGGGCCTGTGGGTGCGGCTGAAGCTCATGGAGTCCCCGGCCTTCCAGAAGGTGCTGGACGAGGAGCGGGTCGCGACCGTGCCGATCGCCCGTGTGTTCCGCACCGCGGCCAAGCCGCTGGTGCTCGCGACCCTCGCCATGGTCGCGACCTACGTGCTCTTCTACCTCATGACCGCCTTCCTGATGGTGGTCGGCACCACCGCCTCCGACGAGGCCTCCGCCCGGGCGGCTGCGGAGGCGGCGGGCAAGGCCTTCGACCCGGCGAGCTTCGCCCCGGGCCTCGGCTACGAGCGCACCGACTTCCTCACGATGCTGATCATCGGGGTGGTCTTCTTCGGGATCTTCACCGTGGTCTCCGGTCCGCTCGCGGATCGCCTGGGCCGCAAGCGGCTGCTGCTCGCCGTGACCGCCGGGATCGGCGTGTTCGGGCTGCTGCTCGACCCGCTCGTGCACGCCGGGACGGTCGGGGTGATGGCCGCGCTGATCCTCGGCTTCACCCTCATGGGACTCACCTTCGGGCCGATGGCGGCGTTCCTGCCCGAGATGTTCCGGGCCGACGTGCGGTACACCGGCAGCGCCGTCAGCTACAACTTGGCCTCGGTGATCGGCGCGGCCCCCGCCCCCTACGCCATGATCGCGCTGTGGCAGGCGCAGGGCGGGTCGCTGCTCCTGGTCGGCGGCTACCTCGCGCTCGCCGCGGTGATCACGATCCTCGCTCTCGTCGCCGGCGGCGAGACCCGGGACGTGGACTACCTGGCGTGATCTGACCCGACGGGGGCGCCCCCGGGTCGTGTCCGTGGCGGACGCGACCCGGGGACTCCCGGGGGAGGGGCCCGTCAGCCCTCGCGGTGCGCGCGGTAGTAGCGGATCAGCGCCGAGGTCGAGGAGTCCTCCGCGGCGATCGCCGCCTCATCGCCCGCGACGGCGCCGGCGAGATCCTTGGCCAGCTGCTTGCCGAGCTCGACGCCCCACTGGTCGAAGGAGTTGATGCCCCACACGGCGCCCTGCACGAAGGTGATGTGCTCGTACAGCGCGATCAGCTGACCCAGCACCGACGGGGTCAGCTGCGGCGCCATGATCGAGGTGGTCGGGCGGTCGCCCGAGAACTCGCGGGCGGGGACGAGGGAGCCCTCGGTGCCCTCCGCGCGGACCTCCTCGGCGGTCTTGCCGAAGGCCAGCGCCTTGGTCTGCGCGAAGAAGTTCGCCAGGAACAGCTCGTGGACGTCCTGGTCGCCGTCGCGCAGGGCGTGGTTGGGGGTGGCGAAGGCGATGAAGTCCGCGGGGATGGTGCGGGTGCCCTGGTGGATCAGCTGGTAGAAGGCGTGCTGGCCGTTGGTGCCGGGCTCGCCCCAGAACACCTCGCCGGTCTCCGTCGTGGCGAGGGAGCCGTCCCAGCGCACCGACTTGCCGTTGGACTCCATGGTCAGCTGCTGCAGGTAGGCGGGGAAGCGGTGGAGGTACTGGGAGTAGGGGAGGACCGCGTGGGTCTCCGCCTCCTGGAAGTTCACGTTCCACACGTTCAGCAGGCCCATGAGCAGCGGCACGTTGGATGCCGCCGGGGCGGTCGCGAAGTGCTCGTCCATCGCATGGAAGCCGGCCAGCAGCTCTTCGAAGACGTCCGGCCCGAGCACGGTCGCGAGCACGGTGCCGATCGCCGAGTCGACGCTGTAGCGGCCGCCCACCCAGTTCCAGAAGCCGAAGGCGTTCTCGGGGTCGATGCCGAACTCGGCCACCTTGTCGAGCGCGGTGGAGACGGCCACGAAGTGCTTCGCGACGGCTTCCGCCTCCTGCTCGGCGGTCAGGCCCGCACCCTCGCGCAGGCCCGTCAGCAGCCAGTCGCGCACGAGGCGCGCGTTGGTGAGGGTCTCGAGGGTCGTGAAGGTCTTGCTCGCGACGATGACCAGGGTGGTCTCGGGGTCGAGATCCCGCGTCGTCTCGTAGGCGTCGGTGGGGTCGATGTTCGAGAGGAAGCGGGCGGTGAGGCCGTCCTGCGCGAGCGGCTTCAGCGCCTCGTAGATCATCACCGGGCCGAGGTCGCTGCCGCCGATGCCGATGTTGACGACGGTCTCGATGCGCTTGCCGGTCACGCCGGTCCACTCGCCCGAGCGCACCGAGTCCGCGAACTCGTAGACGCGGCGGAGGGTCTCGTGGACATCCGCGTCGATCTGCTGTCCGTCGACCTCGAGAGCGGGGGAGGCGTCCTCGGGGCGGCGCAGCGCCGTGTGCAGCACGGCACGGTCCTCTGTGGTGTTGATGTGAGCGCCGGCGAACATGGCGTCGCGACGCTCCTCGACGCCGACCTCGCGGGAGAGCTGGAGCAGGAGCTCGATGGTGCGGTCGGTGATCACGTTCTTGGACAGGTCCACGTGCAGGTCCGCCGCGGAGAAGCTCAGGCGCTCCGCGCGCTGCGGATCGGCGGCGAACATCTCCCGCAGCGACCCGGAGCGCTCGAGGTCGTGGGCCTCGAGGGCGTCCCAGGCGGCGGTGGTCGTGGGGTCCACGGGCTCGACGGAGGGGGCTGAGGGGGTGGAGGGGGAGGAAGCGGTGCTCGACTCGGTCATGCCGCCATTGAACACCGTGGGGCGGGGGAAAGGGGTTCCCGCCCGTCCTGACCTCGAACGGTACGAGACCGAAGCGTTACCGACAGGTGGACTGCGGTTGACATGACCTGGTGCACACTGGGGGGTGCGCCGCGCACCCAGAGGCGCGACGAGAACAGAACGAGCCATCCAGGAGACCCCATGGCCATTTCGCGACGTAACATCCTGCTCGGCAGCGCCATCGGCGGCGCCGCCGCGGTCACCCTCGCCGCCTGCGGCGACGGTGACGGCGGGTCCGGTTCCGGTTCCGGCAGCGACGGCGGTGCCGGCGGCGGCACCGGCGAGCCGATCTACGCGAACACCACCGAGCCCGAGAACCCGCTCATCCCCACCAACACCGGTGAGGTCGGCGGCGGGCGCATCATCACCACCATCTTCGCCGGCCTGGTGTACTACACCGCCGACGGCACCGCCGAGAACGACCTCGCCGAGTCGATCGAGTCCGAGGACAACCAGAACTGGACCATCAAGATCCGGTCCGGCCTGACCTACTCCGACGGCTCCACCCCGGTCACCGCGCAGGACTTCGTGAGCGCCTGGAACTTCGGCGCCAACGCCGCCAACGCCCAGCTCGGCCAGTACTTCTTCGAGCCCATCGAGGGCTACGCCGATCTCTCCGCCGAGGGCGTCGCGGCCGATGCCACTCTCTCCGGCCTCGAGGTCGTCGACGACACCACCTTCACGGTGCGCCTCGTCTCGGCGCAGTCGGACTTCCCGACCCGCCTGGGCTACTCGGCCTACATGCCGCTGCCTCCCGTGGCGTTCGACGACATCGAGGCGTACGGCGAGGCCCCGCTGGCCAACGGCCCGTACATGCTCGAGTCGTGGAGCCACGACCAGGAGCTCGTGCTGGTGCCGAACCCGGCCTACGACGGTCCCCGCGCCCCGCAGAACGCCGGCATCACCTTCACCGTGTACGCGGACCCCGAGACCATGTACAACGACCTGCTCTCCGACAACGTCGACGTGGTCGACCAGCTGCCGAACTCGGCGCTGGCCACCTTCGCCGACGAGCTCGGCGACCGCGCCGTGAACGATCCGGGCGCCGTCTTCCAGTCGATCACCCTCCCGGGTTACGACCCGAACTTCGAGGGCGAGGCCGGGCTGCTGCGCCGCCAGGCGATCTCCCGCGCGATCGACCGGCAGGCCATCTGCGACAGCCTCTTCTACACCACCCGCACCCCCGCGACGGACTTCGTCTCCCCGGTCATCCCCGGCGGCGGCGCGACCGACATCCCCGGGTCCGAGGTGCTGCAGTTCGACGCCGCGGAGGCCAAGCGCCTCTGGGACGAGGCCGAGGCGATCACCCCCTTCGCGGGCCCCCTGACCCTCGCCTACAACGCGGACGGCCCCCACGCCGAGTGGGTCGAGGCGGTGTGCAACTCGCTGGCCAACACCCTGGGCATCGAGGCGAACCCCACCCCGTTCCCGGCCTTCGGCGAGATGCGCGAGCAGATCCGCGCCCGTGAGCTGCGCGGCACCTGGCGCTCGGGCTGGCAGGCGGACTACCCGTCGGCCTACAACTTCCTCGGCCCGCTGTACGGCACCGCCGCGGCGGACGGCAACGGCAGCAACGACGGCGACTACAAGAACACCGAGTTCGACCAGCTGCTGAGCGACGGCCTCGCCGCCGCCACCGAGGACGAGGCGATCGCCCTGTGGAAGGAGGCGGAGGCCCTGCTGATGCGCGACCTCCCCGTCGTGCCGCTGTGGTACCAGAACACGATCGGCGGATACTCGACCCTGGTGTCGAACGTCGAGTACGGCTGGGACACCGTCCCGCTGTACCACGAGATCACCAAGTGATCCGCTGACCTTCCCCACGGAACAGCGGGAACCGGAGCACTCCGGTTCCCGCTGTTCCGTGCCCGGCTCCGGCCGGGACCGCCCCGCGGGCCCACGGGCCCCTCTCCTCCATCGAAAGGGAACGACGTGCTCTGGTACATCGGGCGGCGCCTGCTGCAGATGATCCCCGTCTTCCTCGGCGCCACACTGATCGTGTACCTGCTCGCCTTCGCGGCGTCCGGCGATCCGATCCTCACCCTCGCCGGTGACAAGCCCATCTCCCCGGCGGTCGAGCAGCAGCTGCGCGAGCAGTACAACCTCGACAAGCCGGTGATCGTGCAGTGGCTGATCTTCCTGGGCAACGTGCTCACCTTCGACCTCGGCATCGGCTTCAACGGCCGCCCGCTGATCGACCAGATCGCCGCCGCCTTCCCGACCACGATCAAGCTCGCGCTGATCGCCGTGGTCATCGAGGCGGCTTTCGGCATCGTCGCGGGCGTCATCTCCGGTCTCCGCAAGGGCACCTGGATCGACACGACGCTGCTGCTGGTCTCGCTGACCCTGATCGCGGTGCCGACCTTCGTGATCGGCTTCGTCGCGCAGTTCGTGCTCGGCGTGCAGCTCGGCGTCGCCGAGATCAACGTGGGCCGCGACCCCAGCTTCCAGAACCTGCTGCTGCCCGGCGCCGTGCTGGGCGCGGTCTCCTTCGCCTACGTGCTGCGGCTGACCCGCACCTCGATCGCCGAGACCGCCACCGCGGACCACGTGCGCACCGCCACCGCGAAGGGCCTCTCCCGCGGCGGCGTCGTCTCCAAGCACATCCTGCGCAACTCGCTCATCCCGGTGGTGACCTTCATCGGTGCGGACCTCGGCGCGCTCATGGGCGGGGCCATCGTCACCGAGCGAATCTTCAACATCCCCGGAGTGGGGACCCTGCTGTTCCGCTCGATCAACGACGGCGAGGCGCCGATGATCGTGGCGCTCGTGACGCTGCTGGTGATCATCTTCCTGCTGTCCAACCTCATCGTGGACCTGCTCTACGCCGTGCTCGACCCGAGGATCCGCTATGCGAAGTGATGCTCAGACCCCCCGTCGCCCCCGTGCCGAGCACTGGGTCGCCCCGATCGACGAGACCCCGCTGCAGGCCGTCGACGCCGCCGACACCAGCAGCTCGCCCCGCTCGCTGTGGGCCGAGGCCGGGCACAACCTGGTCCGCAACCCCGTGTTCGTGCTCTCCGCGCTGCTGATCCTGTTCGTGCTCTTCGTGGCACTGTTCCCCGGGGTCTTCACCTCCCAGGACCCGCGCTACGGCGACATCAGCCAGGGCTCGAAGCCGCCGAGCGGCGAGCACGTCTTCGGCACCACCGTGCAGGGCTACGACATCCTCGCCCGCACCGTCTGGGGCACGCGCACCTCGGTGCTGATCGGCTTCTTCACCATGATCGGCTCGACCCTGATCGGCGGCACCATCGGAGCGCTGGCCGGCTACCTCGGCGGCTGGTTCGACGAGGTCATCTCCCGCGTCACCGACGTCTTCTTCGCGATCCCGATGATCCTCGGCGCGATCGTCATCGCCACCCGACTGGGGGAGATGAACATGTGGACCGTGGTGCTGGTGCTGAGCATCTTCGGCTGGACCAACGTGGCCCGCATCATGCGCGGCTCGGTGATCTCCACCAAGGCGCAGGACTTCGTCACCGCCTCCACCGCGCTCGGCGCCTCGAAGGGGACGGTGCTGCTCAAGCACGTCATCCCCAACGCGATCGCGCCGGTGATCGTCACCGCCACGGTGAACCTCGGCGTCTTCATCGTCGCCGAAGCGACGCTGTCCTTCCTCGGCGTGGGCCTGCCCTCGAGCTCGGTGTCCTGGGGTCGTGACATCTCCTCCGCGCAGAACGCGCTGCGCACCCAGCCGATGATGCTGTTCTACCCGTCCATGGCGCTCGCGATCACCGTGCTGAGCTTCATCATGCTCGGCGACGCCGTGCGCGACGCCCTGGACCCGAAGGCGAGGAAGCGATGACCGCGACCGCGAACCAGCCCCTGCTCGAGATCCGCGATCTCGAGATCACCTTCACCACCTCCACCGGACCGGTGATGGGTGTGCGCATGGCGAACCTCGAGGTGTATCCCGGGGAGACCGTCGCGATCGTCGGCGAGTCCGGATCGGGCAAGTCCACCACCGCCATGAGCATCGCCCACCTGCTGCCCAAGAACGGCCGCATCACCGGCGGCCAGGTGATCTTCGAGGGGCGCGACATCACGCACGCCTCCGAGAAGGAGATCCGGGCGCTCCGCGGTGACCAGGTGGGCCTGGTCCCGCAGGACCCGATGAGCAACCTCAACCCCATGTGGAAGGTCGGCACCCAGATCCAGGAGGCCCTCGCCGCCAACGGCGTGGCCTCCGGGGCCGAGGCGAAGCGGCGCACCGTGGAGCTGCTGGAGGAGGCGGGGCTGCCGGATGCGGAGCGCCGCTCCGGTCAGTACCCCCACGAGTTCTCCGGCGGCATGAAGCAGCGTGCGCTGATCGCGATGGGCCTCGCCGCCCGACCCAAGCTGCTCATCGCCGACGAGCCGACCAGCGCCCTGGACGTCACCGTCCAGCAGCAGATCCTCGACCACCTCGACCACCTCACCGGGGAGCTCGGGGTCGCGGTGCTGCTGATCACGCACGACCTGGGCCTCGCCGCCGAGCGCGCCCAGCACCTCGTGGTGATGTACAAGGGACAGGTCGTCGAGTCCGGTCCGGCGCTCGAGCTGCTGCAGTCCCCGCAGCACCCGTACACGAAGCGGCTCATCGCCTCGGCGCCCTCGCTGGCCTCGCGCCGGCTGGTCTCCGCGGCCAAGCGGCTCGAGGTGCGCGAGGCCGCCCAGGAGCACGCCCAGGAGCTCGCCCACGAGGGCACTCCCCTCGATGGCGTGCCCGCCGCGACCGGCGGCGCGGGCGAGTTCTCGCCCGAGTTCGGGTACTCCGAGCCGGACCCGACGGCGGTCATCGAGGTCCAGAAGCTCACCAAGGAGTTCCCGATCCGCGGCAGCGTGCCGTGGAAGACCACGCCCTTCCGCGCGGTGGACGACGTCTCCTTCGCCCTCGAGCGCGGCACCACCACCGCGATCGTCGGCGAGTCCGGCTCGGGCAAGTCGACCGTCGCCCAGATGGTGCTGAAGCTGCTCGAGCCCACCTCGGGCCGAGTCCTCTTCGAGGGCCAGGACATCACCACCATCAAGGGTCGGGCCCAGAAGACGCTGCGCCGTCGGGTGCAGCCGATCTTCCAGAACCCGTACGGCACCCTCGACCCGATGTACTCGATCTACCGCACGATCGAGGAGCCGCTGCGCCTGCACGGCATCGGGAACGCGAAGTCCCGGGAGGCGAAGGTCCGCGACCTGCTGGACAAGGTCTCGCTGCCCGCCGCGATGATGCAGCGCTATCCCAACGAGCTCTCCGGCGGCCAGCGCCAGCGCATCGCGATCGCGCGCGCTCTGGCCCTGGACCCCGAGGTCGTCATCTGCGACGAGGCCGTCTCGGCCCTCGACGTGCTCGTGCAGGCCCAGGTCCTCGAGCTGCTCAACGACCTGCAGGCCGAGCTGGGTCTCAGCTACCTGTTCATCACCCACGACCTCGCCGTGGTGCGGCAGATCGCCGACCGCACCCTGGTGATGGAGAAGGGCCGGGTCGTCGAGCAGGGCACCACCGACGAGGTGTTCCACTCGCCGCAGCAGGAGTACACCAAGCGCCTCCTCGCCGCGATTCCCGGCGGGTCGATCCCGCTCGCGGGCGCGGAGACCATCGACGTCGAGGCCGGGGCGGCACCGGTCGACGAGGGCGATGCGACCGGCGGCGACGGGCCCGACGACGTCATCGATCCCTTCGCGCAGGCCGGTCACGTCTGATCGTCGATCCCGGGTGATCGCCAGCCCCGCCGCACGGCGGGGGCCGAGGTGAGGCCGGGGAGGGCGCCGCATGCGGCGGCCTCCCCGGCCTCCAGCGTCTCGCCGCCCCGTCGGACCCCGGGCCGACCCGTCGGCCGCCCGTCGGAGCGGGCGGCGGATCGGCGCGCACCGCGTCGAACCTCTCATCCGCCCGCCGGTGCGCAGGCGGCGCGGGCCGATAGACTCGGCGCGGCCCTGGAGCGGGTCGCACCACCGTGCGACCGGGCGCTGCTCGGTCCACGCCCCGCCGCGCTATCTGAAACGAGCACCTGCGTATGACCATCCAGCACCGCAACGACCTGCGAAACGTCGCCATCGTCGCCCACGTCGACCACGGCAAGACCACCCTCGTGGACGCCATGCTCACCCAGGGCGGCGCCTTCGGGGAGCGCGACAAGCACGACGAGCGGGCGATGGACTCCGGTGAGCTCGAGCGCGAGAAGGGCATCACGATCCTCGCCAAGAACACGGCGATCCGGTACACGGGCCCCTCCGCCGCGGCGATCGGGGAGCCCGACGGCATCACCATCAACGTGATCGACACCCCCGGCCACGCCGACTTCGGCGGCGAGGTCGAGCGCGGCCTGTCCATGGTCGACGGGGTCGTGCTGCTGGTCGACTCCTCGGAGGGCCCGCTCCCGCAGACCCGCTTCGTGCTGCGCAAGGCGCTCGCCGCGAAGCTGCCCGTGATCCTCGTGGTCAACAAGGTCGACCGCCCCGACGCGCGCATCGACGAGGTCGTCGGCGAGGCCACCGACCTGCTGCTGGGCCTCGCTTCGGATCTCGCCGACGAGGTCGAGGACATCGACCTCGACGCCGTCCTCGACGTGCCCGTCGTCTATGCCTCCGGCAAGGCCGGTCGCGCCTCCCTCGACAAGCCCGCCGACGGCACCCTGCCGGAGGAGGAGACGGTCGAGGCGCTGTTCAGGACCATCCTCGAGAAGATCCCCGCGCCGGCCTTCGATGACGAGATGCCGCTCCAGGCCCACGTCACCAACCTCGACGCCTCCCCGTTCCTGGGCCGCCTCGCGCTGCTGCGCATCAAGAACGGCGAGCTCACCAAGGGCCAGCAGGTCGCCTGGTGCACCCAGGACGGCGCCACGAAGACCGTCAAGATCACCGAGCTGCTCGAGACCAAGGGCCTCTCGCGCGAGCCGATGACCCGCTCCGCCCGCCCGGGCGACATCGTCGCGGTCGCCGGCATCCCGGAGATCATGATCGGCGAGACCCTCACCGACGTCTCCGACCCGCGTCCGCTGCCGCTCATCGCGATCGACGACCCGGCGATCTCCATGACCATCGGCATCAACACCTCGCCGATCGCCGGCAAGAACGGCAAGGGCCACAAGCTCACCGCTCGCCAGGTGAAGGATCGCCTCGATTCCGAGCTGGTGGGCAACGTGTCCCTCAAGGTGCTCCCGACCGAGCGCCCCGACGCCTGGGAGGTTCAGGGCCGCGGTGAGCTGGCCCTGTCGATCCTCGTCGAGCAGATGCGCCGCGAGGGCTTCGAGCTCACCGTCGGCAAGCCCAAGGTGCTCACCCGCACCATCGACGGGAAGACCCACGAGCCCGTCGAGCGGATGACCATCGACGTGCCCGAGGAGTACCTCGGCACCGTCACCCAGCTGATGGCCTCGCGCAAGGGCCGCATGGAGACCATGAGCAACCACGGCTCCGGCTGGGTGCGCATGGAGTTCACCGTGCCCTCCCGCGGCCTGATCGGCTTCCGCACCCGCTTCATGACCGAGACCCGCGGCAACGGCATCGCCTCGTCCTACGCCGACGGCTTCGAGCCGTGGATGGGCGACATCGAGTTCCGCAACACCGGGTCCCTCGTCGCGGACCGCCCCGGCGCCGTGACGCCGTACGCGATGATCAACCTCCAGGAGCGCGGCAGCTTCTTCGTCGAGCCCACCTCCGAGGTGTACGCCGGCCAGATCGTCGGGGAGAACTCCCGCAACGAGGACATGGACGTGAACATCACCAAGGAGAAGAAGCTGACCAACATGCGCGCCGCGAGCGCGGACAGCTTCGAGAACCTGGTGCCGCCGCGCAGGCTCACCCTCGAGGAGTCCCTCGAGTTCGCAGGCGAGGACGAGTGCGTCGAGGTCACCCCCGAGATCGTCCGCATCCGCAAGGTGATCCTCGATCCCACCGAGCGTCGTCGCGCCGTCTCCCGGGCGCGTTCGGTCCAGTGATCCGGTGACGCCCCCGAACGGCCCGAGAACGGTCGACACCACCTCCGTCACGGCCCGGGTCTCCCAGGCGGTGATGGCGGTGGTGATCGCCGTGATCTCGGTGCTGTTCCTGATCACCACGCATCGGATGCGGCTCGATCTCGGGCTGGTGCAGGTGCCGACGGGTCTGCTGCTGGGGCTGCTGTTCCAGGTCACGGCCTGCGTGTTCCTGGTCGCCTCGACCGGGGCCCGGCTGCCGCTGCTGCTCCTCGGTTCGCTGTGGGGGCTGATCGCCGGCCCGTTCCTCGGCAGGGGAGCGGGCGGCGGGGTGCTGGTTCCCGCCGTCGTCGCCGAGCAGACCCAGTACGCGGGCTGGATCGTGCAGGGCATCGGGATCCTGGTCCCCTTCGCGGCGGCGCTCGTGGTGACCCTGCGACGGAGGCGGCGATGAGCTCACCGCGGCGCGACTGGGCGACCCTGCCCAACCTGGTCACCCTGCTGCGCTTCGTGCTGCTGCTCCCGGTGTGCCGCCTGCTGCTGGACGGCCCGGACACCCTCGCCGTGGTGCTGCTGCTGGTCTGGGCGAGCACCGACTGGGTCGACGGGCTCCTGGCCCGCACCCTGAACCAGACCAGCCGCGTCGGCGAGATCATCGACCCGATCGCGGACCGGCTGGGACTCGCCGCGATCGTCCTCACCCTCGCCCTCGCGGGCCTGCTGCCCTGGGCGGCGCTGGTGCTGATCCTGCTGATGGACGTGGCGATGGCGGTGCTCGCCACCCGCGCCGCGCTGGGCGGTCGCATCGCCGTCTCCCGGCTCGGGAAGGTCCGCACCTTCGTGCTTATGTCCTCCGTGTTCCTGCTGGTCGCGGCGGCCGCGTGGGCCCCCGGCCTGATCGGCGCGGTGCAGGTGCTGGTGTGGATCGGCGTGGTCCTGCACGTCGTCTCCGCGGCGGACTACATCCTCAGGGCGCGGCGTCCCGCACCCGACGCACCGGCGGCGGCGGGACCTCCTTCGTCGCGATGATCAGCGCCCGCGGCACCCTCACCTCGCCGCGGCGCGTCATCACCGTCACCGACTCCGTATCGGTCGCGATCACGGTGCCCAGCGCATCGGTCATCGACTCCCCGTGCGGGGAACGGGAGCGGTCGATCGCGGAGCGGATCACGACGCGTCGCCCCTCCTGGAGGAAGGGCGCCCACCCGGCGCGGACCCGATCCCGGCTCTGCTCGTCCATGCCCCGAGGCTAGCGGTCCGGGGCCTGCGGTCGCCGGGTGTTCCTCGCATCACGTCCGCCGCGAGCGGCCGGGGACGGAGCGCGGCCGCGAGGCGGGGAAGTGACAGAATGGACCCGGCTCGAGACCGGAAGGACGCCGCCCATGACCTATGTGATCGCCCTGCCCTGCGTGGACGTGAAGGATCGCGCCTGCGTGGACGAGTGCCCGGTGGACTGCATCTACGAGGGCACCCGGTCGCTGTACATCCAGCCCGACGAGTGCGTGGACTGCGGCGCCTGCGAGCCGGTGTGCCCGGTCGAGGCGATCTACTACGAGGACGACGTCCCCGACCAGTGGGCCGAGTACTACGACGCGAACGTCCACTTCTTCGACGACCTCGGCGCCCCCGGCGGCGCGGCGAAGATGGGCGTCATCGACAAGGACCACCCCCTCATCGCGGCGCTGCCGCCCCAGAACTGAGCCGAGCCGCCATGACCGAGGAGACCCGCCCCGTCGGAGCCGCCCGGCGGTCGCTCGCCGGGCGCCTGCCCGCCTTCCCCTGGGACGCCCTCACCGGTGCGAAGCAGCGGGCCGCCGCCCATCCGGAGGGCCTCGTGGACCTCTCGGTCGGCACCCCCGTCGACCCGACGCCGGCCTCCGTGCAGGCCGCGCTCGCGGCCGCCGCGGACAGCCCCGGCTACCCGCAGACCATCGGCACCCCCGCACTGCGCGAGGCGCTCGTCGACTTCCTGCGCCGCCGCCGCGGGGCGGGGGAGGACCTCACCGTCGACGCGGTGCTGCCCACCGTCGGCTCCAAGGAACTGGTCGCGCACCTGCCCTTCCAGCTCGGTCTCGGGGCGGGCGATGCGGTGGCGTTCCCGCACATCGCCTATCCCACCTACGACATCGGCGCCCGGTTCGTCGGCGCCGAGCCGCTGCCCGTGGACGTGGCCGCCCTCGCCGCGCACGGCGATGCGGCGCTGCCGGATGCCGCGGCCGTCGACCGGATCCGTCTGCTCTGGCTGAACAGCCCCTCGAACCCGACGGGAGAGGTGCTCTCGGCCGCGCAGCTCGCCGCGGTGGTCACCTGGGCGCGGGAGCGCGGGATCATCGTCGCCTCCGACGAGTGCTACGCCTTGCTGCCCTGGACCGTCGACGAGGTGCCCTCGGTGCTCGATCCGCGGGTCAACGGCGGCTCTCTCGACGGGCTGCTCTGCGTGTACTCGCTGTCCAAGCAGTGCAATCTCGCCGGCTACCGGGCCGCCTTCGTCGCGGGTGATCCCGCTCTCGTCGCCGAGCTCATCGCGGTGCGCAAGCAGGCCGGGATGATGCTGCCCGGACCGATGCAGATCGCGATGACCGCCGCTCTCAGCGATGACGCGGCCGCCGCCGCCCAGCACGAGGTCTATCGCGCCCGCCGCGCCCTCCTCGCCCCCGCGGTCGAGGCGGCGGGGGGCCGGATCCACGGCTCCCAGGCCGGTCTGTACCTGTGGACGACCTTCGGCGAGGAGTCGGTGGCGAGCGTCGAACGCCTCTCCTCGGCCGGTGTGCTGGTCGCCCCCGGCATGTTCTATGGTGAGGGGGGAGGGACCTTCGTCCGCATCGCCCTCACCGCCACCGACGAGCGCATCGCCGCCGCCGCACAGCGCCTCGCGCGCCTCTGAACGATCCGACCACGCACAACGGAGAGCCCATGGATCAGCCCACGTCGACCGCCCGCCTCACCCTCGGGGAGAAGTCCCTGGACCTGCCGGTCGTCCCGTCGGTGGAGGGCAACTCCGGCGTCGGGATCGGCCCGCTGCGCAAGGAGACCGGGGACGTCACCTACGACCCCGGTTTCATGAACACCGCCAACGCCAAGTCGGCGATCACCTACATCGACGGCGACGAGGGGATCCTGCGCTACCGCGGCTACCCAATCGAGCAGCTGGCCGAGAGCTCGACCTTCCTCGAGGTGTCCTACCTCCTGATCCACGGCGAGCTGCCCACGCAGGGCCAGCTCGAGAACTTCGTGGCCCAGGTCGAGCGGCGCACCCTGCTCGACGAGCGCTTCCGGCGCATGTTCGACGGCTTCCCCCGCGATGCCCACCCGATGGCGGTGCTGCAGGCGGGCGTCTCGGGCCTGTCGACCTTCTACCAGGACTCGCTGAACCCCTTCGACGAGGAGCAGGTGCGCCTGTCCTCCGTGCGGCTGCTCGCCAAGGTGCCCACCATGGCCGCCTACGCGCACCGCATCGCCCAGGGCCACGCCCTCCTCTACCCGGACAACCGGCTCTCCCTGATCGAGAACTTCCTGCGCCTGACGTTCGGCTTCCCCGTCGAGGAGTACATCGCGGATCCGGTCGTGGTGCGGGCCATGGAGCAGCTGCTGATCCTCCACGCCGATCACGAGCAGAACTGCTCCACCTCGGCGGTGCGCCTGGTCGGTTCCGCGCAGGCGAACCTGTTCACCTCGATCTCCGCCGGCATCGGCGCCCTCTCCGGTCCCGCCCACGGCGGGGCGAACGCCGCCGTGATGGAGATGCTGAACACCATCCGCGACGAGGGCATGGACCCCCGCGACTTCATGGAGAAGGTGAAGAACAAGGAGGACGGCATCCGTCTGATGGGCTTCGGCCACCGGGTCTACAAGAACTACGACCCGCGCGCGAAGTTCGTCAAGAAGATCGCCGACGACGTCCTCGAGCGGCTCGGGGTCCACGACGAGCGGCTCGAGCTGGCGATGAAGCTCGAGGAGATCGCGCTGGAGGACGACTACTTCGTCGAGCGCAAGCTCTACCCGAACGTCGACTTCTACACGGGCATCATCTACAAGGCCATCGGGTTCCCCACCCACATGTTCACGGTCCTGTTCGCGATCGGCCGCCTGCCCGGCTGGATCGCGCAGTGGCAGGAGATGATCCACGATCCCGAGACGAAGATCGGGCGCCCCCGCCAGATCTACATCGGCGAGTCCGAGCGCGACTACGTGCCGATGGAGTCCCGCACCGGCACCACCGAGCTGCGTCTCGAGCAGCTCGCCTCCGAGGTCGAGGCCGAGCGCCGCGCGTACCAGGAGAAGCTCGCGCGCGAGCGTCGCCTGGACCACTGATCCGCTGACCCGACGGGCCCGTCGGCCGCTCCGCCCGGAGCGCCGACGGGCCTCTCGCATGTCCCGCGAGGACGTGACGGGCGCGACATCGCCGCAGGTCCTCCACGGGACCAACTGCCCGGGGCGAGCCTCTCCCGCGGGCCTACGGTGGAGACATCGCGGAGGGCATCGTCCCGACCGGCCCTCCCCGCTCCCGAGGAGGATCGCCATGACGTCAGCCACCACCGATCGCGTCGCCGCCGAGGCCGCCGGAGGTGATGCCTGGGCGGGATTCACCCCCGGCCCGTGGCAGGACGGCATCGACGTGCGCGACTTCATCCAGCGCAACTACACGCCCTACGAGGGCGATGCCTCGTTCCTCGCCGGCCCCACCGAGAAGACCCTCCGGCTCTGGGACCACCTCGAGCGGACCTATCTCTCGGAGGAGCGGCGGCGCCGCGTCTACGACGTCGACACCGGGACCCCCGCGGACATCGACGCCTTCCCCGCCGGGTACATCAGCGAGGACGACGACGTGATCGTCGGCCTGCAGACCGACGTGCCGCTGAAGCGCGCCATGATGCCCAGCGGCGGCTGGCGCATGGTCGAGACCGCGATCCGGGAGGCGGGCAAGGAACCCGATCCGCGCATCCGGGAGATCTTCACCAAGCACCGCAAGACCCACAACGACGGCGTCTTCGACATCTACACCCCGCGGATCCGCGCCGCCCGCTCGAGCCACATCATCACCGGCCTGCCGGACGCCTACGGCCGCGGCCGCATCATCGGCGACTACCGCCGCCTCGCCCTGTACGGCGCGGACGCCTTGATCGCGGAGAAGAAGACCGCGAAGGACGCCGTCGCGGACCAGGGCTTCTCCGAGCACTGGGCCCGCTACCGGGAGGAGCACTCCGAGCAGATCAAGGCGCTGCAGAAGCTGATCCGCCTCGGCGAGATCTACGGTCTGGACCTGCGTCGCCCCGCGGCGACCGCCCAGGAGGCCGTGCAGTGGACCTACATGGCGTACCTCGCCTCGGTGAAGAGCCAGGACGGCGCCGCGATGTCCATCGGTCGCCTCTCCGGCTTCCTCGACGTGTACTTCCAGCGGGATCTCGCAGCGGGCACCCTCACCGAGTCCGCGGCGCAGGAGATCATCGACGCGCTCGTGATCAAGCTGCGCATCGTCCGCTTCCTGCGCACCATCGACTACGACCAGATCTTCTCCGGCGACCCCTACTGGGCGACCTGGTCCGACGCCGGCTTCGCCGAGGACGGTCGACCGCTGGTCACGAAGACCTCGTTCCGGCTGCTGCAGACCCTGCGCAACCTCGGCCCTGCCCCGGAGCCCAACATCACCATCTTCTGGGACCCTGCCCTGCCCGAGGGGTACAAGGAGTTCTGCTCCGCGATCTCCATCGAGACCTCCTCGATCCAGTACGAGTCCGACGCGCAGATCCGGGAGCGCTGGGGTGACGACGCCGCGATCGCCTGCTGCGTCTCCCCGATGCGGGTCGGCAAGCAGATGCAGTTCTTCGGCGCCCGCGTCAACGCCGGCAAGGCCCTGCTGTACGCCCTGAACGGCGGCCGCGACGAGGTCTCCGGCAAGCAGATCACCGAGCCCGGGCTGCACACCCCGATCACGGGCGAGGGACCGCTGGACTTCGACGAGGTCTGGCAGCGCTACGAGGAGATGCTCGACTGGGTGGTCGGCACCTACGTCGAGGCGCTGAACATCATCCACTACAGCCATGACCGCTACGCCTACGAGGCGATCGAGATGGCGCTGCACGACAGCGAGATCGTGCGCACCATGGGCTGCGGCATCGCGGGCCTGTCGATCGTCGCGGACTCCCTCTCCGCGATCCGCTACGCGCAGGTCACCCCGGTGCGGGACGAGACCGGACTGATCGTCGACTACGTGACCGAGGGCGAGTTCCCCCGCTACGGCAACGACGACGACCGCGCCGACGACATCGCGGCGACGATCGTGCACACCGTGATGCAGAAGATCAGCGCGATCCCTATGTACCGCGACGCGATCCCCACGCAGTCGGTGCTGACGATCACCTCGAACGTCGTCTACGGGAAGGCCACCGGGTCCTTCCCCTCGGGGCACCGGGCGGGGACGCCCTTCTCCCCGGGGGCGAACCCGGAGAACGGCGCCGACACCCACGGGATGGTCGCCTCGATGCTGTCGGTCGGCAAGCTCGACTACCAGGACGCCCTCGACGGCATCTCGCTGACCAACACCATCACCCCGCAGGGGCTCGGCCGCACCAAGGACGAGCAGGTCGCCAACCTCGTCGGCATCCTCGACGCCGGCTTCCTCATCGACCAGGACTGACGGATCCACCCGGACCGGCGGGACCTCCCCGTCGGCCGACCGCACCCACCACCCCGCACACCCCGAGGAGACACCGATGAGCACCCCCACCTTCGACAGCCGCCTGGCCTCCATGAAGGCGAACCGCGCCCGGAACAACGCCGAGTCCGGCCTGTTCCACGCCAACATCAACGTGCTGAACAAGGACACGCTGATCGACGCGATGGAGCACCCGGAGAACTACCCGAACCTGACCGTCCGCGTCTCCGGCTACGCGGTGAACTTCGTGAAGCTCACCCGCGAGCAGCAGCTCGACGTCCTGGACCGCACCTTCCACCAGGGGGCCTGACCCCGCCATGACCGACATCGCTCTCCCCGCGGTGCCCGCTCCGGCCGTGCCCCGGCGCCACGGGGCCGGGCTCGACGGGGTGGCCGCCGCAGACCTCGACCGCGCCGAGCGCCTCCGGGCGATCCGCGCGGGAGAGGTCGCCTCGGTCCACTCCTGGGAATTGGTCACCGCCGTCGACGGCCCCGGCACCCGGCTGACGGTGTTCTTCGCAGGCTGCCCGCTGCGCTGCGTCTACTGCCACAACCCCGACACCATGGAGCGGCGCCGCGGCGAGGAGGTCGAGGTCGCCGAGCTGATCCGCAAGGTCCGCCGCTACCGGCCCGTGTTCCGCTCCACCGGCGGGGGGATCACCCTCTCCGGCGGGGAGGTGCTGATGCAGCCCGCCGCCGCGGCGCGGGTGCTGCACGCGGCCCGCGAGATGGGGGTGCACACCGCGATCGACACCTCCGGCTATCTCGGCGCCGCCGCCTCCGACGCGATGCTCGAGGACGTCGACCTGGTGCTGCTGGACGTCAAGTCCGGCAGCGAGGAGGCGTACCGGGCGCTGACCGGCCGCTCCCTGCAGCCGACGATCGACTTCGGTGACCGGCTCGCCGCCCGCGGCACCGCCCGGGTGTGGATCCGCTTCGTGGTCGTCCCCGGATGGACCGACGACGTCGAGAACGTCGAGCGGGTCGCGGACATCGTCGAGCGCTGGTCCGCGGTCGTGGACCGCGTCGAGGTGCTGCCCTTCCACAACATGGGCCAGGACAAGTGGGACAGCCTCGGCATGGAGTACCGGCTCCGGGATGTCGCCCCGCCGTCCGCAGAGGTGGTCGAGCGGGTCCGCGAGCAGTTCCGTGACCGTGGGCTCACGGTCTTCTGAGGCCGGGGGCGCCCCGGACTGCTCCGGACGCCTCAGCCGCCGGCGACCAGCACCACCACTCGCTCGGTGTCGCCGCCGTCGGCGTCCGCCCAGCGCGCAGCCTGCTCGCCCCGCACCGCGCGATCCCAGACCCGACCCTGATAGCTGACCTGCACCACGGCGTCGTCGGCCGCGCGGGCCACGGCCCAGTTCGCGAGCGCCCAGCCGAGCGCCTCGTCGCCGCCGACGTCGATCACCAGGGCGGTGGCCCCCGCCCCGCCGGGCACCTGCGGCGCCGACTCGGCCGCGCCCGCGAGAGCCGTCGTGATCCGGCCCGCGTCGGTCAGGCGCGGGAACTGCCGGGCGATCTCGGCGCGGACCTGCTCGGGGGAGACGGTCGCCCCGACATCCTCGAGGGAGCAGACCAGGTTCGCCCCCGACTGCCCGGTGAGCGCGGAGGCGTACAGCCGCCCCTCGGTCTCGTGGTCCCGGTACGCCTCCGGGAAGCCGCTGCGCTGCACCTCCTGGGCCACGTCGTTGATGTCGCCCTGCGTATAGCCCTCGACCTGCTCGAGCGCGTCGTAGAAGGCGTTGGTGGAGTAGATCGGATCCATGATCTCCTCCTCCGAGCCCCACCCCTGCGAGGGCCGTTGCTGGAACAGCCCCAGCGAGTCGCGGTCGCCGTGGTCGATGTTCTGCAGGCGCGACTCCTGATAGGCCGTCGCGAGCGCGATCGACGCCGCGCGCGGCGGCATGCCCCGGTCCACGGCGATCGCGCTGATCAGCGCGGCGTTCGCGACGCGGTCGGTGGTGTAGCGGTGGCTGGTCCCGAGGCCGGAGGCGACGCAGGTCCCGGCGTGGGCGGGGGAGCCGTAGCGCTCGAGCGCGAGATAGGAGCCGCCGGCGATCCCGCCCAGCAGCAGCACCATCACCAGGGGGATCGCGAGGCGACGCGTCGCGGAGCGCGCGGGGCGGGCGCGATGCGTCACCTCGGATCCCTTCGGGTGGTGGGGGCGGGAACTGTCAGTTGGCGTGCAGCGCCTCGTTGAGGGCGACGGTCTGCCCGGCGCGGGCGACGACCTCGACCGCACCGGTCAGCGAGTTGCGGCGGAAGAGCAGGTTCGGCACGCCGGAGAGCTCACGGGCCTTGACCACGTGCGGCTCGACGCCGGCCTCGCCGACCACCGTGACCTTGGTGCCGGCGGTGACGTACAGCCCCGCCTCGACCACGCAGTCGTCGCCGAGGGCGATGCCGATCCCGGCCTCCGCGCCGATCAGCGAGCGGCGGCCGATGCGGACCCGCTCGGTGCCGCCGCCGGAGAGGGTGCCCATCGTGGAAGCGCCTCCACCCACGTCGGAGCCGTCCTCGACGATGACGCCCTGGGAGATGCGGCCCTCGATCATCGAGGTGCCGAGGGTGCCGGCGTTGAAGTTCACGAATCCCTCGTGCATCACCGTGGTGCCCTCGGCGAGGTGGGCGCCCAGGCGCACGCGGTCCGCGTCGCCGATGCGCACACCGGCGGGCAGCACGTAATCGACCATGCGCGGGAACTTGTCGACCGAGAACACCGTCGGGGTGCGTCCCGCCGCGATCAGGCGCAGGCGGGTCTCCTCGAAGCCGGTCACCGCGCAGGGACCCTCGGAGGTCCACACCACGTTGGTGAGCGCTCCGAACAGGCCGTCGAGGTTCTGGGCGTTGGGCTGCACGAGCCGGTGGGACAGCAGGTGCAGGCGCAGATAGGCGTCGGCCGCATCGGCCGGGGCGGCGGTGAGGTCGATCGCGCGGACCACGACCTCCTGGGCGGTGGCACGCACCTCGTCCTGGGTCGCGGCGGCGGCGAGCTGCGCGTGGAGGGGGTGGGCCGCGGGATCCGCGGGCGCCTCGCCGAGCTGCGGAGCCGGGTACCAGGCGTCCAGGGTCGAGCCGTCGGCGGCCAGCGTGGCCAGGCCGATGCCCCACGCGTGGGTGGCGGGAGCGGTCGTCGGAGCGGAGGTGTCCGTCGTCGAAGAAGTCATGGGGCGAGTCTACGGAGCGGTCCCGAGAAGGAGCCGGGGGAGTCCGACGGGCGGGGCGAAGGACACACGAGGACCGGGGACGTCCTGCACCGCGACGTGCCGGAGGTCGGCACCGCCGCGCCGCTCACACCGCCGGCGTCACCCCGCCCGAGGTCGCGGAGCCGACCCACTCGATCGCGCGGGCCCGGCGCACGACCCGCTCGAGCCGTCGGCCGTTCAGATGGCTCCACAGCGCCGCGGCGGCGATGAACAGTGCTCCGCCGACGAGAGCGGCGAGGGAGGAGGTCAGCAGGTCGCTCTCGCCGACGTCGAGCAGCGCGATCAGCAGCACCGCCGCCCCCGCGACGAGGGCCAGCACCCCGGCCGCGAGCAGCAGCGCGGGGCCCACGGCACGCAGGATCGCCGGGCCGGCCGATTCGCGCTGCGGCCCGATCGCCATCGGCAGGCCGCGGCCCAGCTGGCCCGGACGGTCCACGGCCCAGTCCAGCAGCGCCCGGTCCCGGCGGCGGGTCGCCACCGACCCGACGACCGCGGCCCCCAGCAGCGACAGCGCCGCCCCGCCGACGAGCCACGCCAGCTCCTCCGGGTACGCGGAGAGGGTGAGCGCCGACGCCCGGTCGCGGGGCCACGCATCGAGGACGGCGACGGCCGCCAGGAGGCCGAGCGCGGTGAGCAGGAGCAGACCTTCGAGGACCCGCCAGGGGGTCTGCCGCGCGGCACGCTGCGCCGCGGCGGCCGACTCCAGCTCCTCGACCAGCGCCTCATGGTCCTCCTCGAGCGCGACCCGACGCTCATCGGCCAGGCGCTCCGCGAACTCCTCGGGACCCGGTCCGCTGCGCAGGGAGCGGGCGTAGCGAGCGCGCTGCGCCGGGGTCAGCCAGGCCGTGAGCACGGCGGCATCGGCCAGCGCCCGCTCCTCCGGCAGCGGCGTCGACTCGGCGATCGCCCGGATCCGCGCGAGCTGACGGCCGCCCATCAGCCGCGGCATCTCCGAGGAGACGGCACGGGGCAGATGACGGGGCGGCGGCGCGGTCGACATGCGTCCATGGTCCCAGAACCCGTCGGCCGACGGTGCCCGACACGAGTCGGACCACCGCACAGGGCATCGCATACTGGGAGGATGACCGATCGCTCCGAGCCCCTGCGCACCCTCGCCGTCGTCGGCGCCGGTCCCCGCGGCACGGCGATCGTCGAACGGCTCGTCGCCGCCTCCCGCACCGAGACCTGGCAGGGGCCGCTCACCGTCCACGTGATCGATCCGCTCGTGGGGCGCGGGGGAGCGGTGTGGCGTCATGACCAGCCCGAGGTGCTGCTCATGAACACCACCACCTGCCAGACCACTCTCTACCCCGATGCGAGCTGCCATCCCCAGCTCCCCGCCGCGCACCGGGACACCCTCGCCGACCACCTCGCCGCCGAGGGATACGCCCCCACCGACTTCGCCTCCCGCGCCGCCCACGGGCGCTACCTCGCCGCCGTCCTCGAGCGCGCGATCGCCGACGCCGACCCGCAGCGGCTGCGGATCGTCCCGCACGCCGCCGAGGCGGTCGACGTCACCGGGCCCGCCGACGGTCCCCAGCGGGTGCGGCTCGATGACGGGAGGGTGCTGCGCGTCGACGCCGTCGCCCTGGCGCTCGGCCACCTCGCCACCGCCCTCGGACCCCGCTCCCAGCAGCTCGCCGACGCCGCTGAGCGCCACGGCCTGCTGCACCTCGGCCCCGCCAACCCGCTCGAGGTCGACTACGCCGCGATGCTCGGTCGCGAGGCCGTGGCCGTGCAGGGCATGGGGCTGAACTTCTACGACGCGATCGGCATGCTCACCTCCGTGGCGGGTGGCCGTTTCGTGCCGGACGACGAGGCTCCCTCGGGCCTCCGTTACCTGCCCGGCGGCGGCGAGCCGCTGCTCGTCGTCGGCTCCCGCTCGGGGATGGTCTACCGCCCGAAGCCCGACCTCGGCAGCGAGCTGCCTGCCCCCTACACGCCCGAGGTCCTCACCCCCGAGCGGGTGCTCGAGCTTGCGGTGCGCCCCGCCGGCGTGGACCACGAACGGGAGGTCATGCCGCTGATCCTCGCCGAGCTGCGCCGCGCGCTCGCCGGGGCGGGTTTTGCCGAGCTCGCCCGCGACGAGGCGCTGCTGCCGCTGCTGTTCCCCTTCGGCCGACGTGGCGGGGACGTCCGGGCCGCCGAGGACGCGCACCGCCGCACCCGCGACGTGCTGCGGGAGGCGCTGCACGCCGCAACCGCCCCCGACCCCGCGTGGGTGCTCGTGTATCGCGTGCTGATCGCGACGCGCGTGCAGGTCAACCGGCTGATCGATCTCGGTGCCTATACGACCGAGTCGGTGCGCCGCGACATCGACGGCCACCTCCGCAACGCCTTCGCCTCCTGGGCCTCGGGACCACCCGTGCTCCGCGCCCGCCAGGTGCTCGCCCTCGAGGAGGCGGGACTGGTCCGCTTCGTCGGCCCGCGGATGCACCTCGACATCGACGAGGCCGCGGGACGCTACGCCGTGCGCGGCGCAGAGGGTGCGAGCCTGCTCTGCGACGGCGTGCTCGAGGCGCACCTGCCGCCCGTGGACCTCCCCGCCTACCGCAGCCCCCTGCTCGGCGCCTGGCGCGAGCGGGGCGAGGCGCAGAAGGACTCCTGGGCGTCCCGCGGCAGCCGCACCCGTATGCTCACCGGCTCGATCGCCGTCGACGGCCTGTACACCCCCGTCGGCACCGACGGCACGGTCTACGAACGGCGCCTCATGGTGGGCGTGCCCGTCTCCACCGCGCAGCCCGGATCCGCGATCACCGCCGAGCCGGGGACCTCCGCCCAGCTGCTGCGCCACGCCGAGGCGGTCGCGCTGCGCCTCGCCCGGGCCGGAGGTGCCTGGACCGCGGAGTGAGCGAACCGTTCCGGCGGGAGTCCGACGAGCGCGGGCGAGGCACCGGCCCGCCCGCCGCGGCGCCCGTCGGCCGTGGCACGATGGCCGCCATGAGCACGAGCGACGCCCCCGCCCTGGACCCCTCCGCCCCGATCGCGGATCTCACCGCCGCGATCGTCGACATCGAGTCGGTCTCCGGGAACGAGCGCGCTCTCGCCGACGCCGTCGAGCAGACCCTCCGCCGTCGCGCCCCGCACCTCGAGGTGCTCCGCGACGGCGACACCGTGATCGCCCGCACGGACCGCGGCCTCCCGCAGCGGGTGCTGCTCGCCGGGCACCTCGACACCGTCCCCCTCGCCGGCAACCTCCCCTCCCGTCGCCGGGTGCGGGAGGGCCGCGAGGAGCTGTGGGGGCGCGGCAGCTGCGACATGAAGGGCGGGGTCGCCGTGCTGCTGGCCCTGGCCGTCGAGGCCGACGCCGCCCCCATGGACCTCACCTGGATCTTCTACGACCACGAGGAGGTCGCCGCGGCCGACAACTCCCTCACCCGCCTCGCGGCCGAGCGGCCCGAGCTGCTCGCGGCCGACTTCGCGATCCTCGGCGAGCCGACCTCCGCCGGCGTCGAGGGCGGCTGCAAGGGCACCATGAAGCTCGAGGTCACGGCTCGTGGGATCGCCGCCCACTCCGCCCGGGACTGGGTGGGGGACAACGCGATCCACCATCTCGCCCCCGTCCTCGAGCGGCTCGCCGCCTACGAGGCGCGCCGCGCCGTGATCGACGGGCTCGAGTACCGCGAGTGCCTGAACGCCGTCGCGATCAGCGGCGGCATCGCCGGGAACGTCATCCCGGACCGGGCGAGCGCCACCCTGAACTACCGCTTCGCCCCGGACACCTCCGTCGAGCAGGCCGAGGCGCACGTGCGCGAGGTCCTCGCCGGCCTCGACCTCGACATCGAGGTGACCGACGCCGCGCCCGGCGCCCTGCCCGGTCTCGACACCGCCCCGGCCCGCGCCTTCCTCGCCGCCCTCGGCGCGGACGTCCCGATCGCCGCGAAGCAGGGCTGGACCGACGTCTCCCGCTTCGCCGCCCTCGGCACGCCCGCGGTCAACTTCGGCCCCGGGGACCCGCTGCTCGCCCACACCGACGACGAGCACGTCCCGGTCGCGGACCTCGAGGCGGCCCTCGCAGGATTGCGGAGGTTCCTCGCGCCGTCGTCCCCGGCGACTACGCTCGACGCATGAGCACCGAGAAGTCCTCGACCCCCGACAGCGCCGCTCCGACCCCGGACAGCGCCGCGCTGCGCGACCGCGAGCATCGCAAGGGGCCGGTCACCCTGCGCGGGGCCCAGCGCCCCACCCGCACCACCGACCAGCGCCTGCTCGAGGAGGACGGCCCCGGCGACTGGGTCCATTCCGACCCCTGGCGGGTGCTGCGCATCCAGTCCGAGTTCGTCGAGGGCTTCGGGGCTCTCGCCGAGCTGGGCCCGGCCGTGTCCATCTTCGGCTCCGCGCGTCTCCCCGCCGGGCACCCGCACTACGAGCTGGCCCGGGAGATTGCCGCCGGCATCGTGGAGATGGGCTACGCGGTGATCACCGGCGGCGGCCCCGGCATCATGGAGGCCGGCAACCGCGGCGCCAAGGAAGCGGGCGGCGTCTCCGTCGGCCTCGGCATCGAGCTGCCGCACGAGCAGGGGATGAACCAGTACGTCGACCTCGGCGTCGACTTCCGCTACTTCTTCGCCCGCAAGACCATGTTCGTGAAGTACTCCAGCGGCTTCGTCGTCATGCCCGGCGGTTACGGCACCTTCGACGAGCTCTTCGAGGCCCTGTGCCTCATGCAGACCCACAAGGTCGAGATGTTCCCCGTGGTGCTCGTCGGCCGCGCCTACTGGCAGGGGCTGCTCGACTGGCTGCGCAGCGCCGTGCTGGACGAGGCCACCATCAACCCCGAGGACATCGACCTGCTGCGCGTGGTGGACACCGCGGAGGAAGCCCTCGCGGTGCTGCGGGAGGCGGCGCAGCGGTGACCGCCGCGAGCCCGATGGTGCTCCTGCTGCTGCTCGTCGCAGTGGTCGTCGGCGTGGTCCTGGTGCTGGTCGCGCTCGGCCGGATCGGGGGCGGGATCGAGCTCCCGCGGAGGCGTCACCGGGCACGGCGCTCCAGCAGGTCCGAGGACCTGAGATAATGGACACCGTACCCGCGCTGTCCGAGGCCCCGTCCGGGGGAGCACCTCGGGGCAGCGACACATCAAGGAGGCACGCCATGGCCGCTATGAAGCCGCGCACCGGAGACGGTCCGCTCGAGGTCGTCGAGGAAGGTCGCAGCATCATCATGCGCGTCCCGCTCGAGGGGGGCGGCCGTCTGGTCGTCGAGATCTCGGCAGCGGAGGCCGAGGAGCTGCGTGACGCCCTCGGCGGCGTCATCAAGGCCTGATCCACGGCATCAGCCGCTCTCGGGGCCTCGCACCGCACGGTGCGAGGCCCCGTTGCTGTGCGGAGGCGGGGTGTGCGGCGGGCCCGGCGAGGGACATGCTCAACTCCCGCCCGGCCGCCGGGGAACCCCCACCGGCCCTCAACTCCCGCCCGGCCACGGGAAACCCCACAGACTTGGGCTTATCGGCGCCGAATAAGCCCCAGTCTGCGGGGTTTGCGCGGGCGTGAGGGGACGGCGACCTCGGGGGCGTGGGGGAGGGTGACCTCGGGGGCGTGGGGGAGGGTGACCTCGGGGGCGTGAGGGACGCGAGGGGAGCGGGGCCTCGGGGCAGGGGGCCCTCAGGGGCGGAGCACGGCGGCGAGCACGCCGTCGCCGCTGCTGGTCAGGACGCTGACGAGGTCCTCGCACTCCGAGACCGCGCGGAGCAGTTCGCGGACCGCGCGCGTCGAGGCGTCGCGGGCCGCAGGATCCGCGACCCGGTCGTGGAAGAGGGCGTGCGGCACGACGAGCACGCCGCCGGGGCGCAGCAGCCGACGGGCATGCTGCAGCAGATCCAGGGAATGCGGTGCCTGAGCGGGGAAGCACACCAGGTCGTAGGCGTGGTCGGTCAGCCGGCCCACCACCTCCCGGGGCTGCCCCGCGATCGTGCGCACGCGGGGAGTGCGCACCCGCGCCTCGGAGAAGGCCTCCCGGGCGGCGCGCTGGTTCTCGACCTCGGGATCGATGGTGGTCAGCACCCCGTCGGGATGCATCCCGGAGAGCAGGTAGAGCGAGCCGACTCCGCTGCCGGTGCCGATCTCCACGGCGGTGCGGGCCTGCACCGCGGCGGCCAGCATGCGCATCAGCGCGCCCGCTCCGGGCAGGACGGGGGCGGCGCCAAGCTCGTTACCGCGATCGCGCGCCCGAGCGAGCACGCCATCGTCGGCGAACAGGGACGCCTCGTCGAGGAACTCCTCGCCATGGGCCCAGCTGGCCACCTTTCCGGACGACATCCGCGCTCCCTCTCCGTCGCTGCTCCTGACCGGCCAACTGTACGACAGAGCCTGGGACCGGCCCACTGCTCCCGGTGCAATAATGGCACCGCTAATCGTCGGACCGGATCAACAGGTGGAGCATGGGCGGCACAGGATTCATGGGACTGGGCGGGTGGGAGCTCGTCATCCTGCTGATCGTGTTCCTGCTCTTCGTCGGTCCGCAACGACTTCCCGAGGTCACGCGGCAGCTCGTCACCTGGGTCCGCCAGGCCCGTCGCTGGGTCGACGACTCCCGCGCCACGGTCGAGGACGAGATGGGCATCGCCATCGACGACCTGCGCAAGTACGACCCGCGCCAGTACGATCCCCGGCGCATCATCCGCGAGGCCTGGGGTGACACCTCCCTCGAGGACATCATGCCCAGCAAGGAGGCGCTCAGCATCGCCGCCGGCGGTGCCGCCGCGGGCGCGGCCGCCTCCCGGTCCAAGAGCTCCGCGAAGGGCAAGAAGAAGGACGAGGGGCCGCAGCGCGCCCCCTTCGACCCCGAGGCCACCTGAGCCCGAGGCCACCTGAGCCCGAGGCCACCCGAGTCGGCCGGCGACGCCGGACCTCCGGGTCGCTCCCGGCCGTTGCCGGTCGAGCGCCGACGAGAACGGTCTCCCGGGAGAGTCAGTCGGGTACGTCCGTCGGGCTCGTCAGCTCCGGGTGACCGACAGCGGCAGCTTCATCCCGCCCAGTCCGCGCGGAGCCCGGGTGAGCGAGCGGGCGACCTCCCGCAGCGCGGTCGCCGCGGGGGAGTCCGGATCCGAGACCACGAGGGGCACGCCCTGGTCCGCGCCCTCGCGCAGGGCGGGCTCGAGCGGGATCCGTCCCAGCACCGGCACGGGATGCTCCACGGCCCCGGCGAGGGTCGCGGCGACCCGGTCCCCGCCGCCCGTGCCGAAGACGTCCATCACGCTGCCGTCGGGCAGGGCGAGCCCGGCCATGTTCTCCACGACGCCGGCGACCTCCTGCTCGGTCGAGGTGGCGAGGGAGCCGACGCGCTCGGCGACCGAGGCCGCGGACTGCTGCGGGGTCGTCACCACCAGCATCTTCGCCCCGGGCAGCAGCTGCGCGACCGAGATCGCGACATCGCCCGTGCCGGGCGGCAGGTCCAGCAGCAGCACGTCGAGATCGCCCCAGAAGACGTCGGAGGCGAACTGCTCGATCGCCCGGTGCATCTTCGGCCCGCGCCAGACGACGGCCTGACCCTCCGGCACGAACATGCCGATGCTCATCACCGCGACGCCGTGGGCCTGCGGCGGCATCAGCAGGTCGGAGACCTTCGTCGGCTGCTCGGTGATCCCGAACATCCCCGGCATCGAGAAGCCGTGGATGTCGGCGTCGATGACGCCGACGCGCAGACCGTCGGCGGCCATCGCCGCCGCGAGGTTCGCGGTCACCGTCGACTTCCCGACACCGCCCTTGCCGGAGGAGACGGCGTAGATGCGGGTGAGGTTCCCGGGCTGGTTGAAGGGGATCTGGCGTCGGCCCTGGCGCAGCCGCTCGGTCAGGGCGCGTCGCTGTTCCTCGGTCATCGCCGAGGTGGAGACCTCGACGCGGGTCAGCCCGGGAACGGTCGCGGTGGCCTCGGCGGTGTCCCGCTCGATGCGGTCCCGCATGGGGCAGCCCTCGATGGTCACGAGCACCTCGACGCGCGCGACGCCCTCGGCATCGACCGTCACCTCGTCGACCATGCCCAGCTCGGTGATGGGCCGGTGGATCTCGGGGTCGATCACCCCGGTGAGCGCCTCGTGGATCTGCGCGACTCGGGGGTCGACGCCCCCGTGCTCCGTGCTGGTCATCGGGTCTCGGGCTCCTCGGGGGCGGGGGTCGGGGTGGTGTCGGGGCCGACGGGGGACGGGTCGGCTGCGAGGACCCCCCGGCCGACGGGGGCGTCCGCCCCGGCGGAGGCGGGGCCACCGCCTGCGAGCGCGGCGGCGAGCTCCTCGCGCACCATGGTGCGCAGCAGTTCCAGGTCGGGCGCGGCGAGGGCGGGTGTCCGCGGGTCGGCGCGATCGGCCGCGGCGCCCCGGCCGGAGGCACCGCTGCGGGCGCCGGGCTTCTCCTCGGGCTCGAGCTCCTCGAGCAGATCTCGCAGCTCGCCGCGCACGAAGTCGCGCGTGGCGACGTCGTTCAGGGCCAGGCGCAGGCCCGCGATCTCGCGGGTGATGAAGTCGGTGGTGGCGTGATTGCGCTCGTTGGACTGCCGGTCCTGCTCGGCCTGCACGCGGTCGCGGTCGTCCTGGCGGTTCTGCGCGAGCAGCAGCAGCGGTGCGGCGTAGGAGGCCTGCAGGGACAGGATCAGCGTGAGCAGGGTGAAGTTCAGCGCCCGCGGATCGAACTGCGCTGACTCCGGCGCGAGCGAGTTCCAGGTGAGCCAGACGGCGCAGAAGACCGTCATCGCGACGAGGAAGGCGGGGGTGCCCATCGCGCGGGCGAAGGCCTCCGCCCCGCGGCCGAAGGCGTCCCCGGAGAGGGGATTGCGCGGCAGCAGACGGCGGTTGCGGGGCGCCGGGTCGTCGAGGTTCCCCGAGGAGTGCTCGGCCATCATCCCTCCCCCTCCCGGCTGTCGCGGGCGGTGGCCCGCGCGATCTCGGACAGGTCGATCTGCCCGGTGATGGGGCGCGGCTCGTCCTCCTCGCGCCAGTCCTCGGGCAGGACGTGGTCGAGCACGTCGTCGACCGTCACCGCGCCGAGCAGGCGCCCGTCGTCGTCGATCACGGGGATCGAGACCAGGTTGTAGGTCGCCATCTCGCGCGTGACCTCGGAGAGGTGGGCGGAGGGGGCGACCGCGACCTTGTCCGCGTCGAGCAGGTCGCCGACCGCGCGGTCGGGTCGCTCGCGCAGCAACTGCTGGAAGTGGACGATGCCCAGCAGCTTCCCCGTCGGCGTCTCGAGCGGGGAGCGACACACGTGCACCGTCGAGGCGAGCGCGGCGTGCAGCTGCTCGCGGCTGATCATCGCCAGGCACGTCGCGACGGGCGTCTCGGGGGCGACGACCAGCGGCTCCGTGGTCATCATGCCGCCCGCGGTGTACTCGTCGTACGCCAGCAGGCGGCGGACGTCCTCCGCCTCCTCGGGCTCCATCAGGTCCAGCAGCTCCGAGGCGACCTGCTCGGGCAGCTCCTGGACGAGGTCCGCGGCGTCGTCGGGATCCATCACGTCGAGCACGTCGGCAGCACGGGTCGCGTCCAGACCGGTGACCACCTCGACGCGCACGTCCTCCGGCAGCTCCTCGAGCACGTCGGCGAGGCGCTCGTCGGACAGCTCCGCGGCGAGTTCGATGCGCCGCTTCGCCTCGAGCTCCTGGATGATCTCGGCGAGGTCGGCGGGGTTCAGCTCCTGATAGGACGCGGCGAGCAGGTGCGCGGACTGCTCGGCCTGCGTGCCGTACAGCCCGGTCACCTGATCCGGCGTGACCGTGAGGGTCGCCCCGCGGCTGACGAGCCGCGACAGGGAGCCTCCCTTGGCGCGGCGGCGCACGTGCAGGCGCGAGACCTCCCAGTCGCGGTGCCGGTTCTGGTCCAGCGCGATGTCCAGCACCGTCGACTCGCCGCTGCCGTCGGTGAGGGTCACCACGCGGTCCAGCAGGTCGCCGATCACGAGCAGCTCGCCGGCGCGCTTCTCGAAGCGGCGCACGTTGAGCACCCCGGTCGAGATCACCTGTCCGGGGGAGATGGAGGTGACACGGGTGATGGGGAGGAACACGCGGCGCTTGGCCGCGACCTCGACGACGAATCCCACCGCGCGCGCCGGGGCCCGGTTCTGGGGCACCACGACGACGTCGCGCACGGTCGCCACCGCGTCCCCGATCGGGTCGAAGACGGAGGTGCCGGCGAGGCGGGCGGCGTAGAAGCGCGGCGTCTGGGTGGTGCTCACCTGCCCAGGGTAGCCATCCAGGCCTCGACGTCGTCAGCGCGGCGGGGCGCCGCGGCCGAGAGGTTCTCCACTCCGTCGGCGGTCACCAGCACGTCGTCCTCGATGCGCACGCCGATGCCGCGCAGCTCCTCGGGCACGAGCAGGTCGTTCTCCTTGAAGTAGAGGCCCGGTTCGATGGTGAAGACCATGCCCTCGGCGAGCTCCGCGTCCAGGTACATCTCCCGCCGCGCCTGCGCGCAGTCATGCACGTCCATGCCCAGGTGGTGGCTCGTGCCGTGCACCATCCAGCGGCGGTGCCACTGGCCCTCGGGGGCGAGGGACTCCGCGGCGGTGCCGGGCAGCAGGCCCCATTCCTCGAGGTGGCGGGCCACGACCTCCATCGCGGTCGCGTGCAGGTCGCGGAACCGCAGGCCGGGTCGGGCGACGGCGAAGACGGCGTCGGCCGCCTCGAGCACCGCCTCGTAGACCTTCCGCTGGGCGGGGGAGAAGGTGCCGGAGACCGGGAGGGTGCGGGTGACGTCGGCCGTGTACAGCGAGTCGACCTCGACGCCGGCATCGACCAGGACCAGGTCCTCCGGGCGCACCTGGCCGTCGTTGCGGATCCAGTGCAGGGTGCAGGCGTGGTCGCCCGCGGCGGCGATGGTGTCGTAGCCGACGCCGTTGCCGTCGGCCCGCGCGGTGCGGGCGAAGACGCCCTCGATGATCCGCTCGCCGCGCGCATGCGCGACGGCCTCGGGGAGATGCGCGACGACCTGCTCGAAGCCGCGGATCGTGGCGTCGACGGCGGCCCGCATCTGCTCGATCTCGTAGGCGTCCTTGACCAGCCGCTGCTCGCTCGCGGCCTCCTTCAGCGCGGCGTGCTCGGCCTGCGCCTCGTCCCCGCCGGGCAGTCCGTTCTGGGTGCGGATCTCCTCGACCATCGCCTCGACGGCCGCGTCGACACCGGGCATCACCGCGAGGGAGAGCTGGGCGCCGACGTCCTTCGCGAGGTGATCGCGCAGCTCGTCGATGTGGCGCACCTCGACGCCGAGACGACCGGAGGCCTCCTCGACGGTGGGGCGGCGTCCCACCCACATCTCCCCGTAGCGGGAGTCCGCGTAGAACTCGCTCGAGTCGAAGCCCGCGCGGGGGCGGAAGAAATAGGTCGCCCGGGCGGTGTCCGGATCCTCCGGCGAGGGCTCGACCACGAGCACGCTGTCGGGCTCCTCATCGGTGCCGAGGCCGCTGTAGTAGGCGAAGGCGGTGTCGGGGCGGAAGGGGTAGTCGGTGTCGTTCGAGCGCACCTTCAGCACCCCGGCGGGGAGCACCAGGCGGGTCGCCGGCAGGCGGCGCACGAGCGCATCGCGACGTGCCGGGGTGTGCGCCGACGCGGGCAGCGGCTCCGCCGCGGGGACCGTCTCGTCCCACCCGGAGGCGATGAACTCGCGGAACGCCTCGTTGGTGGGGCGCTGCGAGCGCGAGTCACCGCGGGAGGAGAGGTCCTTGGCCGCGCTCCCGGAGGCCTCCGGGGTCGAGGGGTCCTGCGGGGTCGGGGTGTCCTGCGGGGTCGAGGTGTCCATCCCCCGATCGTCTCACGCGGCCCACTACGCTGGGTGCATGAGAGACAGGTCAGCCCTCGAGGACGCGGAGCGCATCGACCTGCACACCCACACCTCCTGGTCCGACGGCACCTGCACCGTCGCCGAGCTGCTCGCGCGGGCCGCGGAGGCGGGTCTGGGGACGATCGCGGTGACCGATCACGACACCGTCGGGTGCTGGGGCGAGATCCCGGCGGCCAGCGCTGCGAGCGGCGTCTCGGTTGTGCCCGGGATCGAGGTCTCCGCCGAGCACCAGGGGCTCAGCGTGCACGTGCTCGCCCTGCTCGTCGACCCCTCGCCGGACACCGAGCTCGCGCACGAGATGGCCTGCGCCCGCCGCAGCCGCGTCGAGCGGGCGCAGCGGATGGTCGAGCTGATCGGCCGCGACCACCCCATCGCCTGGGAGGACGTCCGCGCGCAGGCGGCCGACGGGGACACGGTGATCGGTCGCCCCCACATCGCCGACGCCCTCGTCGCCCACGGCGTGCTCCCGGACCGCTCCGCGGCGTTCCGCGAGATCCTCCATCCGAGCGGCCCCTACTACGTGCCCTACTACGCACCCTCCCCGGCGACCGCGGTGCGGGCCATCCGCGAGGCGGGCGGGGTCGCGATCGCGGCGCATCCCGCGTCGGGGACAAGGGACGCCGAGGTGCCCGCGTCGGTGCTGGAGGACATGATCGGCGCCGGGCTCGCGGGCATCGAGGTCGATCACCGGGAGCACGACGAGCCGGAGCGGCGGCGACTGCGGGAGTTCGCCCGGTCTCATGGGCTCCTCGTGACCGGCGGCAGCGATTACCATGGCGCGGGCAAACCCAACCGGCTCGGAGAGAACCTCACGCAGCCGGACGTCCTGGCCGCGATCATCACTCGCGCCACGAGCAGCACCGAGGTCATCCGTCCATGGACCTGGTCGACCTGAGCTTCCTCGCGGGAGTCTTCGTCACCCTCTTCGTCATCATCGACCCTCCGGGGACGATCCCGATCTTCCTGTCGCTGACCGGCAGCATGACCGCAAAGCAGCGGTCCCGTGCCGCCCTGGTCGCCGTGGGCGTCGCGATGCTGATCATCAGCACCTTCGCGCTGTTCGGCCGCTTCATCCTCGACTACATGCACATCTCGCTGCCGGCGCTGCAGTTCTCCGGCGGTCTCCTGCTGCTGATCATCGCGCTGCAGCTGCTGGCCGGCAAGGAGGGGGAGATGGCCGCGAGCGATGGCGTCAACGTCGCCCTCGTGCCGCTGGGGACGCCGCTGCTCGGCGGTCCCGGCGCGATCGTGGCGATGATGCTCTTCGTCGACCAGACCGGCGGCCGCTCCGACCGCATCGCGGCGCTCGTGATCGCGCTCGTGCTCATGGCCGTGGTCATGTACTCGGTGATGCGCTTCTCCGGCATCATCGCGCGGCTGCTCGGCAAGGGCGGCGTCACCCTCGTCACCCGGATCGCGGGCGTGCTGCTGGCCGCGATCTCGACGCAGATGATCTTCGACGCCATCCACTCGTTCCTCATCGGCTGGGGCGTCGTCCCCGGCTGAACGATCGGGCAGGGTACGGCACCCGCCGACGAGCGAGGGCCCGGACCGGGCCCTCGTGGATCTGCCGGGAGGCGGGGTCAGCCCTCGGAGGAGGACTGCTGCTCGCCGCCTCCGGTCGCCCCGTCGCCGCCGCGGCTCCGGCTGCGACCGCGGCCGCCGCGCGACCGACGCCGACGGGGACGCTCGCCGTCGGACTCGGGGCCGGAGCCCTCGGCGCCCGCGGCGCGCGAGGAGCTCTCGCTCGTGGCGTCGCCCTGCTGCTCCACGACCTCGCCGTTCACGCGGCGGGTGCGGGAGCGGGAGCGGCTGCGCCGCGGACGATCCTCACCCGTGGACTCGGCCGAGGCGGTGCCCTCCGTGTTATCGGCGTCGGCGGGACGTGCGGAGTCCCGGGACTCCGAGCGCTCGGACCGGCCGCCGCGGCCGCCGGACCTCTCGCCGCGACCGGAACGCTCGCGCCGCGCCTCGGGACCGCCGAGGTCCTCGAGATCCTCCGCCTCCAGACCCGCGCGCGTGCGCTTGTCCTTCGGCAGTGTGCCCTTGGCCTCGGTGGGGATGTCGAGATCGGTGAACAGATGCTCGGAGGTGGAGTAGGTCTCGACCGCCTCGGTCGACTCGAGCCCCAGCTGCCGCGCGATGAGCGCCCAGCGCGCCAGGTCCTCCCAGTCCACGAAAGTGATGGCGGTGCCCTTGCGGCCCGCACGACCGGTACGGCCGGTGCGGTGCAGATAGGTCTTGTCGTCGTCGGGGCAGTTCCAGTTCACGACGTGGGTGACGTCGTCGACGTCGATGCCGCGAGCGGCCACATCGGTCGCCACCAGCACGTCCACCTTGCCGTTGCGGAAGGCGCGCAGAGCTTGCTCGCGCGCCCCCTGGCCGAGGTCGCCGTGCAGCGGGGCGGCCGCGAAGCCGCGCTCGGCGAGATCCGCGGCGACGCGGTCGGCCTGGCGCTTGGTGCGCATGAAGATGATCGTCAGGCCGCGGCCACGCGCCTGCAGCACCCGGGCCATCACCTCGATCTTGTCGAGCTGGTGCGCCCGGTAGACGACCTGGGTGATGTCCGCCTTGGTGCGCGAGACGTCACCGGGATCATGCGCCCGGATGTGCGTGGGCTGGCGCATGAACCGGCGGGCGAGAGCCATGATCGGGCCCGGCATCGTGGCCGAGAACAGCATGGTCTGGCGGGTGGTGGGCACGGCCTGGAGCAGCTTCTCGATGTCCTCGAGGAAGCCCAGGTCGAGCATCTCGTCGGCCTCGTCGAGCACCGCGACCTTGACCTGCGAGAGGTCGAGGTACTTCTGGCGCATGAGGTCGATCAGGCGACCGGGGGTGCCGACCACCACCTCGACACCCTTCTCGAGGGCCTCGATCTGCGGCTCGTAGGCGCGGCCGCCGTAGACGGTGAGGATGCGGACGGGGCGCTTCGTGGACGCAGCCTGCAGATCTTCGGCCACCTGGACCGCGAGCTCGCGGGTGGGGAGCACGATGAGGGCCTGCGGGGCACCGATGCGACGGTTCTCGGGGTTGTCCTCCCCGGGCGCCACCACGGACTGGAGGGCCGGGATGCCGAAGCCGAGCGTCTTGCCCGTGCCCGTCTTGGCCTGGCCGATGATGTCGCGGCCGCGCAGCGCGACCGGGAGGGTCAGCGACTGGATCGGGAAGGGATGGATGATCCCCTTGGCGGCGAGGGCCTCGACGATGTCGGGGCGGACCGCGAAGTCGGAGAAGGTCTGCGGGACCTCGACGACGGGGGTGCCGGAGCTCTGCTCGACGGCGGGGGAGGCCGACTCGGCCTCGTCGGTGTGCGGGATGGTTTCGGGCACCGTTCAACTCTCTGGATATCGGATGTGCCCTGCCATGGTAGCCCCCGGCCCCTGACGGGCCCCCGTGATCAGCCCCCGCCGCCGTCGCTGACCGAGGGCAGGGGGCTCTCCGGGTCCGTCGGCGTGACGCGCTCCTCGTCGGGGAGCCCCTGGCCCGGTTCGACCTCCTGCTCGGACGGGATCGGCTCCGCGGGGGTCTCCGCGCCCTCCGGGACCTCGAGCGCGGGAGTCTCCTCTGGCATCTGGGTGCGCTCGATCGAGACCGACACCAGGCCGAGGCCGCCCATGGTGATGTCGTCGTACGCGAGGAGCCGGCCGGTGGTCGAGTCGAAGTACAGCATCCGCGCGGTCAGCTCGAGCGGCTCCTCGCCCTGCAGCACGGGGGACACGCCGCCCGAGGCGAGCGCACCGCCCGTGGAGCCGACGGTGAACCAGTCGGTGCCCGAGCCCTCGCGGTTCAGCTCCACCTTCGAGGTGTGCATGTGCCCGGAGAGCACCAGCGGCGTGCGGCCCAGAAGGCCGTCCGGCTCGGTGGGATCGTGGATCAGGGCGATGTCCACGGGGTCCTCGGGATGCGCCGCGTCGTAGGCGGTGATGGTCTCGCCGAGCTGGAAGCCGCTCGCCGAGACCGCTTCCTTGCCCTCGCGCCAGCCGCCGGCGTCGGAGTCGTCGTCCGCGGCGAAGCGCGGATCGCCGATGCCCGCGATGGTCAGCCCCTCGATCTCGACCACCTGGTTGTCCAGGACGGTCGCATTGGGCTGGGCGGCGATCATTTCGGCCGCAGCCTGCCCGTCGTGGTTGCCGCTGATGTACAGGTAGGGCACGTCGAGGGTGCCGATCTCGCGCAGCAGCTCGTTCTCCCAGGGTGTGCCCCAGGAGACGATGTCGCCCGTGTCGATCACCAGGTCGATCGCGAACTGGGTGTGGAGCTGCTCGATGACGTCGTACGCCTGCGGGTTGTCGTGGATGTCGGAGACGTGCAGCACCGTGGTGACGTTCTCCGCGTCGAGCCCGACGGGCAGCGAGTCCGCGGCGATGTACAGCGCCGAGACCTGGCCGACGAACTCCGCGATCGTGTTCCGGTAGTTCGCGTAGTCCGCCGCGGTCGCCTCGCCGAGGTCCGCGACATAAGCGGCCTGGGAGAGCAGCCCCTCGAAGCGGGGCTGGCTGAGGGACTCCGGGGAGAAGGTGAGGCTCGTGGTCAGTGCCGAGGCGGCGACGACCGCGGCGGCGCCGCCGGCGGAGGCCACGGCGCGGCGCACCCGACGGAAGGTGAGGCCGACGGCGAGACCGGCGCCCGCGGCGCAGAACAGGGCGTTCAGCGCCGCGTTCACGGCGGCCGCGGAGGTGATCGCCTCCGGGGCGGTGCGGCTGAGCTCGGCGAGGCCGGCGTCGGAGGTGAAGAGGGCCTCGGCCGCCGCCACGTCGACGCTCTGCACACGTGCCTCGACCCGCACCGGTGCGCGGTGGGTGTCGAAGGCGACCTCGCCCACGGGTGGCAGGAGCAGGACGGTCTCAGCGTGCAGCGAGGGGCGCATGTGCACGCTCGCCGTGAGCGGGCCCACCTCGACCTTCGTCGCGGGGACCAGCAGGATCCCGACGATCGCGCCGAGCACCGCGATGAGGGTGGTCGTCGTCCCCTGGAGCATACGGCGGCGCCGCCGACGGCGCCTCGTGCGGAGCGCCGCGACCTCGTCGTCGACGGCAGCGGTCACGGCAGGGTCAGCCGAGGAAGCCGACGCGGCGGGGCTCCTCGGAGGAGAGCTCCACGTAAGCGACCTTCGCGCCGGGGACCAGCACGGTGCGGCCCTTGTCGTCCACCAGGGTGACCGGGGTGCCGTCGCGCAGAGCGGCGGAGAGGCGCTCGAGGAGCTCCTCGGAGCCCTCCGCGGACTCGATCACGATCTCGCGGGCGGAGTGCTGGATGCCGAGGCGAATCTCCATGGTGGGTCCTTCCCTCCGCCGCGTGGGCGGGGTCGTCCGGTGCTGTGCGTGCGGGAGTCTAGCGGTCAGGGCTGGGCGGTGACGGGGCCGTCGCCCGCCCGGGAGGAGCCGTCGGCGGCGAGCACCGTCCCGGCCACCTGCGGATGCTCGAGCGGGGCGAAGCCCGTCAGGCCGTGCAGCATCGCGGAGGTCATCACCTCGAGGATCTCCTCCCGCTCGGGCTCGCCGGAGGCGGCGTGGAGCATCACGGCGGTGGACTGCGCGGCGGCGAGGATGCTGCGGCCCAGGATCCTCGCTCGCGCATCGGAGATCTCGCGGGTGACCATGAGCAGGCTCGCGAGCTCGATCGACAGGGAGTCCAGGACCTGTGTGACCCGCTCCTGCACGGTCGCGGGGACCGGCTCCGAGCCGGTGAACAGGCGCACCGCGTTCTGCAGCGAGACGAAGCGGTAGAAGAGCTCGAGGCCGAAGCGGACCCGCTCCACCGAGCCGCCCTCGACCTCCCGCACGGTCTGGACCTCGCTCATCATGCGCTCGGCGATGATGTCCAGGACCTCCGCGTACAGCGTCTCCTTGGAGGTGAAGTGCTGGTAGAGCACGGGCTTGGTGACCCCCGCCGTGTGGGCGATGTCGTCCATCGAGGTGCGCTGGTACCCCTTCTCGCCGAAGACCCGGGTGGCCAGCTCGAGCAACTGGGCGCGGCGCTGCGCACGAGGCATGCGAGGGGTGGACGGCGAGGACATGACGGCCGCCTCCGATCCTGGATAGACCTGTCCGGGTGACCCGGATCATGCTACCGCCACGGGACGCGTCCCCCGGCGTCATCGGTCGGGGGGATGAGGTGCAATGGGGGCATGACGACGACCGTGAGCTCCGCACGCCGCCGCATCCGGCTGCTCGGGCCGGACCCGTCGGCCGTCGCCGCGGTCCTGCCCCCGGAGCGTCTCGACGTCGAGCAGCGGCGCGCTCTCGAGCTCGTCGAGGGCGGCGGGGACGTCCTGGTCCACGCCGGACCGGGCGCCGGGCGCACCGCGCTCGCGCTCGCGGCGGCCGCCCGGGCGGGCGAGGGGACGCTGCTGCTCGCCCCCCGGCGCGCCGCTGCCGGGCGGCTGCGGGACGCCCTCGCGGCGCACGGCGCCGCCGGGGTCCACGCCATGACGCCCCCCGCCCTCGGCCACGCGATCGTGCGCGCCGAGTCGGTCCGCGCGGGGCGCGGCGAGCCGACGCTGGTCACCGGGGCCGAGCAGGACGCCCTCCTCGCCGAGCTCATCGCCGAGCGCGGCACCTGGCATCTCGAGGTCGACGCGGCGGCGCGCACGCTGCCCGGCTTCCGTGCGGAGCTGCGCGATCTGATCACCCGGGCGACGGAGCGGGGGCTCTCCCCGGCGGATCTCGACCGGCTGGGGGAGGAGCGGGCCCGTCCCGCTTGGCGCGATGCCGCCGCGCTGCTGCGCGACTACCTCGGCGTGCTCGATCTCGAAGCGGCCGCCGCCCTCGACGCGGGGCCGCGCCTGGACTCGGGGGGCCTCGTCCGACGGGCGGTGCGCCTGCTCGAGGACACCGCGCAGCCCGCGCCGTACTCCCTCGTGGTCGTCGACGACGCCCAGGACCTCACCAGCGCCGGCGTCGACCTGGTGGCGGCGCTCGCCGGGGCCGGTGCGCGGCTGCTCGTGCTCTCCTGCCCCGATGCGGCCGTGGACACCTTCCGCGGGGCGCTGCCGGATGCGGCAGACCGGCTCCGCGGGCTCCTCCGCCGGCCGCTGTCGGAGATCGCCCTTCCCGGGGCCCACGGGCCGCGGGGCGGTGCGCTGCGCGTGCTCGACGAACTCCGCGGCCGGCTCCCGCTCGCGGGGGCGCCGGCCGCGGTGCGTCGTCCCCGGCACACCCCGGACGGCCCGCGACCCGTGACCGTGCGTGCCCGGGACCCGCTCGAGGAGGCGCGGCTGATCGCCGGCGCGCTCCGCGACCTCCATCATCGGGAGGAGGTGGAGTACGACGACATGGCGGTGGTGTGCCGCTCCGGGGCGGCGGTGGCCGACGTCGCCGACCTCCTCTCGCGCTCCGGGCTGCCGGTGCGCGTGCCGCACCGGCCCCAGCCGCTGCGCGAGGTGCCGGCGGTCGCGGACCTGCTGACGGTGCTCGAGATCGCTCTCGCACCGGAGGGCTCCTCCGTGGACCCGCTGGTCGCCGACGCGCTGCTGCGGGGGCCCTACGGGGACGCCGACTCGCTGCGACTGCGCCGCATCCGCCGCCTCCTGCTCGCCGCCCACCGCAGAGCCCGCCCCGAGGACGAGACCCCGAGCGACCAGCTGCTCGCCCGGGCGCTGCTCGAGGAGGAGGCCCCCGGACTGCCGGGCGCCGAGGACCGGGACCGCACGGCGGCCCCCGTGCACCGGCTGCGGGACATGATCGCCGCCGTCCGCGCCCACCGCGAGGAGGACGCCCAGCAGGTGCTGTGGCACGCCTGGGACGCGGCGGGGCTCGCCGGGGGCTGGCGGCGGGCGGCCCTCGGCGCCCCGGGGGACGTGGACGGCGCCCGCGCCCGGCTCGCCGGGTCCCGGCTCGACGCCCTGCTGGAGCTGTTCGCGGCCGCCGAGCGGCTCACCGACCGGCGTCCCGGCGCGGGGCCCCTCGACCTCGTCGAGCAGGTCCGCGCCCAGGCCGTCGTCGAGGACACCCTCGCCCCGGCCGCCGCGCCCCGGGGCCGGGTCGCCGTGCTCACCCCCGCGCAGATCGCCGGCGAGCACCGGGACACCGTGGTCCTCGCCCGCCTGCAGGAGGGTGCCTGGCCGGACCTGCGCCTCCGCTCGACCCTCTTCGGTGCGGCGGAGCTGGCGCTGCTGACCGACTCCCGGGATCCCGGCGGGCTGCCCGCCGACCCCGAGTCCGTCCGCGCGATCCAGCGCGCCCAGGTCCTCGCCGATGAGCTGCGGCTCGCGGTCTCCGCCCTCGCCCGTGCCCGCTCACGGGTGCTCGTCACCGCCGTCGAGGACCCGGACTCGGACCCCTCCGCGCTCTTCGAGGCGCTCGAGCAGGGGGCCGCCGCCGCGGCCGCGGACTCCCCGGACGAGCCCGACTGGCTCGATCTCGACGCGCTCCGACGGGACCCGGGGCCCGCCCCTGACGTGCGCGAGCTGGTCCCCGCCCTGCGACGACGGCTCCTCGACCCGGACCCGGCGCGTGCGGCCGACGCGGCCCGGGCCCTGCACGCGCTCGCCGCGGCGGGAGCTCCCGGCACCGCCCCGGAGCGCTGGTACCACCAGCGCCCGAGCAGCGACGCGCCGCTCGCCGACCCGGGCACGGAGATCCCCTTGTCCCCCTCGGCCCTCGAGCGCGCCGCCGACTGCCCGCAGGCCTGGCTGCTCGAGCGCTCCGGCGGCACGCGCTCGGGAGGGCCGGCGCAGCGCATCGGCACCGCCCTGCACCACCTCGCGCAGACCCATCCGCGCGGACCCGAGAACGGCGTCCAGGACCTGCTCGACGCCCTCCATGCCCAGCTCCGCACCATCCCCGGCACCGACACCTGGTCGGGGAGGCGCCGTGTGCGCCGGGCGGAGGACGCCGCTCGCCTGCTCGCCGAGCACCTCGCCGCCGCGGCCCCGCCGCTCGCCGTCGAGGCACCCTTCGAGGTGCTCCTGGGCCCGGTGCGGCTGCGTGGCTCGATCGACCGCCTCGAGGGGGACGAGACCGGGCTGCGGGTCGTCGACCTCAAGACCGGTCGCGCCGCGAAGTCCCGGGCCGCCGCGGAGGAGGACCTCCAGCTCGCCGCGTACCAGACCGCGGTGCGGGACGGGGCGCTCGCCGAGCAGCTGGGGGAGGATGCCCCCGAGCGGCTCAACGGCGCGCAGCTGGTCTACGTCGGCACCGGCGGGCGCAGCGCCGCCGTCCGCACCCAGACCGCCCTCTCCCGCGCGGAGGATCCCGCCTGGTTCGACGACCTCGTGCGCCGCGTCGCCGCGGACGTCTCCGGAGCCGAGGTCGCCGCGCGGATCACCTCCCACTGCAGCCGCTGTGCGGTCCGCTCGAGCTGCGCCCTGCAACCCGAGGGGGAGCAGCTGTGACCCGCCCTGCACGCGACCAGCACGACCAGCACCACGAGCACGACGAGCACCTGGAGCACCACCAGCACCACGAGCACGACGAGCGCCCCGCCGCGACGCTCAGCGCGGCCCGCCTCGCCGGCCTGCTCGAGCAGCCGCCGCCGACCGCCGAGCAGACCGCCGTCATCGAGGCCCCGCTGCAGCCGCTGCTGGTCGTCGCCGGAGCCGGCTCCGGGAAGACCGAGACGATGGCCTCCCGCGTGGTCTGGCTGATCGCGAACGCCGTGGTCGAGCCGCGGCAGGTGCTGGGTCTGACCTTCACCCGCAAGGCGGCGCACGAGCTCTCCGCCCGCATCGCCCAGCGTCTGGCGACCCTCGCCCACGCGCTGCGCGCCGAGGGCCTGCCCCTCCCGGCCGGTCTCGAACGGGGCGGGGACGAGCTCGTCGGCCAGCGCCCCGCGGTCCGCACCTACAACGGGTTCGCCCTCGACCTGGTCCGCGAGCACGCCCTCGCCGTCGGCATCGATCCGGAGCTGACGATGATGTCCACCTCGGCGTCCTGGCAGCTCGCCCACACCCTCGTGGAGTCCTGGGACGACAGCCTCGACCTCGAGGCGTCCCCCGCGACCCTCACCGCCGCCCTGCTCTCGCTGACGTCCTCGCTCGCCGACCACCTGGTGGATCCCGCGCGGCTCGAGGCGCACCTGCGGGAGATCCACACGCACCTCTCCCAGATCCCGCTGCAGGTCGAGGGACGGCGCCGCACCACCCCGAAGGCTGTCGCCGGGGTGCTCACCGCCCTCGAGAACCGCCTCGCCCTGATCCCGCTGGTCGAGCGCTTCGCCGAGATCCGCGCCGAGAGCTCCGCTCTCGACTTCGCCGATCAGGTCTCCCTCGCCGCCCGCATCGCGCGCGAGGTGCCCGCCGCCGGAGCCCTCGCCCGCCGCCTGCACCGGGTCGTGCTGCTCGACGAGTTCCAGGACACCTCCGTCGCCCAGCTGCGGATGCTCACCGACCTCTTCGGCCCCGGGCACCCCGCGTGCGCCGTCGGCGATCCGCAGCAGGCGATCTACGGCTGGCGCGGTGCCTCGGCGGCCTCCCTCGCGGGCTTCGCGGAGGCCTTCGCGACCCCGGAGCGGCCGGTCCTGCAGCGCACCCTGTCCACCTCCTGGCGGAACGACGAGGCGGTCCTCGCCGTCGCGAACCGCCTCGCGGGACCGCTGCGCGCGGCCGGGGCCGGGGTGGAGATCCCCGAGCTCCACCCCCGCCCCGGCGCGGGGGAGGGCGCCGCGGAGATCCACGAGGCCGCCGACGAGACCGGCGAGGCCCGTGCCATCGGCCGCTGGATCCGGGCCCGCCGCGCCGAGGCACCCGAGGAGGAGGTGCCGTCGGCGGCGGTCCTGGTGCGCGCGCGGCGTCAGATCCCCGCCCTCGTCGAGGGCCTCGAGGCCGAGGGGCTGCCCGTGCACGTGGTGGGGCTCGGGGGGCTCCTGCACCGGCCGGAGGTGGCGGATGTCCGCGCCCTCCTCGAGGCCTCCCACGATCCGGGGCGGGGTGATGCGCTCATGCGCCTCCTCACCGGACCCCGGGTGCGTCTCGGGGCGCGGGATCTCGCGGTCCTCGGCCGCTGGCGGGACCGGCTCGGGTCGCGTCTGCGGGCCGCACGTCCGACGACGACCGACGGCGTGCCCGCCGCCCCCGACGAGGTCGAGGAGGTGTCGCTGCTCGACGCCGTGGACGACCTCCCGCCGAGGGGCTGGACCGATCCCTCCGGGCGCTCCCTCAGCGAGCGCGGTCGCGAGCGCCTCGAGCACGTCCAGCAGGTGCTGCGCGAGATGCGGCGGCTGCTGCCGCTCCCGCTCCCCGATCTGGTCACGGCCGCCGTGCGCCTGCTCGAGGTGGACCTGGTGCTGCGCGAGGCGGATCCGTCCACGCGGGCCCTCGGCGATCTCGAGGCGCTGCGCGAGCACGCCGCGGCCTTCGACCGCACCGCCCGGCGCGGCGGGCTCGCCGCATACCTGGACCTGCTCGAGATCAGCGAGGACGAGGAGGCGGCGCTGTCCGTCGGCGCGGCGGGGGAGGCGGAGGCCGAGAGCGATCCGGAGGCGGTCACCATCGTGACCATGCACTCCGCGAAGGGCCTCGAATGGGACCTGGTCGCCGTCGCCGGCCTCACCGAGGGATCGGTGCCCTCCTACGACCTGCGCCGGGCGAAGACCGACGAGGCCGGGCGGGTGCGGGTGCCCGGCGACGGGTGGCTCGGGAAGCTCGCCGGGGCCTCCGTCCCCACCGCCCTGCGCGGTGACGCCGACACCCTGCCCGAGCTCGCCTGGGCGGAGGCGGACACCCAGGTCGACGCCGAGGCGCTGATCGAGGAGTACCGGTTCGCTCAGGGGGAGGAATCCCTGCGCGAGGACCGTCGGCTGATGTACGTCGCGGTGACCCGCGCCCGTCGGCGCCTGCTGCTGACCTCCGCCGCCTGGCGCCAGGGGCTGACCACCGCGCGGCCCCGCTCCCGCTATCTCGCCGAGGCGGAGCCGCTGGTGCCCGAACCCTTCCGCCGCCGGGAGGACGTGCCCGAGCAGAACCCGCTCGAGTCCGCGCGCCGGTTCACCACCTGGCCGCCAGCACAGGGAGAGCCCGAGCGCCGCCGGGATCTCGCCGAGGAGATGCTCGCCGCCGCCGAGGACCTCCCGCCCGCGGACCCCGAGCTCGCCGAGACCCTGCGCCGGGTGCTCGATGACCTGGAGCGCCAGGAGGGGCCGCCCGCCGTCCACTCCCCGGCGCGGCTGTCCGCCTCGCAGGTCGTGCAGCAGGCGCGCGACCCGCAAGGCGCCGCCCTCGACCTGGTGCGGCCCCTGCCGCGGCGGCCCTCCGCCGCGGCGGCCCGGGGCACCGCCTTCCACGCGTGGCTCGAGCACCGCTTCGGCGGGGCGACCCTGCTCGATCTCGAGGACCTCCCGGATCTGGGCGAGGACGAGGCGCCGCACCTCGACGACCTCGCCCTCCGCGAGGCCTTCGCCCGCTCCGAGTGGTCCGGCCGCACCCCGATCGCGGTCGAGACCCCGGTCCACACCCGGGTGGGTGCGGTGGTGGTGCGCGGCGTGATCGACGCCGTCTTCCCCGACCCGGACGCCGGGGACGCCGACGGTCCCGACGATGCGGCGGGCGTGATCATCGTGGACTGGAAGACGGGGCGCATGCCGCGACCCGCGCAGCTGCGCGAGCGCTCCCTCCAGCTCTCGCTGTACCGCCTGGCCTGGCACGAGAAGACCGGGATGCCGCTGTCGAGGATCCGTACGGCCTTCCACTTCGTCGCCGAGGGCACGACGCACGAGGTGCGCCGCCATCCCTCCCGGGAACGGATCGCGGCGATGCTCCTGGGAAGCTGACCGAGCTGATCGAGCTGATCGGGCGGACCGAGCTGACCGGGGTGGCCGGGGTGACCTGGCTGACCGGGTTGCTCGGCGGTCGCGAGGGCGCGGGGCTCAGGCCTCCGCGGGCCGCTGCGCGCTCATCGCCTCGTAGGCGCGCTCGGCCTCTTCGCGGGCGATCTTGGCGAGGTCGGCGTCGAGGTCTGCGATCATCGCCCGGGCGTCGGCGATGATCTCGGCGTCGCCGGCGTCCTGGCCGTGGATCAGCCAGGCGACCACCGCGAACTCGCCGAGCGCCTGCGCACGCTCCATGAGCCGCGGATGCGTCGAGGTCGGCAGTTCCTCCCGGTAGCTCGTGTACAGCTCGTCGAAGCGCTCGGCGTCGAGGGCCGAGACCAGCCAGGCGAGATCGGCGGCGGGATCGGCGACTTTGGAGGAGGACCAGTCGCGGATCGCGCTGATCTGGTCGGCGGCGACGAAGAGGCTCTCCTCGGAGAGGTCCGCGTGCACGAACTGCGGGGTGAAGTCCCACAGCTCCTCGTCGGCCAGCAGCGACTCCCAGCGCTGGGCGACCGCTGCGGGGAGATGCCCGCCCTCCTGCGCTCGGGTGACCCGGTCCCGGTGCTCCGCCAGCAGTGCGGCGGGGGTGAAGGTCTCCACCCCCGCGGCCTCGGCGGCGTAGCGGGGCACCGTGTGGATCCGTGCGAGCACCTGGCCCAGCGAGCGCGCGAGCGCGGGCGAGTCCTGCAGGTCCTGCAGCATCAGCGGGCGGCCGACGGGCGCCTCGGTCACCGCGGCCCGGCCACCCTCGGCGAGCTTGACGACTCCGAGCACCGGAGGGATCACGCCGCGCAACGGCGTGCCCGTGAGCGCATCGGCGACGCGCAGGTCGCGCTCCAGGTGCACCCCGGCGGCCACCGAGGCGGGGGAGAGGATCATGACCCGGCGGCCGTCCTCGCCCACCACTCCTGCGACGTCGAGGTCCTCGACCGGGGTCGCGATCGGCGTGGTCTGCGCGGGAACCAGACCGGGGACCGCCGCCGCGGCGAGGGCTGCCAGGGAGTAGGAGTTGCGATGCACCCTCACACCGTACCCGGCCGCCCCTCCGCTCCCGCGTAGGCTGAGGACCATGGCGATGTTGCGCGGACCCCATCTGGACACCCCCCTGACCCTCGTCGGCAGCGATCGTGACGCCCTGCGTCGCGGCGAGGAGGGCGTGCTGGATCCCGGTCCCGACGCCCGCTACCTCGTGACCCGCGCCGGGGCGGTCGCCGTGAAGGAGACGGACGCCGGCCTGCGCGTGCTGCTCGAGGAGGCCGATCCGCGCGGCGGCCACGACAGCCTCGTTCTGCTCTCGTTCCGCGACGGGGTGCGGGTCCTGGGCGTGGAGCTGCCCGAGCCCAGTCCCGAGATCGATGATCCCGGCCGGGACCTGCGGGACCTGCGCCGCATCGCGGGGGATCTCACCCCGGAGGATGCCGATCTCGCCCTGACCGCCGTCGCGATGGGCGCCTGGCACCGCTCGATGAAGCACTGCCCGCTGTGCGGCGAGCTGCTCGAGGCGGATATGGCCGGCTGGGTGCTGCGCTGCCGCGAGGACCGCTCCGAGCACTTCCCCCGCACCGACCCGGCCGTGATCATGGCCGTGCGCGATGACCGCGACCGGCTGCTGCTGGCCCGCAACGCGAGATTCCGCGGTCGGTTCCACTCGGTGCTCGCCGGATTCGTCGAGCCGGGGGAGAGCCTCGAGAACGCGGTCGCCCGCGAGGTGGCCGAGGAGGTGGGCCTCACCGTCGCGGAGGTCGAGTACGTCGGCAGCCAGCCCTGGCCCTTCCCGCGCTCGCTCATGCTCGGCTACCGCGCATGGATCTCGGGCTCCGCCGAGCTGACCCTCCAGGACGAGGAGATCGCCGAGGCCCGCTGGTTCACCCGGGAGGAGTTCCACGCGGCCCTCGAGTCGGGGGGCCTCGAGATCCCCGCCAACGCCTCCCTCGGCCGAGCCCTCATCGACGACTGGTCCCGCGAGCGCCCGGCGGGCTGATCCTCGCGGGCTGATCCCCGCGGCGTGATCCGTGCGCCGTGAGCGACGCCGCGTCCACACCGCCCGCTCGTCCGTCGGGCTCCGCTGGCAGGATGGTCCGCGATGACCGACGCCCCGCTCCCCGTCCCCGATCCCGAGGCGCTGCTCGCCGCGCTCGACCCCGAGCAGCGCGAGGCCGCCCGCAGTTTCGGCACGCCCGTCTGCGTCCTCGCCGGCGCGGGGACGGGCAAGACCCGCGCGATCACCCACCGCATCGCCTACGGCGTCGCGACCGGTCAGCTCAACCCGCGCCACGTCCTCGCCGTCACCTTCACGGCGAAGGCCGCGGCGGAGATGCGCTCGCGCCTGCGTGATCTGGGGGTCCCGGCGGTGCAGGCCCGCACCTTCCACTCGGCGGCGCTGCGTCAGCTGCGGCATTTCTGGCCGCGGGTGGTGGGCGGGCCGATGCCGGACATCATGGCGAGCAAGTACCCGGGCGTGGGGGAGGCTTGCCAGCGCCTGCACCTCTCGGTGGACCGCGCCGCGCTGCGCGACATCGTCGCCGAGGTGGAGTGGTCCCGCGTCTCGATGCTCACCCCCGAGGCGTACCCCGCCGCGGCCGAGGCCGCACGCCGGCCCGGGGCCGCCGGCTTCGACGCCCGCACCATCTCCCGCATCCTCACCCAGTACGAGGAGGTGAAGAAGGAGAAGGGCGTCATCGACTTCGAGGACGTGCTGCTGCACATGGTCGGCTTCCTCACCGAGCGGGCCGACGTCGCCCGGGAGGTGCGCTCCCAGTACAAGCACTTCGTGGTGGACGAGTACCAGGACGTCTCGGCGCTGCAGCACGCGCTGCTGCGCCTGTGGCTGGGCAGCTCCGACGATCTCTGCGTGGTGGGGGACGCGGCCCAGACCATCTACACCTTCGCGGGCGCCCGCGCCTCCTACCTGCTGGACTTCTCCCAGGAGTTCAAGCGCGCCCGCACCATCCGGCTCGAACGCAATTACCGCTCGACCCCGCAGATCGTGCGCCTGGCGAACACGGCGCTGGACGCCGCCCGGGGGCGCACCCGCGACCATCGCCTCACGCTCGTCGCGCAGCGGGAGGCGGGGGAACCGCCGACGATCGAGTCCTATCCCGACGACGTCGCCGAGTCCGAGGGCGTCGGCCAGCGAATCGCCGACCTCGTCGCCGAGGGCCGACCCGCCGCCGACATCGCGATCCTGTTCCGCACCAACAGCCAGTCCGAGGCCTTCGAGCAGGCGCTCACGGGCCGCGGCATCGGCTATCTGGTGCGCGGCGGGGACCGGTTCTTCGAGCGTCAGGAGGTCCGCCGGGCGATGGTCGCGCTGCGCGCCGCGGCCCGGCTCGAGCACGAGGAGCCCGCCCGGGTCGTGCGCGACGTCCTCGGCCAGCAGGGATGGTCCGAGAAAGCACCCGAGTCGACCGGAGCCGTGCGCGATCGCTGGGACTCCTTGCAGGCCCTCGTCGGCCTCGCCGACACCGTGCTCGCCCGTCCCGGGGCCGCGCTCCCGGACCTCGTGCGCGAGCTCGAGGAGCGGGCCGAGGCGCAGTCCGCCCCGCTCGTGGACGGCGTCACCCTCGCCTCCATCCATGCCGCGAAGGGCCTCGAATGGCCCGTCGTGTTCCTGGTCGGGGCGAGCGACGGCCTGCTGCCGATCTCCATGGCCTCCTCGGCGGCCGAGGTCGAGGAGGAGCGGCGCCTTTTCTACGTCGCCCTCACGCGCGCCCGCGACCTGCTCACGGTCAGCTGGGCCGCGGCCCGCAGCGTCGGGGCACGCGGCAGCCGCAAGCCCTCCCGCTTCCTCGACGGGATCCTCGACCATCCCGAGAACCGTCGGCCCGGGGGAGGCGGCCCGACCGCGCGGCGCACCGGGCGTCGCAGCGCGACCGTGCACACCGAGTGCCGGGTCTGCGGGCAGGCCCTCGTGGCCCCCGCCGAGCAGCGTTTGGGCCGCCACCCCGGCTGCCCCTCCCCCGCGAGCGGGGACCTGCTGCAGGACCTGCGCCGCTGGCGCAGGGACCGCGCGGCGGCCCTGGGCAGTCCTCCCTACGCCGTGCTGACCGATGCCGCGCTCGAGGCCGTCGCGGAGCGGATGCCCGCGACGGCCGAGGAGCTGCTGGCCGTCCCCGGGCTCGGCCCCGCCGCGGCGCAGCGCGTGGGGGAGGAGCTGCTCGAGCTCCTCGGCGCCCATCGCCGGAAGGTCGCAGGAACCGCGTCCCGGAAGGCATCGCCGCAGGTCAAAAAATAGATGTGCGATCTGTGACGGGTGTGTAGACTCAACTCGTCAATCGTCCGCATCGCGAACCGGGACACCGGTGAGCGCGCACAGAAAGGGGGTGGCCTCATGATCATCAGGAATATCGCGGAAGCAGGGCCGTACTCCTTCGGAGTGCCCGCTCTCCCGCAGCGGTATCGGGGTCGTATCCCCGCAGGTGCCCACCTGAGCTGACGAGGTCCACCTCGCTGCCGGTGCGGCGCCGCCGCCGCACCCCGCCCCTGACAGGGCTCGTCCCCGACGATCTTCGAAGCAGCGAGACGATGACTATCACCACCTCCCTCAGCACGTTCCTGTCCCCCGACGCCGCCTCGGCGCATCTGCTGCCCTGCCACGACGCGGAGGCCGCGGACCTCTTCTTCTCCGAACGACCCGCTGACCTCGAGCAGGCCAAGATGCTGTGCGCCGACTGCCCGCTGATCGAGGACTGCCGTCGCGGTGCCCTCGAGCGCGAGGAACCGTGGGGCGTGTGGGGCGGCTCCATCTTCGAGTCGGGCCGCATCATCGCGGTGAAGCGCGGCCGGGGGCGTCCCCGCAAGGACCGTTCGGCGGTCAGCGCCGCCTGAGCCCTTCGCGCTCGGGTGCCGCACGACGAAGGGGGCGGAGCACCCCACAG
>NZ_JBVDDO010000007.1:0-5614 GCF_055454375.1 Brachybacterium sp. B718/18 | reverse complement strand
CCCCTTCGTGGTCCCCGGGCCGCTCGAGAAGCGGCCCGGGAGCGGTCCTCAGGCCTTGCCGAGGATCCGGTTGAGCTTGGTGCCGCACTCGGGGCACACGGCCTTGGCCATGCGGCGGCCGTTGGAGACGACGACGTTCCCCTCGGCCTCGCGCTTCTCGCGGCACTTGACGCAGTAGAACTCTCCGGCGTAGGTCTCGTCGGCCATATTCGCTCCTCGTGGGACTCGATGGTGATTCCGTTCCCCGGCGCGATCGCTCAGGCGATGCACGCGGGATCGACCCACCATAGACGGGGACTCCCGGCGCGCACGAATCAGGCGCGCCGCGGACAGGGCGACGGCTCGCCGCGCGCTTCGGGTCGAGGGGGCTCCGCGAGGAGCCGAGGAAGTGCGCACGGCGAGCCGGCATCGTCCGCCCGGACCGGGCTGGACGCCGATCGGGCCGTAGGACCCCGGGGGCGCTCAGCACCACGCGCACCTTCCCCGTGTGCGTCCTACTAGTTATCCCGGGGTCCCACGTCCACGGAAACCTAGCCGGACTCGGGGCGGCGGTCAAAGGCGGGCCGGGGACCGACTGTGGACAACAGCCGCTGCACTGTGGACAGGGTGCGGACGGGCCGGGACCCGCTGTGGAGGGAAGATCGACGGTGCAGGTCACAGGCATGCTGTGGCCCATCTCGCCGTGCACACCTGTGGACGGAGAAAGTTTGTGCCGTTGCGCGTGCCAGGCTGGGTGCATGACCGAGACCGTCCTCCTCGAGCAGCAGCGCGGACCCCGCGGAGAGCGGGTCCTGGTGCGTCGCTCGCGCCGCCGCACCCGTTCCGTCGCGATCACCCGGCGGGACGGCGATCTGATCATCGCGATGCCGGCGGCCTTCTCCCGGCGGCAGGAGGAGCAGTGGGTGCGGCGCATGCTCGACCAGCTCGCCGCGAAGGAGAGCCGCACCACCTCCGCCCCGCGGGGTGATGCACACCTCCTGCAGCTCGCCGCCGAGCTCAGCGAGCGCTACCTCGGGGGCCGCGCCCGTCCCGTCTCCGTCACGTGGTCCACCCGCCAGAAGCACCGCTGGGGCTCGTGCACCGCGGCCGAGGGCACGATCCGGCTCTCCACCCGGTTGCAGGGGATGCCCGACTACGTGGTGCACGCCGTGCTCGTGCACGAGCTCGCCCACCTCCTGGCCGACGACGGCCACGGCCCGCAGTTCCGCGCCCTCATGGCCCGCTATCCGGAGGCGGAGCGGGCGGAGGCCTTCCTCGCCGGAGTCGCCTGGGCGCGGGACTGGCCCGATCCTGACGGCGGGCAGCCCGCAGGCCCTGCCTCGACCGAGGCGCGGGGGAGCGGTGCGGGGGACGGCTCCGCGATCGACTGAGGACGGGCATCGCCAGCCGGACCGGCCCGCACGGCGGTCGCCCACCAGAGGCCACGAGCGGTCCAGGAGCCGGGAGCGGCTCAGGCGCCCTGCGCCGCCAGGTGCCGGCCGAGACGCCGCAGGTTCGCGGCTAGATCCGGCACCGTGCCCTCGGGCAGGGTCGCCGTCTCGGCGGCCCCCGTATCGTGCAGGGGCCAGGGCACCCAGACCACCTCGGGGGACTCCTCACTCGGCCGCAGTGTTTCCTCGGCCGCGGAGCGTCTCGTGCGCAGCAGGTACTGCACGTCCCAATGCTCATGGCAGGCGCCGAAGGCCGCATCGAGTCCGTGACGGTTCAGCACGGCGGGGCCGTCACCGACCGCCTCGAGGTCCTCCAGCCCGGTCTCCTCGGCGACCTCGCGGCGCGCCGCCGCCTCGAAGGAGGTCTCGCCCGCCTCGAGGTGCCCGCCGGGCTGCACCCAGAAGCGGCCCTTGCGATGCCACACCAGCGCGACGTGCTCGCCGGGGGCGTCGACGACGATCGCGCTCGCCGTGAGATGCCGCGGGCCGCCGTCGCGGTGCAGCGCCCGCGGATTCTCCCGCAACAGGTCGCCGTACTCCGACGCCAGCTCCGGACCCGACGGCGCGGTGGCGGCCCGGGCGATCTCCGCGAGGGCCTCAGCGGTCATCGTCGGCGGAGCCCTCGGACCCCTCGTCGGTGTCGTCGTCGGAGCCGTCGGGCCGCCCGTCGGCGGACCCATCGGACCCGTCGGCGGAGCCGTCCCGGTCCTCGGGCAGCACCCGGCCTTGCTCGTCCTCGCGGGGCGCGCTGCCGAGGTCCTCGCCGGCGAGGAGCCGCGCGAGCTCCGCATCGAAGTCCGAGGGGATCTCCACGGCAGCCAGGTCGCCGGACTCCTCTCCCTCGGGCGCCTCCTGCGGAGCCTGCGGGCGGCCGGAGAGCATCTCGGCGCTCGGCAGCAGGTCCGGGTGGTCCCACTTGGCCTCGCGCGCCTGCTCTCCTTCGGTCGCGAGCACGCTGTCCCACCAGGCGAGGGCCTCGCGAGCCTGCCGCGGGCGCAGCTCGATGCCGACGGTGCCGGACAGCATCTGCTCGGCGGGGCTGCCGGCGACGCGGCGCCGCCGCAGGACTTCCCGCAGCGCGTCCAGGTGCGGGATCTTGCCCTCCAGCGCCCGGGTGGTGACGTGGTCGACCCACCCCTCGACGAGGGCGAGGGTCGTGGCGAGCTCCTCGAGGGCGCGCTCCTGGGAGGCGCGCCGGGTGAAGACGAACATCTCCTCCGGCCGCCTCGCCTGCAGCGACGCTGGATCGGAGAGGTCCAGGCCGCTGACCATCTCGTCGAGGGCGTCGAGGTCCAGCGTGATGCCGCGGGCGTAGTCCTCGATCGCCGAGAACAGCGCCCTCCCCAACCAGGGCGCGGCGGAGAACAGAGCGGTGTGCGCGATCTCGCGGGCGGCGAGGAAGATGCGCGCGGCGCCGGGGTCCAGCGAGTGCGCGGAGATGAGGTCCTCGACGTTCGCGGCGACCAGGGCGGGCTCGCCCTCCCGGCCCAGGGGCAGCGAGAGATCGGTGGTGCCGGACGCCTCCCGGGCGAGGGATCCGATCGCGTGACCGAACTGCACCCCGAACAGGGTGCCGCCGATCCGCTCCATCATCGCGGCGGGATCGCCGCCGGGCAGGCCCGCGGCGGCCGCCCCGTCCATCCGTCCCATCTCGCCCATCTGCGCGGCGATCGCCTCGCCGATCGCGCCCGCCATGTACTTCGCGACCGGCTCGACGATGCCCTTCCAGTGCGGCAGGGTGCGCACCAGCCAGGTGCCGCGGCTGAACACCCCCAGCTCCGCGGAAGGCACGTCGATCGCGAGCACCGGGTCCAGCCACAGCCGAGCGACCTGCGCCGCCTGGCGCAGCTCGGCGACGGTCGCGGTGGAGGGCGTCGGGTCACCGGGGGAGCCGACGGGCTCCGGCAGCCCCGGCACGCCGGTCTGGCCCGCGGCGGTACGCCGGGCGAGATCCTCGGCCATCTGCCAGTTCACGGGGCCGTCGCCCTGCGAGGCGAAGAGATGCTGCATCTGCGCGGCGGCGGCGCGCAGCTGCGCCGGGTCCTGCGGCAGGTTCGCCTGCTGGGCGAGGGCCGAGAGATCGACCCCGTCGAGCGCCCCGTCGGGCAGCGCGCCCCCGAAGGTCTCCTTCAGGAAGCGCTTCAGCGCCTCCTCGTCCATGTTCCCGGGGCCGCCCGGGATCGGGCCGTCGGTCATGGCCACCTCCTGCAGTGCGTGGGCGCTCAGCGTACCGAGCGGGGCTGGGGCCGGGCAGGGCGCGCCCGGCCGCTCCGCCCACAGCGCAATCCGCTCCCGCCCCGATCCCGCGAGGGCCCTGGGGCACAATGTGCGGGTGAGCTCCGACCCCTCCCGACCCACCCGACTCCGCCGGGCCCGTGCCCTCGGCGACCGCTGGCTCGAGGAGGCGCAGCTGGCCCGGCCGGGCTGGGCGATCGGTTCCCTCCTGCTGCTGTGCGCGATGATCATCGGCGCCTCGGTGATCCCCGTGCCCTATGTCGTCGAGCGGCCCGGCCCCGCCGTCGACGTGCTCGGCGAGTACGAGGAGGAGCAGATCCTCGTGATCTCCGGGGCCGAGACCCACCCCACCGAGGGCGAGCTGATGATGACCACCGTCTCGGTCGACGGCGGTCCCGGCTACACCGTCACCCCCGTCGAGGTGATCCGGGCGTGGTTCGACCGCAGCCAGGCCGTGCTACCGCGGGAGTCCGTCTTCCCCGAGGGACAGACCCGCGAGCAGACCACGCTGACGAACACCGCCTCGATGAGCACCTCGCAGCAGGGTGCGGTCGCCGTCGCGCTCGACGCGCTCGGCATCGAGTACGAGCCCGCCGTGCTCGTGGCCGGTGTCGAGGAAGACGGGCCCGCCGACGGGACCCTCGAGCCCGGCGACGTGATCGTCTCCGTCGGCGGGGAGACCGCCGCGGACCTCGAGGGCTTCCGCACCCTGATCCGCGCCGCCGACCCCGCCGGCCCGGTCGCGATGACCGTGCGCCGCGACGGTGAGGAGCTCGAGCTGGAGGTCCCCGCCGAGGAGGCCGACGGCACCGCGCGGCTCGGGATCGTCCTCTCCGACGGCTACGAGTTCCCCTTCGAGGTGGACCTCGCCGTCGGCGACATCGGCGGTCCCAGCGCCGGGATGATCTTCTCCCTCGCCGTCTACGACGAGCTGACTCCGGGGGCGCTCACGGGCGGGGAGTCGATCGCCGGCACCGGCACCATCGCGGCCGACGGCGCCGTGGGCGCGATCGGCGGGATCCGCCAGAAGATGGTCGGCGCGTCCGACACGGGTGCCGACTTCTTCCTCGCGCCGGCCGCGAACTGCCAGGAGGTCGTCGGCTACGAGCCCGACGGCCTCGAGGTCGTCGCCGTGGAGACCTTCGACCAGGCCGTCGAGGCCACCGAGACCATCGCCGAGACCGGCTCCACCGAGGGCCTGGTCACCTGTGAGGACGTGATCGAGAAGTGAGCAGGAACCGCCGCCGCACCCCGCCGAGCCCCACCGTCGTCTTCGACTTCGGGGGAGTGCTCTCCGCCGGGCACGACCCGGTCCCGGACCTCCACGAGCTGCTCGGCGGCGATCCCGCTGTCCTCGCCGAGGCGCTGTGGGCGCACCGCCCGGCCTACGACGAGGGCCGGACCAGCCCGGCGGAATACTGGGGCGCGGTCGCCGCCGCCGTCGGCGTCGACTCGCTGACGGCCGCGGAGATCGAGGAGCTGCAGGACGCCGACAACCGCTACTTCCTGCGCCTGGACCCTGCCTCCCGCGAGCTGATCCACGACCTCGCCCGGGCGCGGGTGCGCCTGGTGCTGCTGTCGAATGCCTCCGCCTCCTTCGGCGAGGCGGTGCGCCGCACCGACTGGTTCGAGGCGTTCTCCTTCGCGGTGATCTCCGCAGAGGAGAAGGTGATGAAGCCCGATGCCGAGATCTACCGGATCCTGCTCGACGCCCTCGCGCACGAGACCGGCGGGGTGTCGATCCCCTCGGCCGTCGTGTTCTTCGACGACCGCGCGGACAACGTCGAGGCGGCCCGTGCGCTCGGCCTCCACGCCCACCGCTGGCCCCGCAACGGCGAGGGCGGTGAGGACGGCACGGTGATCGCGCGGCGCGTCCTCGCTGAGCGCGGCGTGCTGGTGGACTGAGATGAGCGGCCCGCCGGTCCCCCCTCCATCCCGCCGGGTGTGGG
>NZ_JBVDDO010000006.1:159646-233386 GCF_055454375.1 Brachybacterium sp. B718/18 | reverse complement strand
CCATTGCATCGGGGTGCGCACCGCGTCGCGGTCCTCGAGCCAGATGTTGTCGCCCCTCCCTTCTCTCTGCGGGCTCTCCCAGCGGACGGGACCGCTCAGTAGATGAGCACCCGTCGGCCCTCGCGGAACCACGAGACCGACCACAGCAGGTCCGAGGCGGCGGTCGAGATCCGGCAGCAGCCGTGCGAGGCGGGGTAGGGCGGGATCGAGGAGGAGCCGTGCACGGCCCAGCCGCGGTCGTAGTACCCGGGGCGGTAGAGGTCCCCGAGCGGGCCGCTCTGCCAGCCCTTCGAGTAGAGGCGGAACATCGAGAAGTCGCCCTTCGGGGTGGTCGCCGTCTTCCAGCGCCCGCCGGAGTAGTAGCGCTCCCCGCTGCCGGTCGAGGTGTTGAGGATGTAGCCGAGGCGCCCCTGGGTGGTCAGGATCATCACCTGCCGGGAGAGGTTCACCTCGAAGCCGATGCCGCTCGTGATCCGGCGGGAGGGCTGCACCCCGTCGTTCAGCGCCGCCCAGGTCTTCGGCCCGACCACGCCGTCCTTCGAGAGCCCGGCGGACTTCTGCAGCGCCCAGACGGCCTGCTGGGTGAGGTGCCCGAAGGAGCCGTCGGCCGTGCCGCACCAGTAGCGCAGCGCCCACAGCTTCTTCTGCAGCGTCGTCACCTCGGCGCCCGTGGACCCCTTGCGCAGGGTGCTCGCGGCGCTCGCGGGTCCGATGCCGGCGAGGAGTCCCGCGCCGAGCGTCCCCACGCCCAGCAGCAGGGTCCGACGGCCCGGCGTGAGCCTCTGCGGGTCCCCGGGCGCGGTCGGTCTCTCGGTCAGGTGGATGGTCATGACGGTCCCCCCTCTGGGATCGGCTGTGCGGCCGCCGACGGTGGCGGTGGACCCAGTATCGAGAGTCAAGAAAGAGTAAACTAGAGGGAAAAGATGCTGGTTGGGCGTGCGGATGTGACGATTTTGTGACGACGCAGGTCGAGCGCTGATTTCTCGGCGGTAGGTGTTCTGGACGGATGTCTGGGCGTCCGACGGGGCCCGCACCGGCCCCGCACTGGCCTCGCTGCAGCGACATGCCATAGTGGCCCCGTGACGCCGCAGACCGCCCCGCCGCCCGATCCGACGCCGCTCGAGGTCGGGGTCGACTTCGCCCACGCGCTCGGGGTCGCGGACGCGAGAGGGGTGCTCCACATCCAGGGCGATGCGACGCGCGCCTGGCCGCTCGCGAGCGTCTCCAAGCCGATCGCCGCACTCGCCGTCCTCGTGGCGGTGGAACGGGGCCTGCTCGAGCTCGACGAGCCCGCGGGCCCCGCGGGGTCGACCGTGCGCCACCTCCTCGCCCACACCGCGGGCTATCCCTTCACGGGGGAGGAGCTGCTCGGCGCGCCCGGGGAGCGGCGCAACTACTCCAACACCGGCTTCGAGGTGCTCGCCGCCCACCTCGAGGACGCAACCGGCTACGACATGCCCGAGTGGGTCGAGCAGACCGTCGTGGCCGGGCTCGACCTCGTCGACCTCGACCCCTCCGGCTCTCCAGCCGCGGGCTACCACGGCAGCGTGCGGGACCTGCTCTCCGTCGGTCGCGAGCTGCTCGCGCCCACCCTGATCTCCCCGGCGCTGTGGCGCGAGGCCATGGGCGTGCAGTTCCCGGGGCTCGGCGGGATCCTGCCCGGCTACGGGCGGCAGCGCGCGAACGACTGGGGACTCGGCCTCGAGATCCGCGATCACAAGGACCCGCACTGGACCGGCGCCGCCTCCTCGCCGCGCACCGTCGGCCACTTCGGCCAGTCCGGCTCCTTCCTCTGGGCGGATCCGGAGGCGGGCCTGACCGCCTGCTTCCTGGGTGAGCGGCCCTTCGGCCCCGACCACGTGCGCGCCTGGCCCCCGCTGACCGACGCGATCCTCGCGCGCTTCGGGACCCGGTCGTGAGTGACCACGAGGGACTCGGCGCGCTCGGCGCGCTCGACGACTTCGGTTTCGAGGCCGCGGCGATCGTGCTCGGCCCCGAGGGCGTGCGCGAGGCGCGAGGCGACCTCGAGCGGGTGCGGCCCTGGCGCTCGGTGACCAAGTCCGTGACCGGCTTCGCCTGCGCGCTCGCCCTGCAGAAGGGGCTGATGAGCCTCGACGACGAGGTCGGGCCGCCCGGGTCGACCCTCCGTCATCTCCTCGCGCACGCCTCCGGATACTTCTACGAGTCCGAGTCGACGCTGCAGGCGCCCGGGCTGCGCCGGCACTACTCCAACTACGGGATCGACGAGGCCGGGCGGCATCTCGAGCGCACGACCGGCCGCGACCTCGAGGACTGGGTGCGGGACGAGCTCGCCGAGCCGCTCGGCATGACCCGGCTCGAGTGGGAGGGGTCCGCCTCCGTCGGCGCCGCGGGGCCGCTCGCGGACCTCGCCCTGCTCGCCGCCGAGCTGCTCCGCCCCACCCTGCTCGAGCCCTGCTGGGACGCCGAGCTGACCACCCCCTCGTTCCCCGAGCTGGTGGGGATCATGCCCGGCTTCGGCAAGCAGAGCCCCAACCCCTTCGGGCTCGGGATCGAGGTGCGCGGGCACAAGAGCCCGCACTGGACCGGGTCGGGCAACAGCCCGGGGACCTTCGGCCACTTCGGGATGCGCGGCACCGCCTTCTGGGTGGACCGCGAGGCTGACCTGGCGCTCGTGGTCGGGACCTCCCACGACTTCTGCGACGCCCATCGCGAGGTCATGCCGCGCCTGGCCGACGCGGTGCTCGCCGCGCACTCTTGAGGGGAGGCGCGGCCGGCGGCCCGTGGACCGGCCGATCAGACGTTGTGGACCAAGGGGCCGGCCGGTTCCCGCCACCCGGCGAGCACCTCGAGCATGCGCACCAGGCGCACGCTCTCGGCGACGTCGTGGACGCGCAGGATCCGCGCGCCCCGCGCGATCACCCAGGCGGCCGCCGCGAGCGAGCCCTCGAGTCGTTCCTCCTTGGGCAGCCCGAGCGTCTCGCCGATCACGTCCTTGCGGGACAGCGCCGCGAGCACGGGCAGGCCCATGCCCGTGTACTCGCGCCACTCGCGCAGGATCTCGAGGGTCTGCCGGGTGTTCTTGTTCAGGTCCGGACCGGGGTCGAGCACGATCCGCTCGCGCGGCACCCCGGCCTCGAGAGCGCGCTCGAGCCGGGCGGCGAGGAAGTCCCGCACCTCCTCGACGACGTCGTCGTACTGCGGGCGCGGATAGGGCCGGCGCGGCGCCGCGAGGGAGTGGGTGATCACGAGCGAGGCTCCGGTCCGCGCGACGACCTCGCACATCCGCGGATCGGAGAGCCCGGTCGTGTCGTTGATCAGGTCGGCACCGACGGCGATGGCCTCGCGGGCGACCTCGGCATGGAAGGTGTCGACCGAGAGCAGCACGTCGGCCGGGAGCTCGGCGCGGAGCGCCGCGACCACGGGGACGACCCGCTCGATCTCCTCGGCGACGGGCAGCGCCTCCCCGGGCGCGAACTTCACGCCGCCCACGTCCACCAGGTCGGCGCCCGCGGCCGCGGCGGCCCGGCCCGCCCCGACCGCCTTCTCGAGCGCGAAGGTGCGGCCCTCGTCGAAGAAGGAGTCGGTGGTGCGGTTGACGATCCCCATGACCAGGACGCGGCGCGAGGTGTCCGGCAGCGGACGGGGCCGCGGCGGGGCATGCTGACCGTGCGGGACGTGCGGGACGTGCGGGACGTGCGGGGTGTGCTGGGACGGCGCCGAGAAGCTCTCGGCGACCCCCAGGATCGCCCCTCCGGCCGACGCTACAGTGTCCGGAGCGGGAGGAGCGGCCGTCTCGGAGCCGTCGTCGTACGCATTGGTCATGGCCTGTTCCTCCGCTGTTCACGCGGGCGTCCGTCGTCTTTGAGCGGCACCCGACCTGCACTACGTTAAGAGCGGACACGACGTTTCACAATCCGGCTGTGGTGTCCGTTCGCACGCCGGGACCTGGACCCTTTTGGAGGATTCTCGCAATGAAGATCGTCGTCGCCGGTGGAGATGGATTCTGCGGCTGGCCCACTGCCCTGTACCTGTCGGAGAAGGGGCACGACGTCACGATCGTCGACAACCTGGTCCGCCGCGAGATCGACGTGGAGCTCGGGTCCAACTCGATGACCCCGATTCTCTCCCTCGAGGAGCGGGTCGCGGCGTGGAAGGAGGTCTCCGGGAAGGACATCGCCGTCCGCATCGCCGACCTCACGGACTACCAGGCCGTCGTCTCGATCTTCGAGGACCTGCAGCCCGAGTCCTTCGTGCACTTCGCCGAGCACCGCTCCGCGCCGTACTCGATGATCGACCGCGAGCACGCGATCGAGAACCACCGCAACAACGTCGAGGGCACCCTGAACGTCCTGTGGGCGATCAAGGACCACGCTCCCGACTGCCACCTCGTCAAGCTCGGCACCATGGGCGAGTACGGCCAGCCGAACATCGACATCGAGGAGGGCTGGATCGAGATCGAGCACAAGGGCCGCAAGGACCGCCTGCCGTTCCCGAAGGCCCCCGGCTCTTTCTACCACCTCACCAAGGTGCACGACAGCGACAACATCATGTTCGCCTGCCGCATCTGGGGCGTGCGCGCCACCGACCTGAACCAGGGCGTCGTCTACGGCCTCGAGACCGACGAGACCCGCCGCGATCCGCGCCTGGTCAACCGCTTCGACTACGACGCGGTGTTCGGCACGGCCCTGAACCGCTTCATCATCCAGGCCGCGATCGGCCATGACCTCACCGTCTACGGCAACGGCTCGCAGACCCGCGGCTACCTGGACATCCAGGACACCGTGCGCTGCATCGAGATCGCCTGCGAGAACCCGGCCGACCGCGGCGAGTTCCGCGTCTACAACCAGTTCACCGAGCAGTTCTCCGTCAAGGAGCTCGCCGAGAAGGTGCAGCAGGTCGCCCGCGGCATGGGCCTCGAGGCGAACATCGCCAACACCGAGAACCCCCGCGTGGAGAAGTACGACCACTACTACAACGCGGTCAACACCAACCTCCTGGACCTGGGCCTGCAGCCGCACCTGCTGACCGACGAGCACCTCGCCGAGGTGCTGAAGGTGGCGCTCGAGAACACCGATCGCGTCAAGCGCGAGCTGGTCATGCCCACCGTCACCTGGAAGTGAGCCGGATTCCGTGAAGATCGCGATCGTCACGGAGACCTTCCTGCCCTCCGTCGACGGCGTGGTGACGCGTCTGCGCCACGCCGTCGAGCGGTTCACCGACCTCGGGCACGAGGTCATCGTGATCGCCCCCGATCTCGGGGTGACCGAGCACCACGGGGCACGGGTGGTGGGCATCCGCCCGGTGACGCTGCCGTTCTACAAGCATCGGCGCTTCACCCTCCCGAACCCCACCGTGGACGGCATCATCCGCGGCTTCCACCCGGATGTCGTCCACGCCGCGCAGCCCCTGCTGCTCGCCTCCTCGGGGGCCTTCGCCGCGCGCCGGCAGCGGATCCCGCTGGTGGCCAGCTATCACACCCACATCCCCCGCTATCTCGACCTGTACCGGGCGTGGAGCTGGGGGAAGCCCGCGGTGTGGTGGCAGATCAAGCGCAACCACGCGATGGCCGAGGTCAACATCGCGACCTCGGAGACGATGAAGGCGGAACTCGCCCAGCACGGCCTCGAGAACCTCCACGTGGTCCGCCGCGGGGTGGACACCGAGACCTTCCACCCCCGCTTCGCGAGCGAGGAGATGCGCGAGCGGCTCAGCGGCGGGCACCCCGAGAAGAAGCTGCTGGTGTTCGTCGGCCGCCTCGCCGCGGAGAAGGAGATCCACCGGCTGCGGCCGATGATGGACCGCCGGGACGACGTGGCCCTCGCGATCGTCGGCGACGGTCCGTTCCGCGGTGAGCTCGAGGAGATGTTCCGCGGCACCGCGACCACCTTCCCGGGCTTCATGGGCGGGGAGACGCTCGCGAGCGCCTTCGCGAGCGCCGACGCGTTCGTGTTCCCGTCGGTCACCGAGACCCTCGGCCTGGTGATCCTCGAGGGCATGGCCTCCGGCCTGCCGGTCGTCGCCGCGCGCTCGGGCCCGACGATTGAGCAGGTCACCGACGGGGTGGACGGGCTCCTCTTCGACCACGACGACGAGCCGAGCCTGGACCGGGCACTCGACCGGCTCGGCGATGCGTCGCTGCGCGCGTCGATCCGTACCGCCGCCCGCACCGAGGCGGAGAAATTCTCCTGGGAGAACGCCTCCGACGACCTGCTGCGCTACTACGAGCTGGCGATCGAGAAGCGCGCCCAGCGGCCGCATGTCTGAGCCCGCCCGCCTGGAGCCGGTGACCCTCGCCGGCCACGGCCTCCGCCTCGAGCCCCTGGAGGCGCGGCACGTGCCCGGGCTCCGCGAAGTCGTGGCCGACGGGGACATCCACCGTCTGCCCTTCGCCCCGCACGTCCCGGCACCGGAGGCGGTCGAGGGCTCCGTCCGCGGTCTCCTGGCCGATGTCGCTGCCGGTTCCCGGCTCGCCTGGGCCGTCGTGCGCGAGACCGACGAGCGCGTGGTGGGCCTGACCACCTTCATGAACCTCGCGCTCGCCGACCGGGGCCTCGAGATCGGGAACACCTATCTGGCCGGTTCCGTGCACCGCACCGGCGTGAACACGGCGATGAAGCGCCTGCTGCTGGGCCATGCCTTCGACACCCTCGACCTGCTCCGCGTCGAGTTCCGGGTCCACCACCTGAACCTCGCCTCGCGCCGCGCCGTCGAGGCCCTCGGCGCGCAGCAGGACGGGATCCTGCGCGCACACCGGATCCTGCCCGACGGCTCGGTGCGCCACACCGTCGTGTACTCGATCCTCCCGCTCGAGTGGCCGGGGATCCGCGCGATGCTCGACGCCCGGCTCGAGCGCCGCGCGAGCTGAGCCGCGCGCCCGAGGGGTGCGAGGGCGCGGTGTGGCGCGGCCCACACACCGCACCTCCGTCGGCCTCCTTCGCACCCCGACTATGACGCCTTATGACACGGATCTGGCGCGGAGCCGTCGCGCCTCGTCATAGTCGGAGACATGACCAGTACCGTCGCCGAGCCCGGAACCGCCCTGCCGTACCGAGCCCCCGCGTCGACCGTGGAGGCGTCGTCCGTCGACGGCGTGCGCCTCAGCGGGGTCGCGCGCTCCTTCGAGGGCCCGCAGGGACGCCATGACGTGCTGCGCGACCTCGACCTCACGCTGGGCACCGGCGAGATCGTCGCCGTCGTCGGCCCCTCGGGCTGCGGCAAGTCGACGCTGCTGCGCCTGATCGCGGGTCTGGACACGCCCAGCGCCGGCGCCCTCGCTCTCGACGGCACGGCGCTGACGGGCACCGATCCCCGCAGCGCGGTCGCCTTCCAGGAGCCGCGCCTGCTGCCCTGGCGCACCATCCGGGACAACGTCGCCCTCGGCCTCCCGCGCGGCACCGGCCGCCGCGCCGGGCGCGAGCGGGTCGCCGAGCTGCTCGCCCTCGTCGGCCTCGAGCACGCCGCCGACCTCCGCCCCCGCGAGGTCTCCGGCGGCATGGCCCAGCGCGCCTCCCTGGCCCGCGCGCTCGCCCGCGCCCCCCAGGTGCTGCTGCTGGACGAGCCCTTCGGCGCGCTCGACGCGCTCACCCGCCTGCGCATGCAGGACCTGCTGCTCGAGATCCACGCCGCCGAACCCACCACCGTCCTCGTCGTCACCCACGACGTCGAGGAGGCGCTGTACCTCGCGGACCGCGTGCTGCTGCTGCGCTCCCTGCGCCTCACCGACGCCGAGGAGCCCGGTCGTCCCTCCCTCGCCCGCACGGTCGAGGTGCCCGGGGAGCGTCCCCGCGATCGTGCCGACCACGCCCTCGCCGAGCTGCGCGCCGAGCTGCTCGAGGGCCTCGGCGTCCCCAGCCACCACCACGGCTGACCACCCCCGTTCCCGCACCGCCCGACCCACCCCCGGAGATCACCCATGTCGCACACCCTCAGCCGCCGTTCCGCCGCCGCCCTCGGCCTCGCCGCCGTCACCGCGATGGGTGCCGCCTCCTGCGTCGCGGGCGAGGGCTCGACCTCGACCGCCGGCGGCTCCGGCGGCGGCTCCGACGCGGGCGGCGGCGCATGGAGCACCGACTCCCTGACGATCGACTGGGCGACCTACAACCCGCTGAGCCTCGTGGTGCGCGACCAGAAGCTGATCGAGAACGTCCTCGGCGACGCCGTCACCGTCGAGTGGGTGCAGTCGGCCGGTTCCAACAAGGCCAACGAGTTCCTCCGCTCCGGCTCCGCCGACGTCGCCTCGACCGCCGGCTCCGCCGCGCTGCTCGCCCGCGCCAACGGCTCGCCGATCAAGGTCATCGACATCTACTCCCAGCCCGAGTGGTCCGCGCTCGTAATCCCGGGCGACAGCGACATCACCGGCCCCGGCGACCTCGCCGGTCGGTCCGTCGCCGCGACGCCCGCGACCGATCCCTACTTCTTCCTGGTCCAGGCGCTGACTGAGGCCGGGCTGAGCATCGACGACGTCGAGCTGCAGCCGCTCCAGCACGCCGACGGCCGCTCCGCCCTCGAGGGCGGCAGCGTCGAGGCGTGGTCGGGACTGGACCCGATCATGGCCGCCGCCGAGGTCGAGTCCGGGGCGCAGCTCGTGTATCGCAACGTCGACTTCAACACCTACGGCTTCCTCAACGCCACCGAGCAGTTCATCGACGAGCACGCCGACGTCGCCCAGGTGGTCGTGGACGCCTACGAGGAGGCCCGCACCTGGGCGCTCGCGAACCTCGAGGCCACCGCCCAGCTGCTCGCCGACGCAGCGGGCATCGACCTGGCCGTCGCCACCACGGTGATCACCGAGCGCTCCAACCTCGACGTCTCGGGCGTGCCCGGCGCCGACCAGCTCGCGGTGCTCGAGGCGATCTCCCCGATGCTCGCCGAGTCCGGCGACGTGCAGGGCGGTGCCGACGCGGTCGACACGGCCCGCGAGTCGATCGTGCACGACGCCTTCGCGCAGGCCGCGGTGGCCGGCTGATGAGCGCGGCCGTCGACACCCCGACCCGGGCGGCGACCGGACCGTCGGCCGCCGCGCGCCCCGCGCTGTGGGACCGCGGCGCGGTGCGCTTCGCCGCCGGCGCCGTGCTGCCGCTGCTGATCCTGCTCGCCTGGCAGGTCACGACCTCGCTCGGCCTGGTGCCCGCGTACCGCCTGCCCGGGCCGCTGACCGTGCTGCAGGCCGGGGCGGACCTCGCGGGCCGCGGCGAGCTGGGTCTGCACATCGCGATCTCGGTCCAGCGCGTGCTGCTGGGCTTCGCGATCGGCTCCGCGGTCGGGCTCGCCGTCGCCGCGGTCGTGGGCCTCTCCCGCGCGGGCGACGCCCTGCTCAGCCCCACCCTCGCGGCCCTGCGCGCGGTGCCCTCGCTGGCCTGGGTGCCGCTGCTGATCCTGTGGCTGCAGATCGGCGAGGAATCGAAGATCACCCTCATCGCGATCGGCGCCTTCTTCCCCGTGCTCACCACGGTCGCCGCGGCGCTGCGCCACATCGACCCGCAGCTGGTCGAGGCCGGGCGCAGCTTCGGACTGCGCGGCTGGGACCTGTTCCGCACCGTGCAGCTGCCGGCCGTGGTCCCCTCGGTGGTCTCCGGCCTGCGCCTGGCCCTGGCCCAGTCGTGGCTGTTCCTCGTCGCCGCCGAGCTGATCGCCTCCTCCATGGGCCTCGGCTTCGTGCTCAACGACTCCCAGCAGACCGGCCGCGTGGACCGCATCCTGCTCGCCATCGTGCTGCTCGCCCTGCTGGGCAGCCTGACCAACGCCCTGCTCGGGCTCGTCGAGAAGAGGCTGCTGAAGAAGTGGGCATAACCACCGCCACCACCGCCGCCGCCGAGTCGCGGCTCGTCGAGACCCGCACCTTCCCGCCGGACCCCGCCCTCGCCGGGACCTGGAACGTCGGCCCCGGGATCCACGGGACCGCCGCCGCGGACCCGGTCGCCTTCTGGGAGGGGGCCGCGCGACGCCTCGACTGGACCGAGCCGTGGCACACGGCGCTCGAGTGGTCACCGCCGACGGTCGATCCCGCGACCGGCGAGCTCTCCGTCCCCGCCGCCCGCTGGTTCGACGGCGGTCGCCTGAACGTCGCCGAGAACTGCGTGGACCGCCACGTGCGCGCCGGCCGCGGCGACAAGGTGGCCCTGTACTTCGAGGGAGAGCCGGGGGACCGCGAGGCCGTCACCTACGCCGAGCTGCAGCGCCGCGTGAGCCGCGTCGCGAACGCCCTGACCGATCTGGGGATCGTCCCCGGCGATCGGGTCGTCGTCTACCTCCCGGTGCTCGTGGAGACCGTGGTCATCGCGCTCGCCTGCGCCCGCCTCGGCGCCGTGCACTCGCTCGTCTTCGGCGGCTTCAGCGCCGAGGCGGTCCGCTTCCGCCTCCGCGACACCGGCGCGAAGCTGCTGGTCACCTCCGACGGGCAGTTCCGCCGCGGGAAGGCCGTCGAGGTGAAGTCCGCCGCCGACGAGGCCGCGCGCGAACTCCCCGCCCTCGAGCACGTCCTCGTGGTGCGCCGCACCGGTCAGGACGTGCCCTGGACCGCGGGCCGCGACGTGTGGTGGCACGAGGCGGTGGACGCGGCGAGCGAGGTCCACGAGCCGCAGCCGTTCGACGCCGAGCACCCGCTGTTCATCATCTACACCTCCGGCACCACCGGGAAGCCCAAGGGTCTGGTCCACACCTCGGGCGGCTATCTCACCCACACCTCGTGGGCGCACTGGGCGCACTTCGACGCGAAGGACTCCGACGTCCACTGGTGCACGGCCGACCTCGCCTGGGTCACGGCCCACACCTACGAGATCTACGGCCCGCTCAGCAACGGCCTCACCCAGGTCATCTACGAGGGCACGCCGGGGGTCCCGCACCGCGAGCGGCACCTCGAGATCATCGAGCGCTACGGCGTGACCGTCTACTACACGGCGCCCACCCTGATCCGCACCCTCATGTCCTGGTTCGGCGACGAGCTGCCGGCCGGCCACGACCTCTCCACGCTGCGCCTGCTCGGCACCGTCGGCGAGGCGATCAACCCCGAGGCCTGGATCTGGTTCCACCGCACCTTCGGCCGCGGCGAGCTGCCGATCGTCGACACCTGGTGGCAGTCCGAGACCGGCGCCGCGATGCTCGTCCCGCTGCCGGGCGTGACCACCCTCAAGCCCGGCTCCGCGACGGGGGCGCTGCCCGGCGTCGACCTGGCCGTGGTCGATGCGGATGGACGCGAGCAGCCGCCCGGCGTCGCCGGCACGCTCGTCGCCCGTCGGCCCTGGCCCGGCATGGCCCGCACCGTGTGGGGCGACCCGGAGCGCTACCGCGACTCCTACTGGCGCGACTTCGCCGGTCATGGGGAGCACGGCGGCTACTACGTCGCCGGGGACTCCGCTACGGTCGACGCCGACGGATGCTTCTGGATCCTGGGCCGCCTCGACGACGTCGTGAACGTCTCCGGGCACCGGCTCTCCACGATCGAGATCGAATCGGCCCTGGTCGCCGAGGGCAGCGTGCGCGAGGCCGGCGCCGCCGGGGTCGACGACCCGCTGACCGGCCAGGCCGTCGCCGTCTTCGTCATCCCGCGCGGCGGGACACGGGCCGATCCGACCGAGCTCGACGTGCCAGCGCTGCGCGAACGGGTCGCCCGGGAGATCGGCCCGATCGCCAAACCGCGGCACGTGATCGAGGTGCCGGACCTGCCGCGCACCCGCTCCGGCAAGATCATGCGCCGCCTGCTCGCCCAGCTCGTCCACGCCGAGCGGGACCGCCGCGCCGGCCGCACCCCCGACCCGCTCGGGGACACGACCAGCCTGCAGAACCCGGAGGCCGTCGACGCGGTCGCGGCGGTCCTCGCATCCCTGTCCGTAGACGACCCGGCCGTCGCGCCGCGCAGCTGACACCCTCCCACCCGCCCGGAACCGACCGTCGGCCGTGCCGACGTAGGAGGACCCCCATGACCCTCACCGCCCCCGTCTCCTCGCTCGAGACCCCCCTGAAGTTCGCGTACTGGGTGCCGAACGTTTCCGGCGGCCTCGTCGTCTCCACGATCGAACAGCGCACCGACTGGCAGCTGCCCTACAACGCGCGCCTCGCCCGCATCGCCGAGGACTCCGGCTTCGAGTACGCCCTGACCCAGACCCGCTACGCCGCGAGCTACGGCGCGGACAAGCAGCACGAGGCGACCGCCTTCTCGCTCGCCCTCCTCGGCGCCACCGAGCGCCTGCGCGTCATCTCCGCCGTGCACCCCGGCATGTGGCACCCCGGCGTGCTCGCCAAGTGGCTGATCACCGCCGACCACCTCTCCGGCGGCCGCGCCGCGGTGAACATCGTCTCCGGCTGGCTCAAGGACGAGTTCGTGAAGTTCGGCCTCGACTGGCTCGAGCACGACGAGCGCTACGTCCGCACCGAGGAGTTCATCCGCGCGCTGCGCGGTCTGCTCACCGAGGACGACTACACCCAGTCCGGCGCCTACTACGACATCGACGGCTTCACCCTGAACCCGAAGCCCGTCGACGTCCCCGGCCGGCCCCACCCCGAGATCTTCTTCGGCGGCAACTCCACCGCCGCGCAGGCCACCGCCGGCCGCGTCGCCGACTGGTACTTCTCCAACGGCCGCACCCTCGAGGGCTACGAGGAGAACGTCGCCGGGGTCCTCGCCTCCGCCGCCGCGGCCGGGCGCTCCCCGCGGTTCGGCCTCAACGGCTTCGTCATCGCGCGCGACTCGCGCCAGGAGGCGGAGGACACCCTCCGCGAGATCGTCGCGAAGGCGCACCGCCCCGCGGTCGAGGGCTTCCGCCAGTCCGTGCAGGAGGCCGGCGCCTCGACCACGGACGGCAAGGGCATGTGGGCCGACTCGTCCTTCGAGGACCTGGTCCAGTACAACGACGGCTTCAAGACCCGCCTCATCGGCACCCCCGAGGAGATCGCGGACCGCATCGTCGAGTACAAGAAGATCGGCGTGAACCTGCTGCTGACCTGCTACCTCCACTTCCAGGAGGAGGTCGCCGCGTTCGGCCGCGACGTGATGCCGCTGGTGCGCGAGAAGGAGGCGGACCTCGCCCGCGCCCACGGGACCGAGCTGAACACCGATCTGCTGCCCGTCGTCCCCGGCGTGACCGCCGAGGAGGCCGCCGCGGCGACCGCCGAGACCCTCCCCGCCGATCACCCCTCCCGCGCCGGGGCCGCCGCATGAGCGCCGCACCCGAGGAGCGCACCTTCGGCTTCCGCACCCGCGCCCTCCACGCGGGCGGCACCCCCGACGCCCAGCACGGCGCCCGCGCGGTCCCGATCTATCAGACGACGTCGTTCGTCTTCGATGACGCCGCCGACGCCGCGAACCTCTTCGCGCTGCAGAAGTACGGGAACATCTACTCCCGGATCGGCAACCCCACCGTCGCCGCCTTCGAGGAGCGCATCGCCTCCCTCGAGGGCGGGATCGGCGCGGTCGCGACCGCATCGGGCATGAGCGCCGAGTTCATCACCTTCGCCGCGCTCGTCGGCGCCGGCGACCACGTCGTCGCCTCCGCCCAGCTCTACGGCGGCACCGTCACCCAGCTCGACGTGACCCTGCGCCGCTTCGGCGTGCAGACGACCTTCGTGCCCTCCTCCGACCCCGAGGACTACCGCGCCGCCTTCCGGCCGGAGACGAAGGTGCTCTACGTCGAGATGATCGGCAACCCCTCCGGCGAGATCGCCGACCTCGAGGGCCTCGCCGCCCTCGCCCACGAGCACGGCGTCCCGCTCGTGGTCGACGCGACCCTCGCCACGCCCTACCTGGTGCGGCCGCTCGAGCACGGCGCCGACATCGTCATCCACTCGGCGACCAAGTTCCTCGGCGGGCACGGCACCACCCTCGGCGGCGTGGTCGTCGAGGCCGGACGCTTCGACTGGGGCAACGGGAAGTTCCCCGGCATGACCGAGCCGGTCGAGTCCTACGGCGGCATCCAGTGGTGGGCGAACTTCGGCGAGTACGGCTTCCTCACCAAGCTCCGTTCCGAGCAGCTGCGCGACATCGGCCCCTCGCTCTCGCCGCAGTCCGCCTTCCAGCTGCTGCAGGGCGTCGAGACGCTGCCGCAGCGGCTCGACGCCCACCTCGCGGGGGCCCGCGCCGTCGCCGAATGGCTCGACGCCGATCCTCGCGTCTCCTTCGTGACCTGGGCGGGGCTGCCCTCTCACCCCCATCGCGACCGGGCCCGGAAGTACCTGCCGCTCGGCCCCGGCTCGGTGTTCGCCTTCGGCGTCCGGCCGACGGGGGAGTTCGCCGATGCGGCCGAGGAGGCCGCCGCGGCCCGTGCGACCGGTGAGGCGGTCATCGAGAACCTGCAGCTCGCCTCGCACCTCGCCAACATCGGCGATGCCCGCACCCTGGTGATCCACCCCGCCTCCACCACCCACCAGCAGCTCCGCCCCGAGCAGCTGGTCGCGGGCGGGGTCCGGCCGGACCTCATCCGCATCTCCGTCGGCCTCGAGGACACCGAGGACATCCTCTGGGACCTCGACCAGGCGATCACCGCGGCCACCGGCCGCACCCGGGAGGAGCAGGCATGAGCGGCGAGTCCAGCAAGACCGGCATCAGCATCAGCACCGGCATCGCCGTCGAGAGCGCCGCGCAGGCATGTGCGGCCCCCGCCGGGAGCGGCACCCCTGCCGGGAGCGGCGCCCCCGCCGGGGCACCCGCACGGACCTGGCAGGGCCCGTCGGCCCCCGCAAGGCTCGGCATCCTGCGCCGCACCCGCTCGATCGCGATCGTCGGCGCCTCCGCGAACCCGGCGCGGGCCAGCTACTTCGTGGGAACCTACCTGCTCTCCAGCTCGCCCTACGAGGTGTACTTCGTGAACCCGCGGGCGAGCGAGATCCTCGGGCACCCCGCCTATGCCTCCCTCGCCGATCTGCCGGTGGTGCCGGACATCGTCGACGTCTTCCGCAAGGACGCCGACCTCCCGGGCGTCGCGCGGGAGGCCGTCGAGGTCGGGGCGAAGGCGCTGTGGCTGCAGCTCGGGTCCTGGAACGAGGAGGCCGCCGCGATCGCCGAGGCCGGCGGGCTCGACGTGGTCATGGATCGCTGCGTGAAGATCGAGCACGCCCGTTTCCACGGCGGCCTGCACCTCGCGGGCTTCGACACCGGCGTGATCAGCTCCCGCCGACAGGAGCTCAGCGGCCGCCGCTGAGCCCAGCGGCCGCGGCTGAGCCGGGCGCGCTCAGCCCTCGACGCGGATCCCGAGGTGGCTCGCGAAGGCGGGCGCGAGCGCGGTGACCTGCTCCGCGTCGAGCGTCGCCCCGGCGAGGGCCTCGAGGTTCGCGATGCTGCCGACCTCGAGGCCGCGCAGGTCCACGTCCTGCAGCCGCGCCCCGGCGAGCAGCAGACTGTCCACCCGGCAGTCGCGCAGCAGCACCCGGCTCGCCGTGGCCCCCGAGAGATCCAGCTCCTCGAGCGTGCAGTCCTCGAGCACCACGTCCTCGAGGGTGCTGCCGCGCAGGTTGAGCCAGCCGATGCGGCTGCCGACGATGCGGGCCTGGCGGATCTCCGCGTCGTAGAGGTCCAGGGCGCCGAGTCGCGATCCGAGCAGCTCCACGTCCCGCCAGGTGGAGCGGGAGGCGTCCAGCACCGGCGCGTCCCAGCGCTCGAGGCGGGTCTCGAGGATCCGGGCGTGCTGCAGCCGCGCCGACGCCGCGGTCACGCCGACGAGCTCGCACTCGGTGAGGGTCGCGCCCTCGAGGTCCCGGCCCGAGAGATCGGCGTCGTGCAGCGACAGGGCCTCGTGGAGCCGATGGGCGTCGAGGTCCTCAGGCGCGGCGGCCTCGAGATCGTGCAGGCGCAGCGTCGTGATCGCGGGCGGGCGGGTGGTGGTGCGGCGGGCCATGGCGTCCTGTGTGTCCGGGGATGGGGCGGGGCGGGGTCTGCGGGGAGCCTACGGGGCGGGGGTGACGGTTCCGGATGGCCCCGCGTCCTCGCTAAGCCCCGCAGACTTGGGTGAATAGGGCTCGAATAACCCCAGGTCTGTGGGGGTTAGCGGTTGTCGACGAGATTCTCGCCGCGCGGAGGGGACCCCGCCCGCCTCGAGGGCTACGGCGTCGTCCCGCCCGAGGCGATCCGAGAGGCGATGTCCGGGCCGCTCAGCGACCTCGCCCGCGGGCTCGACAAGACGCTCGGCGATGACGCCGCCGAGGCGAGACTCCAGCTCCGCCGCCTCTCCACGCATCCCACCAGCGGTGAGCTGGTCGGCGTCGAGTCCCGCGCCCGCGCCTTCCCGCGCGGCCTCGCCCGGTTCATCCGCTGGCGGGATATGACCTGCCGCGGCCCGTTGTGCGATGCGCCGATCCGCCAGATCGACCACATCGACCCGGTCTCCGCAGGCGGCCCGACGACTCTCGAGAACGGACAGGGACTGTGCGCCTGGTGCAACGACAAGGAGGGGCAGACCCTCGCCGTCGAGCAGGTCGCCGGCCTCGACGGCCACCGCATCCGCTGGACGAGTCTCGGCGGCACGGTGCGCGAGACCGGGCCGGAGCGGCTCGGGCCCGTGTCGCGGCCCGAGACCCTCAGCCCTCCGCGGCCGCCCGCGCGGCGCCGGGCAGCACCGCCGCGATGCGGTCGAGGACCGCGGCGTCGTGCGCGGTGGAGACGAACCAGGCCTCGAAGGCCGAGGGCGGCAGGTACACCCCGCCCTCGAGCATCGCGTGGAAGAAGCGGGTGAAGGCGGCGGTGTCCTGGGCCTTCGCGTCCTCGTAGGTGCGCACCGGCTCGTCCCGGAAGAACACCGAGAAGAGGGTCCCCGCCGTCTGGATCACGTGCGGCACGCCGGCGGCGGTGAAGGCCTCGGCGACCATCTGCTGCAGCGCGAGGGAGGCTCGGCCCAGCGTCCGGTACGCCTCCTCGTCGAGGCCCGCGAAGGTCGCGAGGCCCGCGGCGGTCGCGAGCGGATTCCCCGAGAGCGTCCCCGCCTGGTAGACGGGACCGGCCGGGGCGAGCAGGTCCATCAGGTCCGCGCGTCCGCCGAAGGCGCCGACGGGCAGGCCGCCGCCGATCACCTTGCCGAAGGTCAGGAGGTCGGGCGCCCAGCCGTCGCCGTCGATGCCGTAGTAGCCCTCGCGGCTCGCGCGGAAGCCGGTGAGCACCTCGTCGCTGATCAGGAGCGCCCCGGCGGCGTGCGCGGTCTCGGCGAGGAAGCGATTGAAGCCGATACCGTCCTCGTCCAGAGGCGGCACCACGCCCATGTTCGCAGGCGCCGCCTCCGTGATGACCGCCGCGATCTCCCCGCCCCGCTCGGCGAACAGGGCCTGCACCGCCGCGCGGTCCCCGTAGGGCAGGACGACGGTGTCGCGCGCGGTCGCGGCGGTGACCCCGGCCGATCCGGGCATCGCGAAGGTCGCGACCCCGCTGCCGGCCTCGGCGAGCAGCGCGTCGACGTGCCCGTGATAGCAGCCCGCGAACTTCACCACCACGTCGCGGTCGGTCGCGGCGCGGGCCACCCGCAGCGCGCTCATCGTCGCCTCGGTGCCGGAGTTGACCAGACGCAGCCGCTCCACCGGCGCGATCCGGGCGGCGACCTCCTCGGCGAGCGAGACCTCTCCCGGCTGCGGGGCGCCGAAGGACAGGCCGCGTCCGGCCGCCTCGCGCACCGCCTCGACGACCCCCTCGTGGGCGTGGCCGAGGATCATCGGCCCCCACGAGCCGACGAGGTCCACGTACTCGGTGCCGTCGGCGTCGGTGAGCAGGGCACCCTTCGCGCTGGTCAGGAACGGGGGCGTGCCGCCCACCGAGCCGAAGGCGCGCACGGGCGAGTTCACCCCCGAGGGGATCACGCGGCGGGCTCGGGCGAACAGCTCCTCGGAGAGGGCGGTGGTCATGGGGGATCTCCCGGGGTCGTGGAGTGGCAGGGGTATGGAGGGGAAGGGGCTCAGCGGAACTCGCGCAGGTGCGGCGGCAGACCGTCCGCGAACCAGCCCGCGACCTCGCTCGCGTAGTAGGTCAGCACGGTCGAGGCGCCCGCGCGGCGGAAGGCCAGGAGCGACTCGAGGACGGTCCGGTCGCGGTCCACCCAGCCGTTCGCGCTCGCGGCCTCGATCATCGCGTACTCGCCGGAGACCTGGTAGGCGCCGACCGGCACCGGCGAGGCGGCGGCGACGTCCCGCAGCACGTCGAGATAGGGCAGACCGGGCTTGACCATCACCAGGTCCGCGCCCTCGGCGACGTCGAGCTCGAGCTCGCGCAGCGCCTCGCGGCCGTTCGCCGGGTCCTGCTGATAGGTACGGCGGTCGCCCGTGAGGGAGGAGTCCACCGCCTCGCGGAAGGGGCCGTAGAAGGCGGAGGCGTACTTCGCGGTGTAGGCGTAGAGCGCCACGTCGAGATGCCCGGCAGCGTCGAGGGCGTCGCGCACGGCGGCGATCTGGCCGTCCATCATCCCGGAGGGGCCCAGCAGGTGCGCGCCGGCCTCCGCCTGGGCCAGGGCCATCGCGCGGTATCGCTCGAGGGTCGCGTCGTTGTCGACCCGGCCGTCGTCGTCGAGCACTCCGCAGTGGCCGTGGTCGGTGAACTCGTCGAGGCACAGGTCCGCCATGATCACCGTCGAGTCGCCGAGCTCGGTGCGCAGCCGGGCCAGCCCCACGTTGAGGATCCCCTCGGGGTCGGTCGCGCCCGAGCCCACGGCGTCCTTCCGTGCGGGCACGCCGAAGAGCATCAGCCCGCCGACGCCGCGCTCGACCGCCTCGACGCCCGCGCGCACGAGCGAGTCCAGGGAGTGCTGCTGCACACCGGGCATGGAGGAGATCGCGACGGGCTCGGTCGCGCCCTCGCGCACGAACATCGGCAGCACCAGGTCGGCGGGCCGCAGCGTCGTCTCCCGCACGAGGGAGCGCATGGCGGCGCTCGTGCGGAGTCGACGGGGGCGGTCCACGGGCAGCGGGCCGGGGGCGACGGGGTGGGTCATCGGGTCTCCTTCGAACGGGGGTGCGGGGAACGGTCGGGCGGCGGGGAGAGGGCCTCGCGGACCGCGAGGACGAGCGCCTCGTCGGACGGGGTGCGGGCCTGCCGTGCGGGGACGAGGCCCGACGCGCGCACGGCCTCGGTGGTCGGGTCCCCGATGGTGATCACCGCGGTCGTGGGGTGCACGCCGATCCCGGCGGCGCGCCGGGCGATCATCGGACTGGTCAGCACGATCGCCGCGTAGCGGCCCACGGGCAGGCCCCGGGCGACCGACGGGGGCGGGTCGACGTGCTCGGGCCGGTAGGCCTCGACCTCCACCACCGTGTAGCCGGCCGCGCGCAGGCCGTCCGGGACGGTGCGGGAGGCGGCGGAGGAGGCCGGGAACAGCACCCGGTCGCCCGGTGCCGCCGGCGGCATGGCGGCGGCGAGGGCGGCGCCGGATCCCGGGGCCACGGAGGTGGGCGGGGTCCCCGCCGCCCGGAGTGCCGCGGCAGTCCCCTCGCCGACGGCGACGACCGCGGTCCCCGACGGGACACGGGTGCTCGCCAGGCGCTCGGCGGCGGTGCGGGAGGTGACCACCAGATGGGTGAACCCGCCCGCGGCCAGCTCGACCAGGGCGGCCCGCAGCTCCTCACCGTCGCTGGGGACGAGGCGGGTCAACGGCGCGTGCTCGACCGCGAACCCCTCCGCCTCGAGCAGCGCGGCGAGACGCTTCCCCCGTCCGGCGGGCCGCGTGACCAGCACGGGCCGCGCGGCCGGGGCCGGCGCGGACGGCGAGGCGGGCGTCCCGGGAGAGCGCATCAGGCGCGGGCCTCCGCGAGGATCTCGCCGGCGCCGCGAGAGAGCAGGTCGGCGGCGAGGTCCTCGCCGAGCGCGGCCGGGACCGAGCCCGGCCCGGAGAGCGCATCGGCGGCGAGGTCCACGTCGATCCGGGCCTCGCCCTCGACGACCCGCGACCCGTCGGGACGGATCGCGAGGGCGCGCAGGCGCAGGACCTGCACGGCGGCGTCGATCGCGCCGGAGGTCTCGGCCTCGGCCGGAGCGGTACCGGCCGGCTCGAGCTCGGCGAACGCGGCGACCGGGGCGGAGCAGCCCGCCTCGAGCGCCCGCAGCAGGGACCGCTCGGCCGTGACCGCGGCGCGGGTGGCCGGATCGTCGACCGCCGTGAGTCGCGCGGCGAACCAGGGCGCCTGCGCGAGCGCGGCGGTGGTCGCCTCCACGGCGAGGGCGCCCTGGGCGGGCGCGGGCAGCATGACCTCGACGGGCAGGAGCTCGCTGATCGCGGCCTCGCGGCCCACCCGGAGCAGGCCCGCGGCGGCGAGCACGACGGCGTCGAGGTCCGCGTCCTCGCCGAGGGCCCGGTTCAGGCGCGTCTCGACGTTGCCGCGGATCCCCACGACCTGGAGATCGGGACGGGCCCGAAGCAGCTGCGCACCGCGGCGCGGCGACCCCGTGCCCACGCGCGCCCCTGCCGGGAGCTGCGCGAGGGTGAGCCCGTCGCGGGCGCACAGCGCATCGCGCGGATCCTCCCGCACCGGGGTGCAGGCCAGCGTGATCTCGTCCAGCGGAACGGTGGGGAGGTCTTTCCAGGAGTGGACGACCACGTCGACCGCGCCGTCCAGCAGCGCCTGCCGCACCGCGGTGACGAACACGCCGGTCCCGCCGATCTGCGCGAGCGGGCTGGTGCGGTCCCGGTCGCCGGGGGTGCTCACGTGCACCAGCTCGACCTCGCTCCCGGTGCCGGCCGTGAGCGCCGCGCCGACGTGCCCGGACTGGGTCAGGGCCAGTTCGGAGGCACGGGTGCCGATCCGCAGCGGGGCGGCGGTCACGAGGGCGATCCGGCGCCCGCCGTGCCGGCGCCCGTCGTGCCGACGCCCGCGGCGGCGAGACGCTCCGCCCGCGCCCGCTCGACGTCCGCCGCGGAGTCCACCGCGCTCGTGGTGGGCCGGCACATCCGTCCAGCGCAGCAGTTCGTCCCGCACACGTCCGGGGTGCCCCCGAAGTCCGTGACCACACGGCGCGGGAAGGACGCGTCCAGCCGCTCCTGGACGAGATCTGCGAGGGCGGCGATGAAGCGGGGATCCTCCCCGGAGGTCGCGACGCGTCGGAAGGCGAGGCCCTTCTCCGCGGCGGTCTCCTTCGCTTCCGTGTCCAGGTCCCAGACGACCTCGACGTGGTCGGTGACGAAGCCGATGGGGACGACGACGACGGCATCGGCGGCGTCCTCCTCGGCGAGCTGCGCGATGACGTCGTTCACGTCCGGCTCGAGCCACGGGATGTGCGGCGCCCCGGAACGGGACTGGTAGACGAGCTGCCAGTCCGGGAGCTCGGGAGCGTCGTCGTGCAGCTGGTCCATCACCCACCGGCAGGCGGCGAGGTGCTGCTCGACGTACCAGCCGCCGGAGCCCTCGACCCGCGTCTCCTCCGGACCGGAGGCCTCGGCCATCGCGGTCGGCACCGAGTGGGTGGAGAACAGCACCGCGACGCGCTCGCTGTCGTGCCCCTCGGCGGCGAGGCTCGCCAGGGCGGCGCCGAGGCCGTCGACCACCGGGGCGAGGAAGCCGGGATGGTTGAAGTAGACGCGGACCTTGTCGATGGTGACCTCGCCGGCCAGACCGGTCTCCTCGAGCACCATGCCGAAGTCCTCCCGGTACTGCCGGCACGAGGAGTACGAGGAGTACGCGCTGGTGACGAGGCCGAGAGCATGGCGGTGGCCGTCGGCGTGGAGGGCGCGTACGGCCTCGGCGTTGTAGGGCGCCCAGTTGCGGTTGCCGAAGTAGATCGGCAGGTCCACGCCGCGGCGCGCCAGCTCCGCCTCGAGCGCGGCGATCATCGCCTCGTTCTGCGCGGTGATCGGGCTGCGTCCGCCGAGCGCGCGGTAGTGGCCCGCGACCTCCTCCAGACGCTCGTCGGGGATCCCGCGTCCGCGCGTGACGTTGCGCAGGAAGGGGATGACGTCCTCCTGCCCGTCGGGGCCGCCGAAGGAGGAGAACAGGATCGCGTCGAAGGGGCGGGCTTCGCCGCGTCGCGTATGGGTGGGGGAGTCGGGGGCCGCGGCGCGGGGCGCGGGCATCGGCGCAGTGGTGTCGGTCATGGTGGTGTCCTCGTGGAGGGGGTCGGGCTCAGTGGTCGGGCTCGGGCGGGCGGGATCAGATCAGCAGCGCGGCGACGTCCTCGAGGGCGGCGAGGCGGCGGCCGGTGTGGAAGGGGAGCTCCTCGCGCACGTGCAGACGCGCATCGGAGTAGCGCAGGTGGCGCATCATGTCCACCAGATCATGCAGGTCGTCGGCCTCGAAGGACAGCAGCCACTCGTAGTCGCCGAGCGCGAAGGCCGCGACCGTGTTGGCGTTGACCTGCGGGAAGTCGCGGCCGAGGAGGCCGTGCTCGCGCAGCATGCGGTTGCGCTCGTCCTGCTCGAGCAGGTACCAGTCGTAGGAGCGCACGAAGGGGTAGACCGTGATCCACTGCTTCCGCTCGAAGCCCGGGACCATGAACGAGGGGACGTGGTCGCGGGAGAACTCCGCCATCCGGTGCACGCCCGCGGCCGCCCACTCGCGGTGCAGCCAGGAGCCGACCAGGGAGCGCTCGAGCTCGCGCAGCGCGGCCTGCAGGGTCTCGGGACGGTCCGCGGCGAGCCACAGCATCAGGTCGTCCTCGGCGCGGAAGCCGGAGACGTCGTACCAGCCGAGGATCTCGAGCGAGTCGTCCTCCGCGCTCGCCTCCATGAGGGACACCGTCTCGGCGAGGGCCGCGGTCGCCTCGGAGACGCTGATCTCGCCCTCGTCGCCGAGACCCGCGAGGCGGCGGAACACGGTGTAGCTCGTGTACCGGGTGGTCTGCGCGATCTGCTCGGGATCCGCGGCGTCCGACGCCGCCGCGGCGGTGTCGGGTGCGGCGGGGGCGGAGGGCTGGGTCTCGGTCATGCGGGGGTCCCTTCTGCGGTGGGGTGCGGGTCGGGGTGGTGCTCGGCGCGGACGATCGCGTCGATGCCGGTGCCGGCCCGCCAGGAGCCGGTCAGGTGCAGGGTCGGCTCCTCGGCGAGGAGCGCCTCGAGGTGGTCGAGGGCGGCGCGGTGGCCGGGCAGGGCCTGGCTCATGGCGCGGTCCCAGTCGATCACGACCGCGCCGAGGAGCTGCTCCCGGATGAGCTCCGTGCCGAGGATGCGGGAGGCGTCGGCGAGGGCGAGCTCCTCGATCCCCTCGCGCTCGGGCATCGGCTCGCCGGGCCGCCCGTAGGAGAGCCGCACCAGGTGCGGGGAGGCGGCGTCCGGGAAGGCGGCGCGCACCTGCTCGCCGACGTGTTCCCACTTGGCGCTCGCGTGGGTCAGCGCCTTCGCGCGGATCCCCGGGGTACCGGGGGCGACGAGCGCCCCAGTGCCCGAGGGGAAGGCGTCCAGCGCCTCCGCGTCGAGCGCGAGGGCGACGAGCCGCACGGCGGTCGACGGGGCCTGCGGGATCGCGGCGGCGATCTCCGGCGCCGCCTCGGCGAGGAGGGCGCGGGTCATGTCCGGCGGGCCGGCGAGCACCAGCTCGGACGCCTCGAGGGTCTCGCCGCTCGCGGTGCGCGCCCACCAGGTGTCCCCGGTGCGGCCGACCTCGACGACCTCGACCCCCGTGCGCAGCAGACCGCCGCGGGCGAGGAGGTCCGCGCGCAGCGCCGCGGGGAGGGCGGCCATGGTCGGGGAGAGGGAGCGCACCCGGGTGCCCGCGCTCGCCGTGCCGGCGCCGCGGATCTCCCGCACGGCCCGGACGAGGGAGCCGTGGCGCGCGAGGCCGGCGACGAGGGCGGGGGAGGCGGCCGCGAGCTCGAGGGTCGCGGGATCCGCGGAGTGCACCCCGCCGACGATCGGGGCGACCAGCCGCTCGAGCACCCTTCGGCCGAGCCGCCGGGAGACGGTCTCGGCGACCGTGGCGCCGGGACGCGCCCCGATCCGTGCCGGCAGCAGCGGCTCGAGCGCCGCGCGCAGGGCGCCGGCGGTGCCGAGGACCGTGCGGACGTCGGCGGCGAGGGGTCGCCCGGGGATGCCGAGCAGGCCTCCACCGGGCGCCCGGTGGACGCCCGCCGCGGAGACCAGCCGCGAGCCGAGTCCCTCGCGCGGGGAGACGGCTGCGCCGTCGATCCCGAGCTCGGCGAGCAGAGCGTCGACCGCCCCGCGGCCGATCGAGAACGCCTCGGCGCCCGCGTTCAGGGCGAGCGGACCGAGATGCGTCTCCGCGACCGCGCCGCCGACCACGGGGGCCGCCTCGAGCAGCACCACGCGTCGGCCGGCCCGGGCATGCTCGCGCGCGGCGAGCAGGCCCGCGAGCCCGCCGCCGACCACGAGGACCGAGGAGCTCATGCCCGTTCGCCGCCCTGGGCGTGGAGGAAGGCGACGAGGTCGGTGAGGACCTGGGGATCCGTCTCCGGCGGGACGCCGTGGCCGAGGTTCACCACGTGGCCGGGGGCCGCGGCGCCCGCGGTGAGCACCGCGCGGGCCTCGGCGAAGCGGGCCTCCTCGGCGGTGAACAGCACCGCCGGATCGATGTTGCCCTGCAGCGGGGTGCCCGCGGGGAGCAGCTCGAGCGCCCGGTCCAGCGGCAGTCGGTGGTCGACGCCCATCACGGTCGCGCCCGCGGCGTGCATCTCGGGCAGCAGGTGCGCGGCGCCGACGCCGAAGTGGATCCGCGGCACCGGCAGGTCGGCGACGCGCGCGAGCGCCGCGGCCGAGTGCTGCTGCACGTGCTCGAGGTACTGCGCGGCGCCGAGGGAGCCGACCCAGGAGTCGAAGAGCTGCACCGCGGAGGCGCCCGCGAGCACCTGGGCACGCAGGAAGCGGCCCGAGAGCTCGGCGACCCAGGCCGCGAGGCGCGCCCACAGCTCGGGGCGGTCGCGCATCAGGGCGCGGGTGCGCAGGTGGTCGCGGCTGGGCCCGCCCTCGACCAGGTAGCTGGCGACGGTGAAGGGGGCGCCGGCGAAGCCGATCAGCGGCGTGGTGCCGAGCTCGGCGACGGTGCGGCGAACCGCCTCGCGGATCGGCTCGAGGCCCGCCTCGTAGTCGTCCCCGAGGACGGGCAGGGCGTCGATGTCCGCCTCGGTGCGCAGCGGGTGCTCGACCACGGGCCCCACCCCGGGCCGGATCTCCACGCCGAGGCCGGCCACGCGCACGGGCACGACGATGTCCGAGAAGAAGATCCCGGCATCGACGCGGTGGCGGCGCACCGGCTGCACGGTGATCTCGGCGGCCATGTCGGGGCGCAGGCAGGAGTCGAGCATCGTCGTGCCCTCGCGCAGCGCCCGGTACTCGGGCAGCGAGCGGCCGGCCTGTCGCATGAACCACACGCTCGGCGCCGCCGCGGGATCCCGGTCACCTCTCAGCTCCCGCAGGAGAGAGGCGTCGGCCACACCACCGCGGGCCTGCGGGCGGAGCGCCGGATGCTCGGCGGGGAGGGTCGAGGGGCCGTCCGACGGGGTCCCCGCCGGGGCGCCCGCGAGGCTCTCGCCTGCACCGATCCGGGGATCTGACGACTGTCGCGATCGATCTGACGGGTTGTCCGCAAAAGTGCGCTCTGACGTGCTCTTCTGTTCCATGGCGCCCCCATTGTGCACACTCCCGCCGCCCGAGGCTCCCAGGTCGGGAGGGGCGTCGTCGGGCGGGCCTACACTGGCGATCATGCTCGCCGCTCTCCGCGCCACCCACGAGCACCTCGACCTCGACATGCTCGACGCCCTCACCCGGGACGCCGACTCCCTGCCGGCCGTGCTCGAGGAGCTCGCCCTCGAGCGCACCCGTCACGACGGCGGGGCGCCGCTGCTCGCCGGGCAGGTCGTGGTGAGCACCTGCAACCGCCTCGAGGTGTACCTCGACACCGAGCGCTTCCACGAGGGGATCGAGCTCGTCATCGACGCGGTCACCCGCACCAGCGGCCTCGACCGCGAGGTGGTCTCGCTGTGCTTCGACGCCGCGATGGACGCCCCCGTACCCCAGCACCTCTACGAGATGACCTCGGGGCTGCGCTCCCTCGTCGTCGGCGAGGCGGAGATCGCCGGGCAGGTGCGCCAGGCCTATGAGGTCGCGCGCCGCGGCGGACGCACCACTTCGATGCTCCACGACCTCTTCCAGCACGGCTTCCGCTGCGCCAAGCAGGTCGCGACCCAGGCCCCCGTCGGCGCCGCCGGCCGCTCCGGGGCGGCCGTCGCCCTCGACCGCGCCGCCGCGGCCCTCGGCGGGCTCGAGGGACGCAGCGCCCTGATCGTCGGCACGGGCGCCTACGCCCGCCTGGGTCTCGCCGAGCTCACCCGCCGCGGCGCCCGCGACCTGCGCGTCTTCTCCCCGTCGGGCCGTGCCCTCGGCTTCGCCCAGCGCCACGGCGCCCGGGCCGTCGAGGCCGGGGAGCTGGACGAGGCGCTCGCCGCCGCCGACCTCGTGCTGGCCTGCTCGGGGCGCGGCACCTCCCTCTTCCCCGAGCAGTTCCTCGGCGCGGGTGCGAGCGCGGGCGGTGTCGTCGTGCTCGACCTCGCCCTGCACTCCGACCTGCACCCGCTGGTGCGGCACCTCAAGGGCGTGACCGTGATCGGGCTCGCCGACCTCGCGACCGAGGCGGACCGGGCCGACGACTCCGCCCTCGCCACCGCCCGCGCCATCGTCGCCGAGAACGTGGAGGCCTTCCGGGTGCAGCAGGAGGTGCGGCGCATCGATCCCGCGATGGCCGCGCTGCGCCGCGAGGTCGCCGAGGCCGCGGACCTCGAGGTGGACCGGCTACGCCGCGAGGTCTCTCCCGAGACGGCCGACCAGCTCGACCGCTCCGTGCGCCGGATCCTCGCGAAGGTCATGCACCAGCCGGCCGAGCGCGCCCGGCACCTCGCCGAGACCGGCTTCGCCGACGACTACGTCGAGGCCTTCCACACCATCTTCGGCATCGACATCTCCGCCGGTCGGGAGGTCGCCCACGGCCCTGAGCAGGGCGGCGAGAGCCCCGTCCCCGCCGGGTGGATGCGCGTGGACCGCACCGTGCCGCCCGCCGCGCTGTCCGGAGCGCTGCTCGCCCGCCTCTCCGGCCGCGCGGACGGCGGCGGGGTCAGCGGCGGCGCCTGAACCAGGTGCGCGGGCCGCGTCGGGCGGGCTCGCTCGCGGGCTCGTCAGGGAGTTCGGAGTCCAGCGCGGCCTCCAGCTCCTCGGCCGGTTCCGGGGCGTCGACGGTGAGCCCCTCCTCATCCACCCAGGTGTCGCTCCAGCCGACGTCGGACTCGTCGCGCGGCCGGAAGGCGCGCCGCGGGCCGAGCGCCTCGGCGACGTCCTCGAGCTCGATCTCCGCAGGGGCGCGCACCTCCTCGCCCCGATGCGGGACGGGGCAGGTCCAGAAATAGGGGCAGCCGGGGCAGCCGGCGGTCTCCTCGTCGGGCGCGGCCTCCCGCTGCATCTGGACGCCGTCCATCTGCTGCAGCAGCCGCAACCGGGCCTCGTAGGGGTTGACCTCCATCAGCGCTCTCCCTCCGCCGCGCTCAGTCGTGCACGATCCGCGTGCCGAGCGCGGAGAGCACCGCCGTGGCGAGCTCCTCGGCCCCGGTCGAGCCCGCGACGGCGTGGACCACGAGGCCGCGGGCCTCGGCCGTCGCGGCCACCGCGTCGTCGGCCGCGACGACCCGGATGTCGCGATGGATGCCCAGGTGACCGGCGAGATCTGCGAGCAGGGTGCTGCGCAGTACGAGCGCGCCATACGCGGGGCGCCGCAGGTCCCGCACCAGCTGGGGGTCGAGGCCGACGGTGCGCACCCGCACGGCGAGCACGAGGGTGACATGCGCCGCGGCCTCCTCGAGGGCGGGGCGCAGGGCGGGCGGGGTCGCGGTGGATCCCACGAGCAGGAGACGCTCCCCGGCGGCGGGGGCGAGGGCCGCGGTAAAGCCCGGGTCGGTCTCCTCCCGCTCGAGCACCCGGGCATGCGGCACCCCGGTCGCGGCGAGCACGGCGGCGGTCGTGGCCTCGGTGACGGCCACGGCGGTGCCCGCGGGGACGAGCAGGTCCCCGCCCTCGGCGAGCACCTCGGCGGCACGGGGGCTCGTGACCACGAGGCGGTCGACCTCCCCGGCCGCGAGGGCGGCGAGGGCCGCGCGCAGGTCGCCGTCCCGCTGGGCGCGCAGCTCCACGAAGGGGGAGTGGTCGGTGGGGAGGCCCCGGGACCGCAGCGCGGCGAGCAGGTCGTCGGCAGCCCCGGCGGCGTCCGGCACCAGGACGGGGAGCGGGGCGACGGTCATGGGATCCTCCGGGAGCGGGGCGACGGCACCTGCTCATTCTGCCCGACACAGGCTGTGCGGTCGCCGCCCCGTAGGATCGGGAATCGCCTTCCAGTTCCCGACCGCCGAGGAGACCCGATGAGCACGCCCCAGGAGCGCCTCCACGAGGCCACCCGCCGCCTTCTCGAGCTGCTCAGGGCCGACGACGCCACCACCGAGGAGACCCTCGCCGTGCGCGAGGAGCTCGCCCGGGCCACGGCCGACCTCGGCCACCTGCAGGACGCGTGGTACCAGGTCGAGGAGCTGCGCAAGGACGCCCTGCGCACCCACGGCCCCGAGCATCCGGCGGCGGCCTCGGCGCGGGCGCTGCAGGCCGAGATCGAGGAGCGGGCACGAGCGGCGGGCGGCGGGGCCTGAGCCCTCACCAGCGGAAGCCGGCCTCCCGCAGCCGCTCGTCGACGGCGTCCTGCATCGAGGCGGCGTAGGTGCCGGTGAGGTGATCGCGGTCCAGCGAGACCCGCACATTGCCGATCACCGGCGAACAGACGCCCTCCGGGCAGATCAGATCGTTGACGTCGAGCGGGGCGACTCCGTCCGGTTGCTCCGCGAGCAGCGTCGCGTCGGGCCGCTCGCGGGAGAGCGGCTCCGGCAGCGGGGAGGCGCACGAGGGGTCTGCGGCACCCTTCTCCTCGGTGCAGGGCACCGGCTCGACCGCGAGGCGCGGCTGATCCCGCAGCGCGATCACCTCGATGCCGGCGGCGGTGAGGTCGGGCAGCGTGGTCTCCATCCCGGGCGTGACCGTCTCCTCGAGCTCCGGACTGAGGAACGTGGAGTGGAGGAGGACGGCGTCGGGCGAGACCCGCTCGATGTACTCGCGGGCCTGGGCGCTCCACGCATCGCAGTCGGGGGAGACCTCCGCGTCGGGGGCGTAGACGCATCCGCCCTTCCACAGCGTGATCAGGGTCCAGCCGTGCTCCCGGGCGAGCGGGATGAGGGCTCCGGTGAACTGCTCGATGCGGGAGTTGCCGACGCTGACCACGACCTTCCCCTCCGGGTCGCCCTCGACGATGCCGCACGAGGTCCGCTTCGGCTCCACGTCGGGCCGGGGCTCCAGGTCGCCGGAGCAGAGCGTGCCGCTCACCACCCAGTCGCCGGGGACCGTGGCCGCCGACGGCAGCGGCGCGGCATCGGGGTCCGCGTCGGGATGGACGGTGAAGCCCGGGTCCAGCACGCGGGCGCCGGGGTTGTCGGCGACCGCACGGGCCTCCGCCTCGCGCTGCTCGCCGAGCAGGTGCTCGCGCACGCCGAGCATCGGGGCGAGCGCGAGGACGAGGCAGCTCGCGACCACCAGACCGCCGCGCCAGGCCCGGGCCCCCGCCCAGGGCCAGCGCCGGATAGGGGTGTCGACGAGTCGGGTGAGCAGCCAGGCGAGCACGAGCGAGGCGAGGATCAGAACCAGCCCGTCGAGCACTCCCGCGCGGGCCTTTCCCGCATGGGCCAGGTACAGGGTGAGCAGCGGCCAGTGCACGAGGTAGAGGCCGTAGGAGACATCGCCCAGGCGCGCCGCCGGACGGCTCGAGAGCAGCCGGTCCACGCCCAGTCGGCTCCCCGTCGCTCCCGCCCACAGCACGAGCGCCGCCGCGGTGAGGGGCCACGCCGCGATCCAGCCGGGAAACGCGCCCTGCACGTCCACGAGCAGGCCGCAGGAGAGCAGCCCCAGGATCCCCGCCCACCCGGCCGCGACGCGCACGGGGGAGACGCGGGGCCGGGCCCGTCGGCCGCGGGAGCGCTCGCGATGCTCCTCGAGGGCAGGCAGCGCGAGCCCCAGCAGCGAGCCGGCCGCGAACTCCCACAGCCGCGCGGCGGTGTCGAAGTAGGCGATCTCCTGCTGGGTGGCGGTCGAGACCACCGACCAGGCGAAGGAGGCGACCAGCACGAGGGTGAAGACCACGGCGAGGACGGAGCGCACGGACCAGCGCCGCCAGCGAGCCACGAGCACCGCCGCGCCGATCAGCAGCGGCCACAACAGGAACACCTGCCCCTGGATGGACAGCGACCAGAAGTGCTGGAAGGGTGAGGCGCCGACCTCCTCCGCCGCGTAGTAGTCCACGCCGCGCCGGATCAGCACCCAGTTCTGCACGTGCAGCACCGAGCCGATCGCGTCGGTGATCGCGGTCATCCAGCGCTCCGCGGGCAGCAGCAGGTACACCCCGGCGAGGGTCGCGAGCGCCACCACCGTCGTGGGCGGCAGCAGCCGCTTGAAGGTCCGCGCCCAGTAGGCGAGCGGGGCCGTCGGCCGCCCCGCCCCGACCCGGCGCATGAACGTGCCCACCAGCAGGAAGGAGGAGAGGAAGAGGAAGACGTCCACGCCGCCGGAGACCCGGTCGAACCACACGTGGTAGAGGACCACGAGGCCGATCGCGACGCCGCGGAGCCCGTGCAGCTCGGGCCGGAAGCGGCCCGCGTGCGAGGCGGGGCGAGCACCGACGCCGGCCGCTTCGGCGGGGGCGGGGGCGCGGGAGGGGGAGGACATCGCGGGAGTGCAGGTCCGTTCAGCCGCGGAGGAAGGAGGCGCAGGCCTGCTGCAGCAGCAGCGGATCCGCGGTCGCGCACATCTCGCGGGCCGAGTGCATCGACAGCAGGGTGATGCCCACGTCGATCGTGGTCATCCCCAGGCGCGTCGCGGTGATCGGGCCGATGGTCGAGCCGCAGGGCATGGCGTTGTTCGAGACGAAGCTCTGATGGGGCACGCCCGCCCGCTCGCACGCCGCGACGAAGGCGGCGATGCCGACGGCGTCCGTCGCGTAGCGCTGGTTGGCGTTGATCTTCAGCATCGGTCCCCCGCCGAGGCGGGGCCGGGTGACGGGGTCGTGCCGCTCGGGGTAGTTGGGGTGCGCGGCGTGCCCCGCATCCGCCGAGAGCACGAGCGAGGAGGCGAGGACCTGGCGGCGGCTCGCCTCGTCCCCGCCGAGCGCGGCGTGGACCCGCACCAGCACGTCCTCGAGGAAGGGCCCGGCCGCGCCCGAGCGGGTTGCGGAGCCCACCTCCTCGTGGTCGTTGGCGACCAGCAGCGCGAGCGGCGCGGGGCCCACGGCGGTCTCCGCGCGGTCCCCGGCGGCGACCGCGATCAGCGCCTCCACCTCGGCGTGCACCGAGCTGAGGTTGTCCAGCCGGCCGGAGGCGAGGAACTCCTCGGATGCTCCGAAGAGCGCCGGCGCCTGGGAGTCGGCGGTGACCACGTCGAAGCCCACGATGTCGCCCGCGTCGACGCCGGCGCGCTCGGCGAGGACCTCGAGCACGTCGGCCGGGGCGACGCCGAGCAGCGGCTGCATGTGCCGCTGCGGATCGAGGATCAGCCCGTCCTTGGTCACGCCGCGGTCCAGGTGCACCGCGAGCTGGGGGACGCGCAGCAGCCCCGGGGTCTCCACCAGCACGGTGCGGCCGTCGGCGAGCGCGAGGCGGCCGGCGAGACGCAGCTCGCGGTCGAGCCACGAGTTGAGCAGCGGGCCGCCGTAGATCTCGACGCCCACCTGGGCGAGTCCCTCGCCGACAAGGCGCGGGTTCGGCTTGAGCTTGAGGGCGGGGGAGTCGGTGTGGGAGCCGACGATCCGCAGCGGCGTCGCGGCGTCGGTGCCCTCTGGCGCGGACCAGGCGATGAGGGACCCGTCGCGGAGCACGTAGCGGTCCCCGGCGACGTCCTCGTGCTCCCAGCGGCGGGTCTCGTGAAGCTCCGTGAAGCCCGCGGCCTCGAGCCGGCGGGCTGCCTCGCGGGCGGCGTGGAAGCTCGACGGGGAGGCGGTGACGAACGCCCCGAGGTCCAGGGCGACAGAGCGGGCACGGGGGGAGGGCGCGGCGGCCGTGAAGGGGCTCATCCGGTCATTGAACCATCGGACATGCGGCACGGGAGGATGCGCAGGAGCTTCGCGTCGCCCTCCTGGGCGATGACCTCCGCGGCGCCCGTCTCGGAGATCTCGTTGAGACCGGTGTAGGTCGCGGAGCGGCCCAGCAGCTCCTGCGGGCCGAAGTCCAGGGCGTACTCGACGTCGAGCTCCTCGACCGCGTCGCACACCTCGGGGTTCCGCTGTGCCTCGTCGAGCTCGGCGTTCAGCAGGTGCACCTCGGGCTCGGCCTGGAAGCCCATGAAGGTGTTCAGCACCTGCCGGTCCGAGACCGCGTAGGCGAGGGAGGATCCGTTCCAGGCGTTGGTGGCGATCACGGCGTCCTCGGGCACCAGCTCGGGGAGGCGGCGCAGCAGGGTCAGCTCATCCTCGGTGAGGAGCTGGTCGCCGTGCCAGTCCTGCTTCAGGTACCACATGTTCACTGCGGCGGCGCGGGAGACCAGCGAGAAGGTCAGCACCATGGCGACGCTCGCGACGACGGCGACGGCGCCGATCAGCGGTCGGCGCGGGTAGCCCAGGTCGCGCAGGGCCGGGACGCGCGCGGCGACGACGCGCACGATCACGTCGAGCCCCACGGCCAGCACCGGCACCGCGATCACCGGGAGGATCGCGCTGGCCCGATAGTTGTCGCTGTACCAGACGCCCGTGAGCAGGTAGCGGAGGTCCCCCTCCGGGGTCGCGCGGGTCGCGATCCCGAACAGCGCGGCGACGGCGTAGGGGGCGAGCATCCAGCGGGTGCGGGCGCTCAGAGCGACCGCGAGGAGGCATCCGGCGACGACGATGCCGAGCGGCACGAAGGTCGGTGTCGCGTTCGGGGAGAGCGAGCCGACCTGCCCGATCGCCTCGACGAGGGACGCGTTGGGCGTCCAGACGGCCGAGCTCTGCGGGGGCCGCACCCGGACGGAGCCGACCACGCCGAGCACCGCGGTGGCCCCGCCGAGCAGCGCGAGCACCACGGGCACGCGCCAGCGCGACTCCCCGCGCCGCGCCCTTACGGTCGCGGCGACGGCTCCGGCGAGCAGGATCGGCACGCCGAGGGCGAGGCCCACGAAGACCCCCTGGCCGTGCGCGGCGGCCGCGGCCCCGCAGCCGGCGACCAGCACCACGGCGAGCGGGAGCGGGCGCAGCCGCTCCGGTCCGGCGGGGGTGAGCCCGGCGAGCTGGGCCACGCCGAGCACCACCAGGGGCATCATGCCGATCGAGAGCAGGTACGGCAGCAGGATCCCCCACGACATGAGGGAGAGGGGGAAGGCGGCGGTGACGCCCGCGAGGGCGCCGGCGGCGAACAGCCCCGTCGGCCCCACGGGCGTGCAGGCGCGCACCAGCGCCACCAGTCCCAGCGGCCACAGCACGCAGCCCACCAGGAGCATCAGCACGTTCGAGGCGAGGATGATCTCCTGCCCGGAGAGCTGGACCACGAGGCTCGTCGCCTGATGCCACAGCGCCGGGTAGTAGGACTCCTGCCCGGGCAGGGCCGTCATCCCGCCCACAGTGAAGGCGGAGGCATCGTGCATCCGCAGGATGTGGCGGACGGCGTTGAGGTGGAAGACGTTGTCGTAGGTCTGGCTGAGCGCGTCGATCGAGCCCATCATGCGCAGCGAGCGCGCGAGCAGCACGGTGATCCCGAGCGCGAGTCCGCCGCCGACGGCGAGGCCGGGCAGCAGCCGTCCGGAGGTCTCCGCGGGCTCCGCGTCGGCCGGCGCGAGGACCGGGCGACGGCGACCGAGGAGCCACAGCACCGCCCCCAGGACCAGGCCCAGCACGAGGGCCGACAGCGGGGTCCACGGCACGGAGAGGATCCGTCCGAGCTCCGCGGCGAGGGTGATCAGGAACAGCGAGAGCGGGGCGAGGAGCGCCGCGGCGGTGAGGGGCCGCAGGCGCAGGGCGAGCACGCCCGGCAGACCCGGCAGCACGAGCACCGCGAGGGCGGCCAGGACCGTCACGGCCACGGCGAAAGCGTCCACGCCGGGCACCCCTTTCTCCTCGGGGCCGCCTCTCGGCCCGGAACCGTCCGATCGTAGCGGCCCGGCGACGGCTCAGAACCCGGCTGCGGTGAGCCTCTCGGTGGCGGCGGGGGCGAGCGTCTCCTCGACGAACAGCCGGGTGAGGTGGTCGTCGTCCATGTAGACGTAGACGTCGCCGAGCACGGGCGAGCATCGTCCGTCGGGACAGATCTGGTCGCTGAGGTCCAGCAGGGTCACACGCGCGTCCGGTCCGGTGAGCGCCGCGAGCGGGGCGGCGGGGTTCTCGGCGGCGAACTTCGCGGAGGCTTCCGCGCCGCAGGCGGCGTCGGCGTCCGACGGGGTGCCGCCGTCGTCGACCACGGACTCCGCGCACTGGAACTGGTCGGCGGACCAGCGGGGCGTGTCCCGGGTGACGATCACGTCGAGGCCGCGGTCGAGCAGGGCCTGCACGGCGGTGTCCGCGCCGGTGGGCAGCACCTCCTCGCCGGAGTCCGCGGAGGTGAGCGTCATGGTGGCGAGCACCGTGTCCACGTCGACGGAGTCCAGGTAGGACAGCACCCACTCGTCGTAGCCCGCGCAGTAGGCGTCCCGGTCCGCCCCGGCGAGGAAAAGGCAGCCGTCCATCGACAGGTTCACGATCTGGGCGTCCCGCTCCTCGGCGAGCGGGATCAGCGCGGGGATGTACTGGCGGGAGTGGGAGCTGCCCACCACCACGATGGTTTCGGCGGGCTCGGAGCCGGCGGGCAGCAGCTGCTCGCAGTGGACATTGCGGAAGACGACCGACGGCGCCCATGCGCCGCTGCAGGACTCGGGCAGGGAGGGCCACTGCCCGCCCAGCTGCCAGCCGGCGGGGCGCAGCACGGCGGGGGCCTCGGTCGCGACCTCGTCCGTGGGCAGCTCCTGTCCCTGGGCCGCGGGGACCGGCTCGGGCTGGCGGTTCAGCCAGGTCCACCAGCCGCCGCTCGCGCCGAGCACGAGGGCGAGGCTCAGCGCGATCGCGGTCAGCGCGCGCCAGGGCCTCGCCTCGAGCCAGCGGGAGCGGCGCACGGGGGCGTCGATCGCCCGGGTCAGGATCCAGGCGAGCACCACCGAGCCCGCGAGGACCGCGGCGCCGTCGAGCAGGCCCGCCCGCTCCTGGCCGCTGTGGTGCAGCCACACCACCAGGATCGGCCAGTGCACGAGGTAGAGGGCGTAGGAGATGTCGCCCACGAAGGCAGCGGGCCGGGTCGACAGCAGCGCGTCCACGCCCCAGCGCCGCCCCGAGTGGCCCGTGACCACCACGGCGCCCGCCGCCGCGAGCGGCACCATCGCGATCCAGCCCGGGAACTGCGAGGACACGTCCAGCACGATGCCCGTGGCGAGCAGCAGGGCGATGCCCGCCCAGCCGGTCAGGGCGCGCAGGGCTCCGAGTCGCGGGGCCCGCTCCTCCTCGGGGCGCCGCGCCCCGGTCCAGCGGTCCAGGGCGGGCAGGGCCAGGGCCAGCATCGAGCCGGCCGCGAACTCCCACAGCCGGGCCGCGGTGTCGAAGTAGGCGACCTGCTGCTGCGACTGGGTCGAGAGCACCGACCAGGTGAGGGACGCCGCCCCGATCAGGGCCATGATCGCGAGCAGCGGTCGACGGATCGGCCGGCCCCGCCGGGCCCGGCGGACGACGAGGGCGAACAGCAGCGGCCACACGACGAAGGCCTGCCCCTGCACGCTGAGGGACCAGAAGTGCTGCAGAGGGGAGGCGGCTCCCGCATCGCGCGCCTGGTAGTCGACCTGCAGCAGCACCAGCAGCGCGTTCTGTAGGTAGACCGCGGAGGCGACGGCCTGCTGCATCACCGTCGGCCACAGCGAGGCGGGCAGGAAGGCGGCCGTCGCCGCGAGGGCGAGCAGGATCGTCACCGCCGCGGGCGGCAGCAGCCGCTTGAAGGTGTGGAGCCAGTAGCGGGGGATCGCGAGGGGGCGTCCGCTCTCGAGGCGCCGCACGAAGGTGCCGGTGAGGAAGAAGGCGGAGAGGAAGAGGAAGACGTCCACACCGCCCGAGACCCGGCCGAGCCAGATGTGGTAGACGGCCACCAGGCCGAGCGCCACGGCGCGCAGGCCGTGTAGCTCGGCGCGGAAGGCGGGGCGGTCCCGCCGCTGGGGGCCCGCGGGGACGGTGGCGGCCGACGGGTCGGAGGGGACCGTCCCCGCGGCGTCGTCGTCGGGGGCGGGGGCCGCCTGCTCCCGCTGCGGCCGCCACGTGCCCGCCACGGAGCCCGCGGTGGACCAGGCGTCCTCCGCCTCACGCTCGGCGTAGGACTCGAGCGGTCCCTGGAGCCAGTCGTCGAGGGTCGAGGTCTGCGAGGGCAGCGGCGCGGCGAGCCAGGGCGTGGGATCCGCGATCGGTCCCGCGGGAGGTGCCTCGCCCGCGGGGGCGGGTTCGGGGGCGGGGTCGACGGGGGCCGACACCGGCTCGCCGTCCTGGGTCCAGTCCTCGAGCGAGTCTGCCGGTGCCGCGGCGCGGCGCGCGGCCTCCTGCTCCTCGGCGACGGCGCGGGCGAGGGCCTCCTGGCGGGCGGTCTCCTCCTCGCTCAGCGCGCGCGCCCGACGACCACCCCGGCGCGGCGCCGGGGGATCAGCGGGCGAGGTGATCGCGATCGCCTCCTCCCACGGGGCGAGGGGCCGAGGGCGTCGACATCGGAGGGACTCCTGGGATCGGGTCGAGCGGACCCCGTGATCCTACGGCGCGTCAGGGCCCGGGACCATCGGGTGCTCAGCGCCGCGCACGACCCCGGCGCCCCAGCTCGAGTACGAGGCCGACCACCAGCAGCACGGCGCAGATCCCGAGGCCGACGGGCTGGAGCAGCGCGACGATGCGGTTCACGAACAGCGCGAGGTCCGACGGCACCGCCGACCACGGCCCGCTCGAGGGTGCCAGCAGGAAGCGCTGGAAGAGCGTCTGCAGGGCCCCGATCAGGGGGAACAGCGCGATCATGACGATGGCCGTCCAGCGCAGCAGGGCCTCGGCACGTCCGGCCAGCAGCACGGCCCCGAGGCCCACGAGCCCGGCGACCAGGGACCACACCGCGAGCACCGCCTGCACCGCGGCGAAGGTGTCCAGGCCCGCCCCCGACAGGGCATCGATCGCGAACTCCAGGGTCAGTTGGATCAGGGCCGAGAGCACGACCACCACGAGCAGGGCACCCACGAGGGCGGGGACCCGCAGCGGAAGGCGGGCGCTCCGCGAGGCCGGACGGGACGCGGTCGCCGCGATGAGCAGGCACACCCCGGCGAGGACGAGGGTGATCAGGCCGGTGACCGCGCTGGTGGCGAGGTTCAGCCACCCGAGGACGGCGACGTCGCCCCGCGGGGAGGTGCCCAGGGCGAGCATGATCTGGGCGAGCGCCGAAAGCAGCGCGACCAGCTCGCGCCCGACGAGGAGGCCGAGCGTGACGAGCGGCAGCATCGCCACCCGGTCCGGGTCGAAGCGCCCGTGCCGCAGCATCTGCGCGACTCCGAGGGCGACGATCACCCCGGCGACGGTGCCGACGACGATGATCAGCGCGACGACGAGTCCGCCCGCCGCCTCGGACACCCAGAGCGCGGGGACCTGGAGGAGCAGGAGCAGCGGAGCGTGGAGCAGCGCGGCGATCGCGGTGATGATCGCCCAGAGGCGCAGACGCCCGCCCGGAGACGGGACGGGGGAGGGGGTCTCGGACATGGGTGCTCCTGCGGTCGCGACCGGTGCGGAGGAGGCAGGAGCTCCCCGTGCCGGCCCCCACCGGATGCTCCGCCCGCATCCTCCCACAGCGCCGCCCGCTGCTCTCGGTCGTGGGAGCATGTGCCGGTGACCTCCGCCGACAGCAGCCCTGAGCCCACCGCTCGCCCCGCCGCCCCCTCCGGTCCCCTTCCGGAGCCGTCCGCGCATCCCGGACAGGAGAGCACCGGCTTCGCGGTCACCGCCCGCCACGGCGAGAAGGCCCGCGCCGGGGTGATCACCACCCCGCACGGGGAGATCGCGACCCCCGCCTTCGTCCCGGTCGGCACCAAGGCCACGGTCAAGGCGGTGCTGCCCGAGTCGATGGCGGACCTCGGCGCCCAGGCGCTGCTCGCCAATGCCTACCACCTCTACCTCCAGCCCGGCCATGACCTGGTCGACGAGGCGGGCGGGCTCGGCGCCTTCATGAACTGGCCCGGCCCCACCTACACCGACTCCGGCGGCTTCCAGGTGATGAGCCTCGGCGCCGGCTTCCGCAAGGTGCTCTCCTCCGAGTTCTCCGGCGGGGAGAAGGCCCGTACCGCCTCCGGCGAGGACGACGCGGTCGCCGAGGGGAAGGAGCGCCTCGCCCACGTCGACGACGACGGGGTCACCTTCCGCTCCTTCATCAACGGCGACGAGCACCGCTTCACCCCCGAGGTCTCGATGCAGATCCAGCACGGCCTCGGCGCGGACATCATGTTCGCCTTCGACGAGCTCACCACCCTGATGAACTCCCGTGGCTACCAGGAGCGGGCGCTCGAGCGCACCCGGCTGTGGGCGCTGCGCTGCCTGGCAGAGCACGCCCGGCTCACGGCCGAGCGCACCCACCGCCCCTATCAGCAGCTGTGGGGCGTCATCCAGGGCGCCCAGTACGAGGACCTCCGCCGGCAGGCCGCCCGGGATCTCGGGGCGATGGACGTGGAGGGCTGGTCCTTCGACGGCTTCGGGATCGGCGGGGCGCTCGAGAAGGAGAACCTCGGCACGATCGTGGGCTGGGTGACCGACGAGCTGCCCGAGGACCGGCCCCGCCACCTGCTCGGCATCAGTGAGGTGGACGACCTGTTCACCGCGATCGCCGCGGGCGCGGACACCTTCGACTGCGTCTCACCCTCGCGCGTGGCCCGCAACAGCGCCGTCTACACCCGCACCGGCCGCGTGAACCTCACCGGCGCCCGCTACCGGCGGCAGTTCTCCCCGATCGACGAGACGTGCGACTGCTACACCTGCACCCACTACACCGCGGCCTACGTCCACCACCTGTTCCGGGCCAAGGAGATGCTCTCCTCGACCCTGTGCACGATCCACAACGAGCGCTTCGTGGTGCGCCTGGTCGACGAGATCCGGGCCGCGCTCGGCACCGGCGACTTCGACGCGCTGCGCGAGGAGCGCACCGCCGCCTACTACGGCTCGCCGCGGTGACCCGGCGGTGAGCGGGGACGCCGCGAGGGATGACCGGGCGGGGACGAGGCGTGGTGACGGCCTCGACCCGGTCCTGGCGCTCGGCGTGGCGGTCGTGCTCGCGGCGCTCGCCGGGGTGGCCGCGCTCCTCGCCGGGCACCTGCTGCTGGGCTGGCTGCGCCTGCTCGCGGGAGTCCTCGCGGGCGGCGCGCTCGGCGCCGCGATCCTCGCCCTGCCGGGCACCCGCCCCGGGCCCCGGGCCCGTCGGGTGCTGTCCCTCGGCCTCGCGCTGGTGCTCGCCGCGGCGCTGATCCTCCCGGCCGTGCGCGCCGCCCGCCCCGACGACCTCGCGGAGCGGGCGAGCACGCGGATCGCGCCGCTCGCGGAGGGGGACGCGGTCGCCTCGGTCCCCGTCGCCGGCTCCCCGGTGCTGGTGCGCCGGGCCGACGGCTCCGCGCAGCTGCTCACCCCCGGTGCGGGCGCGGTTCAGCTCGAGAGGGCCCCGGGGGACGTGCTCGCGCTCTCCGCCGACGGGACCCGCCTGGTGCAGGTCAGCGCGGGGGTCACCCGGGTGACGGAGATCGACCCCGCCTCCGACGGCCGCCTGCAGCGCTGGTCCGAGGTCGCCGGCGAACCGCTCGCGCTCGCGGGGGACGTGCTCGTGGTGCGGGCCTGTGCGGAGGGCGTCTGCCGGATCAGCGGCGTCGACCTCGAGGCCCCCGCCGAGCCGCTGTGGACCGTGACCGGTGGCGCGGCGGACGCTGCAAACGGGGCGGGCGGTGAGGCGTCGCGCGGCCCGGACCCCGTCGGCGTCAGCGTGCCCGCCCGGCCGGACGCCCCCGCCGGGCTCCTCGACGCCGTGACCGCCACGGGTGTGCTCGGCGACGTGCCGCTGCACGCCGATCCGGTGCAGGGCTGGGTCCAGCTCGACCCCGCGACCGGCTTCCCCGTCGGCCAGGTGCTCGCCACCCCGGACCAGGACTGCCGGATCGCCGCGACCGCCCCGGCGCCCGCCCCCGCCTCGCTGGAGGAGGACGCGCCGGTCGTGCTGACCGCCTGCTCCGCGGAGGACGGAGCGCTCACGGTCACCGCCTTCCGCCATGGCTCCGTGCTGTGGACCTCGGACCCCTCCCCGGCGGGCGACTGGGAAGTGCGGCTCGAGGATGGCCGGGTGCTCGCGACCGGCACCGAGGCGGGCACCGAGGTGGCCGGCGAGATCGTCGCCTCCGGGGAGCGGGCCGCCTGGACCGCCCCCGGCGGCGAGGCGGCGGGAGAGTTCCTCACCCCCGTCGCCCGGATCGGCCTCGACGGCTCCCGCATGGTGCTCGCCAACGACGCCTCGCAGCTCGTCGCCCACGACCTCGCGACCGGGGAGAACACCTGGACCGCCCCGCTCCCGGGGGATCCGCGCACCCTGCGCGGCGGCCTCGGCGCTGGGAGCGTCGTCGTCCTCGAGCGACTGCCCCGCGAGCGGGCCCTCGACCCGCGCCCCCTGCAGCGCCTGCGCGTGCTCGACGCCGCGAGCGGCCAGGAGCTGCTCTCCCTGCGCACCGCCGCGGAGATCACCGACGTGCGGCCCGTGGGCGGCGGCCGGGCCCTTGTGACGAGCGACGGGAGCACCCTCCTGCTCGGCGGCTGAGGATGCTCCCGTCGGGGGCTGCGGTGCCGTCGGCACCGCGGGGGTGGGTTCTCAGGCGGTCTGCGCGGCCGCGCGGCGGATCATCATCAGGCCCACCACGAGCGCGACGACGACCAGGAGCCAGTGCAGCAGCTGCAGGATCAGGACGACCACGGACCCGGCGCCGGAGCTGGCCAGGGCGTTCTGCGCGAACACCAGGATCAGGTAGGCGAACCAGGAGAGCACCAGGGTCCCCGCGATCACGAAGGCGCCGATCCGCGCCGAGCCGGAGGACTTCACGCCCAGCGTGATCGAGAGCACCAGGGTGGCGAGAGTGACCAGGACGATCACGCCCAGCAGGAGGAGCAGCAGCAGCGACGCGATGCCCGCGACCGCCATGGTGCCGTCGGCGCCCATGCCCGCGCCGTAGGAGACCCCGACGACCAGACCGATGATGAACACGCCGATGCCGACCAGCGTGCGCAGCACGATCAGCGCGATCACGGTGATGTTCAGCCACTTGCGCAGACCCGCGGTCGCGCCGGCGGTCGGGGCGGGAGCCGTCCCCGGATAGCTTCCGGGAGCGGGCGCGGAGCCCGGGTAGCCGCCCATCGGCGCGGCCGACTGCTGCGGCGCGGGCGGGGGCGAGGCCTGGCCCCAGGCGGGAGCCGGGCTCGCCGCCGGTGCGGAGGGCTGCCCCCAGACTGGAGCCGGGCTCGCCTGCGGGGCGGGTGCCGGCTGCCCCCAGGCCGGCGCCTGCTGGGCTTGCTGGGCCTGCTCCTGCGGCTGTCCCGATCCCTGCGGCGGGGGCGGCGGAGCGCCCCACTGCTGCTGTCCGTCCCCTGCTCCGTACCCCTGCGACATGCTGCTCCCTCGAGACCGCGCCGATCGGGAGTGACCGGCGTCGGCCCCCAGGCTATCGGTCCCGAGGAAGCGGGCCTCAGCCGCGGCGGGGGGCGAGGCGGAAGGAGAAGGTCTCCTCCCGCGGCGAGAGCACGTACTGCGGCAGCGGGATCGGGCCGCACGCCGCGGAGCCGACGCCCTGCAGCGCCGCCGACAGCGTCACCCAGGTGCGGCCGTCGGCGCGCAGCGCGCCGTCGTGGTCCGTCGCGTCGAGCTCGGCGGTGGACCACGGGCGGACCGCGAGTCCCAGGCCCTGCGGGGCGCGCAGCTCGAGACCGCCGGCCGGAGCGTCGAGCACGGCCCGGACCACGCCCGCCCGGTTGCCGTTCTCCTGCGGGAAGACGTACGGCACCTGCAGGTCCGCGACGCTCGAGCGGTGCGTGCCGTAGGTGGTGCCGCCGCCGGTGTCCGGATAGGACTCGTGCGGGCCGTAGCCGTCGTACTCGACCTCGCCCGGCGCGCCGGAGAGCGCGAGAGTCCAGCCGATCCGCGGCATCGGCAGGTCCTCGCGCCAGGTCGACGAGGGGGTGATCGTCACCGTGACCTCGACGGCGTCGGCATCCCCGCGCCAGCGCTCGAGGACGTCGGCGCCGATCGCGCTGCCGTCGAGGCCGAGACGGGTGCGGATCACCAGCTCCTCGCCGTCGGCGGCGATGTCGACCAGCCTCCGACGCGCCACGTCCAGCCCGATCCGCTTCCAGCGCGCCTCGAGCGGGTAGCGGGTGCGGGCACGCTCGTTGTCGACCGGGGCCCGGTAGAGGTCCGCGTAGGAGTGCTCGACCGCGAGGTCCCCGAGGGCGACGAGGCGCCCCAGGTCGTCGAAGCGGGCGGGGCCCAGCGACCACGAGCCGTCCGCCGCCGGCACGGGGGCGACGGCCGGTGCGGGGGCCGGGGCGGACTCAGCGGCGAGCCGCTCGGCGTCCACGTGGTCCGCGGCGACGATGAGATGTCCGGCGGGCAGCGGGCCCTCCGGCTCCCGCTGCAGGACGCGCACCACGACGGCGGCCGACGCCTCGCCGGGCAGGGCCACCTCCGCCTCCTCGCCCGGGGAGATCGCGGGAAGCTCGAGCGGGGTCCAACTGCGCTGGCCGTCGCGGGAGACCTCGGCCCGCAGGTGGGCGAGGTCGCGGAAGGCGTAGCGGTTGCGGATCCGCACCCGGTCCGGCGCGACCGAGAGGCCGACGGGGGAGTAGTGGTGCTTCGCGTCGAGCAGCGCGGGCGAGGGGGTGCGGTCGGGGAGCACGAGGCCGTCGGCCACGAAGTTGCCGTCGTGAAGGCGCTCGCCGAAGTCGCCGCCGTAGCCGTAGATCTCGTTCCCGTCGGCGTCGGTGGTGACGAGGCCGTGGTCGATCCACTCCCAGATGAAGCCGCCGTGCAGCGCCGGGTAGCGCTCAGTGAGCTCCATGTACTCCTTCAGCGAGCCCGCGCCGTTGCCCATGGCGTGCGCGAACTCGATCCACAGGAAGGGCTTCGTGAGCGCGGGCGGGTCGGCGAAGTGGCCGTCCGGGACGTCGAGCGCGAAGCCCCGCAGCATGTCGGTGAGCTTCTGCTGGTACTCCTCGCTCAGCGCGCGGCGACCGATCTGCTCGGTCTCGTCGACAGTCGAGTACATGAGCGAGAAGACGTCGACGTACTCGGCGGCGTAGTCCTGCTCGTAGATCACCGGGCGGGTCGGATCGGTCTCCCGCACCGCGGCGACCATCGCCTCGGTGACCGGGCCGGAGGCCGCCTCGTTGCCGATCGACCACAGGACGATCGAGGCGTGGTTGCGGTCGCGGCGCACGAAGCGGCGGCTGCGCTCCTCGAGCGACTCCCGGAACAGCGGATTACGGGCGGGACCCTCCGCGGCGCCCGAGCCGTCCTCCCCCCACGTCGAGTCGGCGTGGAAGCCGTGGGTCTCGAAGTCGCCCTCGCAGATCACGTACAGGCCCAGCTCATCGCACACGTCGAGGAAACGCTGGTGCGGCGGGTAGTGGGAGGTGCGCACGGCGTTGAGGTTGTGCTGCTTCATGAGCTGCACGTCGAGGTCCTGGTTCGCGAGGTGCTGGGTGCGGCCGACGACCGGGTCCGCCTCGTGGCGGTTCACTCCGCGGAAGACGATCCGCTCGCCGTTGACCCGGAAGATGTCGCCGTCGATCTCGACGCGGCGGAAGCCGAGGCGGAGGGTGACGGTCTCCGCGCCATCGGCGGTGGTGACGGTCGCGTCGTAGAGCGTCGGCGTCTCGGCGCTCCACGGGTCGACGGCACCGACGGCGATCGCCGTGCCGTCGGCCGCGGCCTCGAGGCCGAGCGCGGGCACCCGGATCGTCGCAGGGACCAGCTCGCCGTCGGCCCCGTAGGCGGACGCGGTGAGGAGGCCCTCCCCGGTCGCGGGGTCGAAGTCCGCGTGGGTGACGAGGTCGTGGATCCCGCCGGCGGGGCGCAGCAGCAGGTCGACGCTGCGGAAGATCCCCGAGGCCCACCACATGTCCTGGTCCTCGACATAGGTGTTGACCGACCACTGCACGACCCGCACGTCGAGGCGGTGGCCGCCCTCGGGGGCAGGCGCGGCGAGCGCGTCCGTGACGTCGAACTCCTGGGTGAGGCGGGAGCCGGCGGTCACGCCGATCTCCGCGCCGTCGATCCAGACCTTGGCCGCGGAGTCCACGCCCTGGAAGCGCAGCAGGATCCGGGCACCGGCGGCGAGCTGCTCCGCCCACTCGGCGGGGACGGGGAGCGTGCGCGAGTAGTGGCCGGTCGGGTTCTCGTCCGGCACGTGCGGCACGTCCCGCGGGATGGGGTAGATGACGTTGGTGTACTGCGGGGCGCCGTAGCCCTGCAGCTGCCACAGTCCCGGCACCTCGATCGGGGCGGACTCGCCGAGGCCCGCGCCGTCGGCCCGCTGGCCGTAGCGGAAGTCCCAGGTGCCGTCGAGGGAGAGCGCGGGCGCGTCGGTGCTCAGGTGGGCGCGTCCGGCCAGGCGGTTGCGTCCGGCCGGCAGCTCCTCCCACCAGCGGTCGGTGCGGTCAGAGGTCGGGAGGGGTGTGCTCATCGGTGAGTCTCCTGGCAGGCGCGAGGCGTGAACGTTCACGGATGAGTGTATCGGGGGACGGGGCGGCGTGCACCGGACCTGGCCGACGGTCCCGGTCCCGCGCCGCCCTGTCCCGCGTCGCCGAGTGCTGCATCTGGACCGCCTCGCCCCCGCTGCTCCGGTCTTGCGTCGCCGAGTGCTGCATCTGGACCGCCTCGGGGCTACGGTGACGGTCCTAAGGCAGCACTCGGTGTGGCTTCGGGGCGGGGCGTGGCGATCGGGCGGGGATCTGGCCATGGGGCGGGCCTGACCCCGAGCCAGTGGCGTCACCACCAGGCCGCGCAGCACGTCGCCGCGGCGCCGTGCCACGACGCGCCGCCGCGCCTGGCTAGACTCGCTCCTCGTGACCACGACCGAGCCGAACCGGTGGACCGACCGCCGCAGCGACGCCGTGTCCGCGCGCAAGGAGGCCTACGAGCAGCTGCGTCGGGCCAGCACCTGGCGCTTGCTCGCCGCGACCAAGGCACCCGCCGTCCTCGCGATCCTGCAGGCCACCTTCCCCGCGGGCGACCGGCGCCTGCCGCGCAGCGAGCTCATCGCCCGCGTCGGCGCGCATCTCGCGCTGCTCCACGACGAGGACGAGCACCGGGCCGACGGCGCCGGGATCGAGGAGGACTCCGACCTCGGGGAGGGCCGCGCCGGGCGCAGCGCCGCCGAGTACGTCGACGGCTGGGTCCGCGAGGGCTACCTGACCCGTCGCGACGACCCGCAGCGCACCGAGACCACCTTCGAGCCGTCCCCGGCCACGATCGACGCGATCCAGTTCATCGCGTCCCTCGAGGAGCATCGGCCCACCACCACCGAGTCGCGCCTCCAGCTCGTCGTGCAGCAGTTCGAGCGGCTCGCCGAGGAGACCGAGACCGACCGGGATGTGCGCCTGGCCGACCTGCAGCGCCGCCGCGAGAGCATCGAGCGGGAGATCCGCGACCTCGCCGAGGGCGAGCTGATGCTGCCCAGCCCCGAGGCCTCCGTCGACCGCCTGCGGGACATCCTGCAGATCGCGGCCGAGCTCTCGGGGGACTTCCTCCAGTACCGCGAGGACCTGCGCGCCGTCGACCTGCACCTGCGCGAGCAGATCCTCTCCCCGGAGTCCTCGCGCGGCGAGATCCTCGAGCAGCTCCTCGCGGGCGACGACCTGCTGGGGCAGTCCACCGTGGGCCGCACCTTCACCGCGTTCTTCCGGATGCTCAACGACCCGGTGCAGACCCGCACCACCCAGGACCTCGTCGACCGGCTCCTCGAGCGTGACTTCGCCCGCTCCCTCGGCCGGGCCGAGCGGGAGAGGCTCGCGAACGTCTTCAGCGACCTCTACGAGCCGGCGCAGGAGGTGCTCGACGTCAAGACCGAGCTCTACCGCTCGCTGGCCCGCTTCGTGCGCTCCCAGGATTTCCGACAGCACCGCGTGTTGCTCGAGGCGCTCCAGGAGGCGCAGGGCGTGGCCCTCGCGCAGAAGGACGAGGTGTCCACGCGGGCGCCCTTCGGCCTCGAGCTCGACCTCTCGCGGGTGCGGCTGTCCTCCGTCGCCCAGCACCGGCTCAAGGACCCCACCGATCCAGGCGCGCCCGCCGAGGCAGAGGTGCACGATGCGACCTCGCTCAGCGTCGAGGTGCTCGCCGACCTGGTCCGCACCAACGACATCGACCTCGTCGGCCTCACCTCCCATGTCAACGACGTCCGCGGCCGCGCGGGCCAGGCGTCGATCGGCGAGGTGCTGCGGGAGCGGCCGGCCGAGCAGGGCCTCGCGAGCGTGATCGGGCTGATGTTCCTGGCTACTTCCCACGCCCAGGAGCGCGAGGGGTCCACCGAGATCGTCACCTGGCGTGAGCTGGACGGACGCGACTACGCGGCGCGGATCCCCGCCTACTACTTCCTGGACGACCTGCCCGTGGAGTGAACGGGCGGGGTCGAGATCGACTCAGTCGCAGCCTCGGCCTCGGTTTCGAGTTCCGCGAGCGCGGGCGCGGCGTCGGCGCGCAGCTGCTCGAGATCCGCGCCGTAGCGGCTCATCCGGCACCCCAGCCCGTTGGGCTTCAGCTCGATGCCCTCCCGCTCCCAGTGGGGGAGCGCCCGGGCCAGCAGCGGGTGGTCGCCGTAGCTGTTCGTCACCCTCCACCATGGCACGGAGGAGCCCCAGGTGCCCATGATCCGGCCCACGAGCCGCGGCCCCGCGCCGACGATCGCGCCCACCTCGCCGTAGGCGACCACGCGCCCGACGGGGATCGCCTCGACCACGCGCAGCACGCGCTCGACGGTGAGGTCGTCCATACGGGTGCGCGGCCCGGGGGAGTACGCGCGGGGAGCAGGGTCGGCGGGCATGCCGGTCAGTGTGGCACGGGCGCGCACGCGACGAGAGGCGCCGACGGCAGGTCGTCCCTGCCCCCGGCGCCCCTCGTCGTCAGGTCGCTCCGCCGCGGTCAGCGACGGGGCTGCTCGCCGTCCTCCGGCGGGACTCTGCCGTCCTCGGTCCCGTCCGGGCCCTCGGGGGCGCGGAACTCGGGGTCGGCCGACGCGCGGTCGCGGTGCGTGTGGTCGCGGTCCGCGTAGCCCTCCTCCGCCTGGCGGACCTCCGCGGGGTCGGCACCGTACTGGCCGTCGCCGTAGGGCGAGGGACGCGTGCCCTCGTGTGCCGGCCGCATGTCCTGCCCCTCGGTCGACTCGAGGCGGTCGAACACCGGGGTCCCGCCGTCCTGCTCCTCGGGGGGCATGCCGCGGTGCCGGGGGGCGGGGCGGTCCGTCTGCCCCTCCTCGCCGACGGCCGATGTGTCCGCCGCGGCGGGCGTCCCGGCATCGTGGTGCTCGGGGCCGCCGTGGCTCCCGGCGTGCTCCTCGGGGGAGTCGGTGCGCTGCTCGCCGCGGACTCGGTCCTGGGCGTGCAGATCGCCTTGCGTGTCGCGAACGACGTCGGGGTTGTCGGCCGAGGAGCCGACCCACGGGCCGTCGTCCCGGCGATCGACGGGACGGTCCCCGGTCACGCCGTCGGTGCCGGCGTCGCCGCGTCCGAGGTCGTCCGCGCGTCCGAGGTCCTCGCCGCGGGCAGGAACCTCCTCGCGCGGTTCGCTGCGGTGGCCTCCCGAGGGGTGCTCCTCGGCGTGCTGATCACCGCGGTGCGCGGCCTCTCGGCCCGCGCGGTCCTCGGACCGCGACTCGTGCGTCGCCGCCGCGGCTCCGCCAACGACACCTGCCCCGGCGCCCGCGTCCGAGGTGCTCCGCTGCTCGGGATCGGGAGTGTCGGGGTCGAGCCGGTCGGCCTCGGCGAGCCGCTCCTGCACCGAGGAGCGGTCCTTCTCCACGGCGGCGCGCTGCTCCTCGGCCTCGGCGCGGCGGCGCTCCGCCGCGATCTGCTCCTGCTCGGCCTCCTTGGCCTTGCGCTCGGCCTCCAGGCGGGCGCGATCGGCCTCGAGCTCGGTCTCGCGGGCGGCGAGATCACGATCTTGGACGGCCTTCTCCTGGGTTCGCGCCTCGTCGCGCAGCTCGGCGGCGCGTTGGCGGTCCGCCGCCTGCTGGGCCTCGCGCCGCTTCCGGGCGCCGAGCAGGCCGAGCACGACGGCCAGGACGATCACGAGGATCACCACCACGACCAGGACGATGATGAGAAGAATGGGGATGTCGGACATGGTCGCTCCTTGCCGTCGGTCCCCGGCCCATCCGGGTCGGGGAGGCATCACGGGATGCCCCTGCATTCCATCAAACACCGTCGCCGCGGTCACGGCTTTCGGGGAAATCGACCGGGGGTGAGCCTCGGCGGGGCGGTGCGCGCCGGTAGGGTAGGGAGCCGTGACGAGCACCGGAATCCGCCCCGACAGCGATGCGCAGGACCACCTGCAGCAGGTCGATGCCGCCCCCACCGCCCCCGGCTCGACCCTGGTCGACGAGTCGCGCCGCGTCCTGGTGCACCTCCTGCAGGGCCCCTATCTCGACGGACGCCGCGACCCCACCCGCTACGCGCAGCTGCTGCGCGACCGGGCCGCGCTCGAGCGTCGCCTCGAGGACCTCTTCCTCGAGCTCGTCGTCGACGACGACGCCCAAGTCGCCTTCGTGCGGCAGAGCGAGGACGATCCCGACGCCCCGAAGCTGCTGCGCCGACTGACGGGCCTGAACCGGCTGGACTCGGTGCTGCTGCTGGTGCTGCGTCAGATGCTGCTGACCCAGTCCTCCCGCGGTCAGCGCACCGTCGTCTCCGAGGCAGAGCTGCAGCAGGCGCTCGCCGCCTACCGCCGCACCACCTCGACCGACGAGGCCGGTTTCGCCAAGGAGGTGCGGGCCGCGATCGCGAAGCTGCAGCGCGCGGGGCTGCTCGACGAGCAGGGTGACGACTACGAGGTCTCCCCGGTGCTGCGCCTGATGATCGGGCCCGACACGGCGCGCGAGTTCATCGAGCTGTACCGCCAGGCAGGCGTCGGCGGCCTCGAGGACCCGACGGATGCCGACGCGGCCGACGAGGACGGCGCGCAGGACTGACGCGCCGTCGCTGCTGCCGTCGTGCCCCGGTGCCACCCGCCGCGGCGCGCCGTCGCCGACGTGATCCGCGCCGCATCGGCGCCCAGCAATTGAGCAACGTCGTTCGCGCGTAATAAGGTCAGGCTCGCCTCACCCCCGCTCCCGGGGGTCCGTCGACAAGGACAGCCATGACCCCGTCCCTCTCGCGCCGCTCCGTGGTGCTCACCGCTCTCGCCCTGCCCGCGCTCGCCGCCTGCAGCCCCGACGGCACCGCCACCGGCACCGGCTCCACTGCGTCCGATGCAGGGTCCGATGCGGGCTCCGCCGCGAGCGGCGCCTTCCCCGTGACGGTCGAGCACCTCTACGGGACCACCGAGATCGCCGCGGCGCCGACCCGCATCGCGACCGTCTCCTGGGTCAACGGCGATACCGTCCTGGCGCTGGGCATCGTCCCCGTCGGCCTGCCGCTGGTCGAGTGGGGCGGCAACGCCAACTCCTCCACCGACTGGAACGACGCGAAGCTCGAGGAGCTCGGCGCCGCCTGGGGCAGCGAGAACGCTCCCACCACGTACTCCGAGGCGGACGGCGTCAACACCGATGAGATCGCCGCGCTCACCCCCGACCTCATCGTCGCCGCCTACTCGGGCCTCACCGAGGAGGAGTACGCGACCCTCTCCAAGATCGCCCCCACCATCGGCCCCCTCGCGGCGAACTACACCGCCTCCTGGGAGGACGTCCTCACCGCCGTCGGCACCGCGACCGGCCGCAGCGAGGAGGCCAGCGCGCTCGCCGACCAGCTCACCGCGGATCTCGCGGCCGTCGGCGAGGAGAACCCGGAGGTCGCCGAGTCGACCTTCATCGCCGGCAACCTCTCCCTCTCGGACCACCTGATCTCGATCTACTCGGGCGAGGACACCCGCCCCCGTTTCTTCACGGCGCTGGGCATGACCCAGGCCGAGGTGGTCTCCGAGAACACCGCCGACGAGAGCACCTTCTACTTCGAGTGGTCCGCCGAGCGCGCCGACGAGCTCGTCTCCGACGTTTTCTACACCTGGGCCGCCGCCGGCGACACCGTCGAGACCTTCCAGCAGGACTCGCTCTTCTCCACCATCCCCGCGGTCGCCTCCGGCGCGCTGGTGCTCACGGCCGACGACCACCAGACCCTGTCGGTCTCCGCGGCGAGCGCCCTGAGCATCCCGTGGGCGCTCGAGAACGTCGTCCCCTCCGTGGTCGAGGCCGCGAAGACCGCGCAGGCCTGAGCCTGTGCCCTCCCGCGCCACCGCACTCGCGATCGCCGGCTGCCTCGTGCTGCTGGCGATCGCGTGCGCGCTGTCGCTCCTGGTCGGGGCGCGCTCCATGCCGCCGGGCGCGGCCTGGCAGGCCCTCGTCGCCTTCGACGCGGACAGCGCCGACCATGCGGTGGTGCTCTCGCGCCTCCAGCGCACCCTCATCGGACTCGCGGTCGGCGTCGCCCTGGCCCTGGCCGGCGCCGCCCTGCAGGGCATGACCCGCAACCCCCTCGCCGATCCCGGGATCCTGGGCCTGAACGCGGGGGCCGCCGCGGCGGTCGCCCTCAGCGTCTACGTGCTGTCGATCTCCCGGGTCGCCGAGTTCATGGTCGCCGGCTTCGTCGGCGCCGCGCTCGCCGCCGTCGTGGTCTACGCGATCGCCGCCGCGAGCCGCAGCGGGGCGACCCCCGTGACCCTCGCGATCGCGGGCGCCGCGGTCACCGCGGGCCTCGGCTCGGTGGTCCACGGCCTCGTGCTCCTGGACCAGGGGGCGCTGGACCGCATGCGCATCTGGCAGGTCGGCACGCTCGGTGCGCGGGACCTCGGGGACCTCGCCGCCGTCGCCCCGGCCCTGGTGCTCGGCGCGGCGATCGTGCTGCTCGGCGCCCGCGCCCTGAACGCCCTCGCGCTCGGGGACGACGCCGCGATCGGCCTCGGCGTCCATGTCGGCAGGGTGCGCGTCCTGCTCGGCATCGGGATCGTGCTGCTGGTCGGGGCGGCCGTCTCGCTCGCCGGCCCGATCGGTTTCCTCGGTCTGGTCGTCCCGCATGCGGTCCGTCTCGTGGTCGGTTCCGACCACCGCCGGCTGCTGCCGCTCAGCGCGGTCGCGGGGCCGACGGTGCTGCTGCTCGCGGATGTCGTCGGCCGTGTCATCGCCCCGCCCGCGGAGGTGCAGGTGGGCGTGATGACCGCGCTGCTCGGCGTGCCCGTCTTCCTGGTCCTGATCCGCACCCGGAAGCGGGTCTCGCTGTGACCGCCGCCGCCTCCGCCTCCAGGCCCCGTCGACGCGCCCTGCTGCTGGGTGTGGGACTGCTCGCCGCCGTGCTCGTCCTGGTCGTGGCCCGCGTGCTGCTGGGCACCCCCTTCGTCTACGCCGATCTCGCGGTGCGGGTCCTGCTCGGGGAGGACGTGCCCGGAGTGTCCTTCATCGTGCTCGACGACCGGCTCCCGGCCGCGCTGCTCGGCGTGCTCGCGGGCGCCTCCTTCGGGCTCTCCGGCACCGTCTTCCAGACCCTGCTGCGCAATCCGCTCGCGAGCCCCGACGTGATCGGGGTGAGCCTCGGCTCCTCCGCCGCCGCGGTTTTCGCCCTCGCCGTCCTCGACGCGCAGGGCCTGACCCTGTTCTGGTGGACCCTGCTCGGCGGGCTCGCCACCGCGCTGCTGGTGCTGTGGGTCGCCCGCGCCCACCGGGCCGGCGGTGCGGGCGCGGGCGGGGCCGGGGCCGTCGACGACCGCTTCGTGCTCGTCGGCATCGGCGTGGCCGCCGCGCTCACCGCGCTCATCCAGTACCTGCTCAGCCGCATGCCGACGCAGCGAGCGGGAGATGCGATGCACTGGCTCGTCGGCTCGCTCTCCGGGGCCACCTGGCCGCGCCTCGCGGTGCTCGCCGGGGCCCTCTGCGTGCTCGTGCCGCTGCTCGCCCTGCTGCTCGGCCGACTGCGGATCCTGCAGCTCGGCGACGACACCGCCACGAGCCTCGGCCTGCCGGTCCCCGCGACCCGCATCGCCCTGGTCGTCGTCGGCGTGCTGCTCTCCGCCCTGCCGGTCGCGGTCGCCGGACCCCTCGCCTTCGTCGCGTTCCTCTCCGGGCCGATCGCCCGGATGCTCGCGGGGAGGCCCAGCGTGCCGCTCGCGGCGCTCGTCGGGGCGGTGCTCGTGCTCGCGGCCGACGTCGCCGGGCAGAACCTCTTCGGCCGTATCGACCTCGCGGCCGGCGTCATCACGGGAGCGCTCGGAGCGCCGTTCCTGCTCTGGATGCTCGTGCGCTCCGCCGCCGGATCGGGAAGGTGATCCCATGGCCCAGCTGACCGCCCGTTCCCTCCACCTCGCCTACGACCGCCGCGTCATCGTCGAGGACCTCGACATCACCCTGCCCGAGGGGCGGGTGACGATGATCGTCGGCGCCAACGGGTCGGGGAAGTCGACCCTGCTGCGCGGGCTCTCGCGCCTGCTGCCGCCCCGCGGCGGACACGTGCTGCTCGATGGCGCCGACATCCACGCCCTCCGCGGCAAGGACCTCGCCCGGCGCCTGGGCCTGCTGCCCCAGTCGCCGATCGCCCCCGACGGCGTGACCGTGCGCGAGCTCGTCACCCGCGGCCGCTACCCCCACCAGGGGCTGTTCCCGCAGTGGACGACGGAGGACGAGCAGGCCGTCGCCGAGGCCCTCGAGGTGACCCGCACCGCCGAGCTCTCCGGACGGCTGCTCGACGAGCTCTCCGGCGGCCAGCGCCAGCGCGTGTGGATCGCCATGGCCCTCGCCCAGCGCACCGACGTGCTCCTGCTCGACGAGCCGACCACCTTCCTCGACGTGACCCATCAGCTCGAGGTGCTCGACGTGGTCCGGGAACTGAACCGGACGCGCGGCACGACCGTGGGCATCGTCCTGCACGACCTCAACCTCGCCGCGCGCTACGCCGATCACCTGGTCGCCGTCGCGGGCGGCGCGATCCACTCCCAGGGCAGCCCGCGCGCGGTGATCACCGCGCCGATGGTGCGCGAAGTCTTCGCGCTCGACGCCCTGATCACGCCCGACCCCGTCACGGGCACCCCGATGGTGCTGCCGCTCGCCCGCGGCGCTGTCACCGCCCCCGACTCCGACCCCGAGGAGCGCACCATGACTACCACCGCCACCGCCACGCAGGACCGCGCCGACCAGGACGCCCCCGGTGCCGACGCCGCCCCGGAGGGCGGGGAGGAGCAGGGCGCGGAGGAGCAGAGCGGGGAGCAGCGGAGCGTGCTGCTGCCCGCGATCGAGGCGAGTCCGCAGCTGGCCTTCCCGCTCACCGTCGGCGCCCGCCGCATGGTGGGCCGGAATCTCGTGCGGCTCACCCTCACCGGCCCGCACCTGCGCCACTTCGGGGTGAACGGGCCGCTGCTCGACCTGCGCGTGAAGCTGATCATCCCGGGGCCTGCGGCGCGCTCGGACCTCTTCGCGGCGCTGCGCCCCGAGGCGCTCGCCGATCCCGACCGCTTCGACGGCTGGTACCGCGACTGGCTGCAGGTCGACCCGGCCGAGCGCGGATGGATGCGCACCTACTCGATCCGCGAACTGCGGGGTGCGGGGCATCCGGGCAACCTCGGCCCAGATCCCGAGCTCGACCTCGACATGGTGCTGCACCTCGAGCAGCCCGAGGTCCCCGGCCGCGGGGTGGCGGCGCGCTGGGCCGCGTCCGCGCAGGTGGGCGACGAGATCACCCTGCTCGGCCCGAACCGCCACCTGCTCGGCCCGGACTACCCGGGCATCGAGTTCCGTCCCGGCACCGCGCGGCGCCTGCTGCTCGCCGGGGACGAGACGGCGCTCCCCGCGATCTGCGCGATCCTCGAGTCGCTGCCGGAGAGCTTCACCGGTCACGCGCTGATCGAGGTCCCTCACGAGGACGACGCGCAGCGGGTGCTCACCCGCTCGGGCGTCGAGATCTCGTGGCTCGCCCGGGGCGACGCCCCGCACGGCACGCTGCTGGACCCCGCGGTGCGGACCCTCCTCGAGGAGCGGCCGGAGCTGTGTCAGGACTGCTCGGTGGGCCCGGCCCGGGCCGGGGAGGCCTTCGAGGAGGTCGACCCCGACGCGGTGATCCTCTGGGAGACCACCGAGGGCGTGGGCCCGTTCTACGCCTGGCTCGCCGGGGAGGCGAAGGTGATCACCACGTTGCGGCGTCACCTCGTCAAGGAGCTCGGGGTGGATCGGAAGCAGGTCTCCTTCATGGGCTACTGGCGCGTGGGGCGTGCCGAAGGCTGATCGGGAACCACGCCCGACCCCCGAGGCCGCCCACCCCACCCCACCCCCGAAGCCCACCGGTCACCGACGGGTCATGTGCAGCGGTGTTCCCGGAGGGGAACGGAGATGCACATGACTTCTCGGTCACCATGTGTGGCGCGCTCCGGGGGAGCTCGCGTGCTCACCGGGCGGGAGCGGGCTCCTGCAGGGCGTCCATCGCCGCGCGCAGGGTGACCTCGAGCGGGGTGTGCTCCTCACCGAGCAGAGTGCGGGCGTCGCGGTCGTCCATCCGCCACGGGCTCGTGAACTGGTAGGTCGCCTCCGCGAGGCGCCGGGTGTCGGCGCTGAGGAGGCCCAGGAGGCGCAGCAGCGGGGTCGGCACCGGAGCGATCCGCGGCTCCTCGTGACGGCCGATCGTGGCGAGCGCGGTGCGCACGAGCTCGCGCAGGGAGACGGCGGGGGCGCTCGGGACGTGCCAGGCGCGGCCCTCCATCGCCTCGTCCCGCACCGCGCGGGCGAGCAGCCTCCCGAAGTCCTCGGTCGCGGTCCAGGTGTGGGGGAGGTCCGGGTCCCCGATCGGGCGCAGGGTGCGCCCGGCGAGGGCCGGCTCGAGCACGCGGTCCCCGCCATGGGCGCCCGAGCCCGTGCGCGGTCCGATGTAGTCGCTGCCGCGCACCTCGACGGCGCCGGGGATCCGACCGTCCGCCCGCGCCGCGAGCACCTGCTCCCAGACCTGCTTGCGGATCCGCCCGTTGACCCAGGTGTCGACGAGGGGATCGCGGTCACTCATGGGCCGCGCCAAGGGCTGCGCCGTCGGCCGGGCGTAGGAGTACATCGACCCCGCGAGGACCACGCGCGCCCCGTCCCGGGCGGCGAGGTCGAGCAGGCGGGTGATCGCGGGCGGCCAGTCCCGCGGCCAGCGACCGTAGGGGAAGTTGCAGGCGATGAGCAGCGCGTCCGCCGCGGGGAGCCGTGCCGCGAGGTCTTCGGAGGTGGCATCGGCGGCGACGGCACGGGTATCGGGCAGGCCCGTCCCGGAGCGGGTGACCAGGGTGACCTCGTGGTCGGCGGCGAGCAGGTGGGGCAGGGCGGCGCGGCCGAGGGGGCCGGCGCCGACGAGAGTGATGCGGGACATGGCGACCTCGGGAGCGATGGAGCGTGAACGGCGTTCACGGATTGGTGTCGTCAGTATGATGAACGGTGTTCACGGCCGTCAAGCGGTCGTGCCGGGCGGAAGGCGGGCAGATGACGGAGAAGCAGCCGACGGGGCGCGCGCTCGCCATGCGGGGGCGGATCCTCGCCGCGGCGCGTGACGAGCTCGCCGAGAGCGGGCCGGCCTCCCTCTCGATGCGCTCGATCGCCCGCCGGCTGGGCGTCGCCGTCGGCGGCCTGTACCGCTACGTCGACGGACGCGACGCCCTGCTCACCGAGCTGATCGTCGACGCCTACGACGGCCTCGGCGCGGCCGCCGAGCAGGCCGTGGCGCAGCGGCCGGGGGAGAGCGCGGGGACGGCTGCGGGGGCGGGCCCGGAGGGGGCGCCGACGGCGGCCGATGCGGACACCTGGATCGCCGTCTGGCGGGCCGTGCGCGCCTGGGCCATCGCCCACCCGCACGAGTTCGCCCTGGTCTACGGGACCCCCGTGATCGGCTACGCCGCACCCGAGCGCACCGTCGCCGCGGCGACCCGGCTCCTCGCCGTGCTCGCCGGCCTCGCGCTCGCCGCCCCGGGTCCGGTCCGCGCGGAGGCGGTCGAGGATGCGGGCCTCGCCCGGGACCTCGAGGCGGTGCGCGCCTGGACCCGGGAGCGGCTGGCCCCGAGCGGGGCGGTCGACGACGCCCGGATCCTCGGCGTCCTGCGCGCCTGGACCGAGGGGATCGGCACGATCGGCTTCGCGCTGCACGGCCACTATGTCGGCTCGATCGCGCACGACGAGGCATATCTCGTGCACATGGCTCGCACGCAGGCGCGCGACCTCGGCCTCGCGCCGGGTCGAGCGGGCTGAGCGCCGCGCAGCGACTACCCTTGCGCGGGTGGAGACCGACGCGACGACCCTCGACCTGCCCGGTGTGACCGCCCCCGACGCCGGGGCCGCCGAGGTGCAGACCGACCCTGCCCACCCGCATCCCGGGCAGTGGCGGCTCACCCACGTGCAGGTCTCCAACTGGGGCACCTTCCACGGCACCCACGATCTCGCGATCTCCCCCAAGGGCTTCTTCCTCACCGGCGGCCCCGGCACCGGCAAGTCGACGCTGCTGGACGCGATCAGCGCGCTGCTCACCCCGCCGCGGACCCTGCAGTTCAACGCCGCGGCCTCCGACGCCGGTCCTGCCCGCTCGAAGTATCGCCGCACGGTCGCGAGCTACGTCCGCGGCGCGTGGGCGATGCACTACGACCAGGCCACCGGCGAGTTCAGCCAGGAGGTGCTGCGCGATCGCACGACCCTCAGCGTCGTCACCCTGCGTTACTCGGACGGGAAGGGCGGCACCGTCCAGCTCTCCCGCCTGCTGCTCCTCCACGCCGGACACAGCGCCGACAGCGACGTGAAGAGCCTCTACGTCGTCGCCCGCACCCCGCTGGATGTCGCCGACCTGCGCCAGTTCGTCTCCACCCAGATCGAGGGCAAGGCGCTCGAGGCCGCCCACCCCGGCACCCAGACCTTCCGCCAGTTCCGCGAGTACCGTGCCGCCTTCTCGCAGCTGCTCGGCATCCCCGACGAGAAGGCGCTCGGTCTGCTGCACAAGATCCAGTCCGCCAAGGAGCTCGGCGACGTCAACGCCCTGCTGCGCGACTACATGCTCGACGCCCCGCGCACCTTCGACCTCGCCGACCAGGCCCTCGCCAACTTCCAGAACCTCTCCGAGGTGCACGAGGCGCTGGTCACCGCGCGGGAGCAGCGTGACCTGCTGCGCGGCCTGCGCAGCTCCCACGAGGACTGGACCGCCATGCGCGAGCGCGGCGGGGAGCTCGTGGACCGCCGCGGGGACATCGACGTCTTCGCCGCCCACCACCTGGTGCGCCTGCTCGGGGAGGAGTCCGGGCGCCTCCAGCTCGAGCGCGACTCCCTCGGCGCCCAGCAGCGCCGGCTGACCCAGGACGTCGCCGAGGCCCGCGGCGACCTCGCCCAGCTCAAGGAGCAGCGCAAGCGCGCCGGCGGCGGCGAGATCGACGACTGGAAGCAGCAGATCGCCGGCCTCGAGGTCGAGCGGGAGCGACGCCGCGAGCGGGCCACCGAGTTCGCCGCGCAGCTCGCCACCGTCGAACTGCGCACCCCCGCGGGAGAGGACATGTTCCTCGCCCTGCAGCGCGAGGTCGCCGCCCTGCGCGAGCAGCTCGACCAGGAGGAGAAGGGGGCCGACACGGCCCGCTGGGAGGCCGAGGCGCAGGTCCGCGAGCTGAGCACCGCCCTCGCCCGGACCAAGGAGGAGCTCGCCTCCCTCACCACGCGCGCCTCGAACCTCCACTCCGAGGACATCGCCCTGCGCGACCACATCGCCGCCGAGGTCGGGATCGCCCCGACCGAGCTGCCCTTCGCCGCCGAGCTGCTGCAGGTGCGGAGCGGCGAGGAGGAGTGGACCGCCGCCGCCGAGCAGGCGCTGCGGGGCCTCGCGCGCTCGATCCTCGTGCCCGACCGGGTCTACCGCGAGGTCGCCGCGGTCATCGACCGCACCAAGCTGCGCCGCCGCATCTCCTACAACCGGGTCAACACCGACCTGCGCCGGCCCGCCCGCAGCCTCGATCCGCGCACCCTCGCCGCGAAGCTCGACGTGAAGGACGGCGAGTTCCACACCTGGCTCACCGGGGAGATCGCCGCGCGGATGGACTACACCTGCGCGGACACGCTCGAGGAGTTCACCCGCCTGAACCGGGCCGTGCTCCGCTCGGGCCAGATCAAGCACTCCGCCTCCCGGCACGAGAAGAACGCCGACCGCCAGATCAACGACCGCTCCCAGTGGGTGCTCGGCTTCGACAACCGCGCGAAGCGGGCGGTCTTCGAGCAGGAGCGCACCCGCGCCGAACAGGCCCTCTTCGAGGCGCAGGCCCGCCGCAAGGACGTCGAGGCCGAGCGCGAGCGGCGCCGGGAACGCCTCTTCGCCCTCCAGGCCATCGCGGCCGTCACCTGGGACGACATCGACGCCGCCTCCGTCGCCCGGCGCGTCGCGAACCTGCGCGACATGGTCCGCGCGGCCGAGGACGGCTCCGCCGCGCTGTCCGAGCTGGCCCGCCAGATCGAGGAGGTCGAGCGCTCGATCGCCGAGAGCGACGAGGAACTGCTCGAGGTGGTGCGCTCGGCCGGCAAGCTCGGCGAGCAGGCCGATCGGGCCGCGGAGCGCCTCGCCGCCGCTCGCGAGCGGATCGCCGAGTCGAGCCTCGCCCCGGAGGTCGAGGAGGAACTCGCCGGACGCTTCGCCGCGATCGCGCCCACGCTCCTCATCTCGAACATCGACCAGGTCACCAAGGACGCCTCGGCGACCCTCGACGCCGAGCTGATGGCCCTGACCCGGCGCACCTCCCGGGCGGAGGAGGACATCCGCACCGCCATGCGCGAGTTCTCCCGCCGCTGGCCCGCGCAGGCCGGGGACACCGCACCGGGCCTCGAGTCCGCGGGGGACTACCTCGAGATCCTGCGCGGCATCGAGGAGGAGAAGCTGCCCGAGGTCGAGGACCGCTTCTTCGAGTTCTTCACCGGCAACACCCTCGGGGACGTGCAGGCCCTCGCGACCGCCATCGCGCGCGAGCCCGCCGAGATCCGCAAGCGCCTGCAGCGGATCAACGCGCTGCTCGCCCAGGTCGAGTTCCACGCCGGGCGCTACCTGCAGCTGTCGATGCGACCGGTGCACCTGGCGGCGCTCGACGAGTTCCGCAGCGCCCTCGAGGGCGCCGTCGCGGACACGGCGCTGAACGACATCAGCCGGGACCGCGAGCTGGCCGAGGAGCGCTTCGAGTCGCTGCGCCACCTGATGGACATGATCGGCGCGGCCCGGACCCGCGACGACCAGGTCTCCCGGGTGATCCTCGACGTGCGCCGTCACGTCCACTTCCACGCCGAGGAGGTCGACGCGGCGGGCACGGTGGTCCATGCCCACGAGTCCGGCGGCCCGCTCTCCGGCGGCCAGAACGAGCGCCTGACCACCTTCTGCCTCGCCGCGGCGCTGCGCTACCAGCTCGCCGGCACCGGCCAGGAGGTCCCGCGCTACGCCCCGATCATCATCGACGAGGCCTTCTCCAAGGGCGCGGGCAAGTTCATCACCGCCGCGATGGAGTCCTTCCGCCACTTCGGCTTCCAGGTGATCCTCGCCAACCCCGGCAAGAACCCGCAGGCCCTCGCCCCCTTCATCGGCGGCGTGGGCGTGGTCTCGATCCGACAGGACCGCTACTCGCAGGTCGCCCCCGTGGAGTTCGTGCCCGTCGACGCATGAGTCGGGCGGGGAGCGCCATGGGGAGTTCTCCCCATCGGCACTCCCCGGCCCCTCCCGCTACCCTGGTCGCCGATCGTCCTGCGGGGCGGTGACCAGCAGGAAGCACGTCCCCGCCGGGGACGTCGGGCGAGAGGTGGACGAGGATGTCAGCCCTGCGCGCCGCGAGCCAGGACACCGTCCCCACCCAGGACGAGACCCACGAGCGCATCCGCGACCTGCTCGGGGCCGTCACCACCGCCCTGCTCGAGGAGCAGCCGGAACTGATCGCCTTCGAGGACCGCCGCCCCCAGCGGGACCGCTCCTCGGGGGAGTCCTGGCACGGGGTGGGGACCCTCTGCCACGTCAGCCCCCTCCTCGCCTCCCACGGCGCCCCGCGGCCCGCGGACGCGCACACGGAGGACCTGGTCGAGGTGGTCCACTCCGTCGCGAGCCTGCGCGGGATGCGCCGGCACCGCGATCTGGACGGCGCGGCGAGCCGCGGCGCGAGCTGGATCGACGAGGCCGGGGACCGGCTGGACCTGGTGGTCGGGGTGCGCGTCGCCGTGCGCGCCATCAGCGCCCCGTTCCTGCCCGGCTCGCTCTCGCCGGTCACGACGACGAGCCCGCCCTCGCCGATCAGCCCGCTGACCCCTCCGCCGCGGCCGCTGCGCTGATCCGCGCGAGCGCGGTGAGCGGGATCGGCAGCCAGTCGGGACGGTTCCGCGCCTCGTAGAGCGCTTCGTAGACGGCCTTGTCGGCCTCGAGCGCGGCGAGCAGAACGCGGAGTGACGGGGCGGACAGGTCCGTCCCCGACTGCTGCGAGTAGCCCGCGAGGAAGGCCTCCCTCGCCCGCAGCGCCCAGGCCTCGGCCGACGCCGCCTGGGCGCTCTCCCCAGGGGCGCTCTCCGCATAGGCACCCTCCCCATCTGCGCCCTGCCCATCGGCGCCCTCCGCGCGGGCGTCGCGGGCCACGGCGCCCGCGGCGTAGTCGAGGCTGCGCAGCATCCCCGCCACGTCCCGCAGGGGGGTGTCCGGGCGGGAGCGCTCGACGAGCGGTCGCAGCGGCTCGCCCTCGAAGTCCAGCAGCACCCAGCCCCGCTCGGGGACCAGCAGCACCTGCCCCAGGTGCAGGTCGCCGTGGATCCGCTGCAGCGCGGGCCACGGCTGCTCGGCCGCGGAGTCGAGCAGCCCCCCGATCGCGGCGGCGTGCTCCGCGATCTGCGGCAGCTCGGCGGCGACCGTCCGCAGGCGCTCCCGCAGGGTCCGGACCAGCTCGGCGGTCAGTGCGGGATCCGCGGGTGCCGACGGATCGGCCGGGGCGGTGCCGAGGGCGCGCGCGAGATCCGCGTGCACCTCCGCGACCGTCGCGCCGAGCGCCCCGATGGCGTCGGTGACGTCCTCGCCCGCCGCGGCCCAGCGCAGCGCGGCCCGCCAGGCGTCCTCGACCCCGGGCAGGAACTCCTGGGCGAGGAGGGCATCGGCCACCAGGTCCCCGCAGCGCAGCCGGGCCGAGCCCCGCAGGGCGGGCACGCGGGTGCTGCCGGCCCGGGCGAGCGCCTCCTGGAGCACGATGTCCGGGTTCTCCCCGTGCTGCAGGAGCCGGAACAGCTTGAGGATCAGCGGCGGAGCCCCCTCGGTCTCGACGATCATCGAGGTGTTCGACTGCTCGCCGGCGAGCAGCCTCGAGGTCATCGCGCGCCCGAAGGGCAGCGGGGCGTCCGGATCGGGTCGGCGCACAGTGAGCGCGAGGGAGTCGCCGAGCGCGCCGTCGCCGGAGAGCAGGGTCGCCACGAGAGCGGCACGGCCGTCCACGTCCCGCAGGGCGTCGTCGAAGCGCAGCGGCCCACCCGGGACGGCGAGCACCGCGATCTCGGCACCCTCCTCCGCGGGAGCCGACGCGGCGGGTCGGAGCACCAGCGGCACCTGGTAGAGGGCGGTGTCCGCGGCCGCGCCCGGAGCACCGTCGGCGTCCGGGTCCGCCCCGGTGGCCCCGTCGGACGCGTCCACCCCGGCAGCCGCGTCGGCGGGCGTCGGCCCCACCACGACCACCGTGAGCAGCACCGCATGGTCCGGGGCGACGCGTAGCGGCGCCCACCCGCGCACCGCGACCGTCGGCGTCGTCGCACCCTTGTGCGCATACCAGCGCTGCCTCGGCATCCAGGCGGCGAGCTGCGCGGCGAGCTCCCCGAGCAGCTCGTCGAGGGGCGGCAGCGCCGTCGCGTCGAGGAACGGGAGAACCTCCCCGGGGGCGTCGACGACCTCGTCGAGGGGGCTGATGGGCGCGGAAGAGCTCGGCTCGGCCATGGTCCCACTCTAGGGCGCGGAGGCCGTCCCCGCGGGCGTCCGGGGCGGGCTTGCTACCCTGGCCGGGTGCTCGAGCCGACGCCGCGACCGGTCCCGTGCCGCCCCCGGCGCCGGGCGATGCGGCGCGGCGCCTGCCTCGGCGCCGCCCTCGTGCTCGTCCTCTCCGCCCCGCTCTCCGCCTCGGCGCTGGGCGAGGACGGACCCTTCGAGTTCCCGGCCGCGACCAGCACGGTGCAGATCGTCCCCGGGGCCGTCACCCGCATCCCGCTGGTCGCCCTGGTCGAGGACGCCGCGGAGCCCGAGGTCGACATGACCTCCGCCCGGCTCTCCATCCCCCAGGACCTCACCGAAGCGGAGCGGGCCCTCATGACCCTCGGCGAGGACGGACGCAGCCTCACCGTGGACGGCGAGGGCACCTGGACCCTGCTCGAGCAGTCCCTGGTCTTCACCCCGCTCGCCGGGGTCGACGGTCCGAGCACCCCCGTCGGCCTGACCGTCGCGAGCTTCCACGACACCCGCTCGCTGCCGCTCGAGCTGAGCCCCGAGGTGCTCCCGCTCGTGCAGGTCGCGATGCACGGCTCCGCCGGGATCCCGGTGAGCCTCGACCTCACCGAGCCGATACCCGAGGGCGGCTCCCGGCGCCTCGAGCTCGCGGGGCTGCCGGAGGGCTCGGCCGCGGTCGCCGACGGCAGCCGGGTGATCGTCCCCGAGCAGGGCACCTGGCAGCTCTCGGCCGACGGCACCGTTCTCACCCACACGCCGACGGGGACGCCGCTGGGCCGGCAGGTCGATCCGGTGCGCGTGGTCGACGGGGACTCGGAGGGGGCGGTGGTCCGCTCGACGGAGGTGAGCCTCACCGTCCCGATCATCTCCGACCTCGACTGGTCCGCCCCGTACGGCGAGGACATCCAGTTCGTGGTGGGGGAGGGGCAGCAGTTCGTGGATCCCGCGACCCTGCGGCTCGTGCCGCTGCCGGGGGAGGCCTCGACGCGCGCCTCGGCCGACGGTCTGCGCGTCGAGGTGCCCGGGCAGGGCACCTGGACCCTCGACCGGGACACGGCCACGGTGCGCTTCCGCCCCGAGAGCGCCGATGTGGTCGAGACCGCCCCGATGGGCATCACCGGGGGCGACGGGGCCGGCGCCTCGGCCGACACCGCCCTGCTCTACACCGCCTATCCCGTCATGCTCCACCGCAGCCTCGCCCAGGTACCCGGCGTCGAGCTGCAGTTCGACCTGCGGGCCGGGGTGCGGGACATCCTCTCGGACTCGCTCCGCTTCGATCCCGCCCAGGTTCCCGACGGGGCGGAGCTCTCTGCCGACGGGCTGACCCTCGTGGTCCCCGGCGAGGGCAGCTGGCGGATCGACCTCGACAGCCGGGTGGTGGTGATGACCCCGGAGGAGGGCTTTCTCGGGGACGCGAGCCCCGTCGGCCTCATCGCGCAGAGCGCCTACGCCGACAACTCCACCACCGCGACGCTGACCGCGACGGTGGCCCAGGAGGTCCCGACCCTCCGCGATGACGAGCAGCGCACCGCGCCCGGCGTCCCGGTCACCCTCGACGTGCTCGGCAACGACACCGCGGGCAGCGGCTCGGCCCCGCTCGACAGCTCGACCCTGCGGATCGGCTCGCTCTCGGCGACCAACCTCTCCGAGCTCGAGAACCATCGCGGCACGCGGCTGGTGGTCCCCGGCGAGGGCGTGTACACGGTGGACGAGAACGGGGCGATCACCTTCACCCCCGAGGCGGGCTTCACCGGGCGCACCAGCCCCGTGACCTACTTCGTGGAGGACGGCGCCGGGGTCCCCGCCTCGGCGAGCTTCGTGGTCGAGGTCGATCCGGAGATCGGCACCGGGGGCGAGTCCCCCGAGGTCACCGGGATCAACAGCCTTCTGGTGGGGCTCCTGCCCAGCTCCCCGGCGACCTCGGTGGTGTTCGGGACGATCGTGATGCTCCTGCTGTACGGCGGGGGAGCGGCCCTGTGGATCGGCTTGCGGCTCGAGTCCGATCGCCGCGCCTGGGAGGACTGAGAGTCCTCCGGTGCCGCCGCCCGCTCAGCCCGCCGCGCAGCCCTCCGGAGCCGCGGCCGGTTCGGCGAGGGCCGCGCTCGCCGCCGCCTCCTCGGTGAGGTTCGAGATGCCCTCGCCGAGCAGCAGGTCCACCGCGGTGCCCTCGCGGTCGTCGAGGCGCAGCTCCGCCTCGCCCACCTGCGCCTGCACGGACAGGGCCGCGAGATAGCCCTCCGGGCCGTACACGATGGTCGCGCGCGCCCCGGCCTTCGAGGTGTTCCCGGTCTCGGCGACCGTGTAGCCGCGGGCGGTGAGATCCTCGGCGATACGCCCCGCGAAGCCGCTGCGGGAGGTGCCGTTCAGCACCGTGACCTGGACGTCCGCGGGTTCCAGGGGGAGTGCCCCGGGCTCCGGGCAGGTGACCTCGCCGGCCCCCGTGCCGAAGGTCTTCTCGGCGATCACCCCGGGCTCCGCGGGCGGGGTGCGTAGTTCCTGCAGGGCGTAGGCGCCCACGGCGACGAGCGCGAGGGCGACCACGGAGAAGAACACCAGCTGCGTCAGGCGCAGGCGGCGGATGCGCCGCACCCGCTGGTCGCGGCGGCGCACATCGTCGGAGGAGCGCCCGTAGGGGTGGGCGTCGTGGTGCGAGCTGGGCATGTCAGTCCAGGGGGCGGTAGCGCACGCCGAAGGCGTCCAGGCGCGGCAGGTGCGCGCGCAGGCGCTCCTCGAACTCGGCATAGCTCTGGCGCGGCGAGCCCCAGGCCCGCTCGGCGAGGGCGCACATGCGCGGGAACGCCATGTACTGCACGTGCTCCGCATCGGGCATGTACTCGGTCCACAGCTGGCCCTGGAGGCCGATCAGCAGGCCCTCCTGGTCCTCGGTGAGCTTCTTCGGGGAGAACTCCGCGGTGTAGACGTCCTTCACCGTGGTGTGCCCGCCGATGGCGAGCGGCTCGTCGGCGGGGTCGCCCTGGTAGTGGTCGAAATAGGTGTGCTCGTTGTTCGCGATGATAGTGCGGAAGCCGCGGGAGGTCGCGGTGGCGAGGCCGTTGCCGTGGCGCCAGTTCATGATCACGGTGTCGTCCGGGAGGTGGCTCTCGAGCACCTCGTCCCAGGCGACGACCTTCTTGCCGTGCTCGGCGAGGACGTCGGCAGCGAACTGGGTGTAGCGGCCCTGGATCTCGGAGACGCGGGTGAGGCCCCACTCGTTCATCCGGGCGCGGGCGGCGGAGGAGCGCTCCCACTCGGTGCGCGGGCACTCGTCCCCGCCGATGTGCACGTAGGGGGCCGGGAAGATCTCGGCGACCTGGGTGAGCACGTCGCGCACGAAGTCGAAGGCGGCGTCGGAGACGCCGAGCACGTGGTCGGAGATGCCCCACACCTCGCGCACGCCGAGCCGCTGCTCGGGGAAGTTGCCGAGCTCGGGGTAGGCGGCGATCGCGGCCTGCATGTGGCCCGGGAGGTCCACCTCGGGGACGATCATGATCCCGCGGCGGCGCGCGTACTCGACGAGGCCGCGCATCTCGTCCTGGGAGTAGGAGCCGCCGTGCGAGGTCTCGTCGAACTCCCACGACTCCTCGTCGCCGCTCATGTGACCCTTCAGGGTGCGGCTGCGCCAGGCGCCGACCTCGGTCAGGCGCGGGTAGCCGCGGATCTCGAGCCGCCAGCCCTGGTCGTCGGTGAGGTGCAGATGGAGGATGTTCAGGCGGTGCAGGGCCATGACGTCCAGCAGCGTCTCGATCTCGCCGACGGGCAGGAAGTGCCGGGACACGTCGAGGTGCATGCCGCGCCAGGCGTACTGCGGGTGGTCGTGGATCGTCACGCAGGGGATCGAGGTGCCGGCTCCGGTGAGGATCTGGGCGAAGGTGTTGCGGCCGTCGGCCAGGGCGGCCTCGCTGCCCGCAGCCAGATTCGCCCCGGATGGGGAGATCGTCAGCGAGTACTCGGTGCGCGGCAGGTCCTCGTTCAGGCCCACCGACAGCTCGCCCCAGGGATCGGACGTCTCCCAGACCCCCTCGGACCAGAGGACGGACTGAGGGAGCGGGACGAGGGCGATCGGATCCGGCATGGAGCACTCCTGGACTGCGGCGTCGGCGGTGTATCCGGGGCGGAGACGACGGACGCGGCCCCACCCCGAGGATCGTGTCCCAGTCTGCCACGATGCCCGTGCCCGCGGAGCCGCGTGCGCTCCTCGAGGAGCCGCGTGCCCGTGCCCGCGGGGCCGCACACGAGCACGGGGCGGCCCGTCCGATGCCTCCGGGGTCCGGCCCGGTTCCCGGGCGGCTGCGGACAGCAGTAGGCCCGGTCGGCGCTCGGCCGACCGGGCCTCCTCACGGGTCCTGCTCCTTCCCGGTGACGCTCACGCGTCGAGCAGGTCGCCGTGGACCGGGTGCTGCGACCCGGAGTCCTCCGCAGGGATCAGCGGTAGGTCACGAACACGTGCGGCGAGTTCCAGATCGAACGCTCCATGACCCGCTGGCGCGAGTTCGAGGCGTCGATGATCTTGCCGTTGCCCGCGTAGATCCCGATGTGCCCGTAGTTACCTGCGGTGAAGGCGACGAGGTCGCCGGGCTTCGCCTCGGACTGCGAGATGATCCGGCCGCCGAAGGTGTAGCCCTTCGCGGTCTTGCGCGAGACGTCCATCCCGGCGCTGTTGTAGGCGTAGTGGACCAGTCCCGAGCAGTCGAAGCCGCGCGAGGGGGAGTTGCCGCCCCAGGTGTAGCCGACGCCGATCTGCGAGCGGGCGGCGGAGACGATCGCCGCGCCGTCGAAGGAGGTCGACGAGGAGCCGGAGCTCGAGGAACCCGAGCTCGAGGAGGGCACCGGGTCGCGATCGGAGTCGCGGCTCGCTGTCTCGGTGATGCGCTGGCCGGAGGTGAGGGCGTTCCAGGTCTTCGGACCCACCACGCCGTCCACGCCGATCCCCGCCGAGGCCTGCAGGTTCCGCACGGCCGTGAGAGTGGCCGGGCCGAACTTGCCGTCGACGGAGAGCGACGCACCGGCGGTGTTGAGCTGCTGCTGCAGCGTGCGCACGGCGTCGCCGCGCGAGCCGCTGCGCAGCTTCGGCTGCGAGGAGGAGGAGCCGGAGGCGCCGGTGGCGGGGGCGCTCGTGCTCCCGCCGGCGAGGGCGCTCCAGGTCTTCGGACCCACGACGCCGTCCACGCCGATGCCGGCAGCGCCCTGCTGGCTCTTCACGGCCCGCAGGGTCGCGGGACCGAACGTGCCGTCGACCGAGATCGACTCTCCGCGATCGCGCAGACGCTGCTGGAGGTCCTCGACGGCATCGCCGCGGGAGCCGAGGCGGAGCTTGACATTCGCGTAGGGCGAGGCGGCGGGGGCGGTCGCGACGGCGGGAGCCGAGCCTGCGGCCGGAGCGGCGATCGGGGCGGCAGGAGCGGGGGCCTGCGCGGTGGCGGCCTCCGCACCGGCGAGCACGGCGGTCGCGGAGACGGCGCCGAGGGCGGCGACACCTCCGACTCCCTTGCCGACCGGGGCCACGAGCCCGCGGTAGTCGATGACGGCCCGACCGGGTGCCCGGTGGGTGCGTCGTGGGGCGGTCCGGAACATGCAGGGTGCCTCTCTCCGTCGCCGCGCAGTGCATGCCCGAGATCGGGCGGGGATGCTGCGCCCGTCACCCAGGGGGAAGTGGAGGAAGCGTCCGGACCGGTGACGGGAAGGCGGCGGCACGGCGGGTGCCCCACAACTGACGGCACCGCCGCTCACTGTATGTGGAGGGAATGTGCGGGTGACCAGGGACTTGGGACGCATGATGGGTGCCCTTTGCGAAGATTTTGCACAAAGGGGTGACAAAACGTTGTGTCGCTCTCGCATTTCGGACATCGGCGTGTTAACCACATCCGTGTAATTCGCGGGGCGGTGCGCTGGGATGTGCGCCGGTGCGGGGAGCGGCTTCTCCGTCCTGTCCTGCGCGCGGCGACGGGTAGATGACGAAAAGGGCCGCGGTGCGTCGTGCGACGCTCCACGGCCCTTCGTCTCTCCGGTCGGGGTGACAGGATTTGAACCTGCGACCTCCTCGTCCCGAACGAGGCGCGCTACCAAGCTGCGCCACACCCCGGAAAAACTGCGGTACTGCGTTCCTGCTGTGTCCTGCTGTGCTGCGATGGACCGCGTGAGCGGCTCACCGAGGAGCAACCTTAGCAGTCGCCCGGGATGCTCACGCACCCGTCCCGGGCTTCGGCGACCGCAACGTGAGCAAGGTCGCCTCCGGCGGCGTGAACAGGCGGTAGTTCGAGTACGGGCTCGCCCCGAGGCCCGCGCTGACGTTGAGCGGCACGCCCCGCCAGGAGGAGAGGCCGCGCGCCTGGGACCGGGGCAGATCGCAGTTGGTCACGAGGGCCCCGATGCCGGGCAGACGCAGCTGCCCGCCGTGGGTGTGCCCGGCCAGGATCAGGTCCGCGCCGTCGGCCGTGAAGGCGTCGAGCACCCTCCGGTACGGGGCGTGGGCCACGCCGAGGCGCAGCACGTTCCCGTGCGACGGCAGCGGGCGATCCGGCCGCTCCGGGGCGGGCATCTCGTCCCGCTCCAGGTGGGGGTCGTCGACGCCGACGAGTCGCACCTCGAGCCCGCCGAGCTCGATCGCTGCGCGACGGTTCGTGAGGTCCTCCCAGCCGTGGGCGGAGAGCGCCGCGGCCAGCTCTTCCGTCGGCAGATCGCGGTCGGTGCGCTCGGTCATCCCCTCGGGACGGGGATCGGGCAGGAAGTAGCGCAGCGGGTTCTTCGGCCCGGGCGCGAACATGTCATTCGAGCCCATGACGAAGGCCCCCGGGCGTTCGAGCAGGGGGACAAGCGCCTCGGCGAGCACCGGCACGGCGGCGGCGGAGGCGATGCTGTCGCCGGTGTCGATCACCAGGTGCGGCCGCAGGGTCCCCAGGTGGCGCAGGAAGGCGATCTTGCGCTCCTGATCCGGGACCAGGTGGATGTCGCTCAGATGCAGCACCCGCAGCGTGCGGGCGCCCGGCGGGAGGATCCGCAGCTCCGCCTCGCGCAGGGTGAAGCGGTGGATCTCGACGTGCCGCGCCCAGACGTGCGCCGCGGCGCCGACGCCCAGCCCGACGGCCCCGGCGGCGGCCAGGGCGGTGGGGACTGCGCGCATCTCAGCCGCGCCCGGAGGACTGGCGGATGACGACGGTCTGCCCCTCGGGCAGGGAGGTGCCGGGAGCCGGATCGGTGCCGATCACGTACCACTGCCCCACGGAGTCGGAGGCCTCGCGCTGCACCTCGACGGTGTAACCGGCCGCCTCGACCGCGGCCTGCGCCTCGGAGAGCACCATCCCCGAGACGTCCGGCACCGTGCCGGGCTGCTCGCTCTGGGATGCCTGCGTGTTCGTCATGGCGGGCTGAGCGGGGAGGGCTTCGCTGGGCAGGCCCTCGTGCACGCGGATCATGTACTCCTGCCAGGTGGGCAGGGAGACGGTGTTGCCCCAGACGCTGCCGCGGCGGAGCATCTGGCCGTCGACCGCGAAGCCCTGGGGGCGGATGTTCGCCTGCGGATGGCCGAACCACACGGCGGTGGACATCTGACGGGTGAAGCCGACGTACCAGGTGTGGAACTGCGAGCCCGAGGTGCCGGTCTTGCCGCCCGCCGGGTGGCCGGGGATGGTCTTGCCGCGGCCGGTGGCGCGGGGATCCTCGAGGTCCTGCTGCAGGGTCCAGGCCATCGCGTCGGCCACGTCCTTGTCGACCGCCTGGTGGCAGGCCGCGCCGGTGATCGGCATGGCCTCGCCGGTCCGGTCGACGACCTCGGTGATGGCTTGCGGCTTGCAGTAGGTGCCGTCCGCGGCGAACACCGCATAGGCCGCCGCCATGTCGAGCGCCGAGATGCGCAGCTCGCCGAGGACGACCACGGAGGGCGCCAGCTCGGTGCTGTACATCTCCTCGATCGGCATGTCCCAGGTGGTCGGGTCATAGGGGTTGTAGGTGGCCGGGACCACGCCGATGTCCCGGGCGCCCTCGGCGATGTTGCACAGGTCGAGCTGGCGGGCCATGTTGGCGTAGCTCGTGTTCACGGAGAACTTCGTCGCGTTCAGGACGGTCTCCATCGGGGCGAGCCGCACCGACACCGCGTTGTCCGGGTTGTAGCCCGCGCGCTCGCGCCAGGCGCCGCCGCTCAGGCACTGGGCGGGGAAGGTCGTCATCGGCTCGCGGGCCGTGCCCACGCGGTCCATCAGGCCGTGGCCGGTCTTGAGCCACTCCAGCAGCACGAAGGGCTTGAAGGTCGAGCCGACCGGGAAGCCGCTGCTGCCGCCGAGATCCTGCGGGACGTTGTAGTTGATCGCGGTCTCGCCCGGGCCGACCTTCTGGTAGGGGTTGAACACGCGGTTCTCGGCCATCGTGAGGATCTTTCCGGTTCCCGGCTCGACGGTGACGATCGAGTGGCCGAAGCCGCTCTCGGAGTCGCCGGGCACGCGGCGCTGCAGGATCTCCTCGGCCGCGGCCTGCTTGGCCGGGTCCAGGGTGGTCCGGATCGTGAGCCCGCCGCCGTAGAGCAGCTTGCGCCGCTCCTCGTAGGTCGGTGCGAATTCCGGATCGTTCAGCAGCGTGCGGGTCACGTAGTCGCAGAAGAAGCCGGAGCCCTTCGCGTCCGCGCAGCCGGCGCGCACGTTCTTGATGGTGAGCATCTCCTCGACCGGCTGGGCGGTGTACTGGTCGTACTCCGCCTGGGTGATGTAGCCCTCGCGGAGCATGTCCCCGAGCACCTCGTTGCGCCGCTTCTCGCCCGCCTCGGGATGGCCGACGGGGTCGTACTGGTTCGGACCGTTGGTGATGCCCGCGAGCAGCGCCGCCTCGCCGGGGTTGAGGTCCTTCGCGCTCTTGGAGAAGTAGTGCTGGGCGCCGGTCTCGACGCCGTACTGCGAGGGCCCGAACTGCGCCACGTTGAGATAGGCGTTGAGGATCTCGTCCTTGGACCACTGCTTCTCGAGGGAGATCGCCAGCTTCGCCTCGCGGAGCTTGCGGCCGTAGGTCTGCTCGGTGGCCGCCGCCTGGTCCTCCTGGTCGCCGCGCTGCACGGCATCCATCAGCAGGGCGTTCTTGACGTACTGCTGGGTGAGGGTCGAGCCGCCCTGGGTGGCACCGCCGGCCGCGTTGGACAGGAGGGCGCGCACGGTGCCCTTGGGGTCGATGCCGCCGTGCTCGTAGAACCGGCGGTCCTCGACCGCGACCACCGCGTGCTGCATGTACGGCGAGATCTCCTCGAGGGGGACCATGATGCGGTTCTCGGTGTAGAAGGTGGCCAGCAGAGAGCCGTCCGCCGCCTCGATGCGGCTCGCCTCGTTCAGCGGCTCGACCTCGAGCTCCGTGGGGTAGGACTCGAAGAGGTCCACGCCGTCCTCCGCGACCGCGGAGGTGGCGGAGACCGCCGGCAGGAAGAAGCCGGCCAGGAGCACCCCGCCGAGGATGGACACGGCGATCACGCCCAGGAGCAGGTACAGCGTCTGCAGGAGGGCGACGGGCAGGGAGCGCCCGGGGGCGGAGCTGGACGGAGTGCGGGCCATGGTCCCACCCTACGGCGGCCCGCCGCGACGGGCCATGAGGCGGGCCGGGAGCGCGGCGATCTTCACGAAACCTCACCGTCCGCGCGCTGCTGCGGGTCGTGACGGGAGGTGATCCGCGGGTTCCCCGAGAGCAGATCGCGGGGAGGCGCGACCCGGCGCGCCGAGGGACAGGTTTCTGTACAGGTGACGATCTGATTTGTCCTGTGGCGAAGGTCTCTTTACAGTGGCCGTGTGAACGGATCAACGACGATCCGAGGAAGGGGATGACGATGACGATCGAGGCGATCTCGAGCGCGAGCGCCGCGGACTCGAGCTGGGCGACGCGGGGAGCCTGCGCGAGCATGGACCCCGACGGATTCTTCGTGCAGGGCGCGGAGCAGCACGCGGTCAAGGCCGCGTGCGGCGCCTGTCCCGTGCAGCGGGAGTGCCTGGCCGATGCCCTCAACAACCGCGTGGACTTCGGGGTGTGGGGCGGGATGACCGAGCGCGAGCGGCGGCGCCTGCTGCGCCGCCATCCCGAGGTCACCGACTGGAAACGGGTGCTGCACCAGGTCTCCCAGCACGCCGTCGGCGGCTGAGCGGCGGGAGAGCGGGGACGTGCGGCGCGGATCCCGAGAGTGATCGGGGGCTGACCTGCCCGGAGCGGCCCCGCGCCGGTAGGCTCGCCCCATGAGCACCCTGACCCGCTGGGAGTACCTGACCGTCCCGCTGCTGATCCATGCGACCAAGCAGATCCTCGACAACTACGGCGGGGAGGGATGGGAGCTGGTGCAGGTCGTCCCCGGCCCGAACCCCGAGTCGCTCGTCGCCTACCTCAAGCGCCCGCTCGCCGCGGCGTCCGAGGGCTGAGCAGGTGGCGGCCACCGAGCAGTCCGTGCCCCCCGGGTCCCGGATCCGGGCGCGTCTGGCCCAGCTGAACCTGCCCCTGCCGGAGGTCGCGGCCCCCGTCGCGGCCTACGTCCCCGCGATCGTCACCGGCTCGCTCGTCCAGACCTCCGGCCAGCTGCCCTTCGTCAAGGGCGCCCTGCCGCTGACCGGAAAGGTCGGCGCCGAGGTGACCCCCGAGGCCGCCGCGCGCCTCGCCGCGGCCTGCTGCCTCAACGCCCTCGCCGCGATCGAGGCGGAGATCGGCGATCTCGACCGCATCGTGCGGATCGTCAAGGTCACCGGCTACGTCGCCTCGGATCCCGCCTTCACCGGGCAGCCGGCCGTGATCAACGGGGCCAGCGAGCTGCTGGGCCAGGTCTTCGGCGAGGTCGGGCGCCATGCGCGCGCGGCCGTCGGCGTCGCGGTGCTGCCGCTCGATGCCCCGGTCGAGCTCGACCTGCTGGTCGAGATCGCCCCCGCCGACTGAGGACCCGATGACCGAGGAGCCGCTGGACCGCGACCCGGAGGCGCCGGGGGTGGAACTGCTCGAGCTGCGGGCGGACAACCCCGGCCCGATGACCCTCAGCGGCACCAACAGCTATGTGCTGCGCGACGGGGACGAGATCTGGGTGGTCGACCCCGGCCCCCGGGATCCCGGGCATCTCGCCGGACTGCTGCGTCTCTGCGGGACGGACACCCGGCCCCGCGGCGTGCTCGTCACCCATCGGCATCTCGACCACACCTCGGGCGCCGCGACCCTCGCCCGCCAGCTCGCCGCCCGCAGCGGTCTCGAGGTGCCGCTGTGGGCCGCCGACCAGCAGGCGGTCCCCGGATCCCGCCCCGTGCCCGCGACCCTCGAGGGCGAGAACGGCGTGGCCGGTCATGTCATCCACCTGCCCGGACACACCTCCGACTCGGTGGGGGTGCTCGCCGACGGCGGCCGACTGCTGACGGGCGACACGCTCCTGGGCGGCTCCTCGACGGTCATCCTGCTCGAGGACGGGGGCTCCGTCGCCGATCACCTGCAGTCCCTCGCGATCCTGCGGGCCATGGCGCAGGACGGCCGCATCGGCTCCCTCCACCCGGGTCACGGCGAGCCGGTGCTCGACCCGCTCACCGCGCTCGAGGTGATCGAAGCGGCCATCACCCACCGCCTCGAGCGGCTCGACCAGGTGCGCCGCGCCCGCGAGGCCGGGGCCCTGACCCTCGACCGGCTGCTGCGCGCCGTGTACGGGCCGGAGCTGCCCGAGGGGCTCCGCGACGCCGCGCTGCAGAACCTCCGCGCGAGCCTCGCCCACCTCTCCGAGCAGGACTGAGAACGCCGAGCGCGCCGCCACCC
>NZ_JBVDDO010000006.1:117561-159636 GCF_055454375.1 Brachybacterium sp. B718/18 | reverse complement strand
GGGGAGGCGGCGCGCTCGGCGGCCAGGAGTGCTGGAGAGAGCGGGTCAGCGGGCGCGGCGGCGCAGACGCTCGACGTCCACGATGAGCACTGCGCGGGCCTCGAGCCGGATCCAGCCGCGCGAGGCGAAGTCCGCGAGGGCCTTGTTGACGGTCTCGCGGGAGGCGCCGACCAGCTGGGCCAGCTCCTCCTGGGTAAGACCGTGGGCGACCATCACGCCGTCGTCGGTCTGGCGACCGAAGCGCTGGGCGAGGTCGAGGACGTTCTTGGCGACGCGGCCGGGGACGTCCGCGAAGACCAGGTCCGCGAGGGACTCGTTGGTCTTGCGCAGGCGACGGGCGAGCGAGGCCAGCAGGTGGCGACCCACCTCGGGACGCTGCGCGAGGACCCGGTAGAGGTCCTGCTGCGAGAGCGAGTACAGGGTGGACTCGGCGACGACGGTGGCGGTCGCGTTGCGCGGCGCCGGATCGAAGAGCGACAGCTCGCCGAGGGTCTCGCCCGGGCCGAGCACGGCCAGCAGGTTCTCGCGGCCGTCGCCCGAGGCGTGCCCGACCTTGACCTTGCCCGAGCCGATGATGAAGAGCCGGTCCCCGGGATCGCCCTCGCGGAAGATGATGGCGCTGCGGTGGTAGTCCTCCTGCTTCATCGACGCCAGCACGGCCTGCTTGCCGTCCTCGTCGAGCGCAGCGAACAGCGGCGACGACCGTACGATGTTCTCGTCCACGGAACCTCCTGATGGTGGGGTCCCGGTGCGCCGGGACCGTGCTGTGCTACCCATTGTGAACCATGCGACCACCAGCGGTGGGCGCTGTCACACGTTGTGGGAACACTATCGCGACTGCGGCGCGGAGGCTCGTCACCCGTCGATCGAGGAGCCCATCGGATGAGCGCGCAGCCAGCGGACCGGGCCGGGAGAGCGCCTGTCGGGCCGCCCGCGGACCCGGCCGTCGTGGACGCCCTGCTGATCGCCGCGCACCCGGACGCGCGCACCGAGCTCGACCATCGCGATGCCTTCGAACTGCTGGTCGCGACGATGCTCTCGGCACAGACGACCGACGTGCGGGTCAACGCCGTCACCCCCGAGCTGTTCTCCCGCTGGCCCGACGCCGCCGCCCTCGCCGGTGCCGACGAGGCGGAGGTGACCGCGATCCTCGCCCCGCTCGGGATGGGCCCCACCCGGGCGCGTCGCGCCGTCGGCCTCGCCCGCGGTCTGCTCGACCGGCACGACGGCGAGGTGCCCGATGACCAGGCCGCCCTCGAGGCCCTGCCCGGGGTGGGCCGCAAGACCGCGCACGTGGTGCGGGGCACCTGGTTCGGGCACTCGCTGCTCGCCGTCGACACCCATGTGGGTCGGCTCGCGCGGCGGCTCGGCTGGACCGCGAACACCGACCCGCGAGCGGTCGAGGAGGACATCGTCACCGCAGTCGGCGGGGAACCCGAGCCGGGCGGCGCGAAGCCGATGGACCTCACGACGCTCTCGCTGCGGCTGATCCTCCACGGCCGACGGGTCTGCCTCGCCCGCGCGCCCCGTTGCACCCGGTGCGTCCTCGCCGACATCTGCCCGAGCGCTCCCGGCGCGGCCGCATGAGCGCCGGGACCGAGCTGCCGGAGGCGGCCCGCTTCCTGGCTCCGCTCGCGGACGGGGCCCGTCGCGGCGAGGTCCTCGTGCCGCGGGAGGAGGATCCGCGGGCGCCGCGTCCCGGCGCGGGCGGCCCGCGGCGCAGCGCGGTGCTGCTCCTGATCGCGGGCACGGGCCTCGAGGACGCCGCGCTCGTCCTCGAGGAGCGCGGCCACGCCCTGCGCTCCCAGCCCGGCCAGTTCTCGCTCCCCGGCGGCGGCATCGACGCCGACGATCCCAGCCCTGTCCACGCCGCGCTGCGGGAGGCGCACGAGGAGACGGGCCTGCACCCGGCCGAGGTGGAGGTCCTGGGCGCCTTCGCCCCTATCCCCATGCCGTGGCGCGACCAGCGGGTCACCCCGGTGCTGGGCTGGGCACCGCGGCGGCCGCGCCTCGGCGTGCAGGACCCCGTCGAGGTCGAGCGGGTGGTCTGGGCGCCGCTGCGCGGCCCGGGCTCGCTCACCGATCCCGACCGCCGCTTCCGGGGCGCCCTCGGCGATCGCGCCGTCGGCCCCGTCTTCGACCTGCCCGACGGCGCCTTCGTGTGGGGCTTCACGGCGATGATCCTGGATCGGGTGCTCACCGAGCTCGGCCTCGAGGGGACCCCGTCGGGGGCGCCGACGGTGCAGATCCCGCCCGCCTTCCGGCGCTGAGCGACGGTGCGACCCCGACCTCGGCGTGTGCCCCCTCACCCGGGCCCCGGCGGCGGCGCCCGCGGCACTGCACAGCCCGGGTCGCTCCGGTAGACTCGACCCTTGCCGGACCGTCTCCGGCGCCCTGGGGTGCAGGCGAGTCCGGTTCGGTCCGTCGCGCGCTCGGGTGACCACCCCCGATTCACAGCAGAAGACAAGGAATGGGATCCACGTGCCACGCGGCAAGGTGAAGTTCTACGACGCCGAGAAGGGCTTCGGCTTCATCCTCGATGACGAGGACGGGCAGAGCGTGTACGTGCACGCCACGAACCTCCCCGAGGACGTCACGGCCCTGCGCCCGGGTGCCCGCGTGGAGTTCGACATGGTCGACGGTCGTCGTGGCCCGCAGGTCCTCTCCCTCCAGCTCCTCGAGCCCGCCCCCTCCGTGAGCCGGGCGCGCCGCCCCAAGCCCGACGAGATGGCCGGGATGGTCGAGGACCTGATCCGTCTGCTCGACGACGCCTCCAACGGGCTGCGTCAGGGCCGCTACCCCGACCGCGGGCACTCGCAGAAGATCGCCACCGTGCTGCGCGCCGTCGCCGACAACTTCGAGGCCTGAACCGGATGACCCAGCCCACCACCGCCCCCCGTCGGACCCGCGCCGCGCACCCCAAGCTGGACGCGATCGCGGCCGAGGCCGTCGAGCTCGCCCGCGAGGCGCTGCTCGAGGTCACCGAGCCAGGCCAGGTCGGCGAGCACCTCCGCGTCGAGGCGAGCGGGGAGCGGCTGGCCACCCATGTCTTCGAGTGCACCATGCCCGGCTACCGCGGCTGGTCGTGGATCGTCGTGGTCACGCGGGCGTCCCGGGCGAAGGTCGCGACCGTCGCCGAGACCGCGCTGCTGCCGGGGGATGACGCGATCCTCGCCCCCGACTGGGAGCCGTGGTCCGAGCGGCTCAAGCCCGAGGACGTCGGCGCCGACGACCTGCTCCCGTTCCGCGAGCAGGACGTCCGCCTCGAGCAGGGCTTCGAGTCCACCGGGGACGAGGACGAGGACCGCGTGGCGCGGTGGGAGCTGGGGCTCGGGAGGGCGCGCGTGCTCTCCCCGGAGGGCCGCTCCGAGGCCGCCGAGCGCTGGGCCGAGGGCGAGTTCGGTCCCCGGCAGACCTCGAGCCGGGGCCGCCGCGGCACCGTCGCGGCCTCCTGCACGAGCTGCGGCTTCCTCATGAAGCTCTCCGGCTCGCTGCGCACCGAGTTCGGGGTGTGCACCAACGAGTGGTCCCCGGCCGACGGTCGCGTGGTCCATCTCGACTACGGCTGCGGCGCCCACTCGGAGACCGGCCAGGAGGAGCCCGACCGCGAGATCCAGCTCCACGGCGGGGTGATCGACGAGCTCGAGGTCGATCTCGAGCCGCGCGGCGCCGACGAGCAGGCCGCCGAGACTCCGGGCACCGACGAGCAGGCCGCCGAGATCCCCGAGGCGGACTCGCCGGAGGACTGAGCTCCTCGTCCCTCCTCGCCCTCGTGGTGCTCCGCGCCCTCGCGGTACCGACGGGTCATGTTCGGCTCAGTGCCCTGGAGGGAACACCGCCGCACATGACGTGTCGGTCACCAGGGTCAGGGTCCGGGGAAGGTCAGACGAGGGAGACCGCGATCCGGGCGAGCAGCGCCTCGATCGCGAGCAAGGGCGGGACGTTCCCGGCGATGCGTGCCCGGGCTTCCTGCACCGCCTCGAGCAGGGTGAGGGTGATCCGGCCGTCCCCGCGAGCGGCGACCCGTTCGATCTCGGGGGCGACCTCGATGTTCACGAGCTCCCCGCCGGTGCCGAGCTGCCGGCCGAGCACGTCCCGCAGCACCGAGTGCACATCGAGCAGATAGCGATCCAGCACATCCCGCACCAGGCGGGTCTGGCGGCGCTTGGCATCGTCCTCGAGCTGCTTGACCTGGGAGCGCAGCGCCGGTGGGACCTTGCCGTCGTCGATCCCCGCCGAGCGCAGGAAGCGCTCGCGCTCCTCGGCGGCGACCGTGTCGGCGTGCTCCTTCGCCTCCGCCGTCGCCCGGTCCACGAGCCCCTGTGCGGCGAGCACCGCCTCTCCGGCCCCGCGCAGGGCCAGCAGGCTCCGGGCCGCCTCCTCCCGGGCCGCGAGGGAGCCCTCCTGGGTGGCGTAGCGCAGGGCGAGGCCGATGTGGCCCTGGGCGGCGCGGGCCGCGCGCAGGGCGAGCGCGGGATCGACCCCGTCGCGACGCTCGAGCAGCTCCGCGACCACGGCCGAGTCCGGCACCGAGAGCGTCACCAGGCGGCAGCGGGAGCGGATGGTGGCGGCGAGGTCCTCCGCCGAGGGCGCACAGAGCATCCACACGGTCGACGGCGGCGGCTCCTCGATCGACTTCAGCAGCACGTTGAAGGTGCCCGCGCTCATGCGGTCCGCGTCCTCGATGACCAGCACCCGGTGCCGTCCCGTCGCCGGGGCGCGCTGCGCCGTCATCACCAGTGCGCGCACCTCCTCCTTCGCGATGGAGAGCTTGTCGGTCGCGACCACGGTGACGTCGGGGTGGCTGCCCGCGAGCACCGTGCGGCAGGCCCGGCACTCGCCGCAGCCGGTTCCCTGCTCGCACTGGAGCGTCGCGGCGAAGGCCCGCGCGGCCGTGGAGCGGCCCGAGCCGGGCGGTCCCGTGATCAGCCAGGCCTGGGCGAGGGAGCCCTCGGGGGAGGCGGCGCGGCGGAACTGCGCGACCGCGGCGTCCTGCCCGACCACGTCGGCCCAGACGCGCGGCAGCGGCCCGTCCGCGACCCCGGGGGGCGCGACGGTCGCGGCGCCGGTCAGGGGGCTCACGCCTCGTCCCGGTGGCGGGCCGGTGGGGCCGGCTCGAAGGTGGGGTCGAACAGGGCGAGCACCTCACCGACCGAGGCGAGCACCTGGGCGTGCACCTCCTCGCGGGGCAGGGTCCCGTCGATCACCGCGAAGCGCTCCGGGTCCGCGGCGGCGAGATCGAGGAACTCCTGACGGACCGCGGCATGGAACTCGCGCCCGGCTTGCTCGAGGCGGTCCTTCCCCGCGGGGTCCCGGCGGTCATCGAGGGCCTCCGGGGGCACGTCCAGCAGGATGGTGCGGTGAGGGAGCAGGCCGTCGGCCGCCCACAGGGAGAGCGAGCCGATCTCCTCGGGATCCAGTGCCCGCCCCGCGCCCTGGTAGGCGATCGAGGAGTCGAGATAGCGGTCGGCGAGCACGAGACCGCCGCGCGCGAGATGGGGGCGCACCACGGTCGCAATGTGGTGGGCGCGATCGGCCGCGTACAGCAGCGCCTCCGCCCGCGCCTCCATGTGCTCGCCGTGCAGCACCAGGTTCCGGATCTGCGCCCCGAGCGCGGTCCCCCCGGGCTCGCGCGTGGTGAGCACGAGGTCCTCGGCGACGCGGCGCTCGGAAACCAGGTGCTCGCGCAGCAGCGCGATCTGCGTGGACTTGCCGGCCGCCTCGCCGCCCTCGAAGGACAGGAAGGCGCCGCGGCGCGGGGGACGCGGCGCGGGGATGCGCAGGCCGCGGGTGACGTCGATCTGGAGGGTCATGCCCCGGCCTCCCCGGGGTAGACCACGCCCAGCTCGGCACGCACGGCATCCATCGTCTCCATCACCGAGAGGGTATCGGCCCAGCTCATCAGCGGCGACTCGAGCTCCCCGGCGGTGATCCGGCGGGCCGCCTCGGCGATCTCGTAGGCCATGCCGTCCCCGTGGGGCCCGGGATGCTCGACGCGCGCCGTGCGGCCGTCGAGCAGCGTCACGGTGAAGGTGCCGGGGGCGAAGAACGCACCGCCCAGCTGCGCGGAGCCGGCGGTCCCGGAGACCACGGCGGCCGTGGGCGTGCGGGCGCGCAGGGTCGTGCCGAGGCGCGCCATGCCGCCGCGGGCGCCCCGGGCGAGCAGGGCCACGGTTCCGTCGACCCCCGTCGGCGTCAGTTCGCCGCGCACCGCGAGCTCCCCGAGATCGCCGAGCACCATCTGCGCGAAGGAGATCGGGTAGACGCCGAGGTCGAGCAGCGCGCCGCCGCCGAGCTCGGGCGCGTTCATGCGGTGGGCGGGATCGGTGGGCATCGCCTGGCCGTGGTCGGCCGCGACCTCGACGATCTCGCCGAGGATCCCGCTGTCCAGCACCTGGCGGAGCACGTCGTACTGCGGCAGGAAACGCGCCCACATCGCCTCCATCGCGAAGACCCCGCGGTCCCGGGCGAGGTCCAGCAGGTCCCGCGCCTGCGGGGCGTTGAGGGTGAAGGCCTTCTCCACCAGCACCGGCACCCCGGCCTCGAGCACCGGGCGGGTCAGCTCGTGGTGCTGCGCGTGCGGGGAGGCGATGTAGACGGCGTCGATCCCGCCCGCCGAGAGCATGTCCCCGACGCTGTCGTAGGAGCTCTCCACGCCGTGCTCGGCGGCGAAGGCCGCGGCCCGCTCAGCGGAACGGGAGACGACGGAGACGACGCGGGATGCGGTCGCCCGATGCGCGGTCTCGGTGAACTGGGTGCCGATGTGGCCCGGGGAGATCACGCCCCAGCGCAGGCCCGGCGCCGCCGCCGGATCGGGGACGGTGGAAGCGGGCAGGACCAGGTCGGGAAGGGTCCCGCCCTCGCGGGTGTCATCGGCGCTCATGGGGTCCAATCTACCGAGCGTCCCCGACACCCGGGGGTGTCGAGGGCGCTCGGTGGACGACGGATGCCGGAGGAGGGGGATCAGCCCTTCACGGCGCCGGAGGTCATGCCGCGCACCAGGAAGCGCTGCAGGGAGAAGAACACAATCATCGGGATCACCATGGAGAGGAAGGCGCCCGCGGTGAGCAGCTCCGCTCCCTGGCCCTGGGTGCCCAGCATCTGCTGCAGGTCGACGATCACGGTGCGGTTCTCGCCGCCGCCGATGAACAGCCGCGCGATGAGCAGGTCGTTCCACACCCACAGGAACTGCAGCGTCGCGAAGGCCGCTATCGCCGGGGAGGACATCGGCGCGACCAGCTTCCAGAAGGTCTGGAAGTGGCTCGCCCCGTCGATCTTCGCGCTCTCCACGACGGAGCCCGGAAGGGTCGCCATGTAGTTGCGCAGGGTATAGACGGCCAGGGGCATGCCGAAGCCGGTGTGCAGCAGCCACACCGCCACGAACTGGCCGTTGATGCCCAGCCCGCGCGGCCCCAGCAGGTCCAGCATCGGCTGGAAGGCCACCTGGATCGGGACCACCATCAGGGCCACGATGACGATGAACAGCACGTCCTTGCCGCGGAACTCCATGAAGGTGAAGGCGTAGGCCGCGAAGGCCGCGAACATGATCGGCAGCACCGTGGCCGGCACCGCGACCACCACGGAGTTGACGAGCGAGGTGCCCATCGAGCCGTTGCCGAGCAGCTGCGCGTAGTTGTCGAACGTCCAGCCGCCGGTGGTGAGCGAGGTCCACCAGCCCGTCGACGCCGCCGCCTCGCGGGTGCGCAGGCTCGTCACCAGCAGACCGAGGGTCGGGACGGTCCACAGGATCACCAGCAGGGGCATGACGATCATCGCGAGCGGCGACCGCTTGCGCCCGTCCTTCATCGTGCCGCTCATCGTCCCGCCTCCTGTGCTCGGAAGGCACGCACCTGGTACACCAGGATCGGCAGCACCAGGATCAGCAGCACCACCACGACCGCCGAGGCCTGCCCGGCCTGCTGGTCCGTGAACAGCTTGCGGAAGAACAGGTTGGCGATCACGTCGGTGTCGTACAGGCCGTTGGTGGTCACGTAGATGACGTCGAAGACCTTCAGCACCAGGATCAGCACGGTGATGAACACGGCCACGAGCGTCACCCGCACCTGCGGGAAGATGATCTGCCAGAAGATCCGGATCTCGCTCGCGCCGTCCATCCGGCCCGCCTCGATCGTGTCCTCCGGGACGGCCTTGATGGCCGAGCTCAGCAGCACCATCGCGAACCCCGTCTGCAGCCAGATCAGGATCACCATCAGCATCAGCGAGTTCAGGCGCCCCGTCTCGATCTGGTACCAGGGCTGGGGGTCTCCGCCGAGGCCGACGACGATCGCGTTGAGCAGACCGGTCTGCGCGGTGCTCGGATCGCTGTAGGCGTAGACCAGGCCCCAGATGGTCGCGGCGCCGACGAAGCTGATCGCCATCGGCAGGAAGATCAGCGACTTGGTGGTCTGCTCGCCGACGGGGGAGAGCTTATCGGCCAGGACCGCGACGCCGAGCCCGAAGGCGACCGTCACGATCGGCACCACGAGGATCCACAGCAGGTTGTTCAGCAGCGCCGACCAGAAGGCGCCGCTGGAGAAGATCGCCTGGTAGTTCGCGAGCCGGACCCACTGCGTGGAGTCGTCGTTCGCGAAGGAGTACACGACGGTCTGCACCGTCGGGTACAGGAGCATCAGCGTGATCAGCGCGAAGCCCGGCAGCAGGAAGGCGTAGGGGATCACTCCCTCGGCGAAGCGGGACGGGAGCCCTTCCACGCACATGTTGAGGAAGCGGAAGAAGAGCATCGAGCCGCCGATGCCCACGACGAGGCCGAGCAGCCCGATGAGGATCGAGGAGCTCGCGAACCACTGCGGGTAGTAGGCGAAGGCGAGGAAGATGTTGCACACCAGCCAGGCGGTGAGCACCATGCCGACGGCGCCGACGACGAGGCGCAGGGGCCGGGCGGGGGACCCGCCGCGCTCCCGGCCGACGGGCTCCGTCGGAGCCGGTGCGGTGACGGCCGCGGTGCTCACGCCGGCCACCCCGCCTCGATCTCGTCGCACACCTGCTGGGCGGTCTTCGACCCGCGCAGCCACTCGACCATCCCGGTCCAGAAGGAACCGCCGCCGACGGCCGCGGGCATCACGTCGGAGCCGTCGTAGCGGAACACCTTGGCGGTCCCGGCGATCTCCGCGACCCGGCGCGTGGTCTCGTCGGCGTACTGCGAGGCGTCGAAAGTGGTGTGCGGGCTGAGCCAGCCCCCGGCCTGGGCCCACGGGCCGCCGAACTCGGGGGAGGTGAGGAAGCGCATCAGCGCGACCGAGTCGTCGTCCAGGGAGAACAGGGCCGCGAGGTCGCCGCCGCCGAGGATCGGCTGGCCCTCGAAGCCACCCTCCCAGGGCGGCATCGCGAACACGCCCACCTGGTTGTCCATGTCCGTGAGCACCGCCTCGGGGAAGAAGCCGGTGACGAAGTTGCCCTGCCGCACGAGCATCGCCCGCGCCGGGTCCTCGAACAGCGGCAGCGGTGCCTCCGAGAAGGGGGTGTTGAGGATGGTCTCGCGCCCGCCGAGGACGTTGCCCTCGCCGAGCAGCAGCTCGCCGACCAGGTCGAAGACCTCGACCACCTCGGGGGAGTTGAAGGGGATGCGGTGGTAGATCCAGTCGTCGTAGATGTCCGGGCCGTGGACGCGGAGCATGAACTCCTCGATCCAGTCCGTGCCCACCCAGCCGGTCGCCTGCTCGGCGCCCCAGGCGTCGGACCAGGGGGCGATGCCGGTGGCCTTGATGTCGTCGGCGATGTCGTACAGCTCCTGCATCGTCGCGGGCTCCTCCGACCAGCCGCCCGCCTGGTAGGCCGGCTTCGGGTACCAGATCAGCGACTTGCAGGCCATGCGCATCGGCGCCCCGTAGACCCGACCCTGCAGGCGGGCGGAGTCCAGGAAGCCCGGCACGAGCGTGCCCTCGAGGGCGTCGTAGTCGAGGTAGACGTCGATCGGCACCACGGCGCCAGCGGCCGCCTGGTCGAACAGCCCGCCGGGCTGGGGGAACAGGGCGATGTCCGGGGCGTCTCCCGCCCCGACCCGCTGCCGGATGGTGTTCGAGAAGTCGCTGTCCGGGGTGTACTGCACGGTGATTCCGCTCGAGGAGGTGAACTCCTCGAGAGAGGCCTCGAAGGCCTCCTGCTCCTGGCCGCCGAAGGCGCCGAGGACGGTGACGGTGCCGTCGCCGGGGACGTCCCCGTCGGTGTAGCGGTCGACGGTGCCGAGGGCTCCGCCGCCGCTGTCGGGATTCTGCAGGCAACCGGCCAGGCCGACGGTCGCGGCGGTCGCCGCGGCTCCGGCCAGGGCGGCGCGCCGGGTCAGGGATCGAGCCATGATCACTCCTTCGTGACGCAGGGGAAATGCTCCGTCGCCTCCGACCGTCGCCGCAGGTCGACCGATGGGTCACACCCTAGTCCCGCGGCCGCGCACCCGGCGGGCACCGCGGCCGGGTCGTGACGGTCGTGCGCGTTCCTGCCCGTCGTGCACCCTCCGTGCGCAGCGACGTGCAGAACGGGGCCCGGACCCGACGGTCCGGACCCCGTCCGGTGGTGCTGAGGGTGATGCGCGGGAACGCCGGCCCGCTCAGCTCTTCGCGGTCGTCGACTTCTTCCGCGTCGTCGTGGTGCGGCGCGCGGCGGGCTTCTTCGCGGGGCCCTTGGCGCGCTTCTCGGCGAGCTTCTCGATCGCGACCTGCTCGGTGATCTCCTCGACCCTCTCGCTGGCCCGCAGCGACACGTTCGTGGTGCCGTCGGTGATGTACGGGCCGAAGCGGCCGTCCTTGATGACGATCGGCTTCTCGGAGGTGGGGTCCGTGCCGAGCTCCTTGAGCGGCGGCTTCGCGGCGGCGCGGCCGCGGGTCTTCGGCTGCGCGTAGATCTTCTCCGCCTCCTCGAGGGTGACCGTGAAGATCTGCTCCTCGGACTCGAGCGAGCGGGAGTCGGTGCCCTTCTTCAAGTACGGGCCGTAGCGACCGTTCTGGGCGGTGATCTCGGTGCCGTCGGCGGCGGTGCCCACCACGCGGGGCAGGCTCAGCAGCGCGAGAGCCTGCTCGAGCGTGATCGAGGAGAGGTCCTGGGAGGACAGCAGCGAGCCGGTGCGGGGCTTCGGCTGCTTCGACTTCGGGACCTTCTTGCCGCCGGTCTCCTCCGGCTCGGGCAGCACCTCGGTGACATAGGGGCCGTAGCGGCCGTCCTTGGCGATGATCTCGTGGCCGGTCGCGGGGTCGGTGCCGAGCACGCGGCCGTCGTCCTTCGCACGCTCGAGCAGCTCCTGCGCGGCCTGCACGGTCAGCTCGTCGGGCGCGATCTCGTCGGAGACGTTGGCGCGCTGCGGGTCGGCGCCCTCGATCACCTCGCCCTGCTCGTCGCGGGCGGCCCGCTCCACGTAGGCGCCGTAGCGGCCCACGCGCAGGGTGATGCCCTCGCCGATCTCGATGCTGTTGATCGCCCGGGCGTCGATCTCGCCCAGGTCGTCGACCATCGGCTTCAGACCGATCGGGGTCTCCTCCCCGTCGGAGAGGTAGAAGTCCTTGAGGTAGCGGGAGCGGTCGAGATCGCCGCGCGCCATGCGGTCGAGCTGCTGCTCCATCTGCGCGGTGAAGTCGTAGTCGACGTAGGTCTCGAAGTGCTCCTCGAGCAGGCGCACCACCGCGAAGGCCGTCCAGGAGGGGACCAGGGCGGTGCCGCGGCGCAGCACGTACCCGCGGTCCTGAACGGTCGCGACGGTCGAGGCGTAGGTCGAGGGCCGGCCGATGCCGCGCTCCTCGAGGGCCCGCACCAGCGAGGCCTCGGTGTAGCGGGGCGGCGGGGTGGTGGTGTGCCCGTCGGGGGTCAGCTCGCGGGTGACCAGCTGCTGGCCCTCCTGCATCTGCGGCAGACGCTTGTCGCCGCCCTCCTCCTCCTGGCCGTAGCGGGAGGCGTCGCGGCCCTCCTCGTAGGCGGCGAGGAAGCCGCGGAAGGTGATCACGGTGCCTGCGGCGCGGAAGGTCGCGGTGCGGCCCTCCTGTGCGAGGGTCAGCTCGACGGTCGAGGTGGTGCCCTTCGCGTCGGCCATCTGCGAGGCGACGGTGCGCTTCCAGATCAGCTCGTAGAGGCGGAACTCGTCGCCGGAGAGCTGCCCGGCGACCTCGGCCGGGGTGCGGAAGCGGTCGCCCGCGGGGCGGATCGCCTCGTGCGCCTCCTGCGCCGACTGCGACTTGTTCTGGTAGAGCCGGGGCTTGTCGGGCACGTACTGGGCGCCGTACAGCTCGGCGGCCTGCGCGCGGGAGGCGGAGATCGCCTCGCGCGAGAGGGTCACCGAGTCGGTACGCATGTAGGTGATGTAGCCGTTCTCGTACAGCGCCTGCGCGACCCGCATCGCCTGGCGCGCGCCGAGGCGCAGCTTGCGGCTGGCCTCCTGCTGCAGCGAGGAGGTGGTGAAGGGAGCGGCGGGCCGACGGGTGTAGGGCTTGGACTCGAGGGCCGTGACCTCCGCGGGGGCGCCGGACAGCGCCGTGACCAGGGCGCCGGCCGACTCCTCGGTGAGCACCGTCGCGGACTTCGAGCGGGGCTTCAGCTCGCCCGTGTCCGCGAAGTCGCTGCCGGTCGCGACGCGGGAACCGTCGACGGTGGCGATCTTCGCGGAGAACTGCTCGTCGCCCTCGGCCTGCGGGCCGAACACGCCCGTCACGTCCCAGTAGTCGGAGGCCACGAAGGCCATCCGCTCTCGCTCCCGCTCGACCACGAGGCGGGTCGCGACGGACTGCACGCGTCCCGCGGAGAGCGAGGGCTTGATCTTGCGCCACAGCACCGGGGACAGCTCGAAGCCGACCAGGCGGTCGATGATGCGGCGGGTCTCCTGCGCATCGACCAGGTGGGAGTCGATCTCGCGGGTGTTCTCGAGCGCGCCGAGGATGGCGTCCTTGGTGATCTCGTGGAACACCATCCGCTTGACCGGCAGGCCCTTCTTGGGCTTGAGCGTCTCGAGCAGGTGCCAGGCGATCGCCTCCCCCTCGCGGTCCTCATCGGTGGCGAGGTAGAGGGTGTCGGCGTCCTTGAGGGCCTTCTTGAGGTCGGCGACGGTCTTCTTCTTGTCGGGGCTGACTATGTAGTACGGGTCGAAGTCGCCCGCGACGTCGACGCCGAACTTCCCGTACGGCCCCTTCTTCATCTCGGCGGGGAGATCGCGGGGCACGGGGATGTCGCGGATGTGGCCCACCGAGGCGAGGACCGTGTAGTCCTCCCCGAGGTAGCGGCCGATCGTCCGGGCCTTCGCCGGGGACTCGACGATCACGAGATGCCGTCCGCCAGTCACGGTGCGCAGTCCTTCCCCGCCGCGATGTCGCGGCGCATGATCCCGGGCAGGGTGCCCAGGTCAGAGAGTATTCGGGGCGCTGGGGGCGCTCACCGAGAGTTCACGGTACACGGTCGCCCGCTCAGGCCCGGTGTGAGATCGGCGTGCGCAGCAGCAGCACGAGCGCCATCCAGATCGCCGTGCCACCGGCGATCAGCAGGGCCGTCGCGGTGAAGGCGGTGGACTGCTGGGCGGCGTCCTGGAGGTCGAGCGGCAGACCGAGGGAGCCGAGGTCCAGGGCGCCGTGGGCGAGCCCGGCGAGGCCGAGGCCGCCGAGCAGCACGCCGATCAGCATGTCGATGGCCCGGGTGCGCTGCAGAGCGGAGGAGGTCGCGGCGCGGCGTCGCCCGCGCCCGGGGGCGGCGGGCCGGCGGGCGAGGCGCCGACGGGCGAGCAGCCCGTCCACGGCCAGCGCGAGGAAGGTCCAGGCGGCCACGACCACGATCGCCCCGACGACGTCGGAGGGACGGTGCCACCCCTCGACGAGGGTGCCGATCCCCGCGGCGGCGGTCCAGGCGGCGCCGAGCGGTGCGAGGACCACCCGGGCCCCGCCGCTCGCGAGGACCACGGCCACGAGGGCGGTCGCAGCGAGAGTGGTGTGCCCCGAGGGGAAGGAGTTCGGGGTGATCTCGATGCCGGGGCCGAGGGCCTCGCGCGTGATCACCAGGTGCTTCAGCACCTGGGTGGTGACGTTCGCGCCGAGCACGACGAGGCCGATCGGCAGCAGCAGGTCGCCGCGTCGGCGCAGCAGCACCAGCACGGCCGCGATCGCGAGCAGGGCGATGACGGCCGGGGCGCTCACGGAGAGGATCGCGATCTGCGCATACTCGGCGAGGCGACCCTCGTGGGCCTGCGCCCCGGAGAGGATCAGCTGATCCATCCGCTGCCCGCTCGCGGTGCCGACGGCGGCCCGGGCCAGCACCCAGACCGCCGCCGCGGAGGCGAGCGCCATGAGCAGCGAGAGCACGGCCCGCACGGGCGGGGCGAGGCGCGGCGGGGCCTGCTCGGCGGAGCCGGCGTCGACGGGGCTCGTCGGGGAGGTGGGGCTCGTGGTCACAGGGTCACCATCCGGGAGATCAGGAGGTCGCGGACGAGAGGGAGGATCCGGGAGCTCTCGGCGTCGGCGTCGGAGTCGGTCAGGGCGCACACCGCCCCGAGGACCTGACCGAGAGTGAGCGTGCCGTCGAGGGCCCCGACGGTCCCGGCGAGGATCTGGTCGGCCGGGACCACGCGCCCGAGGCCCGCACCCTGCACCAGCTCGATCAGCAGCGGATCCCACGCGCCGGGCGTGAGGTGGCGCCGCTCGACCACGTCGGCGGCCCGGACGGGACGGCTCGCCAGGAGGGCGTCGTCGTCGAGGTCCTCGAGCTCGCTGAGCATCCGCAGGCCCGCGGCGAGGTGCTCGCCGAGGGTGCCGCTGCCGCTGCCCACCTGGTGCTCGGTGCGCAGGACGCCCGGGCGCCGGGGCTCGTCGGAGGTGGGGCCCGCGGCCGGGGCGGACCCGGTGCCCGCGGCGTGGGTGGACCCGATGCCCGCGGCGGTCCCCGGATCCCCGGGGCGGCGCAGCAGGAGGTAACCGAAGCCGATCGCAGCGGTGTCGCGGGAGGCGAAGTCCCCGAGCCAGTCGCCGACGAGCGCGGACCAGGCCGGGTCCCGGTCGGTGATCCCGCCGTCGCGTGCCCAGGTCTCCGCGTACTGCGCCGGATCCTCCTGCTCGCGCTGGATCACCCAGGCGTCCACCCCGTCGGTCCGGGCGGGCTCGAGCCAGGAGCGGGGATGGGTGTCCCAGTCGGCACCGGCGGGGATCTCCCAGTTGCCGAGCAGCACGGCACGGCCGCCGGGGGAGAGATGCGCGGGCAGCGCGGCGAGCAGCTCGGCGAGCAGGGTGTCGCCCGCGCGGCCGCCGTCGCGGTATGTCCACCCGCCCGTGCTGCCGGCGGTGCGGTCCTCCGGCACCGGCTCCTGCCGGGGCGTGATCACGAAGGGGGGATTGGAGACGATGAGGTCGAAGCGCTCGCCGGCGACGGGTTCGAGCAGCGAGCCGTGGCGCAGGTCGAGCTCGATCTGGTTGAGGGCGGCGTTGAAGGCCGCCATGGCGAGCGCGCGGTCGGACAGATCGGTAGCGACCACGTGCTCGGCGTGCCGGGAGGCGTGGAGCGCTTGGATGCCGCCGCCGCAACCGAGGTCCAGGACCCGGGAGACGCGCTCGCGCGGGGTGATCCGGGCGAGGGTGAGCGAGGCGCCGCCCACCCCGAGGACGTGCTCGGGGCGAAGGGGGCGCCCGGTCGCGAGCTCGGACGGGTCCGAGGCGATCCACCAGGAGATCTCGCCGAGGTCGTCCTGGGCGGCGTAGGGGGCGAGGTCGATGAGGGCGCGCAGCGGCGGAAGCGCGGATCCGGGGCGGCCCGGGTCGAGGTCGGCGACCCCCAGGATCCCGAGCTCCTCCGCGCCGGAAGCGCCGAGCGAGGGGAGGGCCGCGTCGACCTCCGCGCGGGACGCCGTACCGCCCAGGGTCAGCAGGGAGAACAGCAGCGCCGCCGGGTCCGACGAGCCGGCCAGCGCCCGACGCGCGGGCAGCGGGTTCTCGCGGCGCAGCGCCGCCACGGCGACCTCGCCGAGCAGCTCCTCGGTCCGGGTCACGGTGTAGTCGGCGGCGCGGAGGTCCGCGCGCAGGGCGCTGATCAGCGCGGGCTGGACCTGGGGGACGTCGGTGGGCATGGATACGATTGTGCCCCAGCCGTGAGGGGAGCTCGCGGTGACGATGTGGGGACCGCGCGCAGGGAATGAGGAGTCGATGAGGGCAGGCAGAGCGGCCGACCTCCTCACCGATCTCACGGGACCCCTGACCCGCCGCAGCTGCCTCACGCACGTGGAGGTCCGTCCCGAGCGGGAGGGCCGACGCGGCGCCTTCCCGAGCTGGACCGATCCGCGCCTGCTCGCGCACCTCGCCGAGCGAGGGATCACGGCGCCCTGGATCCACCAGGAGGAGGCCGCGGAGCTGGCGCACAGGGGACAGGACGTGGTGCTCGCGACGGCGACCGCCTCGGGCAAGTCCCTCGCCTACCTGCTGCCGGTGCTCACGGCGGTGGGGGCGCGCGAGCTGGACGTGACGGCGCGGCGCGCGACCGCCCTGTACCTCTCGCCCACCAAGGCCCTCGCCGCCGACCAGCTGACGAACATCACCGCGCTCGCCGACGGGGCAGGGCTGCGCGATGCGCGCGTCGCGGTGTACGACGGGGACACGCCGACGGAGCAGCGGCGCTGGGTGCGGCGCCACGCCACCGTCGTGCTCACCAATCCCGACATGCTGCACTTCGGGATCCTCCCGGGGCACGAGCAGTGGGCGAGCTTCTTCCGGGCCCTGCGCTACGTGGTGATCGACGAGTGCCACACCTATCGGGGCGTGTTCGGCAGCCACGTGGCGATGGTGATGCGGCGGCTGCGGCGGATCGCGGAGCACTACCGCGCCGAGCCCACGTTCGTGCTCGCCTCCGCGACGACCGCGAACCCCGAGCTGTCTGCCTCGCGCCTGATCGGCCGGGAGGTGCAGGCGGTCACCGAGGACGGGTCCCCGCGCGCGGGACTCACGATCGGGCTGTGGGAGCCCGGGACCCGCGCCCGGGTGGACGGACGCGGCCCCGGCGCGACGGCGGACGGTACTGCGACGGACGGTGCAGTGGGGACTCGGGCCGCGGCGGACGGCGCGGAGCTGCTCGACGCCGAGCTCGAGCAGTCGGGGGAGCACGCCGACGGCCGCGACGGCGGACTCGAGGCGCCCCTGCGCCGCTCGGCGACGAGCGAGGCGGCCGCCCTGCTCGCGGATCTGGTCGAGCGGGATGTGCAGACGCTCGTCTTCGCCCGCTCGCGGCGCGGGGCGGAGCTCGTCGCCTCGGGCTCGCGTCGGCTGCTGGACCAGAAAGCGGAGCACACGCTCGCGCCGGCGCTCGCCGACCGTGCCCGCCGCATCGCGGCCTATCGCGGCGGGTACCTGGCGCGCGAGCGCCGCGCCCTCGAGGACTCCCTGCGCTCGGGCGAGCTGCGGGCTCTCGCCTCGACCAATGCCCTCGAGCTGGGGATCGACATCGCGGGCCTCGATGCGGTGGTGGTCGCGGGATGGCCGGGGACCCGGGCCTCCCTGTGGCAGCAGTTCGGTCGCGCGGGTCGACGGCAGGACGGGGACGGGGGCGCCCTCGCCCTGTTCGTCGCGCGGGAGGACCCGCTGGACACCTATGTCGTCCACCATCCCGAGACGGTGTTCCAGGCCCCCGTGGAGGCAGCGGTCTTCGACCCCGCGAACCCCTATGTCATGACCCCGCACCTGTGCGCGGCGGCCAGCGAGCTGGCGATCCGCGACGGCGAGGAGGACATCTTCGGGCCGACGGCGCGGGAGCTGCTGGACACCCTCGCCGGCCGCGGGGTGCTGCGGCGCCGTCCGCACGGCTGGTACTGGACGATGACGGAGTCGGCGCACGACCTGACCGACCTGCGGGGAAGCGGCGGGGAGCCGGTGCGGATCGTGGAGGAGGCGAGCGGTGCGCTGCTGGGCACGGTCGACGCGGCGAGCGCCCACAGCCAGGTCCATGACGACGCGGTCTACCTCCATCAGGGCACCAGCTTCGTGGTGAATCACCTCGACGTCGAGCGGGCCGTCGCCTTCGTGCACCGGGAGGATCCGCTGCACTCGACGCATCCGCAGTCGACCTCGTCCATACGTATCCGGCAGATCGACCGGGAGGTGCCGTGGGCGGGCGGGGTGCAGCTCTGCTTCGGTACCGTGGACGTGACCGACCAGGTCACGGGGTACCAGGTGCGGGACGTGTACACGCAGGTCGTGCTCGGCCAGCACCCGCTGGACCTGCCGCCGCGCACGCTCACCACGAAGGCGGTGTGGTGGGTGGTGCCGCGGACCACGACGGACGCCGCCGACATCCCCGGCGAGGAGCTGCCCGGGGCGCTGCACGCCGCCGAGCATGCGGCGATCTCGATGCTGCCGCTGCTGGCCACGTGCGACCGTTGGGACATCGGCGGGGTCTCCACGGCGCAGCACGAGGACACCGGCGAGCCGACGATCTTCGTGTACGACGGCGCGCCCGGCGGCGCGGGCTTCGCCGAACGCGGGGCCGACGACGCCGCTGCCTGGGTGCGGGCGACCGCGGACATGATCGGCGAGTGCGGCTGCGAGTCGGGCTGCCCGGCCTGCGTGGTCTCGCCCAAGTGCGGCAATGGCAACGAGCCGCTCTCGAAGGCGCAGGCTGAGGTGCTGCTCGGGCTGCTGCATCCCTGAGGCGTCGCGGACCGTCCGGGGCGCCGGGCGGCCCGCCGTCACGGACGGGTCACCGTCTGCTGATCGCGGGGGTCGGGACCGGCCCGGGCCCGCGCGGTCCGCTCGGGCAGCGGTGCGGCGGTGACCTCGACAGTCACCAGCACATCCCACTCGCGCAGCTCGCAGGCGGTGAGGCGGGCGTCGTTGCGGGAGGCGACCTCGGCGGCGACGCCGCAGGGGTCGCCGTGGGCGACGGCGAGGGCGTCGGCCCCGGCGAGGGCGGCGAGGTCCGCAGCGGTCGCAGCACGGGCCTGGGCGAGGGTCCCGCCGCCCAGCAGCGACAGCCCCGCGATCAGCAGTGTGCTCGCCCCGGTCCAGGCCAGCACCCCGGCGGCCCCGGTGCTCATGGTCCGGCCCCCTCGATCAGGTGCGGCTCGCGGCGGGCCTCGGCGTCGGCGCTGATCTCCCAGGCGGCGCCCGCGAGTGGACCGGAGCCGGCGCGCAGGGTGCGGCGCACCTCGACCCGCACCCAGGCGCCCTCGCCGCTGATCGACACGACCGCGCCGGGCCCGCCGATGCGCTCGGCGGTCGCGATCGCGGCGGCGGGGTCCTCGCCGCGGGCGAGCTCGCGGGCGGCACCCCGGGCCGCGCTCTCGAGTCGCACCTGGGCGCCGAGGCCGAGGCCGACGAGCAGCAGCACGAGCACCATCATCACCACCACCGGGAGCACGATCGCGGTCTCGGCGGTGGCGGAGCCCCGGTCGTCCCGCAGCGGGGACGACCGGGGACGCCGAGGCATCACGACCCCTTGGACAGGGCCGAGGTGATGATGCCGAAGAGGATCTCGCGGACCTCTCCGGAGGCCAGCAGGGCGACCAGCACCGCGGCGAAACCGCAGGCCGCGAGCACTGTGATGGCGTACTCGGCGGTCGAGGCGCCGGTCTCGTCGCGCAGCGCGCGGGAGAGGCCCCGGCGCATCCTTGTGAGGGTGAGGGACATGTCGTGCTCCTTCGGGTCGTGGACGGGCGAGGCCGTCCGGGACCGGTCGACGGGAGTCGACCGGATGGGGCGGTGCGAGCCGCCCCCGCCGGGAGTCCCCGGCGAGTCCAGGAGGGTCCGGAGGACCGGTGGGGAGGACGCGGAGGGAGGGCGCGCTCATGGCGTCGCCCCGGCCGCCCCGAGCTGGAGGGTGCCGCCCAGCAGGGAGATGACGGTGGGGATGATGCCGAGCGCGACGAAGGCGGGGAGGAGCGCTATGCCGGTGGGCAGCACCAGGCGCACCGCGAGCTGGGCGGCACGCACCTCGGCGTCCCGTGCCTTCCCGCGGCGGGCGTCGAGTGCGGCCGAGCGCAGCACTCGGGCGAGGTCCGCCCCGGAGGTCTCGGCGAGCACCGCGGAGCGGCCCAGCGTCGCGAACCGTTCGGGGAGGTCGGCGACGGCGAGGGCGGCCGGGACGCCGCCGCGCAGGGCCGTGCCGAGGCGGGCGAGACCGCGGGCGTCCGGGCCGTCGGGCAGCGAGCCCGCCACGGCGGTGACGGCGTGGGCGAGGGGAGAGCCCGCCTCGAGCACCCCGGCGATCAGCTCGAGCGCCACCGAGGGATCGACCTCGTCGTCCGTCGGCGGATCGGCGCGGTCCAGCAGGCGGCGCATCCACCACCAGCCGAGGCCCGTGAGGGCGAGTCCGGTCGCGCCGAGGAGGTTCCCGGCGGCGGAGTCGAGCAGCAGCCTCAGCGGGTCCCCGCCGAGCAGCATGCCCAGGCCGAGTCCGGCCAGAGGCAGCACCAGCAGGATCCGGGCGGTCGAGCGGGGCCCGGCGAACGCGGAGCGGCGGGCGAGGGCCGCGTCGTGGAGGTCGCGCTGCGCCTCGGCGAGGCCCTGCAGCATCCCGGCGGTCGGGGCACCGGTCAGCTCGCACACCGCGAGCGCGGCGCCGAGGCTGCCGATCCGCGCGCTCCGGGCCAGCGCCCCGGTGGCGGCCCGCCGGGGATCCGCCCCCGCCGCCCCGGCCCGCGCGACCTCGGCGAGGTCGCCCGCCGGGAGGGTGCGGGCGAGTGCGGCCCAGGCCTGGCGGAGCCCTGCCCCGGAGGCGATCACGGTCGCCAGCTGTTCGATCATCCGCGCCGTCTCGAGGGGGCCGGAGGCGGAACGGCGGATCCGGGTCCGCGGTCCGGGCTCTCCGGTCCTGTCCCGTGCAGGGGCCGGCGCCCAGAGGACGACGAGTCCGAGGACGAGGGGCAGGAGCAGCAGCGCTGTGCTCGGCGCATCGACTCGGGGCAGCCCCAGCGGGAGGAGGGTGTCGAGGTTCATGCCGCTCGCCGCCCCGGGGTCGAGAGCGTCAGGGACCGCTCGGAGCGCGCGGCCGGAGGCTCCGCGGGGCATTCGCGCCGCGGGGCCTCGGCGGCGGGGCGCAGCCGTTCGGCGAGGTGCCCGGCGGCCGGGCCTTCGAGGAGGCGTCCGTCGACGGGGCGCAGCGCGGTGCTCGCGCGGAGCAGGCCGTCCTCGCCGCGGTCCAGGACCGCGATCTCCTCGAGCACGCGGCGGCCGTGGTGCCGTCCGAGCTGGATGACGACCTCCAGGGCGCTCGCGACCTGGGCCGCGAGGGCTCCGCGGTCGAGCCCGCCGAGGGCGCCGAGGGCCTCGAGCCGGGCGGGGACGTCCGCGGCGGTGTTCGCGTGGACCGTGCCGCAGCCGCCTTCATGCCCCGTGTTGAGCGCCTGCAGCAGCTCGCGGATCTCGGCGCCGCGGCACTCGCCGAGCACCAGCCGGTCAGGGCGCATGCGCAGGCTCTGCCGCACGAGCGCGGTGAGGTCCACGGCACCGGCACCCTCGGAGTTGGCGTGCCGGGACTGCAGGTGCACGACGTGCGGATGGTCCACCGCGAGCTCGAGGACATCCTCGACGACGACGATCCGTTCGGTCTCCGGGACCGAGGCGAGCATCGCCGCCAGCAGGGTCGACTTCCCGGTGCCCGTCCCGCCGGTGACCAGGAAGGGGACCCGGGCGGCCACGATCGCGCGCAGCACCTCCGCCGTCTCGGGGCCGAAGGCGCCGCGGGCCTGCAGCGCCGCGAGGTCCAGATGCTCCCTCGCCGGCAGTCGCAGGGACAGGATCGCCCCGCCCGGGGAGAGCGGAGGCAGCACGGCATGGAAGCGGATGCCGCTCGGGAGGTGGGCGTCCGCCCAGGGCATGGCGTCGTCGAGACGTCGCCCGCCGCTGGTCGCCAGGCGCACGGCGAGGTCGCGCGCGTCCTCGGGCGACAGACGGACCCCGCTGCGGTGCAGGCCCGTGCCGTCGTCGGCCCAGACCGATCCGTCGTCATTGACCAGCAGGTCGGTGACGCCCGGGGCGATCAGCGCCTGGAGCGGCCCGAGCCCGTCGACGTGGTCCCGCACCCGAGCGGTCAGCTCGAGGGTCGCGGCCGCGCCCAGCACGTGGCCCTGCTCCCGGAGCATGGCCGCGATCCGGGCGACGTCCACGGGGCCCGGCCGGCGCACGAGATCCGCGCGGACCCGATGCAGCAGCTCCGCGAGACCGGCGGGATCCGCACCGGTGCCCGCGGCGGGGAGCGGGGTCGCCGCGGTGCTCATCGCCGTGCCTCCTCGCGCAGCCGCGACACCAGCTCGCGGGCGGTACGGTCGGCGCCGCCCCGTCGCACATCGAGGAGCGGCACATCACCCCGCGCCCCGTCCCGGAAGGCGCCGAGGAGTGGCAGGCCGAGGTCCGCGGCGACCTCGCGGGCGCTCGGACCACGCTCCCGACGCACGACCGCGCCGGCCCGTCCCGGGGCCGGGGCCCAGACCCGCAGCCGCCGTTCCGCAGCCCGGACCGCGCCCTCCCGCCCCGGCACGACGAGCACGAGGTGGTCCAGGAGATCCAGGGCGGGCCGGACCAGCGACGGCGCGAGGTCCACGACGACGGTCCCCGCGAGCGGGGCGAGGGAGGAGAGCGCCCGGCGCAGGGCCTCCGCGCCGAGACCCCCGTCCTCCCCGGCCACGAGCAGATGGACGTCGTCCACGAGCGGCAGACCCGTGCGCAGGGCCTCGCCGTCATCCGGTCCCAGCCGCGCCGCCTCCTGCCAGGTGATGCCGCGGATCTGGGGAGCCTCGACGAGCAGGTCCAGACCGCCGCCGAGAGGGTCCGCATCGATCAGCACCACCGGGCCGTCGGCACGTGCCGCGGCGGCCAGTCGCGCGGCGAGGCTCGAGGCCCCCGCGCCGCCGCAGCCCCCGGCGACCCCGAGGAGGAGGGCGGAGCCGCGGGGCCGGGAGAGCTCGGCGAGATGGGCGAGCAGCGACTCCGAGTCCCGCGGGAGCCGCAGCACGGCCCGCGCCTGTTCCGCGAGGGCGACCCTCCAGACCTCCGGCGCGATCTCCTCGTCCTCGGTGAGGACGAGCAGGGGTGGGGCATCCCGCGCGAGCGGGGATCCGAGGGCGACGCCGGCCTCCGTGACCACCGCGCAGGCGGCGCCCACACCGGCGGCGCCCCCGCTCGCGGCGTCGGCGTCGACGAGCGCCAGACCCACGGCGGCGGCATGGTCCGCCAGCTGTTCGCGGAGGCTCTCCGAGCGGCCCCTCCAGAGCACCGCGGAGCCTCGCGGCGGCGGGCCGGCGACCCGCGGCAGCGGGAGCTCCGGGAATCGGGAGCGCCGACGTCGCGAGCCGCCGTCCCCGAGGGGATCGAGCTCGGTCGGCACAGGGCGCAGATCCGTAACGTCGGCGAGAGAAGTTCTGGTCATGCCGCCATCGTGGCGACACGGAGGCGACCTGCGCGCCCCCATCGGCCCCGCGGTGGATAACCCGCACCTGGGGAGGAACGGTCAGATGCTCACCCCCGTTGCACACCCCGGAACCCGGGTGTACTGTGATCTGCACAACGACGAATACCGGCATCGGAACCCACGTTCGACTGGTCCCCGCAATGGACCGGCTGTGAGGCGTCGACAGCGCCACCGCAGCCACACCCCGTGAACGCCTGATCCCGATGCAGACGGCTCGTCAGGAGCGGCGCCACGATGATGGTGACGCCGCTCCGCCATGTCCGGGCCCGTGATGTCCGGGCCCGTGCAGGGAGCGGATGCGCCCCCCGCCTCCCCCGGCTCTTCTCAGATCTCCAGGTCCACCACGACCGGCGCGTGGTCCGAGGCGCCCTTGCCCTTGCGCTCCTCGCGGTCGATGAAGGTGCCCGTCACGGCCTGCTGCACGGCGGGGGAGCCGAGCACGAAGTCGATGCGCATGCCCTCCTTCTTCGGGAAGCGCAGCGCCTGGTAGTCCCAGTAGGTGTAGACGCCGGGGCCGGGGTGCTCGGGCCGGACCACATCGGCGAAGCCCTCGTCCACGACGGCGCGGAAGGCGGCCCGCTCCGGTTCGGTGACATGGGTCTTGCCCTCGAAGAAGCCCATGTCCCACACGTCGTCGTCCTGCGGGGCGACGTTGAAGTCACCGACCAGCACGGCCCGCGCCGCGGAGTCCGCCGCGAGCTCGCGGGCGCCCTCCGCGCGCAGCGCCTCCAGCCAGCGCAGCTTGTAGCCGTAATGGGGGTGGTCCAGCTCGCGACCGTTGGGGACGTACAACGACCAGATCCGCAGGTCGGCGCCCTGTGCGCCGACGGTGCCGCCGAGCGCCCGCGCCTCCACGACACCGGTTCCGTCCTCGGGCCAGGTGGGCACGGCCGGCAGCTCGGTCTGCACGTCCCGCAGGCCGACGCGCGAGATCAGCGCGACGCCGTTCCATTGGTTCAGGCCGTGGGCGGCGACCTCGTAGCCGGCCGCCTCGAGCGCGGCGAGGTCGAGCTGGGCGGGCTTTGCCTTGATCTCCTGGAGGGCCAGGACGTCCACCTGGTGGCGGTCCAGGAAGGCGAGGACGCGGTCCATCCGGGCCCGCAGGGAGTTGATGTTCCAGGTCGCGATGCGCATGATGTCGATCCTACGGGGGAGCGCAGTCGCCAGCGGGAGGAGTCGAGCGCTCGTAGACTCTCCCTCATGGCGCGCGCTCTCGTCACCGGATCCACCTCGGGCCTCGGCCTCGAGTTCGCCTGGCAGCTCGCGGGCACCGGGCACCACCTCGTGCTGGTCGCCCGGGACGACAGCAGGCTGCGCACGATCGCCGAGCAGATCCGGGACGTGCATCCCGTGCAGGTCGAGGTGATCGCGGCGGACCTCGCCGACCGCGAGGAGCTCGACCGCGTCGCGATCCGGCTCACCGATCCCGTGGAGCGCATCGACCTGCTCGTCAACAACGCCGGGTACGGACTGAGGGGCGGCTTCCTCGAGATCGGCGTCGAGGACCACGAGCGGCAGATGGACACCCTCATGCGCGCGGTGCTGGTGCTCTCCCATGCCGCCGCCCGAAGCATGGTCCAGCGGCGCAAGGGCGCGATCATCAACGTCAGCTCGCTCGCCGGCTACACCGCCGCCGGACCCTACGCGGCCTCGAAGGGCTGGGTCACGGTGTTCACCGAGTCCCTCGCCATGGAGCTCAAGGGCACGGGCGTGACCGCGACCGCGCTCCTGCCCGGTTTCGTGCAGACCGAGCTGCACGAGGGCGCCTCCCGCCGCCGGGACGGACTACCCCGCGTCACCTGGCTGCGGGCCCCGTTCGTCGTCGAGCACGCCCTCAAGGACGCCGCGAAGGGCGTGGTGCTGTCCATCCCGTCGGTCGGCTATCGCACCGCCGGCGAGGTCTCCCGGGTCGCTCCCCGTTCGGTGATGCGAGCGCTGTCCTCCCCGTCCTGGTACGCCCGGATCACGGCGCGGGCCGTGGACCGCTCCCGCAAGCGGGCCTCCCGCCGGAACCTCCATGCGCACTGGCAGCGCGACGAGGACTGATCCTGCCCGGGTGCCCCGGATGCGTCCGGGTCGGGAGGGGCCGGTCCATTACGCTGACCGCATGTCCGAGACCAGCGCCTCCGCCCGTCCGACCATCGATCCCGCTCTCGTCGCTGACCGCGAGCGCCTGCGCGAGCTGATCCGCGACCTCGCCGTCGTGCGCGGGAAGGTCACGCTCTCCTCGGGCGTCGAGGCGGACCACTACGTCGACCTGCGGCGCATCACCCTCCACCACGAGGCCTCGCCGCTCGTCGGCCGGGTCATACTGGACCTGCTGCGGCGCGAGGGCCTGGTGCCCGGGGTCGAGGCCGTCGGCGGGCTGACCCTCGGCGCGGACCCGGTCGCGACCTCGATCCTGCACGCCTCCGCCGCCGACACGGACTCGCCCGCGCTCGACGCCTTCGTGGTGCGCAAGGCGCAGAAGTCCCACGGCCTGCAGCGCCGCATCGAGGGCCCCGAGGTCTCGGGCCGACGCGTGGTCGCCGTCGAGGACACCTCCACCACCGGCGGCAGCGTGCTGACCGCGTGCGAGGCGCTCACGGAGGCGGGGGCGGAGATCGCGGCGGTCGCCGTGATCGTGCACCGCGCCGATGCCTCCCGCGAGGCCGTCGAGGAGGCCGGATACCGCTACCTCGCCGCGTACGACATCTCCGAGCTCGAGATCTGAGCCTCCCGCGCGGGCGGGGCAGAGCGGCGAGCAGGTCGCGTCGTCGCGATCAGACCTCGTCGACCGCGAAGGTGTCGCAGGCCTGGACGGTGCCCTCGGAGTAGCCGACGGTGAACCAGCGCTGGCGCTGCTCGGAGGAGCCGTGGGTCCAGGACTCGGGGTTGACCTGGCCGCCGGCGACGTCGCCCTGGATGTGGTCGTCACCCACGGCGCTCGCGGCGGACAGCGCCGAGGCGATGTCCTCGTCGGTGAGCGGGGCGAGCATCGGCTGTCCCTGGTCGTCGGTCGTGGCCGAGGCGTGGTGGGCCCACACCCCCGCGTAGCAGTCGGCCTGCAGCTCGAGCCGCACGGCGTCGGACTGCGGGCCGGTGCCGCTGCGGTCCGCGGCCTGCATCGCCCCGGAGAGGAACTGGACGTGGTGCCCGTACTCGTGCGCGACCACGTACATCTTCGCGAGCTGTCCGCCGTCGGCTCCGAAGCGGGACGTGAGGGAGTCGAAGAAGTCGACGTCCACATAGATCGTGGAGTCGGCGGGGCAGTAGAACGGGCCGACGTCGGCCGTCGCCGCGCCGCATCCGGTCTGCACCGACTGCGAGAAGACGATGCCCTGCGGCTCGACGAACTCCCAGCCCGCCTCGGGCGCGAGCTGCGCCCACAGCGAGTCGCCGGACTCGATCGTGGCCTGGACGAGGCACTCGTCGTCGGCATTCGCATCGGCCCCGCTGGTGCACTGCTCGAGCACCCCGCCCTGGCCGCTCTGCCCCTGGGAGGTGCCGCCGCCCGCGACGAGGTCCATCACCTGGCCGGGGGAGAGGATCCCGGTCATCATCAGCACGAGCAGCACCACGAGGATCACGCAGCCGCCGGCGCCGCCGATCTTCAGCCCGCCGCCGCCGGGCCGGAAGCCGCCGCCGGTGCCGCCCCCGCCGGAGCGCGCCACGTTGTCCGATCGGATCTCGGCGTTGGGATTGAAGCTCATGCGCACAGGGTAAGCCCAGGAACTCCTGCGCCAGGGCGGAAAGATCCAGGTGATCCGGGGGTGCTGTGAGGCGGTCGCGGGGACGATCCGTGAACATGCTGGGGAGCTTCCCCCGCGGTGAGGAATCGCCGGGGCGCGGATCCCTAGGATGGAGGGGCCGGTCCCCGGCGCCCCGACCCCGCCGACCGACCCCCGGGAGAACACCGTGAACATCGTCGACTGGGCGATCTCGACCATGGACGCCCTCGGACCGATCGGCGTGTTCCTGCTGATCTTCCTCGAGAACGTCTTCCCGCCGATCCCCTCCGAGGTGATCCTGCCGCTCGCGGGCGTGGCCTCCGCCGGGCCGAGCCAGTCGTACTGGCTGATGCTGCTGGCCTCGATCGCCGGCTCCGTCACCGGAGCCTGGCTGCTCTACGGGATCGGGCGCCTGCTGGGCCCCGAGCGGCTGCGGGTGATCTTCATCCGCCTCCCGCTCGTGCACGTCGAGGACTACGACAAGACCGTCGCCTTCATGGACCGCCACGGCTACAAGGCCATCTTCTTCGGCCGCTTCGTGCCCGGCATCCGCTCCCTGATCTCAATCCCCGCGGGCCTGTACGCGATGCCGCTGGGCATGTTCACGCTGCTGACCGCGCTGGGCAGCGGGATCTGGAACACGATCTTCATGACCATCGGGTATTTCATGGGCTCGAACTGGACCGTGATCGAGCCCTACACCGATGTCTTCTCGAACGTCGTCTACGTGATCATCCTGCTGGTCGCGGCCTGGTTCGGGATCAGGCTCCTGCTGCGCGAGCGGAAGCGCCGCGCGCTGGGTCTGCCCGATCCGGACGCGGAGGAGCTCGCCGAGCTCGAGAAGGAGAAGGCCGAGGGGCGATGACGCAGGCGTCCCCCGCGACGGAGGAGCCCCGCGAGGTCGGCGTCGGACCCCATCCCGAGCCCTGGCCCGAGGACCCGTGGCTGGACCCCGAGCTGCTCGAGAACGGCGATCGCCGCAACGTCGAGGACCGCTTCCGCTACTGGCGGCGCGACGCGATCATCGCCGAGCTCGACACCCACCGCCACGACCTCCACGTCGCGATCGAGAACCTCGAACACGACGCGAACATCGGCTCCGTGGTGCGCACCGCCAACGCCTTCGCCGTCGGCGCCTTCCACATCGTCGGCCGACGCCGCTGGAACCGGCGCGGCGCCATGGTCACCGACCGCTACCAGCACGAGATCCACCACGCCGACGCCGACGGACTGATCGCCTGGGCGCGCGCGGAGGGGCGGCCGCTGGTCGCGATCGACCTCGTGCCCGGCGCGCTGCCGCTCGAGCGCACTCGACTGCCGCGGAACGCCGTGCTCGTGGTCGGCCAGGAGGGACCGGGCGTGAGCCCCGAGATCCTCGCCGCCGCCGACCTCGTCGTGGGCATCACCCAGTTCGGCTCGACCCGCTCGATCAACGTCGCCGCCGCGGCCGCGATCGCGATGCACGCCTGGATCCTGCAGCACGCCGAGATCCCCGAGGGTCCGCTGCGCTGAGCCCGCCGGAGAGGACGCCGGCGCAGCACGAGGGGCGAGTGTCCATGCGGGACCTCGGCCCGGGGAGGGTCAGGCGCGCTGTGGAACAATGAGCCCGATCGGACGACCCGCGCCCCGTGGCGCCCGGAGGTCGTCACGGACTCCCATCGACGAAGGAGAACCCCATGGCAGTCGCCACCCCGGATCAGTACGCAGAGATGATCGACCGCGCCAAGGCGGGCAAGTTCGCCTACCCGGCCGTGAACGTCTCGAGCTCCCAGACCGCCACCGCCGCGCTGCAGGGCTTCGCCGAGGCGAACTCCGACGGCATCATCCAGGTGTCCTTCGGCGGCGCCGAGTACCTCTCCGGCTCGACCATCAAGGACCGCGTCGCCGGCTCCATCGCGCTCGCCGAGTACGTGCACGCGGTCGCCAAGAACTACCCGATCAACGTCGCGCTGCACACCGACCACTGCGCCAAGGAGGTCCTGCCCACCTGGGTCGAGCCCCTCATCGAGTGGGACCTCGAGAACCGCGTGAGCAAGGGCCTGGACCCGCTGTTCCAGTCGCACATGTGGGACGGCTCGGCCGTGCCGGTCGACGAGAACCTCGAGATCGCCGAGAAGCTGCTCGCCAAGACCACCGCCGCCAAGAAGATCCTCGAGATCGAGGTCGGTGTCGTGGGCGGCGAGGAGGACGGCGTCTCCGCGGACGTCGACGAGTCCAAGCTCTTCTCCACCCCGGAGGACGGCCTGAAGACCGCCGCCGCCCTGGGCCTCGGCGAGAACGGCCGCTACCTGACCGCGCTCACCTTCGGCAACGTGCACGGCGTGTACAAGCCCGGCAACGTGAAGCTCACCCCCTCGATCCTGCTGGACATCCAGAAGGCCGTGGGCGAGAAGTACGGCAAGGAGATGCCCTTCGACCTGGTGATGCACGGCGGCTCCGGCTCGACCCTCGAGGAGATCCGGACCGCGGTCGACAACGGCGTCATCAAGATGAACATCGACACCGACACCCAGTACTCCTTCACCCGCCCCGTCGTCTCGCACATGTTCGAGAACTACGACGGTGTGCTGAAGGTCGACGGCGAGGTCGGCAACAAGAAGGCCTACGACCCCCGCGCCTGGGGCAAGAAGGCCGAGGCCGGCATGGCCGCCCGCATCGTCGAGGCCTGCGAGAACCTCCGCTCGGCGGGCACCCACGCCTGATCGACGAGCTGTGAGCCCGCAGTCGTCGGCGAGGTACGAGTCGGCGGCGCAGGGCGAACGGCAGGAGATCAGGCTGTCGGACACGCCTGATCGACGAGCTGTGAGCCCGCAGTTGTCGGCGAGGTACGAGTCGGCGGCGCAGGGCGAACGGCAGGAGATCAGGCAGTCGGACACGCCTGATCGACGCCCCCTGAGCTGAGCTCAGATCACCGAGGCCCCCGGAGCACTGCTCCGGGGGCCTCGTGCTGTCCGTCGGCCGTGCTCACCAGCGGCGGCGCGGCCCCTGGGCGCGACCCATCACGCGGCGCAGCGCGGGCAGCACGTCGGCGAGGAAGACCCCGGAGATGACGATGCCGATGAGCATGAAGAGCATCGAGGCGCCCCCGTTGCCGATCGGGTAGGGGAGCGACAGGAAGCCGAGCAGCATCGCGACCCCGGTCAGCACGCACCAGAACACCTTCGAGCGCTTGTCCGCCGCGGTGTACGCGTCGGGGCGGAAGCGCAGGGCGTTCACGAAGGCCCACACCTCGACGACGAGCAGGGCGAGGGCGAGCACGGCGAGGATCCACATCTGGATGAGGGCGATCATCGCCTCAGGATACGGTCGCGTGCTGAAGGTCCTTCGAGGGCGGACCGCCTCGGGTCCGGGTGGGGAGGGACGCCTCAGCGAGTGCGATCCGGGTCCGAGCGGTCGGTGATCAGCAGCTCGAGCGCCTCGGTGGTGGCGGGCGGCTCGAGCGCGCGCATCTCGCGGGTGAGGGGGCGCGGCCCGATCGCCTCGCCGTCGGCCGCGACCACCAGGCTGGGCAGGAACCTCTTGGCCTCGACGGCGCTCAGCCCGGTCGACTGCAGCAGGTCGATCGCGAGGGAGCGCAGCTGGATGGTGAGGGTCACGCCCTCGAAGTGCCCGGCCCGCCCGGGCCGGGTTCCCTCGTCGTTCTGCAGCAGCATCTCGGGGGTGAGATAGGAGCAGAACAGCCGAAGCCGACGCCGCGCCTCGGTGAAGTCGACCTCGTCGCGCTGCACGGCCTCCTGCAGGGCACCGACCGCGTCCCGCGCGGCGAGCAGCGCGTCGGCGAGCCGCGAGTGGGCATCGCCGTGGACCGCCTCGAGGAACTCGACCTCGCGGCGGGCGATGACGCGCATGTTCCGCATCGCCCGGTCCGAGCCGATCAGGAGGTGCTGCAGCCGCTCGACCTGGTGGGCGTGCCGCACACCGGTGGGGGAGAAGGTCGCCATCTCGTTGGCGACGTCGTTGGCCAGGGTCCACTCGTCGGTGTACTTCTGCGAGCTCGAGCGCAGGCTCACGAGGGCCGCCCGCGCGACGCCGTGATCGCCGCTGCGGGCGGCGAGGGCGAGGGCCACCATCGTCTCGTCGAGCTCGCCGAAGAAGGAGCAGGCGGCGCGGGCCTGCAGGCGCAGCGGGTTCCCCGACAGCAGCAGGTGCACGATGATCGCGACGGTCACGCCGGTGAGGGCGTCGAGCACCCGTCCGCCCGGGGTCATCCCCGGGGTGACCGGCATGATCATCACCAGCAGCGACTGGATAGCGGTCTGGAAGCCGAACAGGGAGGACTTGTCGATGAAGCGGGCCAGCAGCCCGGCGACCAGCACCACCACGAAGATCTGCCAGGTGCCGGAGCCGAGCAGGGAGCGGGCCAGCTCGCCGAGGAGCACGCCGAGCATGACGCCCGACGCCAGCTCGACGACCTTGCGCATCTTCTTCTCGATGCCGAAGCCGATGATGATGAAGGCGACGATCGAGGAGAAGAAGGGATGCTCGTGGTTCCACAGGAATCCCGAGACGAGATAGGCGAGGGACGCGGCGAGGGCGGCGCGGGCGACGGTCAGGGCGTCGGACCGCCCGCGGGAGAAGCCGGTGGTGAACCAGCCGGTGATCGCACCGCGGGCCCGCTCGGGCCAGGGCGCGGGGGAGGAGAGGGGGCTCATGGGCGGACGGGGTCCTCTCGCCGCAGGCGCAGCAGCTCGGTGAGCTCGAAGGTGTCGCCATCACGCGCACCGCGTCCGACGACAAGCGGGGCGGGGGAGGGCTCCGGGTCCGCGCCGCGCAGCCGGGCCAGCAGCCCGCCCTCGACCCGCATCACGTAATAGTTGCCCGCGGCATCCACGGCGAGGGACCGGTCCTGCTTGAGATACCAGCCCTGCAGCGAGGTGCGCAGCGTGCCGGTCCCTGTGAACGGCCGTGCCCGCAGCGGGATCGGGTCGATCCCGGCGGCGGCGTACCCGGCGACCGCCTCCCGGATGAGCGCGGTGGCCCGCTCGTGCTCGTCCTGGCGGGCAGCGCGCAGGGCCTGCTCCTTGGCCTCGACCACCTCGCGGCGGTGCCGGATCCACTCGGCCTGATCGTCCTGCGCGCTCATGGCGTCCATTGTTCCAGGTGGGCGGGCGCACCGTCCGGGAGACGGCGTGGGAGGTGCGTGAAGGTGCCGCGCAGGCCGGTCCGGCGTCGCGGGCGCGGGCGCCGGCTCGGGCTCAGAGCTTCGCGGTCGCGGGGCGCTCGCCGTGGTCGCGGGCCACGACGATCGGCTCCTGCGCGGCGTCCACCCAGGTCACGCGATCCTCGCCGGATGAGTCGGCGACCGCGACCCCCACGCTCAGCGGGGCGTCGAGCGGCACCGCGCGGCGCACCACGGCGAGGGCGATCGGTCCCAGATCGGCGTGCAGCGCGGAGGAGGTGACGGTGCCGACGGCCTTCCCGTCGGCCCCTCCGAGGCGCACCTCGCCGCCCACCCCGACCGGGAGGTCCTGCGAGCCGTCGAGGTGCAGCATGACCAGCCGGCGCGGCGGCTGGCCGAGGTTGAGCACCTTCGCGACCGTCTCCTGGCCCCGGTAGCAGCCCTTCGCCGTGTGCACCGTGGTGCGCAGCAGGTCGAGCTCGTGCGGGATGGTGCGCTCGTCGATCTCGCGGGCGGCGCGGGCCCGATGGTCGGCGATCCGCAGCGCCTCCCAGGAGGACATGCCGGCCAGATGCTCCTCGGCCCAGGGGAGGCTGCGGAGGGCCGCCGCGTCGAGCACGGTGAGGACGGCGCCGACGGGATCCTCCGGATCCGGCCCGTAGGCGACACCGCCGGGGGCGACCTGCGGCCAGGGCTCGGCCCAGACGGCCACCGGATCGGGCAGGTCGAGACCGGGGAGCACCTCGGCCGCGGGCGCGAGAGCGCCGAGAACCCGCAGGTCGTCGCGGTCGATCAGCTCGACGCGGGCGGCGAAGCGCATCATCTCGAGGTAGCGCCGCAGGTCGGCTCGCGCTCCCGCGTCGAGGATCAGCAGCAGCGCCGTCTCCTCGAGGACGACCGAGGAGGCGAGATGCTCGACGCGACCCTGCGGGGAGAGCACGGCAAGGCTCGCCGAGGAGCCGACGGGGGTGCCGGCGAGGACCTGGCTGGTGATGGTGGTCATCCAGGTGCGGGCGTCCGCGCCGCGCACCTCGAGCAGCTCGAGCTGGCAGAGGTCGACGACCGCGCGCCGGTCCAGGAGTCGGCGCTGCTCGCGCAGCGGGGCGCCGTAGTGCACGGGCACCGCGGCGTCGGGGCCCTCGCCGAGCACCGCCCCGGTGACGAACAGCGGTCGATGGGCCGCGACGGGCTCAGGCACGATGCAGCTCCAGGGAGACGAAGGGGGCGAGATCCGGGTGGGGATCCGTGGCGGTGGCAGGGAGGCGCCGCTCCCACAGCCACATCATCCGTCCGGCGATGTAGCCGAACATGCGGGTGTCCGTGACCAGCGGACGACCGTCGGCCGCGCTCTGGCCGAGGGCGAGCTGTACGCGCGGTCCGCGGACCTCGCCGCGCCAGGTCTCGGAGTCCTCCTGCCCGGTCTCCCCGTCCCGGCGCGTGATGTGCGCGGTCAGGGCGTGAGAGAGGAAACCGGCGGGGTCGCCGGGGCGGGCGGCGCGCGCCGCGGCGAGGTCCTGTCCCGGCAGCGGATCGCCGACGGTCCACACGCCGTCCTCGCGCAGCAGCAGTCGGCGCGAGGCCTCGGCGGCGACGGGCTGCGCGGCGGCGAAGGCGCTCGTGGGGGGCAGCGGGGCGGAGTCGTCCAGCTCGTGGATCACCGAGCGCCAGGCGAGGGTGCCGTCCGGACGGGCGGTGGTGGTGAGGGTCTGCTCGATCCGTCGGTCGGGGACGTCGGCGTCCCCCGCACGATGGACCGCGCCCGAGCCCGACCACGACCCGACCAGCCAGGCCAGGGGGTAGAGCGACGGGGGGAGACTGGGATCCAGCTCGATTGGCATGGTGCCGCTCAGCGGGAGAAGAGACGGAGCAGCACCAGGATCGTGAAGGCGAGGGTGCCGAGGCCCACGAGGACCACGAGCGCGATGAAGAACAGGCTGAGCGCGGACATGCCCGCGAGTCTACCGGGGAACTGCGGCCCCGCGGCCTCAGGAGACGAGGACCACCGCGAGGTGCGCGAGCACGCCCACGGTCGCCACGGGCACCGCCGCCACGGCGATCGAGGGCACCGGCTCCCGGGCCACGAGCGAGGAGCCGACGAGCAGGTGGGCGCTCGAGGAGCCGACGGCGCTGACCACGCCGAGTGCAATGGCCGCGGGCAGCGACACCGCCGCCAGGGAGACCGCGATCGCGGCGGTCAGCGCGGCGCCGGCCGCCCCCGAGAGCAGGAACCGCAGCGTCGAGGGGAGCATCGTGGCGTTCAGCAGCAGGGTCGCCGCGAGGCCCGTGGCCACCGCCGTCACCACGCCGGTGGGCCCGCCGGTCTCGGCCTGCTGCTGGGCGAGGACCCATGTCGCCGCGAGCCCGGAGACGAACGCGCCGGCCACCGTTCCGGTCAGCGAGGCGGTCAGGTCGCGGCGGTCGCGCCGCAGCATCTGGTGGAGGAAGGCGGCGAGCACTCCCAGGGCGGAGACCATGAGCACCCCGCCGACGGGATCGACCCTCTCGCCCCCGAAGGCCGTGACGAGGGAGGCGGCGAGGCCCACGAGGATGATCACCGTGCGGGTCCCGGCGCGGGAGGGGAGCTCGAGCAGCTCCGACCAGGAGAGTCCGATCAGCACCCCGAGCAGCGCCGCGGTCCCCGCCATGAGCATCGGCGAGATCGGACCGGTCAGCGAGACCAGCGCCACCAGCAGGGCGAGCGCGGCACCGAGAGGGGCTCGCTCGGGAGCGGACATGAGGCCTCCCTCGCGGTCGATTCCGATGGTCAGTCCCGTGCCGCGGACGGGTCCGGGCGGGCGCTACAGTGGCAGTCTACGAGCGACCGCCGTGAGCGGTGCGCACCCTCCCCGCATCCTCGTCCGGAAGGTCCCCATGATCACGTCGACCGTCCTCGCCCCCGCGGTGCGAACGACGGTCGAGGATCTGCTCTCGCGGACCACCGCGCACGACGGCGTCGCCCCGCTCGACGAGGCCGCACGCCTCTCCCTCGCCGGGGACTCTGCCCAGCACCTGCTGCTGACCGCCGACGCGACGGATCCGGTGGACGGCACGGGCCGCGCCCCCGCCATGATCGGATACGCGAACCTGCTGCCCGACGGTACCGTCCAGGGGATGGTCGACCCCGCGCACCGCCGTGCGGGGCACGGCACGGCGCTGCTGCGCGCCGCGCTCGCCGCACGGCCCGACGCCGGGGTGTGGGCGCACGGCGCCCTCGACGGAGCCCTCGCCCTCCTCGCCGCGGAAGGCCTGGTCGAGACCCGACGCCTGCTGACCCTGCACCGCCCCCTCAGCGAGGCCGCGCCGCTCCCCGCACTGCGCCCCTCGGACCTGCCCGGTCTGCAGCTCGGGCCCTTCGACGCACAGCGCGACGCCGAGGACTGGGTGCGGGTGAACGCCGCCGCCTTCGCCGCGCACCCCGAGCAGGGCGCGATGACCCTCGAGGACCTCCGGCTCCGCCTCGCCGAGCCGTGGTTCGACGCCGAGGACCTGCTGGTCGCCCGCCAGGACGGCCGGCTGGTCGGCTTCGTCTGGGTCAAGCGCGAGGACCGCTCCCCGGGGGCCGACGCCGAGATTTACGTCGTCGGCACCGACCCGTCGGTCCAGGGCCACGGGGTCGCCGGGCACCTGCTGGGCGCCTCGCTCGCGCGCCTCGCGACGACGGGGGCCGGCGGGGTCGAGCTCTACGTGGAGGCGGACAACACCGCTGCCCTCTCCCTCTACGAGCGCTGGGGCTTCACGGTCGCGGGCCGGGACGTGCAATTGCGCGCCCAGGCCGAGGCGCCGGGATCCGCGGGGACGGGCGGGGCCTGATCATGCGCGTCGCCCCCGGCATGCCGCAGCCCGTCCTCGCCGCCGGCGCCCTCACCTGGCGCGAGGGCGCCGACGGTCTCGAGGTGATGCTCGTGCACCGCCCCCGCTACGACGACTGGTCCGTGCCCAAGGGCAAGCTGGACCCGGGGGAGACCTTCCCCGCCGCCGCCGTGCGCGAGGTGGCCGAGGAGACGGGCTTCCGGGTGCGGCTGCACCGCCCGCTGCCCGCCTCGGTCTACCTGCTGCCGGACGGCCGCACCAAGATCGTCCAGTTCTGGATCGGGACCGTCCGCGCGCAGATCGCCCCGGGGCCGAAGAACCGCGGCGAGATCGACGAGGTGCGCTGGACCTCCCTCGACGAGGCGGAGCGACTGGTCACGCGGCAGGGGGACCAGGTCGCCCTCGCGGCTCTGTGGCGCTTCCTCGACGCCGACGAGCTGGACACGGTGCCGATCATCATCCAGCGGCACGGCGCGGCGGTCTCCCGGGCGAAGTGGCGCAAGGGTGAGGCCAGCAGGCCCCTCAACAGCAAGGGGAAGAAGCAGGCGAAGGCGCTGCCGACCCTGATCGATGCCTTCGACCCGGCGAGCGTGCTCAGCAGCCCGTGGGAGCGTTGCCTGGCGACCGTGACCCCGCTCGCCTCGCTCGAGGGGCTGCGCGTGCGCACCAAGGAGCAGCTCAGCGAGGACGGGAACCGGCGCCAGCCCGCCCGCACGGCCGCGGTGATCCATCGCGTGCTGCAGGAGGCGCGCGGCACCGTCGTGTGCACGCACCGCCCGGTGCTGCCGACGGTGATCGAGGTGATCCGCGAGGTCGCGGATCCGGGGGCCGCGCTCGAACTGCCGCGCGAGGACCCCTTCCTCGCCGCGGGTGAGGCACTGCTGCTGCACACCACGGGCTCTGGCAGAGTGGTCGCGATCGAACGACACCTGCCGAACATCGGCGGATGACCCATGACGGGTGAAGGGGGAACGAGATGAACGCATCGGACAACTGGTCGGGCGGAGGCCAGGGAGGTTACGGCGGGCAGGACCCGTACGCCAGCGGGCAGGACGCGTACGCCGCGGGGGAGTCCTCGGCATCGGGCGGGGGCCCGTACGCCGGGGGCCGGGACCCCTATGCTGTCGGCAGCGATCCGTACGGACCGTCCACGGATCCGTACGCGACGAACGCCGACCCGCTCGCGGCACCCGTCGGCTTCGCGCCCGAGTTCGGGCAGGGCCCCGCATACGTCGCGCACCCGGGACCGTATGCGCCGTCGCCGCCGAGCTCCGGGACGGCGATCGCCGGCTTCGTGGTCGGCCTCGTCGGGTACCTGGCGTGCGCCGGTGTCCTGTCGCCGGTGGGCCTGGTCCTCTCCATCATGGGGATGAGGGACACCTCGCCGCAGGCCATGCCCCCCAAGGGCGGCCGGGGCCTCGCGATCGCGGGCCTGGTGATCAACATCCTCGGCCTGCTGACCCTGATCGGCCTCGTGCTCTACTTCGTGTTCATCGTCGGGCTCGTCGCCGTCTCCGAGTCGTCCTGAGGGCCGCCGCGCCGACTCCGGTCCGAGGACCCGTTACTGCTTCGTGACCAGAAGTGTGACCCATACCTATCTCTCGCTGACCTGTAGGTTCATGTGTCCGGAGGGGCTGTTCACCTGCTGTTCACACGGGAAGGGTCGTGCGGACACCTGCGCTCCTTAGCGTCCCTGACGTCAGACTTCAGACGCCATTCCCGGGCCGCCCCGGCCCCGAAAGGACTCGCAGTGACCGTTCGCAAGAACAAGCTCGTCTCCCTCGCCGCCCTCGGCCTCGTCGGCGGACTCGCCCTCACCGCGTGCGGCGGCGGCTCGGAGACCACCGATGGCGGCTCCGGTTCCTCCGACAATGGCGGCGGCGCGGCGGGTGCCGGCGGCTACGCCGAGCTGACCGGCAACCTCGCCGGCTCGGGCGCCTCCTCGCAGCAGAACGCCCAGACCGCGTGGACCGAGACCTTCATGGGCCTCGCCGGCGCCGAGGGCTCCGACCTCACCATCACCTACGACCCCACCGGGTCCGGCACCGGGCGTGAGCAGTTCCTCGCGGGCCAGGTCCAGTTCGCGGGCACCGACGCCGCCCTCGACGAGGAGGAGCTCGCTGCCTCCGTCGAGGTGTGCAACGGTGAGCAGGCCTTCGACCTGCCCGTCTACATCTCCCCGATCGCGGTCGTCTTCAACATCGAGGGCGTCGACTCCCTCAACCTGAGCCCCGCGGTCATCGGTGAGATCTTCGCCGGCACCATCACCACCTGGAACGACCCGAAGATCGCCGAGCTCAACGAGGGTGTCGCCCTCCCCGACCTCGCCGTCGTCCCGGTCCACCGCTCCGACGACTCGGGCACCACCGAGAACTTCACCGAGTACCTCTCGGCGAACGCCCCCGAGGCGTGGACCCACGGCCCGATCGAGACCTGGCCGATCGACGGTGGCCAGTCCGGTGACGGCACCTCCGGCATGATCTCCACCGTCGAGGGCGGCAACGGCACCATCGGCTACGCCGACGCCTCGCAGGCCGGCAACCTCGGCACCGCCGCCATCCAGGTCGGCGAGGAGTTCGTGGAGTACTCGCCCGAGGCCGCCGCGAAGGCCGTCGACGTCTCCCCGCGCGCCGAGGGCCGTGCGGAGAACGACATCGTCGTGGAGCTCGACCGCACCACCACCGAGGCCGGCGTGTACCCGATCGTCCTCGTCTCCTACCTGGCGCTGTGCGGTTCCTACGCCGACTCCGCCCAGGGCGAGGCCGTGAAGGCCTACGCTTCCTACATCGTCTCCGAGGAGGGTCAGCAGACCGGTCTCGAGAACGCGGGCTCGGCTCCCCTCTCCGAGGAGCTCCGCACCGAGGCGCAGGCCGCCATCGACGCGATCGCCGTCGGCTGATCACCTGCGTCGAGCGCACATCGTCGTGCCGCCGGGTCAGCTTTCTTGGCCCGGCGGCATCGGCATGTCCCCCTCCCCGTCCCCGCACGTTCTGAGGAAGGCCCCACGTGAGCAGCACTGACGCCGCCCCGGAGACTCCGCAGGCGCCCGCCGCTTCCTCCTCCATGAAGCGCAGCGGTCGTCGCCTCGGTGACTCCGTCTTCTCCATCCTGAGCATCGGCTCGGGTGTCCTCATCTTCGTCACCCTCGCCCTGGTCGCCATCTTCCTCACGAGCGAGTCGATGCCGGCGATCCGCCGCAGCAAGGAGCTCGGCTTCCTCTTCGGCTCGGAGGATCGGTCCTTCGAACTGCTCGCGGGGGTCGGCCCCTTCGTCTACGGCACGATCCTCGCGGCTCTCATCGCGCTCGTGGTCGCGATCCCGATCTCGCTCGGCATCGCCCTGTTCATTTCGCACTACGCGCCGCGGCGCATGGCGGCGGGCCTCGGCTACGCGATCGACCTGCTGGCCGCGGTCCCCTCCGTGGTCTACGGCCTGTGGGGCGGTCTCTGGCTCGTACCCCGCCTCGAGCCGCTGTACGTCTTCCTCAACTCCACCCTCGTGTGGCCCTCGTGGGTGCCCCTCGTGCCCGCGGGCGAGGCGATCATCCCCCTGTTCGCCGGGGACCCCACCGCCCCCATGCGCAACCTGGCCTCGGCCTCCGTGGTCCTCGCGGTGATGATCCTGCCGATCATCACCGCGATGTCCCGTGAGGTCTTCCTGCAGGTGCCGCGGCTCCAGGAGGAGGCGGCGCTCGCCCTCGGCGCGACCCGTTTCGAGGTCGTCAAGACGGTCGTGCTGCCCTTCGGGCGCTCGGGCGTCGTCGCCGCGTCGATGCTCGGCCTCGGCCGCGCGCTCGGCGAGACCATGGCCGTGCTGATGATCCTCGCGCCCGGCGCGACGTACTCCTGGCACATCCTGGTCGTCGGCCAGCACAACACGATCGCCTCCAACATCGCGGGCAAGCAGGCCGAGGCCTCCGGTCCGGACATGGCCTACCTGATCTACACGGGTCTGGTGCTGTTCGTGCTGACCTTCCTGATCAACGCCCTCGCCCGCTGGATCGTCTCCCGCACGACTGTGAAGGCATGACGCCATGAGCACTGCAACCACCACTGCGAAGACCCCGATCTCGGGGGCGCGCGCCTCCGAGCGCCACCTCCCCGCCTGGCACCTGCTGCTCACCGGCGCGATCGCGATCGTCGTGTCCGTCGTGCTGCTGTCCGTCTTCGAGGCGCTCGGCCTCGTCAATGTCATCCTGCTCGGCTACGTCCTGCACCTGGTGATCACCTACATCTACTCGCGCGTGCGCGAGGGGCGTCGGTGGGCCGCGGACCGCGTGATGACCCTCCTGGTGATCGGCGCCTTCGCGATCGCCCTGTTCCCGCTGGTCTCGCTGCTGTGGCAGGTGATCATCGAGGGCGGCTCGCGCCTGCTCAAGGCGGCGCCGACCCCCCTCGCCTTCTGGACCAGCGACATGTCCGGGGTCATCGGCGGCGCGGATGCGGGCGGCGTGGTCCATGCGACCGTCGGCACCCTGCTGATCACCCTCTGGGCCTCCCTGATCTCGATCCCGGTGGGCCTGTTCACCGCGATCTTCCTCGTCGAGTACGCGAGCACCGGGTGGAAGAGGACCCTCGCCAAGGGCGTCACCTTCCTGGTCGACGTGATGACCGGCATCCCCTCGATCGTGGCCGGTCTCTTCGGTCTCGCGCTGTTCATCGCGTTCATGCCGGACCAGAGCGTGCGCATGGGCATCATGGGCTCGGTCGCCCTGTCGCTGCTGATGATCCCCACCGTGGTCCGCTCGAGCGAGGAGATGCTGCGCCTGGTCCCGCTGGACCTGCGCGAGGCGGCCTACGCCCTGGGCGTGCCGAAGTGGCTGACCATCGTGCGGGTCGTGCTGCGCACCTCGATCGCGGGCCTCGCCACCGGCGTGACCCTCGCGATCGCGCGTGTCATCGGCGAGACGGCCCCGCTGCTGCTCACGGTCGGCATGGTCACCTCCGTCAACTGGAACATGTTCGACGGCCGCATGGCCACGCTGCCGACCTTCATCAACCAGCAGTACCGTGCCGGCAGGGCCAACTGCATGAGCGAGACGGTGTCCAACCCGGTCTCCGGGGCGGAGTACGCCTGCTCGGTCTCGACCAACATCGATCGCGCCTGGGCCGCGGCCCTCACGCTGATCGTGATCGTCATGGTCCTGAACCTGGTCGCCCGCCTCATCAGCCACTACTTCTCCCCGAAGCTCAGCCGCTGAGCTGACGACCCCCGCGAAAGGACTTCCGATGGCAGCCCCCCAGCCCATCACCGTCGAGGACCTCAACATCTACTACGGCGACTTCCTCGCCGTGGAGGACGTCAACGTCCAGATCCTGCCCCGCTCGGTCACCGCGCTCATCGGTCCCTCGGGCTGCGGCAAGTCGACCTTCCTGCGGACCCTGAACCGTATGCACGAGGTCATCCCCGGCGCATACGCGAAGGGCACCGTGCAGATCGACGGCCAGGACATCTACGGCCAGGGCGTGGACCCGGTGAACGTGCGCCGCCGCGTCGGCATGGTGTTCCAGAAGGCCAACCCCTTCCCGACCATGTCGATCCGCGACAACGTGCTCGCCGGCGTCAAGCTCAACAACCGCCGCATCTCCAAGTCCGCGGCCGACGAGCTGGTCGAGAGCTCGCTCAAGGGCGCGAACCTGTGGAACGAGGTCAAGGACCGTCTGGACAAGCCCGGCATGGGCCTCTCCGGCGGTCAGCAGCAGCGTCTCTGCATCGCCCGCACCATCGCGGTCAAGCCCGAGGTCGTCCTGATGGACGAGCCCTGCTCGGCGCTCGACCCCATCTCCACGCTCGCGATCGAGGATCTGATCCACGAGCTCAAGGAGGAGTACACGATCGTGATCGTGACGCACAACATGCAGCAGGCGTCGCGCGTCTCGGACCGTACCGGCTTCTTCAACATCGCCGGCACCGGCAAGCCCGGCCATTTGATCGAGATGGACGACACCGAGAAGATGTTCACCAACCCCTCGAACAAGCAGACCGAGGACTACATCTCCGGTCGCTTCGGCTGATCGACGAACTGGCGAGGAACGAGCCGGGAGGAGATCAGCTGTCCGGCAGGGCCTGATCGACGAACTGGCGAGG
>NZ_JBVDDO010000006.1:0-117483 GCF_055454375.1 Brachybacterium sp. B718/18 | reverse complement strand
CTGATCGACGAACTGGCGAGGAACGAGCCGGGAGGAGATCAGCTGTCCGGCAGGGCCTGATCGACGAACTGGCGAGGTCGGACTCCCCGGAGCGCCGGGTCACGGGCAACGAGCCCGGGCCCGGCGCTCCGTCGTCTCTGCCCCATGCCCGGCCGGTGGTCGCACGGACACGTCATCCCACGGTCTGACCTCGCAGACGCGGAACCGCTCCGCGGGCTGACGCGCGGGGGAGGGGCCGCGACGGATCGTGGAGCCATGAACGTCTCACCCCCCGCTCTCCACGCCGTCGGCGACCCCCTGGCCGCCGCCCACCCCACCCCGATCCTCGCGGCGCGCGGCCTGGCCCGCACCTACGGCCGCGATTCGGCCGCGACCCGCGCCCTCGACGGCGTCGACCTCGACGTCGCCCGGGCCGACTCCCTCGCCGTGATGGGCCCCTCCGGCTGCGGCAAGACCACCCTGCTGCACGTCCTCGCCGGCATCCTCGCCCCGACCGCCGGGACCGTGCACCTGGACGGCCAGGACCTCGCGGGGCTCGGCGACTCCCGGCGCACGCTCCTGCGCCGCAGCCAGTTCGGCTTCGTCTTCCAGGACGGTCAGCTGCTGCCCGAGCTCACCGCGCTCGAGAACGTCATCCTGCCGCGCATGCTGGGCGGCACCTCGCGCCGCGCCGCGACCGCGGAGGCGCGCGCCTGGCTGGACCGTCTGGGACTCGCCGGGATGCACGAGCGGCGGCCCACCCAGCTCTCCGGCGGCCAGGCCCAGCGCGTCGCGGTCGCGCGAGCGCTCGCCGGCCGGCCGGCGGTGGTCTTCGCCGACGAGCCGACGGGGGCACTGGACCAGGAGACGGGGCAGTCGGTGCTGCGCACCCTCGTCGACTCCTGCGCGGAGACCGGGGCGAGCCTGGTCATGGTCACGCACGACGCCCAGGTCGCCGCGGCCTGCCGTCGGACGGTCGCGATGCGCGACGGGCGCATCGCCCGGGAGTTCGTGCGCCCGGAGCCCGCGATCGACGGTGCGGCCCGATGAGCGCCCTGCTCGCCTCCGGCCCGCTGCTGCTGCGCCGCCGCGGCGCGCTCGCCGACCTGCTGCCCGTCATCGCCTTCGCCGCCGCGACCGGCATCACCCTGACCGTGCTCGGCGGGGCGGCCGCCTTCGTCGGCCGGCTCCCCGACGGGGGCGAGGTCGTCCACACGGGCGAGGCCTCCGTCATCCCCTTCCTTGTCACCTGCGCGATGGTCGCCTCCGTGCTGCTGATCCCGAGCGCCGTCGGCCTCGGCGGCTCCGCGGCACGGCTCTCGCTCGCCCGCCGCGAGCAGGACCTCGCCGCGATCCGCCTCGTGGGCGGCACAGCGACCCAGGTCGGCGCCGTCGCGGTCCTCGACGTCGCCGCGCAGGCGCTGCTCGGCGGACTGCTCGGCGTGGTGCTCCACCTGGTCGCGACGCCGCCGCTGACCGCTCTCGACTTCGGGATCACTCCCTTCACCACTGCGGATCTGCTCATGCCCTGGTGGGCCTACCCGCTGCTCGTGATCGGGATGGTGCTCCTCGCGGCGGGCTCCGCCACTGTGTCCCTCACCGGGGTGGTGCTCAGCCCCCTCGGCGTCGCGCGGAACTCCCGCACGGTGCGGATGTCGGTGGTGCGCCTGGCGATCTGGGCGACGCTGGTCGTCGGCTTCCTGGTCTTCGCGCAGATCGGCTCGATGGTGCTGGGCCCGATCGCCGGCGAGGCGGTGGTCATCGCGGTGATGGTCGCTTTCATCGGCGCCGTGGTCGCGGGGGTCAACCTCGTGGGTCCCTATCTGGTGTGGCTCGTGGCGCTGCTGGTGGCGCGCCTCGCGCCGACTCCCTCGCTGCTGGTCGGGGCGCGGCGGCTCGCCGCGGACCCGAAGGCCGGGTGGCGGGCCGTCTCCGGGATCACCTTCGCGCTGGTGATCGCGGGCTTCCTCACCGTGATCTCGCTGATGACCCGCGGCGACGGGTTCCATGCCGAAGAGGACCTGATGATGGCGACGGCCATGTCCACCGGTGGACTGCTGACGCTCGGGATCGCGGCCGTGCTCGCCGCGGTGAGCACCGGCGTCACCCAGACCGCCCGGGTCATCGATCATGCCCCGCTGCTGCGCTCCCAGCACGTCGCCGGTGCACAGGTGGGACAGCTGCACCGGTCGCGGATCGCGGAGATCGTGCTCCCGGTACTGCTCAGCTCCGTCCTCGCCACCTTCACCGCGCTGCTGGTGGTGATGGCGGTGCTGGGCGGCGCCCCGCAGGATCCGCTGGTCGCGCTCCAGTACATCGTGAGCGTCCTCGGGGCGTACGCGCTGGTGATCGCGGCGGTGCTGGTCGGCTCCCCGCTGGTGCGCCGGTTCGCGCTGCGGGGCGCCTGATCCGCGGCGGAGGGTGGAGGGAGCGGGGGAACCTGTCGGTTACTGGCGCGTGGCGTCGGGCTACGGATATATGACCGTAGTGGAACGCTACGCGCCAGTAAGCTACCACGACTCCGATCACCCGCCCGCTGTCCCTCCAGCGGAGCGCGGCCAGTAGGGTGGAGGCATGACGGAACTGCGGAACGTGGCCCCGACCGAGGTGCCCGAGGGCGCCCACCTGATCGACGTGCGTGAGCAGTCCGAGTGGGATGCGGGCCATGCGCCGGCCGCTCGCCACCTCGCCGCCAGCAGCCTGCTGGAGAAGCTCGACGAGCTCCCGGAGGACGGCGACCTCTACATCGTCTGCCGTAGCGGCGGTCGCAGCTTCCAGGTGTCGCAGTGGCTGAACGCCAACGGCTACGACGCGATCAACGTCGCCGGCGGCATGGACCAGTGGTTCGAGTCCGGTCTGCCGATGGTCTCCGACGGCGAGTCCGAGCCCTTCGTGCTCTGAGCCGGAGCCCTTTGGAGTCCCACCCCGGCAGCTCCTGCCTCGACGGGCGCGCTCACAGTGGCAGCAGGTCCTTCGCCAGCGCGTAGCCGACGAAGGCGACCACGTCGATGAGGGCGTGAGCCACGATCAGCGGGCCGGTGCGCCGGGTGCGTCGGAACCACTCGCCGAACACCAGCCCCATGACCAGGTTCGCGAGGCCCGGGCCGACCCCCTGATAGGTGTGGTACGCGCCGCGCACGATCGCGGAGGCGATCACGGCACGTCGACTGCTCCAGCCGAGCCGTTCGAGCCGCTGGATCAGATAGCCCACCACGATCACCTCCTCGAGCAGCGCGTTCTTCACGGCGTGCAGGATGAGCACGGGCACGGTCCACCAGTGCTCGCCGAGCGCGGCGGGCACCACCTCGACGGTGAGGCCCACGGCGCGGCCCAGCAGGTAGACGGCGAGCCCGGGCGCACCGATGGCCGCGGCGAGGGCGAGACCCTGCCAGAGGTCTCGGCCCAGGCGGCGACGCTCGAGGCCGAGGTCCCCGAGGGCCTGGGCGATGCTTCCGGCGGTGACGGCGAGGAGCAGGATCACGAGGGCCACCGGCACCAGGGTGAAGGTGATCGAGAGCAGCTGGCGCAGCAGATCCATCCACGGATCCGTGTCCTGGGAGGTGTTCAGCGAGGTGGACTGCGCAGAGAGCGGGCCGGCGGCGAGGGCCTGGGCGAGGGCGATCAGCGAGTAGACCGCGCTGCGGCCGAGCGACAGACCCAGCACGACCAGCACCTCGGCCCGCAGCCAGGCGCGGCTCGGGGTGAACGGCTGCATCAGCGTCCTCCTCTCGACATGCGACATGCTCTCACCGCCCGAGGTGCCGGGCGGCGCGCTCGGCGTCCCGTGCCAGACTCGGCCCCATGACCGATCCCTTCCTTGCCCCGTCGTCCCCCGCCTCCGACGTCGCTGGCGCCGCGCGCCGTCCGACCGTCCTCGTCACCGGGGCGACGCGGGGCATCGGCCGCGCGATCCTCGAGGAGCTCGCCGCGGATCACCACCTGATCGTGGGAGGTCGCGATGCCGAGGCGGTCGCCGCCGTGGTCGCCGAGCTGCCCTCGGCCGAGCCCTTCGTCGCCGAGCTCACCGACGCCGAGCAGATCGCCGCGGCAGTGGATGCCCTCGGCCTGCCCCACGGGATCGACGGGGTCGTCCACTCCGCCGGGGTGCTGGTCAGCGGGAGGCTCGAGGATCTCGAGCCCGCCGCCTGGGAGCGCTCCTTCGCGATCAACGTGACCGCCGTCGCCGCGCTCACCAGGCTGCTGCTGCCCGCTCTGCGCACCGCGCGCGGCACCGTCGTGACGATCAACTCCGGCAACGGCTTCACCGCCAGGGCCGGCGGCGGCGCCTATGCCGCGTCGAAGTTCGCGCTGCGCGCCCTCACCGATGCGCTGCGCGAGGAGGAGCGGGCCGCGGGGGTGCGCGTGACCTCGGTCCATCCGGGGCGCGTCGCGACCGACATGCAGCGCGAGCTGCGGGACTTCGAGCAGGGCGAGTACCGCGAGCAGGACTACGTCGCCCCCTCGACGGTCGCCGCGACCGTCGGCCTCGCCCTCCGCCTGGGCGACGAGGCGAGCCTCGACGTGCTCAGCGTCCGCCCGCGCTGAGCGCGCGGCGGCCGCCCGGAGCATCCGGCGACGCCTCCGGGCGGCCCCCCGGAGCACCCTCGGTCCCCGACCGTCGGCCGACTGTCGGCTGACGGTCAGCTCACTTCATCAGTCGCTTGACCGCCTGCATGATCTCGTCCATCTTGCGCTCGAGCTCCTCGGAGTCGCCGGAGCGGGCGGCATCGTGCACGCAGTGATGGATGTGGTCGTCGACCAGACCCGTCGCGACCGACTGCAGGGCCTTGGTGACCGCGGAGATCTGCGTGAGCACGTCGATGCAGTACGCGTCCTCCTCGACCATCCGGTGCACCCCGCGGACCTGCCCCTCGATGAGCTTGAGGCGTCGGAGGTACGGCGACTTGGTCTCCCGGTAGCCGGGATCGCCCTGTGTGCCGTGGTCTCCGTGCCCGAGGTGCCCGCCGTGCTCGGCGGCAGCAGCGCCCGTCGTCGTCACGTCCTCGGACATGGCGCTCAGGCCTTCCCGTCCTCGAGGCGCTCCACGAGCCGTGCGGCGTAGCCGGTGTAGGTCGCGGGGGAGAGGGCCAGCAGCCGGTCCCGCTCCGCCTCCGGCAGGCCGAGTCCCTCGATGAAGGCGCGCATGCCCGCGCCGTCCACGCGCTGACCGCGGGTGAGGTCCTTCAGCCGCTCGTAGGGGTTGTCCAGGCCCGGCACACCCTGCACGCCGAGGGTGCGCATTACCGACTGCACCGCCTCGCCGAGCACCTCCCAGTTCGCCTCGAGGTCCGCGGCCATCGCCTCCGGATCCACGTCGAGACCGGCGAGGCCCTTGCGCAGGTTCGAGATCGCGAGCAGCGAGTGGCCGAAGGCCATGCCCACGTTGCGCTGGCTCGAGGAATCGGTGAGGTCCCGCTGCAGGCGGGTGGTGACGAGGGTCTGCGCGAGCACGTCCAGCAGCGCCCCGGAGATCTCGAGGTTCGCCTCCGCGTTCTCGAAGCGGATGGGGTTGACCTTGTGCGGCATGGTCGAGGACCCGGTGCCGCCTTGTGCGGACAGCCGCTGGCGGAAGTAGCCCAGCGAGATGTAGGTCCATACGTCGGTCGCGAGGTTGTGCATGATCCGCCCGGCGCGGGCGACGTCCGCGTAGACCTCGGCCTGCCAGTCGTGCGACTCGATCTGCGTGGTCAGCGGGTTCCAGGTCAGGCCGAGGTGCTCGACGAAGGTGCGCGCGACCTCCTCCCAGTCCGCGCTCGGGACGGCGACGGAGTGCGCGGCGTAGGTGCCGGTCGCGCCGTTGATCTTGCCGAGGGTCTGGTTCGCGGGGATGCGCCGGGCCTGGCGGCCCAGGCGGTGCGCGAAGACCGCGATCTCCTTGCCGAGGGTGGTCGGGGTCGCGGGCTGGCCATGGGTGCGGGAGAGCATCGGCACCTCGGCGGTGTCCCGGGCGAGGGCCTCGAGATCGTCGATCAGCGCCTGGAAGGCGGGAAGCCACACCTCGTGCACGGCGCCGCGGATCATCAGCGCGTAGGAGAGGTTGTTGACGTCCTCGCTGGTGCAGTAGATGTGCACGACCTCGGAGAGCGGCTCGAGGCTGGTCCCCGCGAGGCGGCGCTTGATGTAGTACTCGATCGCCTTGACGTCGTGGACGGTCTCCCGCTCGATCTCGGCGTGCTCGGCGATGCCCTCGGCCCCGAAGTCCTCCGGGATCGCGCGCAGCAGGGCGCGCTCCTCGTCGGTCAGGGTGCGCAGGCCCGGGATCACGCCGCCGTCGAGCAGGTGGATCATCCACTCGGTCTCGACCACGAGGCGGCAGCGGTTCAGCGCCGCCTCGGAGAGATGGTCGACCAGCGGCGCGGCCTGGGCGCGGTAGCGACCGTCGAGCGGGGTGAGGGCGATCGGGGGAGTGATGTCCGCGAAGGAGTGAGCCATGACGGCCATTCTCCCAGAACCCCGCGCGGCCGCGGGAGCGGGGCCGACGCGCGGGCGCGGTGACTGGCCGACGGGGGCCGACGCGCGGGCGCGGTGGGGGCTCAGGCGCGCTCGCGGTCGCGCTCGCCGAGGCCCGTGACGCCCTCGACGATCGCCGAGAGGACCCCGATGATCACGCCGGCCAGGAGCGCCCACCAGAAGTTGTGGAACTGCAGGGTGAGGCCCATCAGGCCCGACACCCAGCTCGCCAGCAGCAGCATGAGCGTGTTGATCACCAGCTGGAACAACCCCAGCGTGAGGCAGGTGATGGGGAGGGCGAGGAGGGAGAGCAGCGGCTTCACAAGGGTGTCGATCACCGCGAGGATCAGCGCGATCGCGGCGATGGTGAGGACCTGCGTGAGCACGGGCGCGCTGTCGTCGCCCAGATGCATGCCGGGCAGGATCAGCGCGGTGACCCAGAGGGCGAGGCCGGTGACGATGATGTGTCCGAGGAATCGCATGCCCCCATTGTCCCCGTCCGGTACTGGGAGCGCACGGGGGAGAACCCCCGGGGGCGGCCGGGGGAGAGGCGGGGTGCCCGGCTGTCGCCCTGGCCGGCGGACGCGCGAGCGACGAGAACCCCGGTGCGTCCTACCCTGGGGGCATGCCCGACCCCTCCCCCCGCCTCGACCAGCCCGAGGAGCGCCTCCGCCTGCGCCCCGCCCTCGAGGCCCTGCCCGCCTACGTCGCCGGGAAACCCGCCGCCGACGACGGGATCCACCGCTTCAAGGTCTCCTCGAACGAGTCGCACCTGCCGCCGGTGCCCGAGGTGCTCGAGGCGGCGACTGCGGCGATGACGGGCGCGAACCGCTACCCGGACGCCGCCGCGCAGGAGCTGCGCGCCGCTCTCGGCGAGCGGCACGGCGTGGACCCGACGCAGATCGCGGTGTCCACGGGCTCGGTCGCGGTCTCGGGCGACCTGGTCCGCGCGCTCGTCGGCGAGGGGGACGAGGTCGTCTTCGCCTGGCGCTCCTTCGAGGCGTACCCGATCCTGGTCGGCTCCCATGGCGGCACCCCGGTGCCCGTCCCGCTCACCCCCACCGGGGAGCACGACCTGCCCGCCATGGCCGCGGCGATCACCGAGCGCACCCGCCTCGTGCTGCTGTGCACCCCGAACAACCCCACCGGCCCTTCGCTCAGCACCGAGCAGGTCGAGGACTTCCTCGCCCGCGTGCCCGAGGACGTGGTCGTCGCGATCGACGAGGCCTACCGCGAGTTCCACGACCCCGCCACCGTGCTCGGGACGGCCGGGATCTTCCGCCGCCACGGCAACGTGGTGCTGCTTCGCACCTTCTCCAAGCTGCAGGGCCTGGCCGGGCTGCGGATCGGCTACGCGGTCGCGCACCCGCGCCTGGCCCGCGCCCTCGGCCAGGTCACGGTGCCCTTCGGGGCCTCCGCCCCGGCGCAGGCCGCGGCCCTCGCGACGTTGCGGCCGCACGTCGCGGAGGAGCTCGAGTCCCGGGCCGCCGCGGTGCGCGCCGAGCGCTCCCGAGTGCTCGCCGGGCTGCGCGAGCAGGGCTGGGGGTTACCCGCCAGCCAGGGCAATTTCGTGTACTTCCCGCTCGGGGACCGCTCTGGAGAGTTCGCCGAGTTCGCGGAGGCGCGCGGCCTCGTGCTGCGCGCCTACGGCACCGACGGGGTGCGCGCCACGATCGCCGAGCCCGAGGCGAACGATCGCCTGCTCGCCATCGCGCAGGAGTGGCGCGCCGGCTGAGCCGGGTTCCCCCGGTCACCGCAGCGACCGGGGGCTCCACCGGACGTGCTCAGCGTGCGATCTCGTCGGCCTCCCCGGTCATCCCGATCTTCTCGGCGACGTAGTCGATGTCCTTGTCGCCGCGTCCGGAGAGGTTCACCAGCAGCGCCGCCTCGCGGGGGAGGGCCGGGGCGATCCGGATCGCGTGGGCGAGGGCGTGCGCGGACTCGAGCGCCGGGATGATCCCTTCGGTGCGGCTCAGCCGCTGGAAGGCGTCGAGCACTGCGGCGTCGCCCTCGCGCACGTACTCGACGCGGCCCAGCTCGTGCAGGTGCACGTGCTGCGGGCCGACGCCGGGGTAGTCGAGGCCTGAGGCGATGGAGTGCACCTCGCCGGGCTGTCCGTCGGCGTCCTGCAGCACCCGGGTGTCCATGCCGTGCAGGGTGCCGGGCGTGCCGAAGGTCATCGTCGCGGCGTGGGCGCCGGGCTCGTCGCCGGTCCCGCCGGGTTCGACGCCGATGAGCCGCACGTCCTCGTCCTCGAGATAGGCGGTGAAGGCACCCATCGCGTTGGAGCCGCCGCCGACCGAGGCGATCACGGCATCGGGCAGCCGGCCCAGGTCCTCGAGGAGCTGGGCGCGGCTCTCCCGGCCCACGACCGACTGGAAGTCGCGGACCATGTCCGGGAAGGGCGCGGGGCCCACGACGGAGCCGATCGCGAAGAGGTACTGCTCGGGGTCCGCCGCGTACACGCCGAAGGCGGAGTCCACGGCCTCCTTGAGGGTCCGCTGACCGACCTCGACCGAGACCACCTTCGCTCCCAGCAGTCGCATCCGCACCACGTTGGGGCGCTGCTTGGCGACGTCGACCGCGCCCATGTGGATCTCGCACCCGAGGCCCACGAGCGCGGCGGCGGTCGCGAGGGCGACGCCGTGCTGGCCGGCGCCGGTCTCGGCGATCAGGGTGCGCTTGCCCATCCGCTTCGCGAGCAGCGCCTCCCCGATCGTGTGGTTGATCTTGTGGGCGCCGGTGTGGTTGAGGTCCTCCCGCTTGAGCAGGATGCGGGCGCCGCCGAGGCTGTCGGAGAGGCGGTCCGCCGCGGAGATCGGGGAGGGGCGGCCGACGTAGTCGCGCAGCAGCCGGGAGTACTCGGCGAAGAACGCCTCGTCATGGCGGGCCTCCTCGTAGGCGGCGGCGACCTCGGCCATCGGGCCCGCGAGGGGCGGCGGCAGGATCGCTCCGCCGTGCGCGCCGAAGCGGCCGCCGGTGTTCCCCGCGAACTGCGGGGAGCGGGTGAGGCCGCTCGCCTCGGCGAGGGTGCGCGGGGCGCGGGACGCGGTGGTGACGGGGGTGGGGGTCGACATGGGTGTCCTCCGGGGTTCGGGCCCGACCCGGGCTGCTCCGTTGCAGGGTTGCTGTAATGCTGAGAAGCCGCCCGGTGTGGGGCGGCTTCCTGTCAGCGCACGCGACAGTGGGGGACCGCCCTCAGGCGGTCCACCAGCTCGTCGTCGCGGTGCGCATGGAGCGCACTGTAGACGAGGTCCGGGGCGGGCACGTCTGCCGTCCATGCGCCGGCGCGGATACCCTGGGGGAGGTCGGGACCCCTCCGCTGCGGGACGGGCGCCCGAGGCGTCCGGTCCGACTGTCGCCTCCCCGTCCCGGCCCCCGGAAGGACCCGATGACCCCGACCGCCGCCCCCCAGGCCACCCCCGTGCTCGACGGCCCCCGCGCGCGCATCGTCTGGATCGCCGCCCTCGCCGCCTATGCGGTCGCGGTGCTGCAGCGCACCACGATGGGGGTCGCGGGTCTCGAGGCCACCGAGCGCTTCGGCGCCTCCGCCACGATCGTCTCCACCTTCGTGGTGCTGCAGCTGGCGGTCTACGCCATGTTCCAGATCCCCGCGGGCGTGCTGCTGGACCGCTACGGCTCCCGCGTCACCCTGGTGGCCGGGGCGGTGCTGATGGCGGCGGGGCAACTGCTGATGTCGGTGACCGATGAGGTGGGCGTGGCGATGATCGCGCGGATCGTCCTCGGGGCGGGCGACGCCCTCACCTTCTCGAGCGCGATCCGGCTGGTCCCCGCCTGGTTCCCGGCGTCCCGCGTGCCGCTGCTGACCCAGCTGACCGGCATCCTCGGCCAGGTCGGGCAGATCGCCTCCGCGGTGCCCTTCGTGGCGGTGCTGACGGTGCACGGCTGGGGCGCGGCCTTCTCGGCGTCGGCAAGCCTCAGCGCGATCTCGGCGGTCATGATCCTGCTGCTGGTCCGGGCCGCGCCGCCCGGGATGCCGCGTCCGCGGGTGCGGCAGGACTTCCGTCGGATCCCGCTGGTGCTCGCTCGGATCGTGCGACATCCCTCGACCCAGCTGGGCTTCTTCACCCACTACACCGCCGGGTTCACCGGGATCGCCTTCTCGATGATGTGGGGCTACCCGTACCTGACCGCGGGGGAGGGGCTCAGCCGTCCCGCGGCCTCGGCGGTGATGACCGTGCTGGTCGTGGTCGCGGTGATCGCCGGACCGCTCATCGGCGCGCTCACCCAGCGGCACCCGCTGCGCCGTTCCACCCTCGTGCTGCTCATCGTCGCGGCGATCGTGGTGCCGCTGCTCACCCTCGTGCTGTGGCCCGGGCCCGCCCCGATGTGGCTGCTGATCGTGCTCGTCGCCGGCTTCTCGATCGGCGGTCCCGCGAGCAGCGTCGGCTTCGACTTCCCGCGCACCGACCTGGCCCGCCATCGCCTCGGCACCGCGACCGGCGTGGTGATCATGGGCGGGTTCATCGGCGGCCTGCTCGCGATCCTGCTGATCGGCGTGGTGCTCGATCTGATGCGGCCCGACGGCGACTACGACCTGCACGCCTTCCGCGTGGCCTTCGCCGTGCAGCTGCCGCTGCTGGCGATCGGCGTGCTGGGCATGCTGGTCTCCCGGCGGACCCTGCGCCGCCGGATGGCCGCCCAGGGCCGCGAGGTGCCCCCGTGGCGCGACGTCTGGCGCTCCGGCCGCTGGCGCCGCCTCTGAGGATCGTGCCGGACGGGGCTTGCCGCCCTCTCCGTCGGTGACGTAGCGTTCCCCCCGTAGATAATTTCAAGGAGGAAATATGTCGTTCACCCTCGGTATCGTCGGCATCGGCCAGTTCGGCTCCCACTTCGCGGAGCTCTTCGCCGCCCACCCCGAGATCGACGGGATCTATGCCGTCGACTCCGTCCCCGAGCGCATCGACGCCGTCGAGGCGCGGGGCGTGCGCTTCGCCGGTCGCTTCGAGACCCTCGAGGACCTGCTCGCCTCAGACGTCGACGCGGTCGCGATCTTCACCCAGCGGTGGACCCACGGCCAGCACGCCCTGGCCGCCCTCCGCGCCGGCAAGCACGTCTACTCGGCCGTGCCGATGGCCATCGAGGAGGACGAGATCCGCCAGATCACCGAGGAGGTGCAGCGCACAGGCCTCGTCTACATGATGGGCGAGACCAGCCAGTACAACGCCGCCGTCGTCCTCGCGCGGCGCATCCACCGCAGCGGTGCCTTCGGCGAGGTGTTCTACGCCGAGGGCGACTACGTCCACGACATGGACCTCGGCTTCTACGACGCCTACAAGTACTCCGGCGGCGACGCCTGGAAGTCCACCGCTTCCTACCCGCCCCTGCTCTACCCGACCCACTCGATCGGCGGCATCCTCGGCGTTCTCGGCGAGCGCCACGCCACCTCCGTCTCGGCGCTGGGCCGCCCGGACACCCGCGGCGACGGCGTCTTCGACAAGGACGTGTCGATGTTCGCCAACGACGTCTCCAACGCCTTCGCCCTCTTCGGCATGGACAACGGCGGCGCCTTCCGCACCAACGAGCTGCGTCGCGTCGGCTATCCCTCCCACAAGCGCGAGAGCCGTTTCCGCTTCTTCGGCGAGGCCTCCAGCTTCGAGGAGACCATCGACGTCACCTACTGGCACGACAAGGAGCGGGTGCTCGACGTGACCGAGCAGATCCGCACCGGCGCGACCATGAGCCTGGACGACCCCCGCCTGGCCGACGTCTCGCCCGCCCTGCGCGACGCCTTCGTCGCCGGGGCCGCTCCCGTCCACCACCAGGCGCGGCTGCCGAAGGAGTTCCAGGGCCTGCCCAACGGTCATGAGGGTGCGCACCACTTCCTGGTCGACGACTTCGCGCGCGCCGTCGTCGACGGGGCCCAGCCGATGGTCAACGCCTGGCAGGCCGCCCGGTATACCCTCCCCGGGGTCATCGCCCACCAGTCGATGAACCGCGACGGCGCGCGCCTGCCCATCCAGGACCTCGGCGACTGCCCCCTGCCCGTCCAGGACCTGGATGCGGACCAGGAGCCGCTCGACCTCGAGGTGCTCTGGTCCGCCCAGGAGGCCGCGGAGCAGGCCGCACAGCAGGGATGAGCCAGGGGCCGCGAAGTCGGCGGCGCGCGGCTACGATGCGCTCGTGACCCCCCGACCTCGCGGACATCGGCTCCGGCACCTCCTTCTCTCGCCGCACCACGGCACCGCAGGCATGCTGCGGCCCGGCCTCGCGGCCGTCTGCCAGGTCGCGCTGTCCCTGTGCCTGCTGATCGGCATCCTGCTGCTGGACGACCAGAGGCTCGGGATCGGCTGGCTGTACTGGACGGGTCACGGGCTCATCCACGCCCTGACCCTCGCCCTGCTGGCCGGGCTGCTCGTCGGGCGGCTGCAGAACCGGTCCCGCACCGAGATCCCGCGGTTCGTCGAGCTCGCCGTGGTGCTCCTGCCCGTGGCCGACCTCGCGATCCTCGCCGTGACCCGCTGGTCCCTGGTGAACGTCTCCGGCTTCCAGGGGTACCTGATGACGGTGCCGATGGTGTGGCTCGCGGCGCAGCACCGCCTGCGCGGCGCCGCCCTCGGCATCTCCATCACGGCGGTGTCGATGGCGATCGGGCCGTTCATCGTGCCGGGCCACGAGCTGCTCCCCGTGTTCCTGCGCGGGGCGGCGATGCTCTTCCTCGCGAGCGCCGTGACCATCGTGGTGGTGTCGGTGACGATGCGCCTGGACGAGCACGCCCGTCGCCTCGAGTCGGTGACCTCCGCCCTCGGCGCGGTCTCCCTCGTGCTCGATCTCGAGGACGGGACGGTGCTCGAGAGCTCGGGCCGGCTCACGGGCCCGGCCCGGTCCCAGGACGTCGCCGCCCTGCTGTCCGGGCCGCTGTTCTCGGAGAACGGCAGGCTGCCGCTCCCGCCCGAGCGCGGCCCGCTGGCCCGTGCGCTCGGTGGGCGGGTGCTGACCGGCGAGTCGGTGTGGGTGCCGCTCGAGGGCGACCGACGGGCGGCGCTGTCGATCTCCTCGACCCGGCTCGACGAGCAGCGGATGCTGCTGGTCGTCCACGACGTGACCCTCTCCCTCGGCGCCGTGCTCCAGGAGGAGCAGTTCCTCGCCAACGTCTCGCACGAGCTGAAGACCCCGCTCACCTCGATCACCGGCTACGTCGAGCTGGTCGAGGACGAGCTGGACGGGCCCGGCGGCGGAGACCCCTCCGTGATCCGCTCCCACCTCGAGGTGGTCACCCGCAACGTGGTCCGGCTGCAGCAGTTGATCCTCGGCCTGCTCGAGACCGCCCGCTCGGTGAGCAGCGACCGGATCGGCTCCGAGGGCGGTCCGCGCCGGGTGACCTCCTTCGACGAGCTGGTGCGCCACCAGGTCGAGGGGATGCGGCCGCGAGCGGCCGTGCGCGGCCTGCGCTGGGAGCTCCATGGCCTCGACGAGCCGGTCGAGCTGGTCAACGCCGACCCGGAGCGGCTCGGCCAGGCGGTCGACAACCTGCTCTCCAACGCCGTGAAGTACGCGCACGAGGGCGGGCTGGTCACGGTGACCCTCACCCGGGACGACCGCCGGGCCCGGCTGACGGTGGCCGACGAGGGCATCGGCATCGACGCGGACGATCTCGCCCGCCTGTACACCCCCTACTTCCGGGCGCGCACGGCGACCGGCGCGGGGGTGCCCGGCTACGGTCTGGGGCTGATGATCACGCGGCGGATCCTGCGCGCCCACGGCGGCGACATGACGATCACCTCGGAGGTCGGGGTCGGCACCAGCGTCGTGTTCGAGCTGCCGCTCGCCCGCACCTGAGGGACCTCAGCGCGCGGCCTCGGAGGAGAAGCCGGTGCGGGTCATCTCGCCCCACACCGCCTCGCCCCCGCGCAGCGCCTGCCACCAGCCCTGCAGCCGCCAGAGGGCGGTGAGCTGGCGGTAGCCGAGGTTCTCCAGCAGCGAGCAGGAGACCATCAGCAGCAGGTGCCGGGTGGTCGAGCGACGTCGGCCCGACGCCTCCTCGAGCAGCACGGACAGCACCGTGACCAGGATCCCGCAGCCCAGCGCCACGCCCAGCAGGGCGAGGGTCATCACCGGGCTCACCGCCCCGGTGAGGAGCGCGGCGACGATGACGAACATGCCGAGCACCTCGAACAGCGGAGCGAACAGCTCGAAGATCCAGTAGTAGGGCAGGCCGACCAGGCCGATGCGGCCGTAGCGCGGGTTCAGCAGCATGCCGCGATACGCCCACAGCACCTCCCAGAGCCCGCGGTGCCAGCGCACGCGCTGCCGCTTCAGCACGGCGCGGGTGTCCGGCACCTCGGTCCAGCAGGTGGGGTCGGAGACGTAGACCATGCGGTAGTCCCGGCGCCGACGGCGGCACCAGCGGTGGATCTTCAGCGTCAGCTCGAAGTCCTCGCCGATGGTGTCGGGGTCCAGGGCGCCCACGCTCAGCAGCACGTCCCGGCGGTACACCCCGAAGGCGCCGGAGATGAGCATCAGCGCGCCCAGGCGTGACCATCCGGCTCGACCGAGGGAGAAGGCGCGCAGGTACTCGACGACCTGGAAGCGGGCGAGCCACGAGCGGGGCATGCCCTCCTCGGTGACGCGGCCCGAGACCACCCGGCTGCCGTTGACCGCGCGGATGTTGCCGCCGGTCGCGACCACGCGCAGCGGATCGTCGAGGAAGGGCTGGGCGGCGAGCAGCAGCGCATCGGGATCCATGACCGAGTCGGCGTCGACGAGCACCACGAGATCCTTCGCGGCCAGGCCGATCCCGGTGTTGACCGCGTTGGAGCGCCCGCCGTTGGCGGTGTCCACCACCAGCAGCGGGATGCTGCGGTCGCGCGCCTCGTAGATCCCGCGGACCTCGGATCGGAGCGTGATGTTCGGGCCGGGGTCGAGGCGGCGGGAGCTCGGCACCAGGTCGAAGGTGGAGCGGAGCACCTCGAGGGTGTCGTCCTTGGAGCCGTCGTTGACCACCACCAGCTCGTGGTCGGGGTAGTCCAGGGCGAGGGAGGAGCGCACCGTCTCCGCGATCAGCGCGGCCTCGTTGTAGGCGGGCATCACGATGGTCAGCCCCAACGAGACCGGGGCGGTCGCGGTCTCGTGGAGGTCGAGCACGGAACGGCGGGCCGCCGAGCGGCGGGTGTCGACGAAGCCCAGGAGGACCAGGACGAGGTAGATCGCGTTGATCGCGAGGAAGTAGAGCAGGGTCGGCCACGCGGTCCAGATCAGGACCGTGCGCACGAGGTCGTGCACCCAGGTGTCGGAGAGATCGAGCCAGGGGATCACGGGCGGCTCCCGGGGAGTTCGGTGCGGAGCTGGGAGGTCAGCAGCGGGTCGCCGCTCGCGGCGACGGCGGCGAGCGCCTCCGCGGACTCCTCGCGGGGCAGGGCGAGCAGGGCGCCGAGAGCGTGGCTGCGCACCATGCCCCAGGACGAGCGGGTCCCCTCGAGCAGAGCGGGCACCGACTCCGCCGTCCCCACGCGGGTCAGGGCGGTGGCGGCGGCGAGCTGGACGCCCGGCGTCGGGTCCTGCCGCAGCAGGGCGCCGAGACGGGCGGTGTCCGCGGCGCTCGAGAGCTCACCGAGAGTCTGGGCGGCCGCGGCGCGGACCCTGGGGGCGGGGTCGCTGAGGGCCTGCCGGATCGCCGCGAGGGCCCGCGGGTCGGTGCCGCCCTGGGTGATGAGGGAGGTGACGACGACGAGGGAGGGGACCTCGGCGCGGTGGCGCAGCCGATCCAGCACGGCCTCGACGGAGGCGGCCGACGGGTAGGCCGCGAGGGCGCGCACCGCGACGGTCTGCACGATCGGGGCGGGATCGGTGGTCGCCCGGCGCACCGCCTCCTCGTCGGAGGGGAGGCCCAGTTGGCCGAGGCGGCGGACTGCCGCCGCGCGCACGGTCGTCCGTCGTGAGCGGGCGCGGCGCCGCAGGCGGGCCGGATGGCCGCGGTCGATCAGCATCGCCGCGATCCGCGCCCGGGAGTCGCCGCGCAGCGTCTCCAGGACGGACAGCAGGCGCTCGTCGATCCGTTCGCCGAGGAGGCCGGTGGCCCCGCGCAGGGTCTCGGCGAGGGCGACCTCCGCGGGATCGGCGGCATCCTCGTCGTCGGCGAGGGCGTAGCGGATCACGAGGGGTCGGGCCTGCGCATCCGCGCGATCCCGGCGGCGCGCGAGCAGCACCCGGACCCCGTGCAGGAGGATCACGGCGACGATGGCCACGACGATCACCGCCCAGAGGACCGCGAGCGCGGTGAGGATCAGCCGGGGATCGAGGGTGATCACGGGCGGGCGAGGATCGCGGTGACGCGGGCTGCGAGCTCGCGCGGGCTGAAGGGCTTGGTCATGTAGTCGTCGACCCCGGCGGTGAAGCCGTTCTCGAGGTCCCGCTCCTGGCTGCGGGCGGTGAGCATGAGGATTCGCAGGGTCGACCCCTCGGCACGCAGGGCGCGCACCAGGTCCACGCCGGTCATCCCGGGCATCATGTGGTCGACCACGGCCAGCTCGATGTCGCCGCGCGCCGCGAGCACGTCGCGCGCCGCCTCGCCGCTGCCCGCGATCGTCACCTCGTGGCCGCACGCGCGGAGCTTGAGGGAGACCAGTTCCACGATGTCCGGGTCATCGTCCACCACCAGGATGTGCGCCATGTAGACAGTCTAGTTATTGACACCCCGCGGTCTCCCTCGACGTCCGGTTTGTCCCGGTACCGCCTGCCGGGTCCCGGGCCGCGCCGGAGCACCCGTCACGACTAGGCTCGGCCCTGGAGGAGGCGGCGCATGGACGAGGACGTGGCAGGCGTCGACGCGGGGCACGACGCGTCGGTCGTCGCGGGGCTGGACGCGTCGGTCGGCGGGGACCCGCGCGCAGGTGCCGGCCACCGGTGGGACGCGGACATCCTGGGACTGCTGATGGCTCCCGTCCCGGGCGTCCCCGGCGACGGCGGTGGGGACTGCGTCGGCGGTGCGGGGAGGTCGACGGTGCCTCTCGGGTTCATGGGCGCCGTCGATGCGGGACTCGCCGCCGTCGTGCTCTTCGCCGAGAACACCCCCGACCCGGCGACCGCGGCCCGCCTCGCCCGCGCCCTCCACGACCGTCGCGAGGACCTGCTCCTCGCGATCGACGAGGAGGGCGGCGACGTCACCCGGCTCCAGGCCCGGACCGGGTCGAGCCTGCCGAGCGCCTGGGCGCTCGGCGAGATCGACGACCCCGAGCTGACCCGTCGTCTCGGCCGGGCCCTCGGGGACCTGTTGGCCGCCTGCGACCTGGACCTCGACCTGGCCCCGGTGCTCGACGTCTCCACGGACCCCGCGAACCCGGTCATCGGCACCCGCGCCTTCGGGGCGGAGCCCGACCTCGTCGCGGCCCACGCCCGGGCCTTCGCGACGGGACTGATCGATGCCGGGATCGGCACCTGCGCCAAGCACTTCCCGGGCCATGGGGCCACATCGGTCGACTCGCACACCGCGCTGCCCCGGATCGACCTCACCGCCGCGGAGCTCGCCCGCGACCATCTCGCGCCCTGGCGCATCGCCCCGTGGCTCGACGCCGTGATGACCGCGCACGTGCTGGTGCCCGCACTGGGCGAGGGCCCCGCATCGATCTCGCCCTGGTCGCGGCCGCTGCTCGACGAGGCCGTGGGCGGGGTCTTCCGCGGACTGGTGATCACCGACGCCCTGGACATGGCCGCGGTCGCCGCGGATCCCGGCCCGCAGGAGGCCGCGGTGCGCGCCCTCGAGGCCGGGGCGGACCTGCTGTGCCTCGGCTCGCCGCGCGGCGGCGACGCCGAGGGGATGCTGCGCCGCGCGCACGACGCGATCCGCTCCGCCCGGGAGGCCGGCCGCCTGGACGCCGAGGAGCTGCGACGACGGGCCGCGAGCGCCCGCGAGCGGATCCGCAGCCTGCGCACACGGCGCCGCTTCGTGCCCGCGCCCCCGCTCGAGGCGGCGCTGGACCGGCTCGATCGTCTCGGAGCGGAGGCCGCGGCCCGCGCGGTCCGCTCCCGGCACGGGCACGCCCGCCTCGACCTCGGGCCGGTCACGGTGATGGACCTGCGCCACGGCGCCCACCGGGCCGCGAGCTCCCGGCCGCCGCAGCTGGTCGCGGCGCTGCGCGAGCGGGGGATCCGCGCGGACGTGCCGGACTGGCCCGCCCAGCTCCTCGATCCCGTCCTCCCCGCGGATCCCGCGCTCCCCTCGGATCCCGCGCTCCCCGCGCTCCCCGCGCTCGTGGTGCCGGGTCAGGTGCTCGCGCTGACCCGGCTGCCCCGCGCCGACGCCGAGGAGGCGCGGGCGCTCGCCGCTCTGCTCGCAGCACGGCCCGCCACGATCGTGGTCCACACCGGGGTGCCCGCGGCCGCCCCGGACCATCGCCTGCTGGTCTTCGCCCACGGCGACGGTCTGCCGCTGATGCGTGCGGCCGTGGACCTGCTGCTGCGCGGCGCGGAGGAGGGGCGGAGCGCACCCTCCGTGACACCTACGGCACCGTAGGTTACGCTCCCGTCGTGAACGTTTTCGCGACGACGATCCCTCCCGTCCCCGAGCAGGAGCCGATGCTCCAGCTCCTCGCCCCGGACGGGACCCGCACCCCGCACGAGCAGCTCGACGCCGTGCTCGAGGAGGCGGGACTCGCCGCCCCCGAGGCCCTGCGCGGCTACTACCGCGACATGGTGATGATCCGGGCCGCGGACCTCGAGGCGACCTCCCTGCAGCGCCAGGGACAATTGGGCCTGTGGGCGAGCGCGCTCGGCCAGGAGGCCGCACAGATCGGCGCGGGCCACGCCGCCAGGACCCAGGACTACCTCGTGCCCACGTATCGCGAGCACGGCGTGGCCTGGGCGCGGGGCATCGAGCCGTGGCGGCTGCTCGAGCTCTTCCGAGGCGTCAGCCACGGCGGCTGGGACCCGCACGAACTGCGCACCCACCCGTACATGATCGTGCTCGGCTCCCAGGCCCCGCATGCCGTCGGCTACGCCATGGGACTGCAGCGCGACGGCCTCGTCGGCACCGGCGACCGCACCGCGGACACCGCGGTGCTCGCCCTCTTCGGCGACGGCGCCTCGAGCGAGGGCGAGGTCTCGGAGTCCTTCACCTTCGCCGCCTCGGTGCAGGCGCCGGTCGTCTTCTACACGCAGAACAACCAGTGGGCGATCTCCGTGCCCACCGCGGTGCAGTCCCGCGTCCCGCTCGCGCAGCGCTCGCGCGGCTGGGGCATCCCCTCGGCCCGGGTGGACGGCAACGACGTCCTCGCCGTCCTCGCGACGGTGCGCAGCGCGCTGGACACGGCCCGTGCGGGGCAGGGGCCGGTCTTCCTCGAGGCCGTCACCTACCGCATGGCGGCGCACACCACGAGCGATGACGCCTCCCGCTACCGGCCCGCCGCCGAGGAGGAGGAGTGGGCGGCGAAGGACCCGATCCTGCGCCTGCGCCGGCACCTCGAGCAGCTCGGCGAGATCGACGAGGCCTTCGTGACACGCTGCGACGACGAGGCCCACGACCTCGCCATGCGGCTGCACCACCACATCCACTCCATGGAGGACCCGGACCCGATCGGCATGTTCGACGGTGCCTACGCGGAGCCCCATCCGATCGTCGAGGCCGAGAAGCAGCAGTACCTCGAGTACATCTCGCAGTTCGAGGACGAGGAGCCCACCCGATGACGACCAGCACCCTCCCGATCGCGAAGGCGATCACCGCGGGCCTCCGCGACGCGATGCGCGCCGACGACTCCGTGCTCCTGATGGGCGAGGACATCGGCGTGCTCGGCGGCGTCTTCCGCGTCACCGACGGGCTGCACGCCGAGTTCGGCGCTCAGCGCGTCGTGGACACCCCGCTCGCCGAGGCCGGCATCGTCGGCACCGCCGTCGGCCTCGCCGTGCGCGGGTACCGGCCGGTGGTGGAGATCCAGTTCGACGGATTCGTCTACCCCGCCTTCAACCAGATCACCACCCAGGTCGCGAAGATGCACAACCGCACCGGCGGCCACCTCCACGTGCCGATGGTCATCCGCATCCCCCACGGCGGCGGGATCGGCGCGGTCGAGCACCACTCCGAGAGCCCCGAGGCGTACTTCGCGCACACCGCCGGCCTGCGCATCCTCGCCCCGGCGACCGCCCAGGACGCCTACTGGATGACCCGCCAGGCGATCGAGTGCGAGGACCCGGTGATCCTGCTCGAGCCCAAGCGCCGCTACTGGATCAAGGGCGACGTCGACACCGATGCCCGCCCCGCCGTCGGCCCCTGGCAGGCGCAGGTGGTGCGCCCCGGCACCGACGCGACCGTCCTCGCCTGGGGCCCGAGCATGCCGCTCGTGCTCGAGGCCGCCCAGGCCGCGGTCGAGGACGGTGTCGAGCTCGAGGTGATCGACGCCCGCTCCCTCGCCCCCGTCGACTACCCGACCCTGTTCGCCTCGGTGCGCCGCACCGGGAGGATGCTCATCGTCCACGAGGCGCCCGTGCTCGGCGGACTCGGCGGCGAGATCGCGGCCCGCGTGAGCGAGGAGTGCTTCTACCACCTCGAGGCGCCCGTGCTGCGGGTGGGCGGTTACCACCTGCCCTATCCGCCGGCGCGCATGGAGCACGCCTACCTGCCCGACCTCGACCGCGTGCTCGACGGCGTGGACCGTCTGCTGCAGCACTGAGCGCGTCGCCGCGTGAAAGGATCCCCGTCATGACCCCTGCCCCGAGCTCCTCCGCGATCGTGCAGATCCTCCTCACCGACCCGGGGGAGGGCCTCACCGAGGCCGAGATCCTCGAGATCAAGGTGCAGGTGGGCGACACCGTCCATATCAACGACCCGGTGATCGAGGTGGAGACCGCCAAGAGCGCGGTCGAGCTGCCCAGCCATGTCGCCGGCACCGTCGTCCGAGTGCTGGTCGCCGTGGGCGACGAGGTGCCCGTCGGCGCCCCGCTGCTGGAGATCGACACCGCGGGCGGGCCCGCCCCGTCGGCCGAGCCGCCGTCGGCCGAGCAGGATCAGACCGCGGAATCGGCACCGGAGCCGGAGTCAGAGACAGTGCAGGAGCCGGCCGCCGGATCCGCGCCCGCGGAGGAGGAGCCGCGCACCCTGGTCGGCTACGGCGCCTCCGCCGCGCCGCAGCGGCGCCGCCGCAAGCGGACCTACGCGGACGCCGACGAGGCGCAGCAGGTCCCCATCGACCGGATCCTCGCCAAGCCGCCCGTCCGCAAGCTCGCCCGCGACCTCGGCGTCGCGCTCGCCGACGTCTTCGCGACCGGGCCCGACGGCACCGTCACCCGGGAGGACGTCCTCGCGGCCCAGCAGCGGGCCATCGCGGGAGCCTCCGGGGCGGGGGAGCTGCCGGGCCGGAGCGGCGGCGCGGGCTCGACCGCCTACTTCCCCGAGGAGTCGCCGCAGGCCCCCGAGGGGCTCGGCGGCGCGATGAAGTCCACCCGCCACCAGCCGTTCGCCGGTGTCACGGCCGACGAGCGCACCACCCGGGTGCCGATCCGCTCGGTCCGCAAGCGCACCGCCGAGGCGATGGTCGCCTCCGCCTTCACCGCCCCGCACGTCACCGTGTTCAACGAGATCGACATGACGCGGACGGTGCGCATCATCGAGGATCTCCGCTCCTCCCGCGAGTGGAAGGACGTCAAGATCAGCCCGCTCGCGGTGATCGCGAAGGCGCTGCTCGTCGCCATCCGCCGCAACCCCGAGGTCAACGCCTCCTGGGACGAGGCCGCGCAGGAGATCGTCTACAAGCATTACGTGAACCTGGGGATCGCCGCGGCGACCCCGCGCGGGCTCATCGTGCCGAACCTCAAGGACGCGCACCTGATGACGCTGCGCGAGCTCGCCGAGGGGATCGACGAGCTGGCCCGCACCGCCCGCGGCGGCCGCACCTCGCTGTCCGACACCCGCGACGGCACGATCACGATCACCAACTTCGGCGTCTTCGGCATCGACTCGGGCACCCCGATCCTCAACCCGGGGGAGTCCGTGATCCTCGGCGTCGGCGCGATCAAGGACAAGCCCTGGGCGGTCGAGGGGCGGATCGAGATCCGTAAGGTCGCCCAGCTCGCGCTGAGCTTCGACCACCGCCTGATCGACGGGGCGCTCGGCGCCGAGCTGCTGCGGGACATCTCCGCGGTGCTCGAGGACCCGGCGCTGGGACTGGTCTGGGGATGAGCGGCCCACGGCCGGAGGGCGGCGTCACGGCGGGCCTCGGTACCCTGTCCCGGTGACCTCGAGCCCCGTCCCTCCGCCGCGCACCCCGCGCCGACATGATCCGCGGATGCACACCGTGGAGATGGCGGCCCTCACGGCGGAGGAGCTCGCCCCGGAGACGACCTTGGGCTCGGGGCCCCTCGCGCCTCCGCTGTCCCCGCTGCGCACCGCCCTGCTGGTGGCCGCGGGCGGCGGGGTCGGCGCCGGGCTGCGCTTCGCGCTGACCGTCCTCGCCCCGACCGTCACCACCCCCACCCTGGTGGAGCTGCCCTGGGCGACTCTGTGGGTCAACGTGATCGGCTGCCTCGGTCTCGGCGCCCTCACCGGTGTGCTCGAGGTCCGTCCCGGACGCCCCTGGATGCTGCCGCTGCTGGGCACCGGCCTGTGCGGGGGGTTCACCACGATGTCCACCGTGGTGCTCGAGGGGTCGGCGATGATCGGCGCGGGCTTCCCGCTCATCGCCTTCGTGTACGCCCTGCTCACCGTGGTGCTGTGCCTCGGCCTCGTGGTGCTCGGCCTCGTGGGCGGCCGCCGCCTCGCCCAGCCCTCCGCGCTGCGCGGGCCCCGACGCCGCGGGTCGACCCTGCAGATCGAGGACGAGGAGGGCGGGGCATGAGCGCCGGCGTCCTCCTGCTCGCCCTGCTGCTGGTCTCCGTCGGCGGGGCGGCCGGATCGCTCGCCCGCTGGGGAATCCGGGTGGGCGGCGCGCGTCTGCAGGCCCGTCGGGGCTCGACCCCGCGCTCGACCCACTGGGCGACCTTCGCCGCGAACGTCGTGGCCTGCCTGCTGCTGGGGCTGATCGTCGCCCGCCTGGGATCTGCGACCGGCTCGCTCGAGTTGCTGTACCTGCTGCTCGCGGCCGGTTTCTGCGGTGGGCTCTCGACGCTGTCCACCGCGGCGCTGGACGTGGTCGAGCTGGCGCGCCGGGGTGCGATCACGATCTCCGTCGCCTACCTGCTGCTGTCCGTCGGATCGGGCATGCTCGCCCTCTGGGTGGGCCTGGTGATCGGCCAGTGACCGCTCCCGGCCTCGCACGACCGGCCCCGCGGACCCTGGTCCTGCTGGTCGTCGCGCTGCTCGCGCTGGCTCTGGTCGCGGTGCTCGCGGCCGACGCCGCCGCCGGCGGCAACCTCGTCCTCCGCGACGCCGGGGTGATCGCGCGCCATGGCGCGCCCGTCGCCGCCCTGATCGCGGATCTCGCGAGCGCCCTCGGCCTCGGCGGCGCGGTGGTCGCCGGCTGGCTGCTGCGCGACGGGGAGGACCGGATCCGGGCGCTCACCGCCGCCGCGATCGCCGCGGGCGTCGCCACCCTCGGCCGGGCCGCAGCGCTCGTGCTGTCCTATGCGGTCGCGACCGGGCAGCCGGTCGGCTCGCCCCGCTTCGGCTCGGACCTGGGCGTCTATCTCGGCACCGAGCTCGGCATCTGGCTCGTGACCGCGCTCGTGCTCATCGCCGCCGCGACCACCCTGGCCCTCACCGGCACCTCCCGTGGCGTCGCCCGGATGCTCGCGGCGGGTCTGCTGCTGGCGACCTTCGCGACCGCGATGACGGGGCACGCCGCGGGGGACGCGAACCACGAGGCCGCGACCTCGACCATGCTCGCCCATCTTCTCGCCGTCGGCCTCTGGCTCGGCGGGCTCGGCGCGCTGCAGCTGCTGCCGGCGCGCTCGCGGGACGACGCCGCGGTGGTGCGCGGCTACTCGCACCTGGCCCTGATCAGCTGGATCATGCTCGCGCTGAGCGGGGTCTGGGCCCTCGCGGTGCGCATGAACGGGCCCGGCGACCTGCTCACGAGCGCCTATGTGCAGCTCGGCGCTCTCAAGATGCTGCTGCTCCTGCTGCTCGGCGGGCTCGGCTGGCTGCAGCGGCGCGCCCTCGCCACCGGGTTCGACGCGGGGGAGGAGGGCCGCGCGGCCGTCACGTCCTATCGGCGGCTGGCCCTGCTCGAGCTGACCCTCATGGGCCTCGCCGTCGCGCTCGCCGCCGCCATGAGCTCCTCCCCGCCGCCGGCCGATGCCGGGGTGCCGCCCGAGGGCACGGCGGGTCTGCTCACCGGATACCCGCTGCCACCGGCTCCGACCCTGCTCGCGGTGCTGACCGCCTGGCGGCCCGATCCCTTCGGGATGATGGTCGCCAGCGCCCTGCTGCTGTGGTGGTGGTGGCCGGGGAGTGCGGCACGGCCGCGCGCGGCGACGCGCCGCCTCCTGGTCGGTGCGGCGCTGCTGGTGCTGCTCACCAGCGGGCCGCTGAGCGTCTACGGCAAGGTCCTGGTCTCCGCGCACGTGCTGCAGCACGTGCTGCTGCTCGGCACCGGCGTGCTGCTCGGCACGGTCCCGGCCCTCGCGGGACCGCCCGGGGTGCTCCGCCGGACGCTCGGCCGACGCCCGCTGCTCGGAGCGCTCGCGGCCGCCGCCCCGGTGGCCCTGCTCGTCGCCGCCTACGCGGGCCCGTTCCTGCGCCTTGCGCTCGACGGGCATGCTGCCCACCTCGTGCTGCAGCTGCTCGCCGGGCTCGGCGGCGTGCTCCTCGCCCTCTGCGTCCGCGCGACCGCTCCGGGGGGAGCCCGGCTGCCGGTCGCCGCGGCACCCGTCCTGCTGCTGCTCGCGGCGGGGACGACGCTGCTGCTCACCGACCATCTGATGGCCGCGAGCTGGTTCGGGGCGACGGGGCGGACCTGGTTCGCCGACGCCCTCGCCGATCAGCGGCGCGCGGGGATCGGAGTGCTGCTCGCGACGGGCCTCGGCGTCATCGCGGCGGTGCTCCTGGTGCGCCGCAGCCCGCGGCGCGGCGACTGAGCCGCAGCCTGGCGGAGGACTCCGCTGAGTTCGGCGGTCGCCTCAGGCACCGGACCCGACCTACGCCTCAGGCGCGGGCGACGGCCTCGAACAGGGCGCGGACGGTCCGCAGGCGCGCGAGCAGCGTCGCGCCGTCGGCCGCGGGCACCAGATCGTCCCCGACATCCCGCGCGCTGCGCGCCGCCTGGCGGGGACGCGCCGACCGGGCGCCGACGAGATCGCCGAGCCGCTCCCGCAGACCGCCCTCGCCCTCGGCGGGCGCGGTCGGCACCGCGGACTCGGAGCCCGCGCGCAGGCGGCGGAACTCGGCCAGGGCGGTCCGGGCGGAGGTGGGCGCGGCCTCGCCGTCGAGGGTGGCCTTCAGCAGGTACGCGGCGAGATCCGCCTGCTGCACGAGGATCGGCAGCGCCGGTCCGGACACCCGCTGCTGACCGAGGAGGACGAGATCGTCACGGCCGCGCGGGAAGGCGCCGAGGAAGAGATCCGGGTCGCCCTGCCCGGTCCGGGGCACGACCTCCGCGGGCAGATGGTCGGCGCCGGTCTCGTAGCCGGTCGCGAGGACCACCAGATCAGCGGCGAAAGAGCGGTGTCCGGCCTTGCCGCGGGGGGCGTCATGGGTGAGGGTGCCGTCCTCCAGGAATCCGGTCACCTCGCCGACCACGGTGATCCGACCCTCCCGGACACGGTCCAGCACGTCGTCGGAGATGATCACCTGGTCCTCGAGCAGGGGTGCCTCGGGCGCGGGCATGCCGACGTCCTGCGGGCGGCCGACCGTGCGGGCGATGACGGTCTCGGCGATGCGGTCGTTGAGCCCGCCGAGCCGCGAGGGCTCGCGCGTGAGGGCCACGTCCCCGGGGCGGCCGGCGATCCGCCGCGGCACCACCCAGTGGCCGGTGCGCATCGACCAGCGCACCTCGAGGGCGCGGCGGGCGGCGTCCACGGCGATGTCGGCGGCGGACTGCCCGGAGCCGACCACGAGCACGCGGCGGCCTTCGAGGCCGTCGGCCCCGGCCCAGTCCTTCGCATGCATGACCTGCACGGACCGCGGGGCGTCGGCGGCCCATTCGGGGCGGTGGGGACGCTCGGAGATGCCGTGGGCGGAGACCACGGCGCGGTAGATCATGATCTCGCCGGTCGACAGCTCGACCTCCCACACCCCGTCCTCGAAGGGACGGGCGCGGCGGACCGCGACCCCGGGCCGGAAGTGCTCGGTGAGGTCGTGGCGGGCGGCGTAGGCGCGGAGGTACTTGCCCATCTGCTCGGGACGCAGGAACTCGGGGTAGGAGACCGGGCGCAGCAGGTCCTCGTACTGGGTGGTGCGGCGGGAGGAGATCATCTCCATCGCGGGCCACACCGGGCTGTCCGCCCGGTCGAGGTCCCAGATCCCGCCGACGTGCTTCGCGCGGTCCACCAGGTCGAAGGGGACCTCGAGGGCCTGCAGCGCCGCGGACACGGCCAGTCCCGCCGGGCCGGCGCCGATGACCAGCACCTTCTCGCGGGTGGGGATCGGGTGGGACAGCTCGGGCATCGGGTGAGGCCTTCCGGGACGGGTGGCGCGGGGGTCGCGGCGGGCGGACGGCGCCATCCTAGTCGCCCCTCCGCCGCCTCAGGTGACGACCGTGAGGACCGCCGAGACGCCCAGGGTGATGATGATGGTGCTGGTGACGTGCGCGAGGATGACGTGCCCGCGCACCAGCGAGCGCGCGGCGGCGGTGCGCGGCCCGAGATCGGAGGGGCCGGCCGAGGTCTGCACCAGCACCGCCCCGTACACGTAGTCGGCGAGCACCCGCTCGGGGACCGGCGTGCCCGCGAGGGAGAAGGCCTCGCCGTAGGCGTCCTCCGCCGCGTACTCGATCGCGAAGGTCACCACCGCGGCGATCCAGGCGCTGGCCAGAGCCCCGATCGTGAGCAGCAGCAGCGCGGTCAGGGAGAGGCGCTCTGGCTGGGTCGCGAGGAGGACGGCGGCGAGGGCGGCGACCAGCAGCAGCTGCAGCACCTCCGACCAGGCTCCCGCGCGGCCCACCAGCCAGCGGTACTCGGGAACACCCCGACGCACCCGGGTGAGCCGGGCTGTCGCGAGCAGCTCGCGGCGCGGCCTGCGGCGGAGTGCGGCATAGGTGAGGACGGCGAAGAGGAGGGAGTAGACCGAGGCGGTGACGATGATGACCACGAGCAGCGGGGCGAGCCGCTCGTCGGGCGGCAGGTCCGGATCCAGCAGGTCGAGGAGCGGGAGGGCGGCGAGGCCGCCCGCGAGCACCGCGCCGAGGAAGGACAGCAGCATCCGCAAATTCTCGGAGAGCAGCCGGCGGCGGGTCCGACGGCGGGCGCGCCGCCGACGGGTGGGACGGGGTGGCGCGGCCGGGGAGTCGGGCCCGGTCATCCGTCGGCCCCGGCCGCGGCACCGGCTGCGGCCCCGGCCGCGAGCTCGCGGGCGAGCAGCAGCGCCCCGGGCACCGCATCGGCCACGGTCGCGACCGAGCGGCCCTCGGCGCGCAGGCCGGTGAGGACCTCCTCGCGGATCGGACCCGGGGTGGCGAGCACCGAGCCGGCGAGGACCACCGGCAGCTCGACCTCGGGGTCCAGGGCCCGGACGGTGTCCCGCACGTGCCGGGCGGCGGTGTCGAGGATCTCGCGGGCCGCGGGGTCCTCGGGCACCGAGCCGGGGACGGCGGCGAAGCGGCCCAGCGCGGCGGGCGCCCCCGCCGGGAGCAGCTCGTCGAGGGCACGGATCAGGTCCTGCCGCGGATCGCCCGTGGGGGAGGGCGGCAGCAGCCCGTCGCGCAGATCGAGGTCCAGCAGGTCGCCGACCCGCTCGGTGAGCAGGGTGCGGCGACCGCGGCCGTCGAGGTCCGCGGCGACGGCCTGCAGGGTGCGGCGGCCGAGCCACACCGCGGAGCCGATGTCGCCCAGCAGCCAGCCCATGCCGTCGCGCCGGGCGATCGCCGCGCGGTCCCGGAAGCGGACGGCGACGGCCCCGGTCCCGGCGAGCACGAGCAGGCCGTCGTCGCCGACGCCGCCGGAGAGGAAGGCGGTGTGCAGGTCGTCGGTGACCAGCAGACGCTCCGTGGGAATGCCGAGGTCGGCCAGCCGCTCGCCCACGGCACGGCGCACCTCCGCCGCGCGCGCCGGACCGGCGCCGGAGATGCCCAGGGCGACCCCGGCGATCCGCAGGTCCTCCCCGAGCTGCCGCCGGCCGTCGTCGAGGACCGCGCGCACCGTCTCCTGGAGGTGATCCAGGGCCGCGGGGCCCGAGGAGCGCAGGTTCCCCCCGGGACCGGTCGCCTCGGCGACCACGCCGCCGCCGAGCGGGGCCAGCGCGAGCCGTGCGTGGGTGGCCCCGACGTCGCCCGCGATCACCGCGATCCGCGCCCCCTGGGTCGTCTCGTCCATCGTCCATCCCTCCCTCGGATTCAGGGACCCATCGTAGGCGGGGCGCCCGCAGGTGCTCCGTCCCCGGGCCCCGCCCGGGAGGCCCACCGGTAGCCTGACGGGGCCGCCCCACCCCTGGAGGATCGATGCCCGAGCAGCCCGCCGCCCCGGACGCCCGCGCCCCCGCGGCGGAGGCCGAGGACGAGGACGTGGTTCGCCTCGACTCGCCGACCGAGGAGCGCCTCGCGGCGAGCGAGGACCTCGACGCCCGCGACGCCGAGGGCATCCTCGGGGTGATCCTCGGCGAGGACGCGCGCGTCGCCGCGGCGGTCCAGGCGCAGTCGCGCCCCCTCGCCGAACTGGTCGAGATCGGCGTCGCGGCGATCTCCGCCGGATCGACCGTGCACTACGTGGGTGCCGGCACCTCGGGACGCCTGGGGGTGCTCGACGCGGTCGAGCTCGCGCCCACCTTCGATGCGGACCCGTCCATGGTCACCGCCCACCTCGCGGGCGGGCCGGGGGCCTTCCTCGAGGCGGTCGAGGGTGCCGAGGACGATGCGGAGGCGGGGGCCGACCTGGTGCGCACCGAGTGCCTCCCGGGGGACGTGGTGATCGGGCTCGCCGCGAGCGGCCGCACCCCCTTCGTGGGCGGGGCCCTGCGCGCGGCCCGCGCCGCGGGGATGCCGACCGCGCTGATCTCCGCGAACCCCCGGGCGCCCCTCGCGGCAGCAGTCGACGTGGCGGTGCTGCTCGACGTCGGCCCGGAGGTGATCACCGGCTCGACCCGGATGAAGGCCGGCACCGCGCAGAAGCTCGCCCTGAACGCCCTGTCGACCGCGATGATGGTGCGCCTCGGCGCGACCTACGGGAACCTCATGGTGCAGGTCCGGGCCACGAACGCGAAGCTCGTCGGCCGCACCGTGCGCCTGCTCGTGCAGGCCACCGGAGCCGAGCCCGCGGCGGCCGAGGAGATGCTGCGGTCGGCCGACGGGGAGCTGCGGACCGCGCTCGTCGCGCTCCTGGCCGGGGCGGACGTCCCCGCCGCCCGGGACGCCCTCGCCCGCTTCCCCCGCGATCCCCGTCGGACCGGCGACCCCGGCGGGATCCGCACCGCCGTCGCCGCGCTCACCGCGCCGTAAATCGCTCGACCCCGCCGCCGCGCACCCCCTACCCTGGCAGCATGTGGATCTGATCAGCCCCCGACCGTCGACGCCGACCCCTCCCGGAGCTGATCCATGCCTGCCCACCCCTTCGCCTCCCCGAACGCCCCCGCGACCCGTGTCGCCGCGGCGCCTCGTGACGCCTTTGCGCCCGACCGGTCGCTGCACCTGCGCGGCGACGGGCTGTCCTTCGCCTTCCCCGATCGTCCCGTGCTCACGGACGTGAGCCTCGTGGTGTCCGCCGGCACGCCCACCGGTCTGCTCGGCGAGAACGGCAGCGGGAAGTCGACGCTGCTGCGTCTGCTCGCAGGAGAGCTGGTCCCGGATCGCGGCGAGCTGCGCGTCCCCGGGCCCGTCGGACTGCTCCGCCAAGACCTCCCCGTCCCCGCCTCCACGACCGTCCACGAGCTGGTCGAGGACGCGCTCGCCCGCTCCCGTCGCCTCGAGCGGGAGCTGATCGCCGCGGGCGAGGCGCTCGCCGCGACCGGTACGGCCGAGACGAACACGGATGCTGCCGCCGCGGAGCGCGAGTACAACCGGCTGCTCCTCGAGGCGACCCTCGCCGACGTCTGGGACGCCGACCACCGGGCCGACGCCGTGCTCGCCGGCCTCGGCCTCGAGGCGCTGCCCGCCGAGCGCACCCTCGGCGCCCTCAGCGGCGGCCAGCGCGAGCGACTCGCCCTCGCCCACCTGCTCATCGCCCGCCCCACCACCTGGCTGCTCGACGAGCCCACGAACCATCTCGACGACGAGGCCGCCGCCTTCCTCACCGCCTCGATCGCCGCCCATCGCGGGCCGGTGCTGCTCGCGAGTCACGACCGGGCCTTCCTCGACGAGGCGACCGCCGCGCAGCTCGACCTCGACCCCGCCGAGAGCCCGATCACCCGGCCCGACGGCGGCCTCACCGCCTACACCGGGGGGTTCAGCGACTACCTGCTCGCCCGCTTCGACGCCCGCGACCGGTGGGAGCACCGCTACCGCCACGAGCAGGAGGAGCTGCGCCGGCTGCGGGAGGTCGCGCGCGACGCCCACACCCTGGGCCGGGAATCGCAGGTGCGCGCCGAGGTGCGGATGGCCCGCAAGTACTTCGCCGACCGCAACGCCGTGCGGGTGTCCCGCCATGTGCGCGACGCCGAGCAGCGTCTCGCCCGGCTCGAGGAGGAGCAGGTGCGCAAGCCGCCCGCGGAGCTGCATCTCACCCACCTGCCCGCGGCCGTCGGCCGGGCCCCCGGCGGCGAGCTCGTGGCGGCGCACGCGGTCGAGGTCGCCGGCCGCCTCGGCCCGACCGATCTGCGCCTCGGGGCGGGGGAGCGGCTCCTGGTCACCGGACCCAACGGCAGCGGGAAGTCGACCCTGCTCGACCTCGTGGTGGGAGCTCTCGCCCCGACCTCCGGCACGCTCTCGCGCCCCCGGGGTCTCCGGATCGGCCACCTCGCCCAGGACGACGAGCCGGTCCCCGGCCGGAGCGTCGGCGAGCACCTGCGGCGGTCCGCGCGACTGGAGGATCCGGACGCCGTGCCCGAGCTGTTCGGGCTGGTCCACCCCCGCGACCTCCCCCGACCGCTCACCGCCCTCTCCCGCGGCCAGCTGCGCCGCGTCCTCCTCGCCGCGGTGCTCCTGGACCCGCCCGAGCTGCTCGTCCTCGACGAGCCGACGAACCATCTCGCCCTGGTCACGGCGACCCGGCTGGAGAGCGCGCTCGAGGACTGGGACGGGACGGTGCTGATCGCCTCCCACGACCGCTGGCTGCGCCGCCGCTGGCAGGGCGAGGTGCTCGAGCTCGGCGCCTGAGGGGAGGGACACAGATGTTCACAGTCCTCGACCGGGGAGCGGCCACGGGTGAGGCTGTGGCCATCGACCACGACCCCAGGAGCACGCCATGAGCGACACCCCCGCGCAGCCCCAGAAGTTCGAGACCCTCGCCATCCACGCCGGCCAGACCCCCGACGGCGACACCGGCTCGCGGGCTCTGCCGATCCACCAGACCACCAGCTTCGTCTTCCCGAGCGCGCAGTCGGCCGCGGACCGCTTCGCGCTCGCCGAGGCCGCCCCGATCTACACCCGCATCACCAACCCCACGCAGGCCGTGGTCGAGAATCGGATCGCCGCCCTCGAGGGCGGCGCCGCGGGCCTGCTGCTCGCCTCCGGGCAGAGCGCGATCTCGCTCGCGATCCTCAACCTCGCGGGGGCGGGCGACTCGGTGGTCGTCTCCCCGAGCCTCTACGGCGGCTCCTTCAACCTCTTCAAGCACACCCTCCGCCGTCTCGGCATCTCCCCGCAGTGGGTCGCGGACCCCACCGATCCGGAGTCCTGGCGCGCCGCCGCGGACGAGACCACCCGCGCCTTCTTCGTCGAGTCCATCCCGAACCCGCAGCAGGACATCCCCGACCTGCGGGCCGTCGCGGACGTCGCCCACGAGGTCGGCGTCCCGCTGATTGTCGACAACACCGTCGCCACGCCCTATCTGCTGCGCCCCCTCGAGCACGGAGCCGACGTGGTGGTCCACTCCGCGACGAAGTTCCTCGGCGGCCACGGCACCTCCATCGCGGGCGTCATCGTCGACGGCGACAGCTTCGACTTCTCCGCCGACCCGGCGCGGTTCCCGCAGTTCAACGAGCCGGACGAGTCGTACAACGGCCTGGTCTTCGCGGGCCTGCCCGCCGCCTTCGCGACCCGCGTCCGCACGAACCTGCTGCGCGACCTGGGCCCCGCCGTCTCGCCCTTCAACGCCTTCCTCATCGGGCAGGGTCTCGAGACCCTGCCGCTGCGCATGGACCGCCACCTGGAGAACGCCCGCGCCGTCGCCGAGTTCCTCGAGGCCGACGACCGGGTCGGGACCGTCACCTGGGCCTCCCTGCCGTCGTCCCCGCACCACGGGACCGCGGAGCGCTACCTTCCGCGCGGCGCGGGCAGCGTCCTCGGCTTCGAGCTGCCCGGCGGCATCGAGGCCGGTCGTCGCTTCGTCGACGCCCTCACCCTGCACTCCCACGTCGCCAACATCGGCGACGTGCGCAGCCTCGTGATCCACCCCGCCTCCACCACCCACTCGCAGCTGAGCGAGGAGGAGCAGCGCGCCGCGGGCGTCGCGCCCGGCTTCGTGCGCCTCTCCGTCGGCCTCGAGCACATCGACGACATCCTCGCCGATCTCGAGCGGGGTCTCGCCGCGGCCGCCTGAGCGGAGAGCGCCGCGGCCGGGTTCGTCGCGGGCGGGGAGCGTGGATACGCTGGGGGCATCATGAGCACCGAGCCCGCGCCCCTGCCCCCGTCGCCGCTGGACACCTGGCCGCCGAGCTGGTCGCCCGCCGCGGTCGTCTTCGACTGCGACGGTCTGCTCGTGGACACCGAGGGCCAGTGGGTCCAGGTGCAGGACGCGTACCTCGCCCGGCACGGCACGGCGCTCGACCCGACGTTGCGCCGCGCCCTCACCGGCCGCGCCGCCGAGGTGGTCGTCCTGACGATCGCCGAGGCCGTCGGCCGCGCCCCCGAAGAGGTGGTGCGGGACCTGCTCGCCGAGCACCGCCGGCACCTCGAGGACGAGCTCACCCCCTTGCCCGGGGCGCTGGAGACCGTGCGCGCGGCGGCGGACCGGGTGCCCGTGGCCATCGCCTCCAACTCGCCCCGCGAGATGCTGGACCGGAAGCTCGCCGGCCTCGGACTCTCGGACCTCGTCGACGCGAGCATCGCGATCGAGGACGTCGCCGCGCCCAAGCCGGCTCCGGACATGTACCTCGCCGCAGCCCGCGCCCTCGGCGCCGATCCCGCCGACTGCCTCGGGCTCGAGGACTCCGAGACCGGTGCGCAGGCCGCCGTCGCGGCCGGGCTGCAGCTGATCGCGGTGCCCTCGATCCCCGGCCAGGAGCCGCTCGCGCCCCGCCGGCTCGACTCGCTCGCCGATCCCGCGCTCGCCGCGTGGATCTCCACCTGGGAGGTGCGCCGATGACCGTCCCCGCCCGCTTCGCCGCCGTCTTCGGCGACTGGACCCCGCGCGCCGTGGTCTTCGACTGCGACGGCCTGCTGCTGGACACCGAGTCGGTGTGGCAGCGCGCCCAGGACACGGTCGTCGCCGAGATCGGCGCGGTCCTCACCCCCGAGGACGACGCCCTGCTGCACGGCTCGACCATCGAGGTCGCCGGCGAGATCCTCGCCGCCCGCGCGGGCCGCGAGGAGGCGCAGGTGCTCGAGGCGCTCCACCGCGAGTTCGACCGCGAGCTCGCCGGCGGGATCCGGCTCATGCCCGGGGCCGCCGATACGCTCGCCCGCGCGAGCGCGAAGGTCCCGCTCGGCTGCGCGTCCAACTCCTGGCTCGAGGCGCTCGAGCACAAGCTCACCGCGGGCGGGCTGCGCGAGCACTTCACGGTGCTCGAGGCCTCGGACACCGTCGAGCGCGCCAAGCCCGCCCCCGACATGTACGCCGCGGCGGCCGCCGCCCTGGGCGTCGACCCCGCGGAGGCCCTCGCCCTCGAGGACTCCGGCACCGGGGCGCAGGCCGCCCGCGCCGCGGGGCTGCGGCTCATCGGGGTGCCCACGCCCGGCGCCCCGGCCCCGGTCGCCGAGCTGACCCTCGCCGCCCTCACCGACCCGGATCTGGCCGCCTGGATCGACACCTGGTGACATGCCGCCGCCCGGGCGACCCGCCCGGGCACGGATGTCCACCCATGTCACCTCAGTTCGCCACCGCGAGCCGGTGCGGTGTTCACTGGACCCCATGACCACTCCGATCGACCCCTCCGCGCCCCTCGCGGCCCGCGCCCACGGCTCCGCCCTCACCGGCCGCGGCTGGCTGAACACCGGCGGCGCGGAGCTCTCCCTGGAGTCGCTGCGCGGCAAGATCGTGCTGCTGGACTTCTGGACGTTCTGCTGTGTGAACTGCCTGCACGTGCTCGACGAGCTGCGTCCCCTCGAGGAGAAGTGGGCGGACGAGCTCGTCGTCGTCGGCGTGCACTCCCCGAAGTTCGAGTTCGAGAAGGACCCCGACGCGCTCGCCGCGAACATCGAGCGCTACGAGGTGACCCACCCCGTCCTCGACGATCCCGAGCTGACCACCTGGTCCGAGTACGGCGCCCGCGCCTGGCCGACCCTGATGGTGCTGGACACGCAGGGCCGCATCGCCGGGAACCTCTCCGGCGAGGGGCACGCCGCGAACCTCGACGCCCTCGTCGGCCGGCTGGTCGCCGAGGCCGAGGCCGACGGCGCCCTGCGCCGCGGGCCCGCCCCGACCGTGCTCACCGAGCGCGTCCCGCAGACCCTCCGCTTCCCCTCGAAGCTGGTCACCCTCCCCGACGGCCGCCTCGTGGTCTCCGACGCGGGGCAGCACCGGCTCGTCGTCTTCCAGGCCGACGGGGCCACCGTCGACGAGATCATCGGCACCGGCACCCGCGGCGCGGCCGACGGGGACGGGGCCGAGGCCTCCTTCGCGGAGCCCAACGGCGTCCTCGCCCTGCCGCTCGAGGTCGCCGCGGAGGTCGGCTACGACCTGCTCGTCGCCGACACCGCGAACCACCTCCTGCGCGGGGTGAAGGTGGGGCAGGACCGCCTGCTGCGCTCCCGCACCGCGACCGAGGTCACCACCGTCGCCGGCACCGGCGCGCAGTGGATGCAGGGAGAGGCCCTGCCCCGCGGCGAGGGCGACGCCCGCTCCTACTCCCTCTCCACCCCCTGGGACCTCACCTGGTCCCACGCCCTGAACCGGGCCGTGATCGCCATGGCCGGGATCCATCAGCTGTGGACCTTCGACCCGGTCACCGGGGCGCTGCTGGTGCTCGCGGGCACCACCCAGGAGGGGCTCGTCGACGGGCCGGCCGTGACCTCCTGGTGGGCGCAGCCCTCGGGCCTCGACGAGCTGCCCGACGGCCGCATCGTCATCGCCGACTCGGAGACCTCCGCGGTGCGCGTCCTGGACCCGCAGACCATGCGGGTGGCGACCCTCGTGGGGCAGGGCCTGTTCGACTTCGGCCACGTCGACGGCCCCGCCGACGTCGCCCGCCTGCAGCATCCCCTCTCGGTGACCGCGCTGCCGGACGGCCGCATCGCCGTCGCCGACACCTACAACGGCGCGATCCGGCTGATCGACGAGGGCGACGGCTCGGGCCCCGCCGCCGTCGTCACCGTCGCGACCGACCTCGACGAACCGTCGGCCGCGATCGTCGGTCCGCCCGTGGACGGGATCGGCCAGCTGATCGTCGTCGAGTCCGGAGCGCACCGCGTCACCTGGGTGCCCGTCGCCCCGGCCGCCGAGCGGATCATCGACGAGGGCGCCCAGCGCTCCGAGCGTCCCGCGACCGAGGTGGGCCCCGGCCCGCTCACGGTGCGGGTGCTGTTCACCCCGCCCGAGGGGCACAAGCTCGACGACTCGCTCGGCCCGTCCACGCAGGTCACCATCTCGACCACGCCCGCCTCGATGCTCACCTCGGGCGGGGGAGTCGACACCGCGCTCGAGCGCACCCTCGAGCTCGATCCCGCCTATACCGAGGGAGTGCTGCACGTCAGCGCGCGCGCCGCCTCGTGCGACGCCGATCCGGCCGTCGAGTTCCCGGCCTGCCACATGCACCAGCAGGACTGGGGGGTGCCGATCCGCATCGTGGAGGGCGCCCCCACCACCCTGGACCTGTCCCTGCTGGCCTGAGACCCGGTCCCGCGACCGCCCTGCCCGCGCCCCACCGTCGGAAGACTGCTCCGTGGATCTGATCACGCAATTCCCCCTGGGCGACGACCTCGCCGTGACCCTCCTCGTCCTCGCGGCCCTTTCGATCGCCGCGCTCGTGCTGGGGACCGTGGTCCCCGCCCGGCTCCGCGGCGCGGAGGAGGCCGACGAGATCGACGGGGAGCTGGGCCGACGGATCGGCCAGCAGCTCTCGGCGGCCGGCTGGCTGCTGCTCTGGGTGGGCGTGCCCGCCCTCGGCCTGCTGTGGCTGGTCCCCGGGACGACCGATGACCGGCTGCTGCGCTCCGCGATGCTGCTCGCGGGCCTGCTGCTCGGCCCGCTGGCCGCGTGGCGGGGCCTCGCGCTGCAGCTCGCGGCGCTCGTGCTGCCCGAGGAGCGGCGCACCGGGCTGATCACCCGCCTCGGCGCGCTGTCCGTCGCCGGGGCGCTCGCGCTCGCGGTGCTCCCGGTGACGCTGATCCTGTGGTTCCTGCAGGAGGGCGGCTCCTCGGCGCTGATGTCCCTCGCGGCGGGAGCGGCGCTCTCCGCGCTCGCGATCCGCGTGACCCTCGCCCCGTCGGAGGCCGCGGCCGCCGCCTCCGCACTGCTGGTCGGGGTGGACGAGAACGACCAGACCACGGACGACGCCGAGAACCTCGGCGGCCCCCTGCTGCGCACCGCCGGGATGCTCCGTCGCGGCGCCGGGTTGAGCGCCGACCTCGTCGCCCTGACCACGGCCGGCGCCGCCCTCGGGGTGATGCTCGGCGTGCCGGTGCTCGCCGCCGAGGGGATCCTCGTGGTGCTGCTCGCCCTGGGCACCGCGCTGCTGGCGACCGGCGCCGTGGCCCTGCTGCCGCTGCGCGCCGACGAGATCGGCCAGGAGGCCGACGCGATCCGGCTGCGCGGTCTGATCCCGGCCGGGCTGGTGCTGGTGGGCCTCGTGGTCGCCGCCGCCCTGTGGCTGCCCTCGGCCTATCAGGACCTGCGCTTCGCCCACGTCGGCATGGACATGTTCACCGATCCCGCGATCGCCGGCTCCGAGCCGGTGGCCCGCGACGCCCTCGAGGAGCAGATCCTGCCCGCCGTCGAGGACATGAGCCAGTGGGTCTCCGCGACGGACGACGGCCGGGACGCCGGTGCCTTCCTCGACGTCCTCACCCTGTACACGATCTCCCCGAGCGCGGTCACCGCTGCGGCGCTGGGTCTCGGCGCGATCGTCGCGCTCGCCGCGGTGCTGCTCCTGGGCGGGAGCGCCCAGCGCAACGGCGGCACCGTGCTGCGGGCCGCGCGCACCAGCCGCACCGGCGGCGCGCTCGGCCTCGCCGCGGGTCTCGGCTCGACGGCGCTCGCCGCCGCGGGCGTCCTGGCCGCCGCGGTGATCGTCGCCGGCGTGATCAGCGTGCTGAGCGGCGGTGTGCCGGGCCTCGCCCTCGCGCTCCTGGCCCAGTCCGGGCTCGCCGCTCTGGCGGTCCTCGCCTGCTTCTCCGCCTCCCTGTTCGCCCCGGCCCTCGGGGACCGTCCGGAGTCTCCGCGCACCCTGCGGGAGGCTTCCGCCGCGGCCCCCGTCGGCCCCCACGGCGCCCTCCTCGTCGCCGCGGCGATGATCGGGGTGACCGCCGTCGGCCCCGTGGTGACCGCGTTGCAGGTCGCCGCCCGCGGCGCGACGGTGTGGGAGGACCGCGCGCTGCACGCCCTCACCCCGCTCTCGCTGACCGTCCTGGGCGGCCTCGGGGTCGGGGTCATCGGGGTGCTCCTGGTGACGGCGTCGCTGCTGGACGCGGTTCGACGCCTCGGCGCCGACGCGGTGGTCATCACCCGCGCCGCGATGCTCGAGGACCGCGACCGGGCGGACCTGCCCGATCTCGCCGAGACCCTGCGCCGCGCGACGCTCACGCCCCTGGTCGTGCTCGTGCTGCTGCCGGTCGTGGCCGCCTTCGGGCTCGGCCCCGCCGCCCTGCCCGGCGTCGTGGTGGGCGGGGTGCTGACGGCGGCGGCACTCGGCCTGTGGTCCCTCGGCGCCGCCGGCACCCTCGAGGGCGCCGAGTCCGTGATCGCGCGCGGCCGCTACGGCGGACGCGCCTCCTGGGGGCACTCCGGGGCGCTGACCGCCACGGTGCTGACGGGGATCCTGCGCGCGGTGCTGGGCTCCGTCGCCGCGCCCGCGCTGCTGGTCACCTCCGCCGTCTCCGCACTGCTGGTGAGCGGTGTGGTCGCGCTCTCGACCGACGGCACCGATCCGTACCTGCGGCTCGGCATCGCCGTGATCGCACTGCTGATCATGCTGGTGTGCTGGGTCGTCTCCGCGACCGCCCCCGAGGTGGACCTGGAGGACGGCCAGGAGCAGGTGGCCCGCCCGCTGTTCGCCCGTCCGGACGAGGAGACCGAGGCCCCGCTCGAGGCGATGGACTGGGAGGACGAGGACGCCGAGATCGAGCAGGTGGCCGTCCCGGTGCGGACCGCGCCGAAGAAGCCCAAGCGCCGGCAGCGCCGCACGCAGGAGGCGGCTGCGCGGAAGAAGGCGGAGTCCGAGGAGGACTCCGAAGAGGACTCAGGCTCCACCGACGAGGACTGAGCTCCGCCCTCACGAGCCGAGGCCCCCTGCGCGCGACCTGCGCAGCAAGGGGCCTCGGAGCGTTCCGGGGGCGGGGGAGCGTGGGCTCAGGCGGCCGCGCCGAGGGAGCGGAGCACGAACTCCTGCAGGGCGCCCGGCGGGATGCGGCGGGCGCTCGAGCCGACCAGCAGCGAGTTGATGATGCGCACGGTCGCGTCGACGTCGAGGTCGTCGGCGAAGTCCCCGCTCGTGATGCCGTCGCGCACGATCCGGCGCAGCACGTCCTCGATCATCACCACGTGCTCGCGCATGCGCTGCGCGGTCTCGGGACTCAGCTGCGTCTTCCCGGTGGTGTGCGGCATGTGGAAGGACACCGACAGGTCGAGCTGGGTGCGCACGTAGGCGAGGACCGCATCGCGCGGGGAGGCGGTGTCGCTCACGCCCGCGCGGAGCTGCTCGATGTAGTCGGCGGTCTCGTGCACCGCGTACTCGACCAGCAGCGTCTCCCGGTCGGGGAAGTGGTTGTACATCGCCGTGCGGCCGACGCCGGCGGCTCCGGCGATCTTCGAGAAGGTGACCGACTCGAAGTCCTGGGTCTCGAGCAGCTCCGCCAGCGCGGCGAAGATCTTCTCGCGCGTGCGCTCGCGATGCTCCTCGAGGGACCCTCCGATGATCTTGGGCATGCCGCATTCTTGCACCGAGGGGAGCAGGTGTCAGCATGGATCTGACAGACCTGAGGCGCGCGCCACGTCCCCTGCCCCCGCCGGGCCTGCCTGCGCCGGGCCTGCCCCCGCCCCGCCGCCTGCCCTGCCCCGCACCCTCCGCCTGCCCTGCCCTGCCCCGCCCCGCCTCGTCCGCTCCGCCTGCCCTGCCCTGCCCCGCCTCGTCCGCTCCGCATGCTCTGCCCTGCCCTGCGCTGCCCTCCCCTGCCCCGCTTAGTCCGCTCCGCATGCCCCGTCCGCCCGACTGAAACTCCGCGCGTGGCGTGACCTCAGGCCACCACAGGGATTGAGGTCACGCCTGGCACGGAGTTTCAGCAGCGGGGCGCCGGGAGACAGGACTCGCGGCCCAGAAGGGAGGCGGGCGCGGCCCAGACGCTCGGCCGCAGACGGCAACGGCCCGGCGATCCGTGGGATCGGCCGGGCCGGGTCTGGAGCGGGTGACGGGAATCGAACCCGCGCTGTCAGCTTGGGAAGCTGAAGTTCTACCATTGAACTACACCCGCGAAAGGCGGTCCCACCTGCGAGGAGATCCTTCTCGAAGGGCTCCGGTCCAGGAGGACGCGAGTCAGCATACCCTCCCGTCGGCGTGCTCCGCGAACCGGGACCCGGAGGTGGGACGTCCTGTCCGCTCCCGGGCGACGCCGGATAGGCTGGGTGCCGTGCTGCTGAGCGACCGAGACATTCGTGCCGAGATCGAGGCCGGGCGCGTGCGCCTGGAACCCTTCGAGGAGGAGATGGTCCAACCCGCGTCCGTCGACGTGCGGATCGACCGCTTCTTCCGTCTGTTCGACAACCACAAGCACGCGATGATCGATCCTGCCGTGGAGCAGGCCGATCTGACGCGCGAGGTCGCCGTCGCGCCGGACGACGCGTACATGCTCCATCCGGGCGAGTTCGTGCTCGCCTCGACCTATGAGCAGATCTGCCTGCCCGATGACATCGCGGCGCGCCTCGAGGGCAAGAGCTCCCTGGGTCGCCTGGGCCTGCTCACCCATTCGACGGCGGGGTTCATCGATCCCGGTTTCCGCGGCCACATCACCCTCGAGCTGTCGAACATGGCCACGCTCCCGGTCGCCCTCTGGCCCGGGATGAAGATCGGTCAGCTGTGCTTCTTCCGCCTCTCGAGCCCGGCAGAACGCCCCTACGGCAGCGAAGGCAACCTCAACCGCTACCTGGGTCAGCGGGGGCCGACCCCCTCGCGCTCAGCCCAGAACTTCCATCGCACCCGGATCCCCGTGGAGGACGGACAGTGACCCCCGCCGACGCCGCCCCGGCCCTCGTCGATCAGCGCACCCGGCATCGCCTGCAGCTTCCCCGCGACACCGCTCCGCAGGACGTCCTGCTGATGGTGCGCAACGTGCGCCCCGGCGCCGAGCTCGACGACGAGGGAGCGATCGACCTGGGGGAGGGGGCCCGCCTGGTGCCCGACCGCTCACCGCGCGGGGCCGGACGCTGGACCCTGGACACCCTGCGGGTGCGCGAGGAGGCCGACGGGGAGCAGCTCGTCGACTCCCACGGCTACGGCCGCGCCTTCCCGGACGGTCTCCCCTTCGGACCCGAGCGCCGTGCCCTCGACCTCGCCTGGTCCCTCGGTCGCCGGCTCTACGGCGCGGTCGTGACCGACGGCGGCACCCGCCTCGAGCCCCATCCCTTCTCGGTCCGCGACCTCACCGTGGTGAGCACGCACGCCCTCGCCCCCGAGTCCTTCGCCCAGCTGCTGGCGCCGCTCGAGCCCGAGGCCGAGCTTGACCGCGCCCCGGAGGACTCCCTCCGCGCGGGCTACAGCCTGACCGTGCCGCTCGAGGCGGGGGACCGGCTGGAGATCCGCGTCGGCCGCGGCGGCCGGCACAGCGCCCTCGCCGCCATCAGCTGGCAGGCGCAGGCCGTCGACTACGAGCTGGTGCACCTCCCGGCCGACGACGAGGAGGACGCCCTCGAGGCCCCGGACGCCGAGACCGCCGCGCGGTGGTCCGCCGCGTACCGGCGCATCGGGCTGATCGCCGGGCTGCTCGTGGAGACCGTCGGCGGCTACGTGCTGGATCTCGAGGGCTTCCTGGTGGACCCGGCAGATCTCGCCTGATCCCGCCTGATCCCGGCCCGCTCCGGCGCGGCGCCGCTCAGACCCGCGCGGCCGGCCGTCCGGCGGCTCCGAGCCGGATCGGCAGGAAGGCCACGAGTCCGATCGCCATCACCAGCACGATGCCGAGGATGCCCGAGCGGGTGTCCTGGAAGACGGCGACCGTGATCGCGAAGGCGGCGGTGCCGAGGAAGCCGAGCGCCCGGCCGGTGGTCGCGTAGAGGCCGAAGTTCTCGGTCTCGCGGCCCGGCAGGGAGAGGCGGGTGAGCAGGTTCCGCGAGGCGGACTGCACGGGGCCGACGAAGAGGCAGATCGCCAGGCCCGCGGCCCAGAACACGACGGTCGCGGAGAAGGCCAGCACCACCAGCCCCAGCGCGATGATGCCGAGGCAGCCCGCGATGATCACCGGCCGCGGCCCCACCCGGTCGTCGACGCGTCCGCCGAGGAACACCCCGACGCCGGCGACCAGGTTCGCGGCGATGCCGAAGATGATCACCTCGGTCGTGGAGAACCCGTAGGCGTTCGCGGCGAGGACGCCCGCGATCGAGAAGACGGCGCCGAGCCCGTCGCGGTAGATCGCGGAGGCCACCAGGTACTGCAGCATCACCGGCTCCTCCTTCACGGCCCGGATCACGCGGCGGATGATGCTCGCGTAGCCCTGCCAGGGGGTCCACCGCTGCTCGGGGGCGGTGGCGGGGTGCCGCGGCGCCCAGATCATCAGCGGCAGGGTACCGATCAGGATCCAGGCGGCGACGAAGAGCGGGATGGCGCGCAGGTTCCAGCCGTCCTCGGCCGGGAGACCGAGCAGGCCGGTACCCGGCATCACGAAGAGCACCAGCACGAGCGCGAGGCACACGATCGAGCCCCAGTAGCCGACCGCCCAGGCGGTCCCCGAGACCCGGCCGCGATTCTCCGGGGTCGAGATCTCGGGCAGCACCGAGTTCACGAACACCCCGGCGAGCTCGCTGAACACCACGGCGAGGGCGATCAGCACCGCGCCCAGGACCAGGAAGTCGCGGTCCAGCGCCACCAGCGGCATGAGCGCGACGACCGCGACGGTGCCGAGGGTGGTGACGCGCAGCAGTGCGTTGCGGGCGCCGCCGCGGTCGGCGAGGTTGCCGAGCAACGGCGCGAGCAGGGCGATGGCGATCGCCCCGATCGACTGCCACGTCGTCAGCACCTGCGATCCGTGGTCCTGGGCGGCCTTCCGGGCTGCCTCGCCGACGACACCCTCGGCGGCGACGCCGCTCGCGACATAGGTGGCGAAGACGAAGGTGAGGATCACGGAGCTGAAAGCGGACATGCCGCCGTCCCAGGCCGAGAAGGAGGCGACGGCGCGGCGCATCTCGCGGGGGGAGAAGCGGGCGGAGAGCGGGGTCCCGGGGTCGGCCGGGGCCGAGGAGGTGGCCATGAGGTCACTGTACGGAGCGCCGGGGGTGAAGAGTCCAGAGGAGTCCAGTGGAGTCCAGACGAGTCCAGTGGAGCCCAGACGAGTCCAGTGGAGTCCGGGGGAGTTCAGGTGGACACAGATTCGGTGGGGGTCGGTCCCGTAGAATGGTCGAGGCCCCTTTCCCCACGCCCGCCGGACGGAGACCGCATGCTGTCGATGCTCCTCGCCCACCTGGCGGCGGCTCTTCTCGGCCCGTGGTTGGTGCGGACGATGGGGCGCAATGCGTTCTACCCCCTGGCCCTGGTGCCGGCGGGCTCCGCGATCTGGCTCGCGACGATCGACCCGCGCGCCCTCGCCGCGGCACCCGTCGAGGTCTCCGTCCCGTGGATCCCCGCTTTCGGGGTCGACCTCGCCCTCCGCCTGGACCCGCTGAGCTGGGTGATGGCGCTGATCGCCACCGGGATCGGCGCGATCGTGCTGCTGTACTGCGCGCGCTACTTCTCGGACACCGAGCCGGGGCTGGGCCGCTTCGCGGGCGTGCTCACCGCCTTCGCCGGTGCGATGCTGGGGCTGGTCCTCGCCGACGACGCGATGGTGCTGTTCACCTTCTGGGAGCTCACCACCGTCTTCTCCTACCTGCTGATCGGCCACTACCAGGACAAGCAGGCCTCCCGCCGCGCCGCGATGAACGCGCTGGTCTCGACCACCGCGGGCGGCCTGTCGATGCTCGTGGGCCTGCTGATGATGGCGAGCTCGGCCGGCTCGATGCGGCTCTCCGACATCGTGGCGGACCCGATGTGGGCGCAGGCGGATCCCTTCCTGATCACGGCCATGCTGCTCGTGCTGGTCGGGGCGCTGAGCAAGTCCGCGATCGTCCCCACCCACTTCTGGCTCCCCGGGGCGATGGCGGCGCCGACCCCCGTCTCCGCCTACCTGCACGCCGCCGCGATGGTGAAGGCGGGCGTCTACCTGATCCTGCGCTCGGCCCCCGCTCTCTCGCATCTCGAGGCGATCAGCATCCTCCTGGCCGTGCTCGGCGCCGCGACGATGCTGCTCGGCGGCTGGCGCGCCCTCCGCCAGACCGACATCAAGCTGCTGCTCGCCTACGGCACCGTCTCCCAGCTCGGCTTCCTCACCGCGATCTCCGGGCTCGCGACCGAGGACGCGGTCCTCGCCGGGATCTCGATGCTCCTCGCCCACGCGGTGTTCAAGGCCCCGCTGTTCATGGTCGTCGGCATCATCGACAAGAAGTTCGGCACCCGCGACCTGCGCGTGCTGCAGGATGTCGGTCGGGTAGCCCCCGTCGTCGCGCTCATCGGCACGGTCTCGGCGGCGTCGATGGCGGCGATCCCCCCGCTGTTCGGCTTCGTCGCCAAGGAAGCGCTCTACTCGGCGCTCTGGTACGGGGAGACGTGGCATCGCATCCTGCTGATCGCCCTGGTCGCCGGGTCGGTCCTCACCGTCGCCTACTCGTGGCGCTTCGTGAAGGGCGCCTTCGGCCCCGCACCCGGTGCGCCGCCGCTGCCGCGCCCCACGATCCCCGTGCTCTTCTGGGCTCCGCCCGCCGCGGTGGCGGTGCTGTCCATCGCGCTGGTGGCCGTGCTCGGGCCGCTCGAGGAGGTCCTCCTGGGCGTCTCCGCGGGGCTGCCGCCGAGCGAGGAGGGCATCCACCTGGTGGTCCTCCCTCATCTCGGGGTGCCGCTGCTGGCCTCCGCGGTGACCCTCGGGATCGGTGCGCTGCTGGCCTCGCGGATGCGCTGGCTGAACACGCTGCAGAAGCGCGTCTCGCCGCAGCGCTGGGCCCGTGAGGAGCTGCAGGACTGGCTCGACGCGGAGCGCCTGTTCCGCAAGCTGATGCGCGCGACCGATCTGCTCGCGATCGCGGTCACGCCGCTGTTCCAGCGCGGCTCCCTGCCCTACACCCTGGGCACGATGCTGCTGGTGCTGATCGCGCTGGTCGGCCCGGTGGCGCTGGTCGGCGCCCCGGTCCCGGACAACCTGGTGCTGATGCAGCACCCGATCGAGCTGCTCGTGCTGCCGGTGGTGGCGCTCGCGGCGATCGGCGCCGCCCGCTCCCGTCGGCGGCTGCGCGCGGTCTTCCTCATCTCCGTGACCGGCTACGGCATCGCCCTGCTCTTCCTCGTCGCGGGCGCGCCCGACGTCGCGACCACACAGGTGCTCGCGGAGACCGCGATGACGGTCGTGCTGGTGCTCGTGCTGCGGCGCCTGCCGCTGCATTTCTCGCGGCGGCCGCTGCGGATCGGCGCCTGGGGACGCTGGGGGATCGCGATCTCGACCGCCGTGGTGCTGTGCGGCGCCGTGCTCTACGCGGCCGACGCCCGGTCCACCGACCCGCTCGGCCCCTTGCTGATCGAGCCCGCCTACGAGATCGGCGGCGGCCACAACGTCGTCAACGTCGCGCTGGTCGACGCGCGCGTCTGGGACACCATGGGCGAGATCTCGGTGCTGCTGGTGGTCGCCACCGGCGTCGCCTCGCTCATCTTCGTCACCCGTCGCGAACAGGGCATCTCGCGGGTCCGCGACCTCTCGGAGCGTCCCTCGATCTGGCGCCGCCGCGCCGATCCGGCGCTGCCGCAGAACGCGCTCGTCTTCGACGCACGCCCCGACGAGGTCGCGGGCGGCAACCGCTGGCGCACCTGGCTCTCGGCCGGGCTGACGCTCGCGCCCGAACGGCGCATGGTGATCCTCGAGGTGGTCACCCGCATCGCCTTCCCGATGACGATGATGTTCTCGCTGTACCTGCTCATGGCCGGGCACAACCATCCCGGCGGCGGTTTCGCAGGCGGCCTGGTGGCCGGGCTCGCGCTCGCCCTGCGCTACATCGCCGGTGGCCGCTACGAGCTGTCCGAGGCGATGCCCGTGCAGGCCGGCTTCGTGCTCGGCAGCGGCATGGCGATCGCGGTCGTGGCCGGGGTGCTGCCGCTCCTGTTCGGCGGGACGATCTTCGCGACCGCTACCCCGGTGGTGGACGTGCCCCTGCTGGGCGAGCTGCACTTCCCGAGCGCGCTCCTGTTCGACGTGGGCGTCTACCTCGTGGTGGTGGGCGTGATACTCGACTTCCTGCGCTCGCTCGGCGCCCAGATCGACCAGCACCAGGAGGCCGATCTCGATGCCCGTTAGTCTGCTGCTCCTGCTCACCGCGGGGATCCTCATCGCCTGCGGCGTGTACCTGGTGCTCGAGCGCACCCTCTCCCGAGTGATCCTCGGCTTCGTGCTGCTCGGCAACGGCGTGAACGTCCTGTTCATCGTCGCCGCCGGGCGGCAGGGGCTGCCGCCCTTCGAGGGCACGGGGGATCCCGCGGAGATGACCGATCCGCTGCCCTTCGCGATGGTGCTCACGGCGATCGTGATCGCGCTGGGCATCACCGCCTTCGGCGTCGCCCTGTCCTATCGCGCCTGGCAGCTGTTCGGCCACGACGAGGTCCCCGACGACGTCGAGGACCGCCGCGTGCTGCGCCGCCGTCGCCGTCGGTCCGAGGACGTCGAGGACCTGCCGTGGTCGCAGGCGCTCTCCGAGGAGACCCGCCGCGGCGCGCTGATGCACTCCCAGGGGCTCGGCGCGGAGGGCTCCGACGCCCTCGGCTCCGACCTCAGCAGCGCCGAGGACGTCCCGCAGGACCACACCGAGGCCGACGAGGGGGAGCCGAGCTCCCGGAGGGCTGCGCTGCGCCGGCGCCGCGACCAGCGGCACGGGGCGGCCGACGCCCCCGGCACCGCCCGCGCCTCCGACACCCCGCCCGCCCCCGACGTCCCCGAGGAGGAGTCCTGAGCATGGAGCTCCTCCTGGCCCTGCCCGTGATGCTGCCGCTCGGCGGCGCCGCGGTGACCCTGCTGCTGCGGCACCACGTGCGCGTGCAGCTGTGGCTGACGATCCTCACCCTCGGCGCGATCCTCGCGGTCTCCCTCGTCGTGGGCTACCACGTCTCCGAGGTGGGCGGGGTGATGGTGCTGCAGATCGGCAACTGGACCCCGCAGCTGGGCATCGTGCTGGTCGCCGACCGGCTCACCGCGATGATGCTCGTGGTCTCGAGCCTGGTCACCCTCGCGGTGCTGGTCTACTCGAGCGCGCAGGCGGTCTCCGAGTCCTCGGAGCGGACCCCGGTCGCCATCTACCACCCCACCTACCTGACGCTCGTGGCCGGGGTGTCGATGGCCTTCCTCGCGGGCGATCTGTTCAACCTCTACGTCGGCTTCGAGGTGCTGCTGGCCTCGAGCTACGTGCTGCTCACCCTCGGCGGCTCGGCGAGCCGGATCCGCGCGGCGACCACCTACGTGATCGTCTCCCTTCTCAGCTCGGTGATCTTCCTGGCCGCCATCGCGGCGGTGTACACCGCGGTGGGCACCGTGAACCTGGCCGAGCTCGCGGTGCGGCTGGACGGCCTGGAGTCCGGCACCCGGATGATCCTCGAGCTGATGCTGCTGGTGGCCTTCGCGATCAAGGCCGCGATCTTCCCTCTGAGCGCCTGGCTGCCGGACTCGTACCCGACCGCCCCCGCCCCGGTGACCGCGGTCTTCGCGGGCCTGCTCACCAAGGTCGGCATCTACGCGATCCTGCGCCTGGAGACGCTGCTCTTCCCCGCTTCGCAGATCTCGAACCTGCTGCTCGCCGCGGCGGGGCTGAGCCTGTTCATCGGGATCCTGGGCGCGGTCGCGCAGACCGACCTCAAGCGCGTCCTCTCCTTCACCCTCGTCTCGCACATGGGGTACATGCTGTTCGGTCTGGGCATGGTCACCCAGACCGGCATGGCGGCGACGATCTACTACGTCGCCCACCACATCACCGTGCAGTCCACGCTCTTCCTCGCCGCGGGCCTGATCGAGCACCGCGGCGGGACCACGAACCTCATCAAGCTGGGCGGTCTGGCGAAGCTCGCCCCGGTGATCGCGGTGCTCTTCTTCATCCCGGCGATGAACCTCGCGGGCATCCCGCCCTTCTCGGGCTTCATCGGGAAGGTCGGACTGATCGAGGCCGGCATCTCCTTCGACACCGCCGCGGGATGGATGCTCATCGCCGTCAGCGTGATCACGAGCCTGCTGACCCTCTACGCGATCGCGAAGATCTGGAACCGTGCCTTCTGGCAGGAGCCCGATCAGGAGATCGTCGAGCGCGACGTGCCGATCCCGCGCGTGATGCTCGGCGCCACCGGCGCGATGATCGCCTTCTCCCTGCTGCTGACGGTGCTGGCGGGGCCGATCATGGACTACGCCGACGAGGCGGCGCACGCGGTGCTGCAGCGCTCCCCGTACGTCTCGGCGGTGCTCGGCGACGAGGCGGCGGAGGAGCTGGTCTACCGCATCGACGACCAGGGGCAGCGGGTGGAGGAACGATGAGCCGGCGACTGGACGAGCTGCGCCGCTCCTGGTTGTGGATCCTGGCGGCGGTCCTGCTGTGGTGCCTCCTGTGGGGGGCCGTCGACCTGCGCACCCTGCTCGGCGGGGCCCTCGCGGCGATCCTCGTCTTCTGGCTGTTCCCGATGCCGCCGATGGGCCACGAGCTGACCGTCCGCCCGCTCTCGGCGGTCCACTTCCTGGTGCGCTTCCTCGTCGACCTGTGCGTCTCCGCGGTGCAGGTGGGCTGGTACGCGATCCGCCCGGCACCCACGCCGCCGGGCTCGGTGATCGCCGTGCAGCTCGCCTCGCGCTCCGACTTCTTCCTGACCATGACCGGGATCCTGTGCACCCTGGTGCCCGGCTCGGTGGTGGTCGAGGCGCAGCGCGCCACCGGCATGCTGTTCCTCCACACGATCGGCCCGGGCACCGCCGAGGAGGTCGAGGCGGCGCGCGCCGACGTCCTCGCCCAGGAGGAGCGTCTGCTGCGCGCTTTCGCGCGCCGGGAGCTGCTCGAGGAGGCCGGTCTGCGATGAGCCCCTTCGAGATCCTGCTGCTGGTGTGCGGGGCGGTCCTCGCCCTGTCCTCGCTCGTGGTCGTCTACCGCATGATCGTGGGGCCGACGATCCTCGACCGCGCGGTGTCCACGGACACCTTCGTGGTGCTGCTGGTGCTCGGGATCGCCCTGTACACCGCCCAGGCGCGGGCACCCTGGGCGGGGCCGGCGATGCTGACCCTGACGGGGCTGGCCTTCATCGGCACCGTGACCTTCGCCCGCTTCGTGGCCCGCGAGGATACGCTGCAGGGGCGGCATCTGCAGTCCGAGGAGCCGGACACCGTCACCGCCGAGCACGAGGTGATCCATGACGTCAGCGGGGACGGCGACCCCGGTCCGTCCTCGTCTCGCGCGGGAGCCGCGGAGCCCGGCGCGGCCTCCGGCGCCTCGTCCGCGAACACCGTCCCGACCGACCTCGACATCGAGCCGAGCGGCTTCGGCGGCGACGGCGCGGACCGCGGGTTCGAGAGGTTCGCGTCCGAGGACGACGAGCAGGACGATCGCGCCCCCCGCGTCGATGGCCCGACGGGGGACGACGGGTCCGCGGAGGACGCGCACGACGCGCAGGACGAGGACTTCGGGGCGGGCGACGGCTCCTTCGGGGCCCCGGACGAGGGAGGCCGAGGATGAGCGTCGCCGAGATCGTGGCATCGATCCTGATCGGGCTCGGCGTGCTGCTCGCGGTGCTCGCCGCGATCGGGCTGAACCGTTTCCAGGGGGTGCTGATGCGCCTCCACGCCGCGTCGAAGCCGCAGACCCTCGGGCTGATCCTGGTGTTCTCCGGCGTCGCGATCGCGACCGGCTCCTGGACCCTCGCGGCGCTCTTCCTCGCCGTCCTCCTGGCGCAGATGCTGACCGTCCCGGTCGCGAGCGTGATGGTGGGCCGCGCAGCCTTCCGGCGCGGCTTCGTGCGCGGCGGCGACTATGCGATCGACGAGCTCACCCCGCGGCTGGCCGCGGCGGGCGACGACGATGACGACGAGGACGGCTTCGTCGACGAGTCAGGGGACGACCACGAGGGCCTGGCGGGGGAGGGCGCCGAGCGGTTCCCGGAGAACGTCGTGGTCGCCGAGCACGAGGATGCCCTCATCGACCCCAACTGGGAGGAGCCGGAGGCCGGCGCCGAGGAGGTCGAGGACGAGGAGATCCTCGACATCGACCTCGATGACGAGACCGAGCGCGAGGCCGAGCAGGTCGCCGAGCGCGACGAGCGGCACTGAGCCGGATCCCGTCGGGAGCCCCGACGGGTCCGGCGGGCCGCGGCGCCCGTCGGACGACCCGGCCCCCGTCGGACGCTCTCAGAACAGCCCGACGGACTCCCCGGACTCGGTGACCCCCATGCGCAGGGCGGCCGGCTCCTTGGGCAGTCCCGGCATGGTCATGATCGCGCCGGTCAGGGCGACGACGAAGCCCGCACCGATCTTGGGCACCAGGTCCCGCACGTGCAGCACGTGCCCGGTGGGGGCGCCGAGCAGCGTCGGATCGTCCGAGAAGGAGTACTGCGTCTTCGCGACGCAGACCGGCAGGGTGTCCCAGCCGTTGCGCTGCAGCATCCGCAGCTGGGCGGGGGCGCGCTCGGTGAGCACCACGTCGTCGGCGCCGTAGACCTCGCGGGCGAGGGTGCGCAGGGACTCCTCGATCCCGCCCGCCGGGTCGTAGAGCGGGTGGTACCCCTCGCCCTCGCCGGCCTCGATCACGGCGAGCACCTGCTCGGCGACGGCCCGGCCGCCCTCGCCGCCGTCGGCCCACACCTCCGAGAGGGCCGCGCGGAAGCCCTGCTCCCGAGCCCAGTCGAGGACGGCGGCGAGCTCGGCCTCGGTGTCCGTGGGGAAGCGGTTCAGGGCGATCACCGGCTCGAGCCCGAACTTGCGCAGGTTCTGCACGTGGCGGGCGAGGTTCGCGGTGCCGGCGAGGGCGGCGTCGAGATCCTCGGTGCCGAGGTCGGCCTTGGCCACCCCGCCGTGCATCTTCAGGGCGCGCACGGTCGCGACGACCACGACGGCGTCGGGATGGAGTCCGCCGAGGCGGGACTTGATGTCGAGGAACTTCTCCGCGCCGAGATCGGAGCCGAAGCCGGCCTCGGTCACGGTGATGTCCGCGAGGGAGAGCGCGAGGCGGGTCGCGGCGAGGGAGTTGCAGCCGTGGGCGATGTTCGCGAAGGGTCCGCCGTGCACGAGGGCGGGCGTGCCGCCGAGGGTCTGGACCAGGTTCGGCAGCAGGGCGTCCTTGAGCAGCATGGTGATCGCGCCGCCCACCTGGAGATCGGCGACGGTCACCGGGGTGCGGTCGCGGCGGTAGCCGACGACGATGGCGTCGATGCGGCGCTGCAGGTCCGCGAGATCTGTCGCGAGGCACAGGATCGCCATGATCTCGGAGGCGACGACGATGTCGAATCCGTCCTCACGGGGCACTCCCTGCCCGGGTCCGCCGAGCCCGATGACGACCTGGCGCAGGGCGCGGTCGTTCACGTCGACGACCCGCTTCCACTGGATGCGGCGCGGGTCGATGTCGAGCCCGTTGCCCTGCTGGAGGTGATTGTCGACCAGGGCCGCGAGGGTGTTGTTCGCGATCTGGATCGCATGGAAGTCGCCGGTGAAGTGGAGATTGATGTCCTCCATCGGCACCACCTGGGCGTGGCCGCCACCGGTCGCGCCGCCCTTGATGCCCATGATCGGGCCGAGTGCGGGCTCCCGCAGGGCGACCATCGTGCGATGGTCCAGCAGCGAGAAGGCGTCGGCGAGGCCGACGGTGGTGGTGGATTTGCCCTCGCCTGCGGGGGTGGGCGACATGGCGGAGACCAGGACGAGGCGTCCCGTGCGCCCCGTCGGCTCCATCGCGCGGACGTCCACCTTGGCCTTCGTCGTGCCGTAGGGGATCAGGGCCTCCTCGGGGATCCCGGCGCGCTCGGCGATCTCGCGGATCGGCAGCAGGGTCGCCGCCTGGGCGATCTCGAGATCCGGGTTCTGGGCTGACATCGTCGTCCTCCAGGGGATGGTCGGGTCCGGGGTTCTCCCGGGGATCCCCCTCAGCCTAGGAGGCGCGGCCGCTCGCCGCTGTCGCTCCGCGAGGACCTGCGGAGCGACCGCGGCGAGCGGTGGTGGAGCGCCCGGTTCACGCCTTCCCGCGCCGCCACAGCGCCGAGGGCCACCAGATGACCCGACCGAGGTCGAGGGCGAGGGCCGGCACCAGCAGGGTGCGGACCACGAAGGTGTCCAGCAGGACGCCGAGGGCGACGATGAACGCGATCTGGGCGAGGAACAGGATCGGGATCACCCCGAGGGCGGCGAAGGTCGCCGCGAGCACCAGGCCGGCGGAGGTGATGACCCCGCCGGTCACGGCGAGCCCGCGGACCACCCCGTCCCGCGTCCCATGCCGCAGGGACTCCTCCCGCACCCGGGTCATGAGGAAGATGTTGTAGTCGATCCCGAGGGCGACGAGGAACACGAAGCCGTACAGGGGGACGGCGGGATCCGCGCCGGGGAAGCGGAACACGTGCTCGAACACGAGCGCGGAGATCCCGAGCGCCGTCGCGAAGGACAGCACCGTCGTGGCGATCAGCAGCAGCGGGGCGAGGATCGCGCGCAGCAGCAGCATGAGGATCACCGTGATCACCACGAGGACGATCGGGATGATCAGCGCGCGGTCTTGCACGGACGTCTCGTCCGTGTCCAGCGCGGTCGCTGTGGAGCCGCCGACCAGGGCGGGCAGATCCTGCGCCGCGAGCTCGCCGCGCAGCTCGCGGACCGTCTCCTCCGCCGCGAGGGAATCCGGCGCGCTGGACAGCGTCGCCTGCAGCAGCACCTGCCCGTCGACGACGGTCGGTTCGGGGGCGGGGCTCCCGGGCGGGCCGAGGGGCTGGATCCCGTCGGCGGTCACCGGGGCGGAGCCGCTGGGGGAGTCCGCGGCGGTCACCGCGACGGAGTCGATGCCGTCGGCCGCGGCGAGCAGATCCGCCGTGGCCTGCAGGTCCGTCTCCGGAACGAGCACCTGGACGGGGGAGCCGGCACCGGCGGGGAAGTGCTCGCCGAGCGCGGCCTGCCCCTCCCGGGCCGAGGACTCCCCGAGCACCAGATCCGACTGGGGAACCCCGTCGGCCTCGAGCTGGACCAGGCCGACCCCGCCGACGGCGAGGACCAGCGCGGTCAGCACCCACACCGGGCGCGGGCGCCGGCGGACGGCGCGGGCGATGCGCTCCCAGACGCCGTGGCCCGACGTCCCGGTCTCGGCCCCGCCGTCGGAGGCGGACCCGCCGTGGGGCTCGGCCCCGCCGTCGGCCCCGGTCTCGAGCCGCGGTCGACGGGGCCAGAACGCCGTACGGCCGAGGAGCAGCAGCGCGGCGGGGAGGAAGGTCAGTGCGGCCGCCATCGCGAACAGGATGCCGACCGCGGCGACCGGTCCGAGGGAGCTGTTGGAGCGCAGGTCGGAGAGCAGCAGGCACAGCAGTCCCGCGATCACTGTCCCGCCCGAGGCGAGGACGGGCTCGATCGTGCCGCGCAGGGCCCTCGTCGTGGCCGTCCAGCGGCTCGCGGTGCGGCGCAGCTCGTCGCGGTATCGGGCGACGTAGAGCAGGGAGTAGTCGGTGGCCGCGCCGATCACCAGGATGAACAGGATGCCCTGGGTCTGGCCGGACAGCAGCAGCACATCGGCGGCGGCCAGGTGCCAGATCAGCAGCAGCGCCGCGCACAGGGCGGACATGCTGGTGGCGAGCACGACGGCGGGCAGCAGCAGCGAGCGGTAGACCACCACCAGGATCAGCAGCACGGCAGCGAGGGCGACGCCCAGCAGCAGCCCGTCGATCCCGGCGAAGGCCTCGGCGAGATCGGCGGAGAAGCCGGCGGGCCCGGTGACGTAGCCGGTGAGGCCCGGCGGCAAATCGGCCTCGAGATCGGCCCGAAGGGCGGTGGTCGCCTCGGCGAGGTCCGTCTCGGCGTCCAGCGGCACGAACACCTGGACCGCGAGTCCGTCCTCGGAGGTGATCGGCGGGGAGACGTCGCCGCGGACCTGCTCGAGCTGGGCCAGATCGGCGGTGGCCTGCTCGATCGCCGCAGAGGACTCCGCGTCGATCGCGGTGGGGGACGTGATGACGATGATCGCGGGGATCGCATCGGAACCGGTGAACTCGGGGGCGAGCTGCGCGACGCGGGTCGCCTCGGAGGACTCGGGCAGATAGGCCGTGCGGTCGTTCGAGGAGACCTCGTCGACCCGCCCGAAGTAGGGGCCGCCCACCCCCGCGAGCGCGAGCCAGCCGACGATCAGCAGCGCCGGCAGCAGGATGCGCAACGCCCGGGGCGTGCGGGGCAGGTCTCGGCGATGCCGACGCCCGCCGCTCTGCGGCGAGCCGGCGTGCGCAGAGGCTCCACCCGACGGGGCGCCAGGAGCGGCAGGGTTGGGGGAAGCGGGGGAAGCGGGCGAAGCGGGGGAGGAGGCGGAGTGCGGCATGGTGTGTCCCTTCGCGGACGGAGTCGGCCCAGTCTTGCACACATTGCTAGCTTGGCTAGATATCTACCTCGTAAGAGAGGTGGGGCTACCATGCCTCCCATGGCAGCGGACCCCGGGAGTGAGCGAGAGCGGACCGACCCCGACCTCGGGACGTCGCTGTTCAGCCTCGCGGCGAGCGATCCCCGCGGAGAGCTTGTGGACCGCAGCGGACTCGCCGACGAGGACGTGGCCCAGATCGACGCGGTCATGGCAGCTCTCGTGCGTCTGCGTGCCGCCGAGAAGGCGCTCGCCGAGGCGTCGCTCCGCTATATGGAGCTGGGCGAGACCGACATGCGGGCTCTGCACGTGCTGATCGTCGCCGGGAACAGGGGGACGCCTGCCACCCCCGGTTCCCTCGCGCGCGCTCTCGGGATCTCCACCGCCTCGACCACCAAGCTGCTGGATCGCCTCGAGCGGGCGGGTCACGTGCGGCGCGAGCCCCATCCGACGGACCGCCGCGCCACGGTGCTCGCGGTCGAGCCGTCGACCCGCGCCGCCGCCGTGCGCACGGTCGGGGCGCAGCAGGCCCGCCGGGTCGAGGCCGCTCGTCGGCTCGCTCCCGGGGAGCGCCGAGTGGTCATCGACTTCCTCGAGGACATGGCGCAGCGGCTCTCGATGGACGGGGTGGACTGGGCCGAGTCCGCGGAGGACTGACGCTCCACCTCGGGGCTCAGCGCCGCAGGGGGCGGCCCCAGCCCGAGCGGGCGTGGAGCAGGGCGAGGGTCGCGAAGACCGGAGCGGCGAGCCCCAGCAGCACCATCGAGGGGATCGATCCGGTGGGCAGCGCCGAGCTGCCGAGCGCGATCGCGAGCCAGGCGACGGCGACCGCGCCGCACAGGATCGCGAGGCGGCGATGCAGCGAGCGGGCCCGGGGCCCGTCGGGATCGGCATTGCGAGGCATGAGCTGCTCCTGCGGATCGGTCCGGCGTGACGGGACCATTCCACGGCACCCGTCGGCCGCGCGCCACGGGGAGGACTCCCCATCCCCCCGGGGGACAGCCCCCAGAGGACGCGCCGCCGGAGATCGAGCCGACCTCGAGGAACGACGAAGCCCCCTGGGTGACCAGGGGGCTTCGGGGTGGTGGCTCCGACCGGCGTCGATCCGGTGACCTTTCGATTTTCAGTCGAACGCTCTACCAACTGAGCTACAGAGCCGTGGCCGCCGTGGCGGCCGAGGTCCAGGGTAACAGCCCCGCGGGGCGTGCTCCCACCCGAGATCTCGCGGTGAGAGGCACGCCACGGCGGAGTGCTCAGGCGATGGTGATCAGGGCCTTGCCGAGATTCTCTCCGCGCAGCATCCCGACGAAGGCCTCGGGTGCCCGATCCAGTCCCTCGGTGACGTCCTCCCGGTACTGCACCTCGCCCGCGGCGACCCAGTCGCCCATGTCCCGCAGGAAGTCCTCGAACATGGTCGGCACGAACTCCCGCTGGATGAAGCCGCGCAGCGTGAGGCTGCGGGAGAGCACCTGGCCCATCAGGGCGCCGCTGCGATCCGGGCCCTCGGGCAGGGACGTGGCGTTGTAGCTCGCGGCGAGGCCGCAGACGGGCACGCGGGCGAACTCGTTCAGCAGCGGCAGCACCGCATCCCACACCGCCCCGCCGACGTTCTCGAAGTAGACGTCGATCCCGTCGGGTGCGGCCGCGGCGAGTCGACCGGGCAGGTCCGGGGCGCGATGGTCCAGTGCTGCGTCGACGCCGAACTCCCGCAGCAGCGCCGTCTTCTCCTCGCCGCCGGCGATCGCGACGGCCCGCGCGCCTCGCAGGCGGGCGATCTGTGCGACCGCAGAGCCGACAGGCCCCGCCGCCGCGGCCACCGCGACGGTCTCGCCCGGCTGCGGCCGGCCGATCGCGAGCAGCCCCGCGTAGGCGGTGAAGCCGGGCATGCCCAGCACGCCGAGCGCCGTCGTCACCGGGGCGGCCGCGGGGTCCAGCCGCCGCAGTCCGGAGACACGCTCGACGCTGAACTCCTGCCAGCCGCCGTAGCCGAGCACCAGGTCACCGGGGGAGAGGGAGTCGTCGGCCGACTCGACGACCTCGGAGACGGTTCCGCCGACGATCACGTCCCCGAGCTGCATCGGCGCGGCATAGGAGCGTACATCGTTCATCCGCCCACGCACGTACGGGTCGAGGGAGACGTGCAGGGTGCGCAGCAGCGCCTCGCCGGGTCCGGGGGTGGGGACGGGGGTGACGTCATGCCGGAAGTCCGCGGCGACGGGCTCGCCATGGGGCCGACGGGCCAGGAGGATCCGGTGATTGCGCTGGTCGGTGCTCATGGAGCGAGCCTATGACGCTCCCGCCGCAGGAGTTCAGCCGGCGCTGGACTGGTTGGTCTCCTGTCGCTCGTGCCTCGCAAGACGTCGATCAGCCGGCGCTGGACTGGCTGGTCTCCTATCGCTCGTGCCTCGCAAGACGTCGATCAGCCCCAGCCCAGCTCGTGGAGGCGGCGATCGCTCAGCCCGAAGAGGTGCCCCAGCTCGTGCAGGACCGTCACCGCGATCTGCTCGACGAGATGCTCGCGGCTCCGCGCCATCCGCTGCAGCGGCCCGCGGAAGATGAGGATCCGGTCCGGCTCGGCGTACCCCGCGAAGACGCTGCGCTGATCGAGCGGGATCCCGACGTACAGGCCCAGCAGCTCGGTCCCGTCGGCGTGCGCGTCCGGCTCCTCCTCGACGAGGATCGCGACGTTCGCCTGCGCGATCGCCCGAGCGATGTCCTCGGGCAGCGAGTCCAGCGCGTCGTCGACGGCCTCCTCGAACTCCTCACGGCTGATGCGGATCATGTGCTCATCGAACCACGGGGCCCTGGGCGCTCCGGAGCGGCCCGGTCACGAGGTGGGCCGCCTCCGCTGCATGTCGCGTGCGCCGCATCGACGGGGAACAGGGAGGCGGGCGAGCGGTGCGCGCGGCTATGCTCGTTCCCGGGCAGTTCCTGCCCCGGGCCCCCATCGTCTAGTGGCCCAGGACACCGGCCTTTCACGCCGGCGACACGGGTTCGAATCCCGTTGGGGGTACTGCATCGCCGCAGGTCACAGGCTTGCGGCGTCGAATGTCGGACCTAAGGGCAACACTCCTGGCAACCAGGAGGCACCCCATGGCATCGATCCAGCACCGACAGCGTTCTAACGGCACAGTCGCCTACCGCGTCATGTTCCGCGAGCGCCCCGGTGGCAGCGTCGTCTCCGAGACGTTCGACACCGCCCACCAGGCGCAGTTCTTCAAGGAACTCGTCGAACGGATCGGCGGAGCCGCGGCGCGTGCGAAGCGAGGCCGCGCCGCCACCTCTACCGCACCCACCATCGCCACCGTCCTCGAGGACTACATTGAGCAGGCCATCGACATCACCCCCGGCACCGCCGCGGAGTACCGTCGCATGCTCGCCCGCTCCGGATTCACTGACCTGACGGGGGACTTGCCCGTCGACCTGATCTCCCGCGTCGACGTTGAGGCGTGGGTGCGGCACCGGGCCGGCAGCGTCTCCGAGAAGACGCGCCGCCCGATCGCCCCGAAGACGATCCGCAACGAACACGGGCTCCTCGCCACGATCCTCGGACACGCACGAACCCGTGGTTGGGTGCCCGGGAACGTCGCCACCGGGGTCCGGCTCCCCGCCCGATCCGCCTCCCACATCGACGTGCTGACCGTCGAGGAGTTCCTCGCACTGCACGCCGCGATCACCGACCACTACAAGCCACTCGTGTGGCTCCTCGGCGCTACGGGGATGCGGTGGGGGGAGGCGACAGCCCTCACATGGCGGGACGTCGACACGCGGCACCTCACCGTGCGGCAGGCGTGGAAGCACGACGAGGTGTCCGGTCGGGTGATCGGTGCGACGAAGACGACCACCTCGAGGCGGCGCGTGGAGACAGACCCGGCAGTGATCGAGTCGCTGGGGAAGCGGGGCCGGCCGGGTGACTACGTCTTCACGAACACGCGCGGGGACAGGGTGCAGCACTCGACGTTCTATAAGTCGCACTGGGATCCGGCGGTGACGGCGGCGAAGGTGTCTCCGCGTCCGACGGTGCACTGGCTCCGGCACTTCGCCGCGTCCTACATGCTCTCGCAGGGCGCGGACCTCTTCGAGGTGTCGCGGGCGTTGGGGCATGCGGACATCTCGACGACGACGCGGATCTATGGGCACCTGGTCCCGTCTCGGACGCGGCCGACGGTGGTGCATGCTGCGGAGCTACAGGCCCGTCTGGTGAAAGGGGTCGAATCATGACGCTGGTCCGTACGCCCGGGGGTTGGGCTGAGCCGCCGATGCCGCCATGCCCCTGCGGGGAGACCCGGTACATGCGCAGCTTCCGGTTCTGTAGGTGTGACGGGGCGATCGGTGGCGGGCATCCGCTGTGGATTTGCAGGGGCTGTGATGGGGAGCGGGTGCGGGGGTGCCTCGGCGTGATGCCGGTGGAGCCTTGAGCATCCAGGCATGACGAAACGCCCCCACCCTCCCGAAGGAGAGTGGGGGCGTCAGTGTGTGTCAGTGACGATCAGTGACGATCAGTGACGGCGCTCAGTGGTCGCGCGGCGCGCGTCACGGTCAGCGTCCTCGCACTCTCGGCGGCATTCCTCAGCCGCCCACGCGGACGAGTAGGACGCCGAGCACAGGGGGCACTGGAACATCACTCGTCCCGGAGTGCGCGGCGACCGTGGCCGGGATCGCCCGCGGCGAACTCCGCGTTGCCGATGCTGGTGGCGACGGAGAGGACGGTCGCGAGTCCGGCGACCGAGGCGGCAGTGGTCCAGTCCGCGTCGAGGATCCCGGCGGACACGCCGACGGTCTCCGCTCCGAGCTGGGCAATGATGACGGCGACGAACGTCTGGAAGAAGGTCTTGAGTGCGCGCTCGGCAGCGCCGAACCAGAATGCGGACGTGGTGATCATGGGTTCTCCTTCGGGCGCGGCACGTGCCGCAGGTGATGGGGGTACAGGGGCGCGACGGACTCGGGGATCGGCACGACCTGGTGGTGCTGGATCAGGCCCTCCGCCACCTTCGACAGGACCAGGCCCCGGTCGGACACAGCGATGGGCACCAGGTCGGAGCGGAGGATCCGCACCTCGCCCTCGACGATCTCGAGGCGAGCGTTCACGGGTGCGACAGCGGCGGTGATCGCTGCGGACACGACCCCGCCGACGTCCACACCGACCTGGCGGGCGGACTCGTCAGCGGCCTTCGTCGCTGATCTCGTTGTCTCCTGGACTTGCTGCTTGATCTGCTGCTCGGTCCGCTCACCGGCCCGCTTCAGCCCCTGAGAGATCAGCGCGACGACGATCGCGGAGACGCCACCGATCGCGGCGACGAGCACGGTCGGGTCAGCCATACGGGACCTCCGGAATCTCGTCGGTCTCAGCCGTGAGCCGCTCCCTCGCAGCTTCCGCCACGGTGTGAGCCTCGATGACAGGCACGGCCTGGACGACGACCGTGGTGCGCATGGTGAGCGCCCATTGGATCAGCCACAGCGCCACGACGGGGAAGCCGTAGGAGACGAACCCGCCGATCGAGCCGGTCGACATGACGAAGGCGGTGGCGACGGCGAGGCCCTTGATGGAGAAGGTCCAGAGGGTCGCGGAGCGTGCCCACTCCCACCGGATCGCGAGGAGGTGGAGGGCCGCTCCAGCGGTCCACAGCCCGGCCCACACTTGCAGGGAGAACGCGGCATCGATCACGGAGGGGACCGCGCCGCCCCGACCGCCTCCGAGGGCGATGTAGAACGACGCGGCGCGGAAGGCGGCGTACGCGGCGAGGACCGTGAACAGGGCGACGTGGAACCGTGCGAGGCCGGGAGGTTGCCGGATATCAACCTCGGTGGTCGCGTGCATGGCAGTCACCCCTCGACGGTGACGGTGACGTCCGCGCTGATCGACGCGATCGCCCTGGCGACGCCCTGCTCGGCCGCGGCGGTGACCGCGTCGAGGTCGATGGGGGTGCCGGTGCTGGCCGCGGCCTGGATGGCGGCGAGGATCGCCTTGTCGCGGGCCTCCGCGGCTAGTGCGAGGGTCTTCGCGTCCGCGACCTCCTGCCGGAGGGTGACGTCCTTCCCGCCGCGGCGGATCGGGCCGGTCTGCTCGCGTGCGGCGAGGGCGGCGGTCTTCGCGTCGGCGACCTCCTGCCGGATGGTGATCTGCTTGCCGCCGCGGTGGATCGGTGCGAGCCATGCGTGGATGTCGTCGAGCTTGTCGAGCTTGGACACTGCTGCCTCCAGGTGGGTTCGGGTGGCGGGGCCGGGTCGGCCGTCCGCCGGGGTGATGCCGAGATCCTGCTGAGCGGCTTGGGTCGCGGCCTCGGTCCGCGCGCCGTACTTCCCGTCGATCGGGCCGGGGTCGTAGCCGAGGGCGGTAAGCCAGGTCTGGGTCTTGTCGACGTCCGCGAACTCACCGCTGGCTTCGGGGGCCTGGTCGGTGACGGTGCCACCGATGCTCACGGCGGCGATCCGGGACCTGAGACCGGACATGCCGCCAGGGAGTCCGGCAGGGTCGATCTTCCCGGTGCTGCTGTACTCGAGGTGTCCCCAGTGCTGGGAGGCGGACAGCCCGTACAGGTCGGAGAGCGCCGCCCCGAGCTTCGGCATCGCGGCGAGCTGCGCCGGGGTCCAGTCCCAGGGGCGCACCCCAGCGGACTCCATCTCGATCCCGACCAGGCGCGTGTTCCCCCCATTGGTCGGGACTCCCGAAACGCGGCCCTTCCCGGCATGGTTCGCCTTCCCCGCGCCGACGACCCACACTGTGCCGTCCCGGTCGAGGCCGAGGTGGCACAGCGGCCCGGACAGGCCAGCCCTACCCTCGCGGAGGATCAGACGGGACGGATAGGTGCCGGAGCGCGCACCCGCGGTGTGATGCCAGAGCACGCCCGAGACCGATCGCATCTGTGAGCCGCCGGACGCGCCACGGGTCCGCCACCCCGACTCGAAGCGGACGCTCAGTCCGTAGCGGGGGTCCGCGAGATCAGCGAGCTTCGTCAGCCACATCAGCGTCCTCCTCGGTCATGTCGTCCCAGCAGTGGTCGGTCATGGGGTGCCTCCTGGGCATGAGAAAGGCCCCGGACCATGAGCGGTCGCGGGGCCTGGTGGGGTTACTTGATGACGACGGTCTTCCCGTCAGACAAGTCCGTGATCGTGCAGCCGTTCACCGCCGCGGTGACGCGGGTGCAGGTCGCGGCGAAGCGGATCTCCCGAGTAGCGGAGAAGTTCCCCGCAACGAACGCGTCCGTGAGGTTCCGCAGGTACATGCCGTACGAGGACTGTCCTCGCATCGAGTTGCCGTGGATGAGTAGGCGCGTGATCGGCAGGGTCGGGGAGGCCATATAGACGCCCTGGACTCCGCCGTCGAAGACGTTCTGCGACACGTCCAAGTCATTGACCGTGGTCGTGACGTAGAGGCCGTAGCCGGTGGCGGGGACCGAGAAGTAGTTCCCGCAGACTTGGACCTTGTCGAGGACCGTCGTGCTCGCGCCGAGGTAGACGGCCCACTTGCAGTCGACGATCGAGTTGTCCGCGACGACAAGGCTCTTCGTCGTCCCGTCCGGCGTCTCGATGCGGACGCCCGTGTCGAAGCCGCGGATGACGTTGCCGGTGACGCGGACGTTGTCACCGACCATCCCGACGCGCACACCGAACGGGGACCCGCCCAGGCTGACGGACTTCCCGGTGATGGTGTTGCCGGAGACGAGGGCGTTCGCGCCACGGATCTTGATGCCCGTCGACTCGGAGGTCAGGGCGTTGCCGACGACCGTCACATACTCGCCGCCGCGGTGTGTGTCGATCGGGGCCTGCCAAGACCCGTTTGCAGTGCATCCGGTGATCGTGATGATACGGGGGATGCCGCGGCTGGCGGTCGACGCCGCGAGCAGCGACTGCGACGTGGAGGTGGTGACGAGGTGGCGGTCGTTCCAGGAGGAGCAACCACGGATGGACGCCATCTGGCACGCTCCGGTGAGAGCGACCCCGTACTGCAAGGGGGTGAAGCTGGGATGGAAGCGGAAGTAGCAGTCAGCGACGGACAACCCCACCACCGACTGCATGAGGAGGCACTTATTCTCGATGTGCTCGAAGTGGACGTCGGTGACCGACACATCCCGGGCGAGAGAGAACTCCACCGCAGTGTCCCCGTACCCCGCCGAGTTGATGCCCTTCCCTCGAATCGAGAGACCTGAGATGGCACCCGTAGAGAGGTTCGCGCGCTCCACTCGGCCCGCGGACGCCTGCGTGTAGGTGTCGTACACGGACCCGGCGAGGGTGAGGACGCTCCCGGCGACAGTGAGGACTCGCTGAAACTCGCCCTTCACGGCTTCCCCGCTGAGGGTCGTCTCGTCCGCAGTGATGCGGACCCAGTCACCGGCCTGGAAGGTGTGGCCGGGGGAGACGGTGACTTGCGCGTCCCCGACGACCGTGTCGACGGTGAGGGGTGACGGGTCCGAGACGGTGCCCTTCGCCCAGGCGAGGAGGCTCGTCGCCGCGAACCCGGGCCTGGTCGACCAGTCGAGGAGGCTGGCCCCGGATCCGGCCCCGGAGACGCTGGTGCCGGTGGGGACGGTCAGCGGGCCCGTGAGACGGTACGCGCCCGGGGGGAAGTACACGGACCCGCCCGCACCCGCGTTGAGGGCGGCCTGCACGGCGGTCGTGTCATCGGTGGTCCCGTCGCCGAGTGCGCCGTACTCCTTGACGGAGGTGTGGGCACGGTAGGTGCGGTCGAGAGCGGCGGTGGTCGCCCCGTCGCCGGTGACGAGGAGGGCGACTCCCGCGTCGGTGGCCTGCGCGGCGGTCGACGCGGCGAGGGCCGCATCGTTCGCGGCCTGTGCTGCGGTGGCGGCGTCGGTGGCGGCCTGCTGTGCGAGCACGGCGAGGGCCTCCGCCTGCTCCGTCCCGATCCCCGTTGACGAGGGGACCTTCACCACCGTCGTCAGGTCGATGGTCGCCCCCGAGGGGAGCGCCATGGAATGCGACGCGACCTGCGGGCGGACACCATTCACCGTCCCGAACGTGTAGGTGACATTCCATGTCCATCCCTGAACGGACAGGTCCGGGTCATCTGTCGCGATGAGCCGCAGCCCCCGCGTACCCGCCTTCGACGGGTCCGCAGGATCAGGGGCGCACAGGTAACCCTCGGAGTCGAGGACTCCGATGATCGGGACCTTGAGGATGGTCGTGCCCTCGGTCGGATCGGGGAGGTAGGGGACGGACGCGGTGAACGCGATCGTCCCCGAGGCGGGGAGGGCGTCCGGTTCGTTATCGGGGTCTGGTCCGTCAGCGACGCCGATGATGAATCGGCCAACGACCTTCCCCGTGTCAACATTCGTTGGCATCGCCATTGCGGCCACCTTTCGGGCATAAAAAAAGCCCCACCAGGCGGGGCGTCATGATTATCGGTGCGGAGGTCAGATGGTTGTCGCCTCACCAGGGAGCGTCCCCGTAGGGCGAGCATCAGGGGACCACCACGAGAACTCGCCACTGATCGGATTGGTCGGATGGGTAGCCGACCCGGTCGACATCAGCATCCACGCCACATTCGCCGCCGAATACAGACCAATCTCGGACGGTGCCTCCTGCTGCCTGCCGTCCGCAAGGAAGTACATCTCCCCGGTGTGACGGAACCCGGTAGGCAACGACGCGAGCAGAATTGACCCCGTCCCCGCGGGGACCTGTACCGATTCGAGACGGATCGTCGTCATGTCGTGCCCGCCCACGCAGGACCGCTTGATCTTCACCGCCCCCGTCACGCCCGACGCGGGGCTGATGAGACGCCACCCCGTAGTCCAGCTGAGATTGTCCAGGGCGGCCTGGAGGCCGGTCACGTCGGTGACCGGGTGCGAGTGCTCGGCGGGCGTGAACGTGGACGGCTTGCCGGTGACCTCCGACCAGGGGTGGGTGTGCGTGCGCGGAGCGTGCCGCCAATTGATCGGGGTGCTCACACTGCCTCCTTCGCCGAGGTGAATGCGTCAAGCTCGCGATAGACGACCTCCACGACCTCACGGAACGCGAGGCGAGCGACATGCGCCTGCCAGTGCGGGTTGGGTGAGTACCGCCCATAGGTGTTGCGGTGGGAGGGAATCTCGATCAGCAGAGGCGCGATCCCGTCCACGGCGGAGACCTCGTGAACGAATGTGCCCTCCGTGGTCGGGTCACCGGGGTTGCCGTACATGCGGACAGGCTGACCCTCGTCCTCAAGCATCGAGAACACCGCGTCATAGAGACGCTGCGATCGCTCGGTCGTGGCGGTCGAGGCTGCGGGGTTGCGGGTCTCGCGGATGGAGACCTCCTGCGGGTATCCGAAGCCGTGCGCATCCACAGCCGCGACCACGGGGTAGTTCGCGAACACGGTGAGGATCGCTTGCGTCTCCGGTTCGACACGGGCGGCGGAACCCCAGTCGCGGTTGATGTTCACGCCGTTCGCGTTCGTCCGGGACACGTCGACCCGGTCAGGGTTCACGGTCGGGACGATCACGACACACACCTCGAACAGGGCGAGGGTGGTGGCCTGCGCCAGTTCCCGAGCGAAGATCAGCGCGCCCTCACGCGCACCCATCTCGTCGCCATGCTGAGTCGCCATGAGCAGGATCGTCGGGTTCGGGGTGCCGCGCCAGCCAACCTTGTTCCCGATCTGGATTCCCTGCACAGTCCGGCCCTCAACGGACGTCCCGAGGTCCAGCAGAGTCACGGCCTGATGTTGGGCCAGGGACTCGAGATACTGCTGCTCCTGCGCCCGGGTCGTCCACTCGCCCGTGGTCTCCATCGCCGTGCGCGCCTCGCCGCCAGCACCGGCACCGGCACCGCCGCCTCCCGCGCCCGACCACGGCCCCCAGAAGGTGCCCGACGAGCCGACCCCGGAACGGATCTTCACCACGCCGTCCTGGTTCGTGGCGCGCTGGAGATTCCAGCTAGTGCCCAGGCGCAGGAACTCCAGCGCGTAAGACGTGCCCAGCCACTCATCCGGTCCGTTGACCACGGGTCGGCTCGCGGTCACGCGGTAGGTGCGATAGCTGGTGAGCAGGTTCAGGTCCGTGCCAGCGTCCAGCAGGATTGCGTCGAACGGGTTGGCGGGGAGCCAGGGATGCCAGGTCGTGCCGTTGAAGCGGCGGCGGTTCAGCACGCCGTAAGGGTCGTCGTACTCCTGAATCACGGCGGAGCCGTTGAGGTAGTACGACCGGAACACCGCGAGATTGTCCCCGACGCCCGACGGGTAGTTGGTGATCCCCCTAGTGGGTCCGGTCCGCCACTGCCCAGACTGCATCATCGTGTTCAGGTCGACGTTTTCGAGGACAGCGATGGGGCCGTTCGCGTCGGCCTGCGGGATACGCAGATCGAGAGTCAGGATCCCGCTAGAGAGCGACGCGCTGCCGGACGCGGGGGACCCTGTGGTGACATTCAGTGCCACGCCGGTGACAGCCCACTGGAGTTCCCGACCGCGGAGAGGGCGGATGTTCGGGAGGGCCGACAGGGCGATGGACGTCGAGCCTGCGGGGACGCGGATCGCCTTCTGCGACCCCCACGAGGTCGAGACGAGGATCGCCCACTCTTTGCCGCACCAAGTCTTCACGTCCGCCGAGTAGACCGGGAGGCGGATCGACCCGTTCCCCTGAGAGTCGAGGACCACCTCGGCGGACGTCTTCGCGATCACGTCACCCCCAGACGTGACGTCCAGCGAGTCCGAGAGCGCGAACCGCACCCTCTCGCCCGCGAGCGACTTGCCGCCCTCGGTGATGTCGGTCGCGGAGATCGTCACGACACGAGACGGCATCCCCGGTGCGAGATCCACCGGGGGAACAATCACGCTGGTCATTCGGCCTCCTCAGTCAGCTGGATCCCGTGATCCACGGTCTGAAGCACCCCACCGGACACGACCGGATGCCCGTCCTCATCGACCTGGACAGTGACGACATGCGCCCACGTCGGAGACAGGGACACGCTCACAGTCAGGTCAGGGTCGAGGGCGAGCAGGGCGTAGGCGGCGCGGACCTGGGCAGTCGTGATTTCCATGGGTGCCTCCTGGGCATGGCTAGAAGCCCCAGCACGCGACGCGTGGGGGCGAGAAGATCGGGGGGTCAGGCGGGGAAGTCGTTCGGGAACGGGCCGCCGCCCGACCGGTACAGGTTCCGGTTGATCCAGGCGATGATCTGGTCCGCCTTGTCCCGCGCCTCATTTGCGACGGTCTGTGCGTCACCCGCCCGCTGGTAGGCGGCGTCGGCGCGAGACTGAGCGGTCGCGGCATCCGAGATACCAGTCCCCGCACGCGAGTACGCGGAGTCTGCGCGAGACTGTGCCGTCGCCGCATTCGACAGGGCCGTCCCAGCACGCGACCACGCATCATCCGCCCGGCCCTGCGCCGTGGCCGCGTCCGCGACGCCCTTGTCCGCGCGAGACTGTGCCGTCGTGATCCGGGTGTTGTGCGACGCCAGCGTCCCGTCCTGCGCCGCGTTCTTCGCGTCGATCCGGGACACGTCCCCGTCATGCCCATCCAGCCGGCCATCCTGGGCGTCATCCTTCGCCCGGATGCTGTCGAGGAGCGGAGTCAGGCCAGTGAGCGTGCCGCGAGACTCCACCGACGCACCCGTCGACCCGAAGGAGAACAGCGTCCGTCCGTCGTCCGCGAGCGCCGACGCCTCACCATCACCCGGACCCCATGATGTAGGGCCCGGGCGAGCAGTGTTGATCGCGTCGATACGGCGGGCCAGCTCCCGGAGGTTGTCCTCGATGTCCTGCGGAAACACCGGCATCACCTCACTAGATCGAGTGTGTAGTTCGTCGGATCCGACGACCGCCAGGACCAGCCGACGCAGCGGACCGTCCCCGACTCCGCGGCACGAGTCCATGTCGCGTCCGACCGCCACTGATACCGCTCGCCCGTGCGGGGCGTGTACCGGTCAGCGGGGAGAGTCGCTGTGAAAGCCCGCGACTCAGGGCTGAACCGGGAGAGCGCGCGCCTAGTGGAGCGGCGGAGTTGAGCCATCGTCCCCGCGCTAGGGTCGGTGATCAGGCGCGTCTTCACCGGCTCACCCGACAGGCGATCACGGGACGCGAAAGCCTCACCGATCTGCTTCGCCCCGGAGCCTGATCCCCAGCCGTACACCGTGGATGCCGACGACGACTCAGACCACGACCACGACGCATCCAGCAGAGACGCGGGAGGAGCACCAGGCCCCGCGATCTCGAGCGTGATGTCGTCCCGCACCATGGAGAGGACCGGCTGCCCGACCTCCAGCGTGCGAGTCACACGGAGCGGCACCCACCCGTCGAGCACGAGACCCGACCGGATCACCCACTCGAACGGGCCACCCTCAGCCTCCATCAGATCAGCGATGTGGTCCGCGTAGGTACGGCGGAGCTTCCGCCCGTCAACGGGGACAGTCGCACCCGTGTGCGACACCCAGGACTGGAGATCCACGGCCACGGTCTGCGACCGGGAGAACAGCAACCCGAGCATCTCCCGCATCGTGACGACGGGGTCGCGGGTGACCGGCTCACCCTTCGCCGTCAGGAAGTTCTCCACCAGCAGCACGTGGGAGGCGTAGCCCGCGAACTCCGGGCCGGACAGCGTGACCATGGGCGAGGCGTAGGTGCCTTCCACGTCACTGATCCACCACTCGCCCAGCTCCCGCGACGTCGGAGGGTTCCCGACACCAGTGGACACGCCCTCCATGATCGGGACGAGCGTGCACCGACCACCGCGGATCAGGTCCACGGTGGCTCGCGCCTGGGTCATTGACCCGCCGAGCTTCCGCAGATCCATCGATGCCGAGGCCCGCCCCGGCTTGAGTGACGAGGTCAGCTGCACGTCCTCCAGGGGGACCGTGTCGATGAAGTCGCCCGTCATGAAGTCCGCGAGGAACCAGGTCACATCCACGACGACCTCCACGATGCAGTGACCGACCCGGTACCGCTACCGGTGCGAGACAGAGTCGTCGACCCCGGGGGCAGGCTGAGCCATGTCCCTGACGCTAGACGGCGAGAGTGCGCGGTCGTCGCTGGATCGCGGACCGTTCGCCGTTCCATGTCCACGCGGATCTCCTGCCCCGACGCGACAGTGCCGCTGTACTGCCACGCCCCACCGGACCATGAGATCCCCGGATTCGTGAGCGGGCCTTTCAGAGAGAGCGTGAGCGCTGCCGGGGCATCACCCAGATTCCGAGCCGCCACCCCACCCGACGTGACCGCCAGCGATTGCTGGTCCACCGAGACGCGCCGCCAGTCGACGGTCTCGAGCTGCATCGTCCACCGGGCGAACGTCGGTCCGTCGGTGGTGATCTGCACGGGCCGCATCCTGGCCACCTCGACCTGACGGACGAGTCCCGTGTGGACGGTCTCGTCCACGGTGAGGGTCTCGTACCGGCCGAGGGCAGACAGGGCCATGACCCGGTCCGCGAGGTCCTCGTGGTCCTGGGCGACGATGTCGCCCTCGAGGATCAGCGACCTGGGCGAGTAGTAGACGTCGCCACGGACAGCCCCGTCCCGTGCCTCGTAGGAGACCGGCCCTCCGGTGGCGGGGGCACCGCCCTCCCAGCCGTCGAGCGATACTAGCCCGTACCCGATCGCGGGTCCGTTCGAGATCGCCTCCACGTCCCCGATCTGGACGGTCATGCACGGTTCCTCATGCGACCAGCCACAGGTCATGCCCCCTCCTCTCACATGGTGATCGCTGCGCCCGACAGGACGTGCTGCATCTGCGCCCGCGACTCGCGAGCGACCTCGTACGCGTTCAGACCGTTGATCTGCTGGGACACGTTCACGCCACCAGCGCCCGCCCGGGCCCCGAGGGACGCGGCCAGCTCAGCGCGGGACGCCCCAGCGTTGATCGCCGCGAGCGTCCGGTCGTGCTGCGCCGAGGAGACAGGGTTGATGACCCACTCCCCGCCCGCGAGAGGCTGGGAGAGTGTCTGCCCGCCGGCGGCGAGGGGCCACAGGACGTTGTCGACCCCCGGCCCCGGATACGGTGCAGGGACCATGCCGTAGCCCGCTCCCACGCTCCCGCCGCTGGCGAGCCCCGGGAGCCGCCCCCCATCAGCCCGCCCGAAAGCGGCGCTGATCCCTCCCTGCACGGTCGCGATGACCGACATGTAGCGGGTACGGGTGAGGACGTCGATAGCGGACTCCGCGGCCCTCGTCGACGCGTCCACCTTCACAGTGCCCGTCTTCGAGTCGGCATACGACTTCGCGCCATCCGCCGAAGCCTTCGCCGGAGCGTTGTTGCCGTCGACCGTGACAGTGCCGGTCTCGCCGTTGATCGCCGCGATCAGCCAATACAGCGACTCCTCCGCTGGCATCGTGATCCCGTTGATGGTCACTTCACCGTCGGAGGAGTTGATCTCCGCCTCGAGGAGTTCGAGCGCTTCCTCGGCGTTGACCGTGTCGCCGTTGATCTCGACCGTCCCACCCTGGTCGGTGATCGTCGTGTACAGGCGGCGGAGCTCTTCCTCCGCGAAGTACGTGTTCGCGTCGATGTTGATCGGGGCGGTGCCGTTCATGACGGTGCCCTTGAACTCCACCACTTCGTCCTCAGCGGGGCTGGTGTCCGCGCCGATGGACACGACAGCCTCATCGACGGCACGCTGGGTGAACGCGAGGATCTCCGCGTCCGCGGGGCCCGTGTTCGCGGTGACCACGATCTCCACGCCCTCGCCCGCGAGGTCGATGACCCGGTCGAGGGCGTCCTCCGCGTCGACGGTCTCGCCGTTGATGTTGACGGTGCCGTTCGACGCGGAGACCTCGGCGATGAGGGCGTTCATCGCCTCCTCGCCACCGGTCGTGTCACCGTTGATGGTGATCGTCCCGTCGGGGAGCCCGTCCACGTAGGCGACGAAGTCGTCGAGGTCCGCGACCATGCCGTTCACGGCGTCGTTGATCTCGGCCTGCATCACCGCGCCGCCCGTGAAGTCACGGAACTTCGCCTCGGCGTCGTCGATCGCGGGCAGGACCGTGTCCCGCACCAGGTCCGCGGCCTCGTCCGAGTTGTCGGCGAAGGTCTGCATGTCGTCCGCGGCGTTCTGGATGTCCTGGCCGAGGGACGCGAGTTCGAAGTCGCCGGTCATCACGCCGAAGCCCTCGACTGCGCGGCCGATGTTGCGGACGACCCCGTCGAGAGCACCCGACACGTTGCCCATCACTTCGACGGTGGTCGCCGCGAACTCCACCGCAGCACGGGCCAGACCGAAGAAGCCGAGGCCCATGTTGACGAGGAACTGGGTGATCTCCGCGGAGTGGGTCGACACCCACCCGGCCACGTCCTGTAGTGGTTCCTCGAATGTGGATGCGAGGCCGCCGAGGAGGTTCGTTGCTGCGGTCGTGACGGTCCGGGTCGCGGACTCGAGCGACGACGCCGCGTTGTCGGACATGCGGTTCATCGCGTCTTCGGTCGTGTCGCCGACGTTCACCCACGAGTCGGCCAGGCCGTCGAGGTCCATCGCGAGCAGGTTCGCGCCGTTGCCCATGTCCTCCCACATGGTGCCGAACAGCGCGACGCCCACAGCATCGCGGGCGTCTTCGTCGAGCGCCCGGATCCCATCGAGGACTAGGTCGAGACCTTCCTTCGCCTCGTCACCACCGGCTCGGAACTTCTTGCCCATGTCATCGGCGTCAAGCTTGAGCGCCTCAAACGCGCCCCGCGTGGCCTTCGAGTCGTCGCGGGCCCGGATCGAGAATTCCTTGAGCGCGTCCGCTGCCACGTCACTGTTACGGGCACCAGCGTCCATCGCCTGCTCGATCAGTCCGCCAGCCTCGGCACCGGACAGCCCGAGAGACTGGAACATCGAGGAGTACTCGCGGAGGGTGTCGAGCCAGTCCTCGGACCGGTTCAGCCCCTCCTGCTGGCCGCGGATGATGACGTCGAACGCCTCCTCCGCGTTCGCGGCGAGGCCGTTCTTGATCATGTTGCCTGCGGCCTCCGCCGCTTCGGTCACGTCGACGCCGACGATCTCCTCGAGAGCCGCCATCTGCTCGATCACGGCCTGGATCTCGCGGCCCGTCGCGTCCTCGTCGATCAGCCCGTTCTCCAGCGCCTTCTGGGCGCGGCCCATGTTCTCGTCGAGGCTGTCGCCCCACGCGTTGGCGTACGCGGCACCAGCGGCGACACCAAACTTCCGGGCGGTGCCCTCGTCGAGCCCGGAGCGGACCCCGAACACGTCCTCGGCGCGCAGCGACTCGAGGACCGCTCCGATCACGCCGGATGCGACGTACCCTCCGACAGCGGCGACGAGACCCGCCACAGCACCGAGGACGGGCGTCGAGTTCAGGCCATCGAGCAGCGCCTCACCAGCTCGAGCCCCAGCGGAGTCGCCAGCCTCCTCGGCAGCGTCCCCCATCCCGTCGAAGGCGTCAGCGGTGGAGTCCGCGTCGACGGTGACGACCGCCTCCGCCTTCATGCCCTGGAACTCTCGGAGGGTCGCCTCCGCCTTGGCGAGCTCAGAGAGTGCCGAATCGACGTCCGCTTCGACCCGCACTTCGGGGTCGAGTTTCTCGAGGGCGTCTAGCTCGGCCTTCATCTCCCGCACCCACGCCTCGGCGTCGGCGATGTCGACGTCGATCTTCGGCTTGACGTCCCGCTTACCGGTCTTGTCGAGGGAGGCGTCGAGCTTGTCCGCCGCGTCGGCGGCCTTGTCCGTGTCCCTCGCCAGGTCGACCATCGACCGCTGAGCACGGGTGACGACAGCCTCATAGATCGTGCGGACAGTCTGGTCAGCCACCCGGTACCTCCTACGTGTTCTTCGCCCTCGACAGGTCGAGGGTGATGTGCGGGACGACCGTGGAGACGTACGGGTCGTTCTTGAACCGCTCCATCGCCATCTGCAAGGCCCGCGACCGGAAACAGCGAGTCGTGGTCACGACCCATGCGTGCTGGTAGGCGGGGTTCTGGCAGAGCCGTTCCGGGTCGTCGCCGCCACAGACCGGGCACTTCTTGGCGTCCTTCGCCGCGAGGGCGAGGGCCCAGTCCCGGTCGTTGTCGTCCGCCTCATCCCAGGCGGACATGGGCATCCCGTAGTCGCGCGCCGTCCTCGCCTCCATCAGGAGGTCGGGGGAGTCGGTCAGGAGACGCGCAGCAGAGGGACCCGCGACTCGCCCTGGGTCTGGAGTGCGAGCGCGGTGCGGAACCACTGCTCGAAGTCGTACGGGGAGACGCCGTCGTCATCGTCGAGGAGGGCGTCGAGGTCGAGGTCGACCAGCTGGCCAGTGTGATCGACAGCGTTGACGGTCGTGGCACGGATCAGCGCGGCACCGAACGTATCCGCGTTGTATCCGACCTTCGCGTCGAGCTCGTCGCCGTCCTTCGGGGGGTGGTTCTTGAGCAGGTTTCGGTACGCGCCGGCGGCGAGTGTGCGGACCCGGACGTGCAGCTTCCCCGTGTCGATGGCTGCCTGGTGCTTGTCAGCGTCGGCGCGGGCGGCGTTGAGCTTCCGCGTGACGGGGGCGGTCTTCCCCTTGGTGGTGCGGGCGAGTTCGAGGCTGAGCCGCTTTTCTTCGCGGCGTGCCGCGTCCAGTGCAGCAACCGCGTCGGAGTGAGCGTCGATCGTGATGGTGACCGTCGCAGTGGCGCGGGTGACCATGGTGTCTCCTTAAGGGGGATGGTGGGGGATGGTGTCCGGTCCGCTGACTCCCCCGAATCAGCGGACCGGACGGTCTCAGGCCCCGGTGAGGGACACGTTCGGGACGAACAGCGACCCGGCCAGATCGGCGCGGAACATCAGGTCCTCCTCCGCGGACGCGGCGAGAAGGTGAGCCTTCTGCGACACGGTCACCCGCCACAGGTCGCCCTTCGTTGAGGAGGTCGGAGCCTGGTCCTGGTCCCAGCCGTTCGCGATGAACAGGAACACGTCACCACCTTCCGGCAGCGCACCGTAGGCCAGGTTGATCGTCTCCGTGTCCGCGGCCTGCTGGTCGTAGACCGCGGTGAGCGTGCCGGAGATCGTCTCCCCGATCTTGATCTCCCGGGCGACCTTCTCGCAGGCCCGCTGCCGGGACCGGGTGGTCGCGGTACGGTCCAGGGCGAGACCGCCGAAGTCGTAGTAGCAGTCCATCTTCTGACCGGCGGTGACGGCGGCGAGCGGGATGCTGGTGGTGTCGTCGGTGATGTTGGGCAGGTCTGCGGCGTCGATCGCCCAGACGGGCTGACGGCCAGCAGCCTGGACGCCGTCGATAGCGGTGATGCTCATGCTTCCTCCTCGCCCGTGGCGGGCTGACTGGGGGTGAACCGTCCGTGCGAGTCACGGGCGGGCTGGAGATTCTTCTTGGGGGTCGGGGGCAGCCATGCGCCGTACTGGTCGACGGCGGGACGGTCCTCGAGGATCTCGTCGCCGCGTCGGGCGGCGAGGTGTCGGGTGGTGGTGTAGAGGTCGCCCGTGTCGTGGTTGCGGGCACGGACGGGGCGGTGCGGGTTCACCGGGGCTCCTCGTAGGTTGCGGCGAACACGGACGGCTTACACGGGTAGAACTCGCCCTCCACGCCACGGATGACCCACCATCCGGGGCCAGCGTCGAGGTTGCGGCCTTCGAGGGTGTCGACGGCGATGGTGTGGCCGCCCTCTCCACCGCTGCACGGGTCACTCGTGCAGGCGTAGGTCGCTGTGCCGCCGTTGCCCAGTACCCAGTCGATGACGGCTGTGGCTCCTGCGGCGGTGCCGTCCCACTGCATCGCCTCGATCTCGACGGGTTTCTTGCGGAACTTCTGGGGGGTGCTCATGTGGGGTCCTTCGTGATCGCGTCGAACTGGATGGAGAGCGAGACACGAACGGGGTCCGTGCCCGGCTCCGGGGTGGGCTGAGTGCCCGTGAAACCGCCCTCGCGAACCCGCCCGCCCCCGGGACCGGATGCGGTGAGGCGTGCACCTTCGAGGGCCTTCCGGCCCTTCCCGACGGCGGCAAGAGCGTCCAGCACCGTCGCCCCCACGAACACGGCGGTCACGGAGTCGGTGCGCTGGTGCACGGGGGCACCGTTGCGGGACTGCTCGGTGCCGGCGGTGGGCCACAGGACGCAGCACTGGACGACCCGACCCCCGCTCGTGGGGAGGGTGTCGGCAGGGCCGAAGAACGTGGGCAGAGCCGCGTTCAAGGTGCGCTGGACCTCGGAGTGCCATGCGGTCAGAGACGCCATGTCACCCCTCCCCGAGACGTGCCATCGCCTCGTAGAACCGTTCCTTGTGGCGATCGGTGGCCTGTCCAAGGAACGGTCTCGGCGGCATCTTCGAGGTGCCGTCGTGGACGAACTGCGCGTAGGACGCGGTGGCGACGACAGCGCCCCGCAGACGCCCGTTCGAGTAGGCACTGGTGACGCTGTTCCACAGGTTGCCGGTGTCGACCGCCTTCATCGCGGTGATGTTCCGCTTCGCGTCCGCCTCGGTTTCGGACGTGACCTTCACGACGACCTCGGCGGCGCGCTCGGGGAGAGTGTCAGCCTGCCCCCGCAGGTCCGCTGCGTGTCGGCGCATCGCGTCCCCACTCACAGGGCACCACACGCCATCCGGCACGCCGTGGGGATCCCAGCCGCTTCCACGGCCTGCACCCACACCGTGCCCGGCACGCCCGCCGGCGGATCCGTGATCGTGACCCGGTCGCCCTCCACGATCTCGAACCCGTGCGGGATCGTGACCATGGCAGTGCGGGGGACGACCAGCTCACCCGACGCGGTGACGATCGGGGTGCCGTGAGGCACCGCGACACGGGCCGGGCCCGGGCCACCATCGGGAGCGCGGTAGACCGGGGACCACGACTCCACGTACTGCTGCGCGTCCTCATCCCAGACTCGTTCGCCCGGGCGGTCGACCTCGACCGACTCCCACATCAGGGAGACCTGGTCGGCTCGCATCTCATCCAGTTCGCCAGGGGTCAACATCCGGTGTCACCCCCTCGAACGCGGACCGGGGCACGGGCCCGAGCGCAGGGCCGAGGTCGATCACCTGCACCGGACCGGACGGGAACGCGAGCCCCCGATACTTCGCGGCGAGAGCCTCGAAGTCCGCGGCGGTGGACCCCTCAGAGCGGGTCACGCTGGACCCTTCCGAGGAGAACGATGACACCCGCGACACCTTGGTCACGACGGCCTGCGCGGCCTTCATGTCCATCAGCAGCGCCGCCGCGTACCAGCCGTTCCACGTCGGCACGTACCCGGGATCCGGGAGGAACCTGCCCTCCGCGTCGACGACCCGCGACGCGTTCACCGCGACGTTCACCTGGTCGTCCGTGAGGGTGGGCGCGGTGTCCACGCCGACTGTCGCACCGAGCCACGCCCGGAGTTCCTGCTCGCTCGTGAACACCACGCCCGATCACCTCCCTGGTTCAGCCCTCGACGGGCTCCTTCGACTTCGACGTTCGACGCCGAGACGGCTTCGGGGTCTCGTCCGCCTTCACGGACCACCCCAGCCGCTCGAGAGCGGCCAGCCCCGACGGGGACGGGGCATGGACCTCGAGGTCCACGCGCCCGTCCGTCACGACCACGCTCACGGGGTCACGTCGGGCGTGATGACGCCGGCCGGGTAGCGGGTCGCCGCGTCGCCGTTCACGCGGGTCAGCGGGTTCGCGACCTGGAAGCCGACACGGAACACGACGCGCATGATCTGCGAGTCCTGCTGCGGCGCGTTGAAGATGACCTTGCCGTCCGCGTCGGTGATCACGGCCTGGTCGAGCATCTTGAACGTGATGTCCTGACGGACGCCGACGACGAGCTTCGACCAGTCCGCACCGATCAGGGTCGCGGCCTCCGCATCCCACGCCCCGTTCGTCACCTCGTTCAGCGGGTACCCGTACAGCGAGGACGGGGTGCCGCCGGTGAGGGACGGGGTGTAGATCGGCTGGCCGTTGTCGTCCCGGAGGCCGACGAGGCGCCAGTTCAGGCCGGGCGCGGACGCGAATCCGGAGATCGCGAACCCGTCCTGCGCGACGAGGCCACCGAGCGCGGCGACGTCGGACGCGAAGTCACGTCCGGTGCCGTCGGCGACGGTGTTGCCGGCAGCGATCGCGCCGGGCACCACGGCGGTGGGCCACGACGCGGGCTTGTCGATGCCGAACAGTGCGGCCTGGTCGACCTTCTTACCGATCGACTCGATCAGCAGGGGGCGCACCTCGTTCCACAGGGGCACGTTCGCGTCGTCGATGAGGGCGTCGGGGATCACGACGAGCGCCGCGAGCTCCTCTGCGGTCATGACGACGTTGTCCCAGGAGGACTTGGTGGTCTGCTTGAGACCGGTGTCGCCGTTGACCCAGTACGCCTCCGGCAGGGTCGACAGCACGGGCTGCTTCATCTGCTTGGTGGACATGCGCACGTTGCGGGCGCGCTGCAGGACCACGGACTGGCCGGGCGCTTCCTGGATGATCTGGTTGGAGACGTCGACGGGGATCAGGGCCTCGCCGACGTCGTTGCGGGTGATGACGTTGTTGTAACCGGCCACGATGTGGTCCTTTCGGTTCAGTTCTTGCGTGCTGCGTTGCGGATCCAGTCGCCGGGGTCGGCGGGCTGGCGGTCGGCACCCGCGGCGGCATCACGCACGCCCTGGGCCTTCTGGGGTGTCACGGCGAACCTGGGGTTCGCGGTGACGTACTCGGTGATGTGGGCCTTCACGGCGTCACGGTCCGAGGAGTCGATGGAGTCGAGCGTCTGGGTGAACGCTCGCGAGTCGAGGAGCGCGTCGACGTCCGCGATGCCGTTGCCGGCGCGGAGGACAGCGTTCTCGGCCCGCTGTGCAGCGAGGTCCTTCCCGAGCTGGTCGGGGTCGACCTCAGTGCCCTTGTCGGCGAGGCCGAGGGCCTGCAGGACGGCGTCGAGCTTGGTCTTGTTCTCCTCGGCGAGGGTCTGCGCGGCCTGGCGGTCCTTGCGCTCCTTCGCGAGGTCGTCGAGGACCTTCGCCTTCGAACCGGCGGCGTCGGGGTTCTCCTCGCCTCCCTGCGGGTCTCCCGCGGGGTCGGTGAGGGTCTGGGCCTGCGGGTCGGTGCTCTCGCCGCCCTGGGGGTCCTGCGGGTCCTGCGGGTCGGTGTCAGCCACCACGGCCTCCTCCTTCGGTTGGTGCCCGCCTCACGCGGGCATAGGGTGATCCCATGTGCGAGGAAGGCCCGCAATGGGTGGGACAGACGACGACGCGAACGATGGCCCCGGTGAGTGCCCGGGCCACGACTGGGCGATGATCAGCGCCCACCTCGACGGGTGGGGGATGTGGCGCGACTACCGGTGTCGCCTGTGCGGGGGGCTGCTCACGGCGACGCCGGATCAGGACGAGCCGGGCGGCCTACGCACCTGGTAAGAGTCGCGCCATCCGTCGGCTGAGCGGCGCACCGCCCACTTCTCCGGCGGGTACTTCCCGGCCTTCCACGCCGTGTAGCCGCGGGCGCCGAGCATGCGGCGCATGTCCTCCTCGGACATGCCGTCGAGGATCTGCTCGCGCGTCTCCCCGACCGGCTTCCGGTCCCGCATGCCAGGGAAACCCAGCTCCTCCCACGTCTTCGTGACGGGGACCCGGGAGCATCGGCAGTTCGGGTGCCCGAGCGGCCCCGGGGTCTCGGTGTCGTAGCGGGTGCCGTGCATCGACAGGCATGCGGGGCAGAGCCTCTCATCAGCGTGCGCCTGCCACTCCCACCCAGCGAGCACATCCGTGTTCGCTTCCTCCGCTGCCTTCGCCGCGGCACGGTGAGCGTCGATCTGCTCCGTGCGCGCGATGGTCATCGCCCGGGACAGCTGCAGATCGGACGCGTCCTCGAGGGCACGCACCATCCGGCGAGCCACGGCGCGTGGGTTCTCCCCGACGGCGATGCCGCGCCGGATCTCGCGGCGCATGATCCGTTCCGCGTCCGCGCCGAGCGGCATCGACTGGGAGACGATCCGCTGCGTCGTCCGCTCCACGATCGCGGCCACCTGACCGGGAGACGCCGCGACGACCGCTGCCTGCAGCTCAGCACGGCGGGCACCAGTCAGCTGCGCGGCGATCATGTCCCGCGCTCCATCGGACGCGGCCTGCGCCTCCCTGGACACCGTCACGGGAACGCCCGCGAGGGACGTCGTGACGGCCTGCTCGATCGCTTCCCGGATCGCGCGCAGACCCCGCAGGACCCGCTCGTTCCGCAGTGCTAGGCCGGCCACGGACCGGCCCTCCTCCGCGGCCTGGATCATCGCCGAAGCGATCTCCCCGGCCTCCTGCCGGGTGACACGGAGGACGTCAGCGAACGCCGCGATGAGGAGCGCCTCGTGCTCGTCGAGGTTCGTCGCGAGGAGCCGGTCCAGCTCCTCGTCGATCCGCAGGGTCTCCCGGTTGGCGGTCACGTCGCCTCGAGCCTCCCAGCCTCAGCCTCGGGGAGGCGGAGAGACGTCGGGACCGCGCCGGTGAAATCGACGTCGAGGCCGACCTTCGCGGCCGCGTCCTCCGGGTCGACGCCGGACCGGATCAGGACACCCATCGCATCGGCACGGGACTTCACATCCCCGGCATCCGACGCGGGAGTGCTGGTCTGACCCTGCTCGTACGCCTGCCGGGCGACACGACCGATGGTCGCCTCCTCCCCCGCCTGCGCTTCGAGGACCCGGTCGATGTCGTCCTGGTCCCAGCCCATCGCGCGCAGGTTCTCACCGAGGGGGAACCCGAGACGGTCCCGAGCCTCCGCGAGCTCCCACTGCTCCGTGTCATCGGTCGGTGCCGGGTCGATGAACTCCGGCAGCACGTCCGGGACGCCGAGCATGCCCATCAGCGTCCCGATCCGGCCGCGGACCGAGCGGGTGAACGACCGGACCGTCGCCGTGCGTCGCGCCGCGAGGACACGCAGCGCCGCACCAGACGGGATGTTCCCCAGATCCGGGACGACGTCCGAGACGGGTACACCGACGGTGTTCGCGATGTCGGAGTGCCAGTCCCGCTTCACGTCGAGGATGTTCTGCGACGCGGGAGGGTCGAGCTGGATCAGCTCGCTGCCCTCGCCCTCGAATGCGTAGATGGACTTCCGGGTCGGGTCGATCTTGAACTCGACCTCGCGCTGCCGGCCCGTGACCGGGTCGAGCTCCTTCGCGGCCGTGTAGCCGAGGAGGGCGCGGAGCGGGGCCGCGTACTGTTCCGTGTTCACGACGACCGCGTGCACGGCATGGTTCAGGCCGTCCTGCAGCGGGACCACGTCCCGGAGGATTGACCGGCCGTGACCGCCCTGGGTCTGCGCGTCGAAGGGGATGTGTACCCACGGCACCTGACCGAAGTCGTGCGTCTGGGTGTCCGGCTCGCCGTCGTCCCCGTAGGGCCCCCACGCGGTGTCCTGCTTCGCCCCATCCCAGGTGACCGCCTGCTTCTTGTCGGCGCGGATCATGCCGAGCGTCACCCACCGCTCCACACGGTCCGCGTAGTAAAGGTTCACTCGACCGCGGCCGTCGGACGCGATCCAGATCTTCCACGCCACATCGATCGTCGACGGGTCCTCCGGGTCGACCCGGTACCCGGCCTGGTCGGCGCGGTGATACCAGGGGCGAGGGGCCCCGTCCTTCCCCGGCCACGCGAGGATGTAAGCGTCCCCACACCGCCAGGACTCCGCGATCGTGAGGTCGATGACCATGTCGAGGTCGGTGGTGTCCGCAAGGGTCTGCGCCTTCTTGGCGCCCGCGCCGGTCCACGCCTCGATCTGCACGAGGTCGGTGAAGTTGGAGCGGACGGTGTAGCAGGCGTTCGCTCGCGCGGACTTGAGGATCCACGCGAACGAGTTCGCGAACGCGGTCGACGCGTACGGGTACGCGTGCCGGCCTTCCTCGTAGTCCCGGTACAGGTCGTACCCGGGGGCGCGGTCGATGTGGTCCTGCACTGCCTCGAGGACATCAGCGATCGGCATGCGGTCCTCCTGTCAGTGGATGCGGGACGGGGCCCGGTAGTTCTTCGGGATCGCGTACGCGAGCGCGAGCGCGTCCGCACGGTCGGGGGAGGTGACGCCACGCTTGAGCATGTCGTCCTTCGATTCGATCTTGATCTGGCCACGGGACGTGTACTCGAACCGGATCTGGCCGAGCTGGGTCGCGAGCTCGTCATCGTCAGGGTCGATGTCGATGTCGCCCTGCTCGAACCGTTCCCGCAGCCCCCAGAACCACTCAGCGCGCGCGTTGACGAACTTCCCCGTGTCCCTAGCGCCGGACCCGGCCTGCATGTCCTGCACCGGGTAGCCCTGCTCGGTGAGCATGTCCACGACACCACCACCGACGCCGACACCGTCGACGTTGATCGCGTCGGCGATGTGGGTCTGCTGGGCGTGGATCACCTGTCCGGTCGTGGCGGTGGTGGCCTGGCCCTGCCAGGTGTTGAGAACGCGGGCATGGTCGCCGGCACGGGCGATGATGACGGTCTGGTCAGTGCCGTACCGGGCGACGTCCACCCCGAGGGTCCGTTCCCCGATCGCGGGCAGCGTGCGCTGCTGGGCGGCGAGGATCCAGTCGGGCCAGATGAGCGTGTTCTCGGACGCGTCGGGGAACTCGCCGAGCACCTTCGCCTTGTAGACGGGGGAGTCCTCACCCCACCGGGTCCGCGCGTCGTCGACCCACTCGGCGGAGGGGAGGAGGGGCCGCATGTACTCCGGCACCCACTCCCCACTGAGGTTGGGGGTGTCGAAGCTGCTGATCTGCAGGACGTTCCATCCCGACCCGGGCCCGCAGACGGTGCCGAACTGTGTGTTCGGGTCGTCCGGGTTCCCGATCGCGAGGATCCGCGCATCATCGTTCGTGGTGATCGCCTCGACCGCATCCCACAGCGGGGCGGGGATGCCGCAGGCTTCGTCGAGGAGGACGAGGACGTAGCGGCGGTGGATGCCCTGGAAGCCGTGCGCGTCGTGGTCGGCGGGCTTGCGTCCCATGCCGACGAGAATGTCGCCGATCTTCCACTCGTCGTCGAGGGTGACGGTGCCGGAGAGCCCGCCCTTCCGGTGCTGCTTACGGATCTCCTCCCACAGGACGGCGTGGACCTGCTTGTAGGTCGGGGCAGTGGATACGACGATCGCCTCGCCGGGCGGGTGGGTGTCGATCCACCATGCCGCGAGCGCACCAGCGGAGAACGACTTCCCGGCACCGTGACAGGACTTCACCGCGGTGCGCCGGTTGTGGGTGACGGACTCGAAGATCGCGCGCTGCTTCGACCATAGGTGGACGCCGAGCTTGTCGGTCGCCCACGCCTTCGGGTCAGCCCGGTAGTGGGCGTCGGCGGGGGGTTCGAACATGCGGGCCGCAGCCTCGGCCCAGTCGAGGGCCGTCACGTCACGCTCCCGCTGTCAGGGCCCGAAGCTCCTCGGGGACGATGGTGGGGACGAGCTCGGCCTGCCACTCGAGCAGGTCGAGACGTTCGAGGATCTTACGGATGACGCCGGCGACGGCAGCGCCCTGGTCCTCAGCGAGCTTCACACGCCGCTCTTCGACGCCGGCACGGAGCGCGGCGGCGGCGTACTTCGCGAGCCGGTCCTGCGCGGACTCGAGCATCCTGTACGCGACCGGGGGGACGGCTTCCTCGACGGTCTTCGACATATAGCCGCCGTCCTCGCCGATCCCCACGCCCTCCTCGGTCTTCGTCTGCCCCCATGTCAGCTTCTCGGACTCGTCCTCGGCGATGCGGGCGACCTCGGCCCGCCAGTACCGGACCTCCCCGGCCGTCCACTGCACGAGCTCGAGGAGGGCCTGCGCGGGGTCGATGTCGACCGGCGCAGCGAACAGGCGCATCTTCGCAGCCGCCTTCTCCTCCGCGACACGACGCGCAGCAGCCTCACGGACCCGCGGAGCCGCACCGCCGTGGGTGACGCACACGGTCGCTCCCCGGACCGCGTACGCCTTGCAGGGTTCGCCGTTGGAGCGGTGTGCGGAGCATCGGGGAGTAGCCATGGGTCACCTCCTGAGCGGGGTAGTCATGGGTTGGTGCCCGCCTGCCTGCCCGGCGGATCATCCGGGCAGGGGCGGGTGGGGGTGGGCTGTGCCCGTGGTGTGTGGCCCCGGCACCGTCAGGGTTGTCTCTCCCTGGGGTGCCGGGGCGTGCGCCGTGCTGCTCGCGTGGGGGGCATCTGTGGCCCGGGGGTTACGCGGTGCAGGGTGGCGCGCCCGCGAGCCGGGGGCTCGAGCGGGGGTCGGGTGCTGTGACGGAGGGATTCGAACCCCCGTGCCCAGCTCTCCTGGGCGTTGGCCGCGTCGGCGTATGTCTGCGCGGTTGACCCCGTTGTGGCCGCTTCGGGTACGTCTCAGCATGCCGGGGGACACGGGCTGTCGCGTCGTCGTCTGGTCCCGGTCTTTGATCTTCGGCCGCAGTGCGCTTCGGTGAGTGGCGGGGCCGGAGTGGTGCCCCCGTAGGGGCATGAAAAGACCCTCGGGGCTGAGCCTCGAGGGTGGGAGTAGAGACACTGGTGCCTCAGTTGGAAGGTTACACGATGACAGCGACGGATGCCAGCACCGGGAATCCGTAGTGTCGGCGGAGGTCCTGGACGCACCAGTGCTTGCCCTCGGGGTCGCACCGGTAGTCGGGGTCGCGGTGTTCCCGGCGTGCCCGGTCCCGTTCAGCGTTGCGGTCCCGCTTGACCCGGTTCTCGATGCCGGGCGCGAACCTGTCCGCTTCGCGGAGGGTGAGCATCGTGTGGTCGGGGACGGCTTGGGCGTGGCGTTGGATCTCCTCGGCGTCGGCCATGGTGGGGGTGTCGTCCTTGGGGGCGTTGCCGGTGAGGCGGGCGAGCCGCCACCACAGGGCGGTGATGTCCTCGCACCATGCGTCCGCCCAGGGGGACTCGAGGATCCGTTGGGTTTCGTCCCACAGGTACCGCCAGTGCTCGGCCCAGGTCGCCCTTGCCGGGGGGACGGTGCCGCGGTGGTCGTGGATGGTGTGGGACCACTCGCGGATGATCTGGTCGGGGTGGGGGAGGTCGTCGCCGTGGTCGGCGTCGGGGGACCATGGGCCGCGCATCGCGAGGGCGTCACCGCCGGGGATCCGGTCGGTTGTGCCGCGGATGCCGGTGAGGTCCATGGAGTAGCCGGAGATGGTGAGCATGACGTCGGTGAGCTGGCCGCGCCATTGTCGGATGTTCTCGAGGCGGTCTCGCATGGTGCCGATGAGTTCGAACGAGGTCATGCTTCCTCCCAGGGGGTGACGAGGCGGGTGCGGGCGGGATACGTGTGCGTGCCGCCGTGCAGGACCGAGATGCTCAGCGCCTCTTCGCGCTCCTCCTCGGCTTCGATGGGCACGAGAGCCAGAGCCCCGACCATGCGACGCGAGGGTGCCCCGTCGTCGAAGTCGCGGCCGGAGTACCAGAGCCGGTCGTCCCACTTCACGGAGGACTCGACAGGCGGCTCGCCAACGATCGCGATCGTGCCGATGGGCAGTGCTTCGGCCTGCTCGGCGGACTCGATCAGAACAGGGCGATAGAGCTTCACGGGGTGTCCTTTCGCTGGGCGAGGGTGGCGCGGATCTGCGCGATGTACGCACGAGCACGCGCCGGGTCGACAGGCCCCTCGTACTGGCACTGGGTGCACGAGTGCGCCCACTCGCTGGGATGGGCCTTGCACTCCTTCCCGATCGGGATACGGCGACGCAGCCGGGGACGGATCCACCGGGACAGGTCCGAGGGCCGGAGATAGCCCCAGCGCCCGTCGGGGACACCGTGACGACGGAAGTGCTCCCCGGCGGCGGTGAGGGTTTCCATGGGGAGGCCGGCGAGGGGCTTGTGCCATTCGGCGAGGCGGTCGTCGAGGCGCTTCTCCGCGATCGCGCGTTCCTTCTCGGGGAGGTTCGCGGGGATCTCGGGGAACGGCTCGATGAGGCGGGCGGTTACGAGGCCGTCGAGGAACGTGGTCAGCCACTGGCGGGGTGCGGGGGTGCCTTCCCACTGGATGACGTGCTGGCTACCGTCCGCAGCGACGACGACTTCCGACGGGGCCTCGAGGCGCGAGGCATCGAGCTGCTCGCGGATGGAGACGGAGCGTTCGAGGTCGGTCATGCTTCTCCTCCGTACAGGCGTTGATGGGATGCGACGAGGGACATGCCCGAGGTGATGTCGCGGTTCGGTCGGGGTTGTTGTTGACGGGTAGGCCGCTGCGCCTGCTGGGTGAGGGTCTCGAACTTCTCTCGCAGCTTCGGGAGGGATCGGACGTTGCTGACCCAGAAGTCGTCGGCCTGTGCCCAGCGGGCGATGCGCTGGATGTCGTCGACGGAGCGGCCGTCGATGTCGATGAGCCGCCGCGCGGCGTCGCGCCATGCCTGGGTGACGGTGGGGCGCTTGCCGTTGGTGGCGGTGGACTGGCAGAGGTCGGCGAACATGGTGCAGATCTGCTCGACGTCTTCGCGGGGCGGAGGCGGCGGAGCGGCCTCCCTGCTCCCCTGATCCTCTGTTCCTCTGTTCCCCTGTTCCCCTGTTCCAGGCGCGAGGGTTTCGGGAGGGCTCGCGACACTGTCGCGAATCTCGGAGTCCTTGTAGTCCATAGTGCCGTCTGGCCTGGGGTGACGCCCCTTGCCGGGCTTGTCGATGCGCTGGTTCGAGTCCCACCACGACAGGTAGAGGAGTCGGGTGCCGTCGGCCTCGTATCGGTGGACGAATCCGTGCTGGGAGAGCTCGGAGATCGCTTCGGACACCCTCGCGAGAGTGTCGCGAGGGTTCGCGAGCATGTCGCGAGAGAACACGTCGCCGAGGATGAGGGCGATGTCGTCCTTCCCTACGCCGTTGTCGTCGACGTAGGACTCGAGGCCCTTGAGGACGAGTCGTGCATCCCAGGTGAGTCGCGAGATGCGCTCGGATCGCCAGAACTCCGGCTTGGTGCTGCGGATGCGCACAGCGCCTCCTATTCGTCGTAGGTGGGGTGGTCGGCTCCGAGGAGCCATGCGAGGTCGGCGAGGGTCATATGGACCCATTGGTCGGCGGGGTTTGTGGTGCCGCGGCGCTTCGCCACGACCACACCGATGCGGGCGTCGTCGTTCATCGCCTCGAGGTGGGCCTCACGGATCCAGCCGGCGAGATCGGTGCGGGCGGTGTCCTTGAGCTCGAGGACGACGCGCTCACCCCGGTGGCGGACACCGCCGATGTCGCCTCGGTCTTTCGCGCCGGTCTTCACGCGGCGGTCGATGCGGTCGTCGAGGTGTTGGGCGAGCCAGTCGGCGATCTGTCTCTCGAAGCGGGCGCCGGCTGCGCGGGCGGACTTGTTGGTGCGGGGCACGTGTTCTCCTTTGGTGGAGGTCATGTCTCGGGAAACGAGAAGCCCCGCCACCACAAGGGGTGACGGGGCTGTGAGGGGTGCGGGGGTCAGTTGTCCAGTGCGCGGCGGATGCTGTGGGTCCAGACCTCGGGGTTGCCGTGGAGCAGTGCTCGTAGCTGGTCTCGGGTGGGCTGCACGGTCACGTGGCCTCCTCGGGGTGGTGCTCGGCGATGTAGAGACGGACCCCGGACGGGCCGATCACGCCCCACTTTCGTCCCGGGTCGTCGAGGTGGGTGGCCAGACCCTTCAGCGCGCTCCTCTCGGCGTCTCGGCGGACACGGGTGAGGAAACGATCGAACTCGGCGTCCGGCTCTGGCCCGGGAAAGTCGAGCGTTTCGTAGGAGACGTATCGGTCGCGGACATGCTCTTCGCTCGGCGTGTACTGGTCACTGCTCATCGGGTGTCTCCTCTCGGTAGGGGCTGAACGATTCGAGCTGCGCCAGGGAGTAGTAGCCGGTCTCGTCCAGCAGTGCCGCTCCCTGGACCCAGGCGGCGTGCTGAGCGGCCCGCACGGTGGGGAGGACAGCGGCGGCGCGGAGCATGTACGCGATGCGCTCGTCCGTCGGCTCTGAGCCGCCCATGTCGTCCCACGCCATGTCGCGCCAGGCGGCGGACATATGCAGGTTGTCGTGGTCCCACAGGTCGCGTGCGATGCGCTCGGTCAGCGCGTCAGTGTCGGTGGTGGTCATCGGGTCGGCCCTTCCTCATGTGAGCGGCCTCGCGCCGCATCCCACCCGGCGATGAACGCCTGGTGCGCGGCGGTCATGTGCTCGGAGGCCACTCCGTACGCCTTGCGGTAGTCGGCCCACTCACAGGCGCGATCCATCTCGTCTTCGGTCATCGCTTCTCCTCGTCTCGTCGGTTGCCGCCGTAGCAGTTGTCGCAGACCTCGCGCTCGATCCCACCGACCCGGAAGTCCAGCACATCGTTCAGGCGACTGGTGAAGCGCCCGCAGGTGTCGCACCTCATCGCTTCTCCTCGTCTCGTCGGGCGGCACGGGCGGAGTCGAGCGCCTTGATCGTGGGGCAGGGATGGGCGACGTGCCCGACCCCGCGCTCCGAGAAGTAGGTGTCTGCCTCGTCGGCCAAGCGCCAGCACTCGGTGCACACGAGGAACGGCACTGTGGGGCACTCGTCCTCGTGGTCGCACTCCTCAATGGAGCAGTCCCCGGTGACGACCTGCTCCTCGCGGGGCGTGTGCAGCTCGCGGACGGCCCGCTCGCCGTCGGTCGGTTCCTGCGCGGCGAGGTGGGTTCGCGCCCACTCGGCACCTTTCTCGAAGCCTGCGGGGAACCACGCACGGATGTCGGCAGAAGCGCCAGCGACTTCGAGCATGGCGGCGATGCGTGCCTGTCCTTCTGCGCGTGCGGCCTCGGTGAAGGGGTCGGCGGTCATCGCGCACCGTCCTCGGGGACGACACGGACCCGGCCCGTCGCGAGGAGCGCGTCTGCGAGGTCGCCGCAGTCCCACTCGCCCACGTCGGCGGCCGCGATGAGGCGGGCCAGTTCCTCGGCTCCTTCGGGGCGCTTCGGGGGCTCGGTCAGCGCGGCGATGAGTGCGCGGTACAGGCTGGGGCGGTCCGAGCCCGGGTATGCCGCCTGTGCTCGCGTCAACATCTCGTCGGTGATGTCCTCGGCGGTGAGGGGGCGGGGCTCGGGGAGGATGACCCCGTTGTGGATGTCGCACGCCCGCATCTCGGCGCGCATGTCCTCGACGGCCCTCTCGGCCTTCTCCGCGCGTTCGGCCCAGTACGCGATCGTTCGATCAGGGCTGTGCTTGGTCATTCGGGGGCTCCTTCGGTGGTGAGGTCTTCCAGGTCGGGCGGGAGGGTGAGGCCACGATGCGTCGCGGTGAACTCCCCCGTGATCGCGGGGACGTGACCGGTGCAGCCGCTCATGCCGCCTCCCCCGAATCGCCGCAGTCCGGGCCTTCGTCGTCCCGCGGCATCCAGTGCACGACCCCCGGCCCCGCCGTCCGCGGGTGCGCGTGACGAGTCCCGGACTCATGCAGCCACGGGGCGGGATCCGTGGTCTCCGGGTCATCCTCGGAGTCGTCCCCGGAGTCGTCGACGTCCTCCAGGTGCGCCTGGAACATCTCCCCGATGGACCGCTCGGGACCGCCGGCGGATGCCTGAGAGTCCATCTCCTCACCGCAGGTGCAGCGGACCCAGGACTCGCCGGGCTGCTCAAGGGTCTGAGCGGATCCGCCCGACGCCTCGACCTCATGGCCAGGCGCAGACGGGTACACGGGAGCATCGGGGTAATCATCGGACGGGTCGTAGCTCATTGCTGGTCTCCTTCCAGGAGGTCGAACAGATCGGTCTGTCGGGGGTCGTTCTCAGGGGGCAGGGGCTCCACGGGGCGGACAGGCACCTGCCCGCCCGGGTAGAGGACGTGCGCGATATCCCGGAACCGGGGCCAGTAGTGTTCGGGGGAGCGCCAGCGTCGGAACCGCACCGTCTCGTCGCCGGAGACGGGGTGTCCCTCGGACTCGGGGTGCTCCGCGTAGTACGCGAGGACAGGCACCAGGGATCGGGTCTCGTCCGGCGGGATCCCGTACCCGGAGAAGCGGGAGCGGAGGACTGCGTCCGGGTGCGGGTGCGCGGGCGGTTCCCGATGCCCCGTGGTCCGGTCCTCGGTGTCCGGGACGGGTGTGTACAGGTGCACTGCGCCCGTCGCGTCACGCAGACGCTCACGGTCGACGATCGCCATTCAGGCCACCACCCGGAGCCGAGCCGCGAGCGTGTTCCGCCCGTACTTCACGAGCGTCCGTTCCGCCGTCGCGACCGACCATCCGACGCGCTCCGCAGCCCGCTCCGGGTACTCACCAGCGGACAGCAGGAACTCGAGGTCTTCGATTCGGTCCGCGACCTTCCCTTTCGCTGGCGGGCGGGTCGGGTCATCGACCGGGGCAGGCCGCGCCTGCGGGAGCCCCGCCCTTGCGCGCAGTGCACGGTCGTAGGCAGTGTTCGCGGCCCGGCACTCATCGCATCGGCATCCCCGCTGGTATCGGGGCCGGGTCCCATGCTCGGCGGTCATGCGGCGGCCCTCACCGGGACGGAGAGGATGTCCTCAGCGATATAGCGGGACGTGAAGAGCCACTTCCCACTGCGGATCCCGTACAGGGTGTTGCGGTGGTAGCCGAGCGCGACTGCCAGGTCCTTGATCTGCCACCCGTCCGCGACGAGCGCGTCCAGATGCTCGCGCGCCGCCGTCGTCGGGACGGACAGGGGCTCCGGGCTCGAGGGCTTCTTCGCCTCCTGCACGAGGGTGCAGAGATTGCAGACGCAGCCGCGGCTGATCATCGGGGCGGTGCCGTGGATCATGCCGCGAGCCTCGGAGGCATGTCGGAGAGGTCCGCGACCAGCGCCCGGGTGCCTTGCTTCCTCGCCTTGAATGTCATGCCAGAGGCGGGGATGCCGAGTCCGGCATAGTCGAGGAACCGGGTGGCCAAGAACCGCTTGGAAGGGTTCTTGCCGCCGGTCCGGAACGCGTTCGGATCGTCCGGTGACGCCGCGGTGAGTCGGATCAGGTACTGGTCGGGGTCCCATTCGATGATCACGGCGACGGGGTAACCGATCATCGCGTGCGCAGCCTTGGAGATCGTGATGAATCCCTTCCGGTCGACGCCGATCGTGGGCTGGCTGGTGCGTCCGGCGGCGTTCGCCGCGGGTCGGACGAAGGTCTGGAATGCCATGGGGGTGGTTCCTTTCGGTGGGGGAGTTGCCCGGTGCGGGTCTAGGCCGTGAGCCGATCAGGGGTCGGCATCACCGGGCATGAGGAGAGGCCCCCGCCGTGGTGGCAGGGGCCTCTGCGTCATGCGGTTGTTACTGGCGGGTCAGAACGGCGGATCCTGGTCGAACCCGCCCTGGTTCCCGCCACCGGCCCACGGATCGCCCGCGGGCTCCTGGTAGGGGGCCGACTGAGACTGCGGGGCACCCTGCGGGGCACGCCCCCCACCCTGGCGACGGTCGACCTTCGACGGCTTCGCGACCGCGTACCGGAGGGACGGCCCGATCTCGTCGACCTGGAGCTCGACGCTGGTCCTCTGGTTCCCGTCCTTGTCCGTGTAGGAGCGCTGGACAAGGCGGCCCTGCGCGATGACGCGGGATCCCTTCTCGAGCGACTCGGCCACGTTCTCCGCGGCGTCTCGCCAGATCGACGAGCGGAGGAACAGCGCCTCGCCGTCCACCCACTCGTTCCGCTGCTTGTCGAACGTGCGAGGCGTCGACGCGATGGTGAAGCTAGCGACCGCGTGCCCCGACTGGGTGAAGCGGAGCTCCGGGTCGGCGGTCAGGTTGCCGATCACGGTGATGGTGGTGTCGTTTGCCATGGTCAGTTGGTCTCCTCGATGAGCCGGTAGCCCGTGCTCGTAGGCTTGAAACGGGTGAGCTTGACGCTCGTCTGGACGGTGCCCCAGTCCACGCGCGCGTGGGTGTCGTTCACGTCGATGACTCGGCCAGTGCGGTGACCGGACCGCTTGTCGTTGTCCCTCCACACCTGGCCGGCCTTGACGCCGTGCGGGTTGGTGGTCATCCGATCTCCTTCATGGGGGTGGTGGCGGTGATCCCGCCGTGGTTGTCGAGCAGCACCCACCCGGATTGGGTGAGCACAGGGGTGTCCTCTGGGGTGAGGACTCCGAGGCGCGGAACCATGCGGCCCTGCGCGTACGCGGCGGAGGGGTGGCCGTGGATCAGGCCATGACAGCCCCGGACCCCGTCACCGCACACGGTGAGGAGGTTCGCGAGCCGGTGCGGGTCCGGGCCGCCCCTGCCCTGCCGGTGGTGGACGGACTCCGCGGTCCGCCCGCAGACGACACAGCGTCCCCGATCCCGTTCCCAGGCTCGGAGCCGCTGCCGTTGGTAGTAGCCGGCCGACTTCGTCTTCACGTCGCCTGCCCGACCGGTTCCGCGGCGAACTCAGCCCGCCGCGCCGCGGAGATTGACCGTCCGATCTCGAGCCGGTCCCGGAGCACACGGATCCGCTCGCGCGCGGCACGGTGGACCTGGTCCGCGGCCTCCGCCGCGACCCGCAAATCCTCCACCTCGAGGACCGCGTGCTGCTTCCGGTCCTCGATCGAGCCCTGCCCGCCGATGTACGCGCGGGCGTACGCCTTCCGGTGCTCCGACCACGCGATCACGCACGCCTGGTCTAGGCGGGCGATCTCGGTCGAGAGGGCGTCGAGCTCGCGGCCGATCCGGGAGAGCTCGAGGACGATGTCCGTCGTGCTCACGCCAGCTCCTCGATCATGGATGGGATGACCAGCAGGGAGCGGCGCGACAGGTGGTAGGCCACCCGATAGCCGGGCCCGAAGCTCCACGAGACGAACGTGGCGCCCTCCTCGTAGTCGTAGACGACCTCGCCGTCCTGCACCTGCACCTTCTGCGTGACGATCCCCGACAAGGGGAAGGTCATCTCGGTGAAGTGCGGGGCCGGGTGGTGGCGGTGCCGGGTGCTGATCCAGCCGGTGCCCCAGCGGTAGGAGTCGTGCTGGATCGAGGCCGGTAGCCACAGCCGGAACCGATGCGAGTACGCGCCGGAGTTGCGGTGGACCGCCAGCCGCGCCTTGTCGGTGATGATGGTCGGCAGGTACGCCCACTCCTCCGACAGGGCGAGCACCTGCTTCGCGGAGAGCTCCCCGCGGACCAGGTAGTCGGTGATCGTGACGGGCTGGCCGAGGACGATGTCCGTCGTGCTCACGCGGCCTCACCGCTACTCGCGATCAGCGCCGCCTTCCGGGCCTTCACCGCGTCCTGAAACCCGCGCACGCCCACGACAGCGCCGCGCTGCTGCGCGTCCCGCCACAGGGCCTGCAACGCGTCCAGGTCGTTCTGCGCGCCGACCGAGTCGAGCCACGCCCGCTGGTCGTCATCGGAGAACCGCGGGGGAGCGAACGACTCCGCCGACACCCCCTGCTCGGGCCGCACCGGGTTCGGCGTCGGCTCGGTCTCATCCGTGACCGCGACATCATCCGGCGCGGCAGGCTTCTCCGCCCCGACCAGAGTTCCGCCGACGAACGCGCCAGTCGACCCGTTGTTGTACAGCGACAGCCCGAACTGGTCCCCGAGGTGGATCGCGCACCGCTTGAGCGCGTAGGACGCGGCGGACTTCATCGCCATGTCGTGCGCGTCGGCGAGCTTGTTCACCGGGTAGTTCGTCGCGCCGGCGGCGGCGTACTCCGTGTACGTCGCGAGCGTCGCACCTTCCGGGGTGCGGACAGTGAGGCGGACACCGGCCCGGTATCCGACCGACACCGCCTCAGCACCGGACCGAGACTTCCCGGGCCGCTCGTACATCAGGTCGAGCTGGAACACTTCGGAGTCGTAGTTCCCGAACCCGAACACGCGGGTCAGGTGCGCCTTGATGTCGTGGGCCTCCATGTAGGAGTTCCCTTCCCGCTTGCGGACGCGGGTGCCGTTGACCGGCTTGAGCAGCTGGTCGATCTGTGCGGCCGTGAGTGTCATGCCGTCGCTCCTCCCATCTTCTTCGCCCTTCGCCCGGCGCGCTGCTTGCACACGCTCGAGCAGAACCGCGCCCACGGCCTGTGGGCGGTGTACGAGGCCCCGCACTCATCGCAGGACCGTTCTTCGCTCCACTGCCCCTTCCTTGGGGGCACGTAGGCGACGCCTTCCCGGCGTCGCCGACGCTCCTTGCACGCGGGGGAGCACCAGCGCGCCCAGGGGCGCGGAGAATGGAACCTGCCCCCGCACTCCTCACAGACGAACTCATCGGAGGTGAGTTCGGCTCCGTGGAGGGTCGCGTGCTCTGCCGCCGACAGCAGCGTCAGGTTCGTGATGCTGTTGTTCAGCGGGTCGTGGTCGATGTGGTGGACGTGCATACCGCCCGGAATCGGCCCGTGCGCGTACTCGTAGATGTCACGGTGCAGGTATGTGCGCGGTGCGGTGGTCGCCATGTAGTAGGACCGGCGATGCCACGACTCGTGGTCGGGGAATCGCCGGTACTTCCTGCCCCTCCACCGGACCTCGTCGGTCCCGGGGAGTCGCCGCTGGCCGGTCATCTCGCCCACCTCGGCAGGCCGACCTTGTGGACCTGGGTCTCGTCCATCAGCCCGGGCCAGTCGTCCGCCTCGACGCACCGTGCGTACAGGGCGAGGGCGCGGTCCACTTCCTGGTGGCTGTACTCGAGCAGTTCGTCGTCGGGCTCGTAGACGAGAACCTCGTGGGGCTCGTTCTTCGAGACGACGACCCACACCGGCGGGATGTCAATCCCGTTCAGACGCAGGATCCGCTGGTAGTACGCGGACTGGAAGCCGTAGTGGCGGTTCCAGACGATCTTCTCGAAGTCGGCGCGGTAGATCCCGCCGGCGGCGGTCTTGAGGTCGACGAAGGACTGCGACCTGATCCAGTCGATCCTCCCGCGCATGAGCACGCCGCTGATCGGGTCCGTTGCATAGACGGACACCTCGGGCTCGCCCTGCGACAGGACCGACGCCGCGAGAGGGTTCGCGAAGATCGCGTCCCGCATCGCCTCCGCCGCCTCGATGTCCTTCCGAAGGATCGGGGTGCGGCCCGCGGCACGGGACTCGTCCCGCTCCGCCTGCGCGGCCTTCGTCCGGTACGAGTCGTGCTCGAGCACGTCGTAGTCGCCGACGCCGAGGGTGAGGGCGTGCACGACGGATCCCATGTCGTAGGCGTCCTTGTGCACGGGGTGGTCCATCGCCCAGCGGTAGGCGCGCGGCCCCTCGTGCAGGAGGGTCTTCGCGCCTGTGCTGGACAGCGACCCGGCGTCCCGGTGGTAGTCGGCCTCGGCGATGTCGGGGTGCAGCCCCGCCGTCGGGAGGGCCCGGTCGATCGTGGCGGTCATGCCGCCACCGCCCCGGCCGTGACGACGACGAGCAGCAGCTCGACACCGTCCTGCACCACACTCGCGTGATGATGGACGGAACCCGACTCGGCCAGGTGCGACTCCCACGACACCCCAGACAGCGGGCGACCGTAGAGCTGGATCCTCACCAGTCCGGCGACGTCCAGGGAGAGCACGTCCTCGGGGTCGATGCGGCGGGCGGTCAGGAACCTCTGCGCGGCCGCGACCTTCTCCATGTAGCTCATGGCTTCTTCCTCCTCTTGCGTTGGTTGTCGATCTGGCCGGGGATGAACCGTGACGGGTCCCCGAACCGGTAGTGGTCTGCGTGGGCGCGGTCCTCCCGGATACGGCGGGCGCGGGCCAGTTCCTCCACGTCCTCGGTGGAGCGGCGCTCGATCGCGTCCCACAGCGCGGCGAGTACGGGATCGCTCATCGCCGCCCCCACGCGGAGGGGAGGATCAGGGCACAGAACCCGACCGCACCGACCAGGACGACCAGGCCGGCCAGGTTGGAAAGCGCGTCGAGAGTGGCGATGAAGACGCTCATGCGGCCCGCCCCCGTCGCTGCTGGGCGGTCGACCGGGCATTCCGCGGGGCGAGAAGAGACGTGTGGTCACCCTTCACCGCGTCCAGCGACTCGACCGGGATCCGCCACGAACGGCCGATCTTGTACGCCCCCGGGAACCGGGCGCACTTCGCGTAGATCGCGACCGTCCCCGGAGTCAGCTTGAGCTCGGCCGCCGCCTCATGAGTCGTCAGATCAGACATGCGGGGTCACCTCCCACACCGTCGACGCGTACCCCGACGGCATCTCCACGAACAGGGCCGTGCCCCGCTCGACGTGCCGACGGACCTTCGCGGCCTGGACCAGCTCCGCGCGCGCCGTCCGGAGCCGCTGCCCTGACTTCGGGGCCATGTAGCCGCGGCGCACGTACTCGTCATGGATCGCCTCGATCCCGCGATCGTGGAGGGGGCCGTGCGCTTCGAGGATCAGGAGTACGTCCTCCTTCGCGGTCGACCGGTGTGCTGCTGCTGTCGCGGCGTGCGAGGTGTGCGGATCTTGGGTGCGGGCGAGCCCGGCTTGCATCTGATCGAAGATCGGGGTGGTGGTCACTGCTCCTCCTCATGGACGTAGATGTCGGATGCGAGACGCTCCGCGGTGTCGGACTCGACCTGGTCGACGTGGGCCTGCATCGCGACGAGCCAGGGCGGGAGAGTCGGGGGCTGGGTGGTGGTCATGGGGTGCCTCCTGGGCAAGAGAAGAGCCCCCGCCGGGATGGCGAGGGCTCGAGAGGGTGGAGTCGGTCAGAGTGCGGCGAGAAGAGCGGCGCGGAGAGCCTCGCGGATTCGCTCGGCCCCCTGCTCCATCTCCTGGCGCGCGTACTCCTCGGCGCGCTCCCGAGTGATCCCCGGGATGACAGCGAGGTTCTCCGCGGCCAGGAAGGCGAGAAGGGCTGCGTCCAAGCGCTGCTCGGTCGACTGGGTGGGGAAGTTCTCGTCCAGCTCGGCGCGGAGGCGCGTCACAGCCGCTTCCTTGCCGACGATTCGAGCACGGGGGAAGAACTCATCGACAGCGGTCGAAACTCGCTGCCATGCGTTGATGTCGGCGGGCATGTGATCGCCTCCTCGGCGGTGGGTCAGGACTGGTGGTCGGCGTACCCCGGGCGCGGTGCCCAGAACAGGACGCCGGGCGGGGCGTAGTGGCGGTGGGCGTAGCGGTTGCCGTTCTCGTGCAACCACGGCTGCGGGTCGGGGATCATGCGGCGGACTCGATGTTTCTGACAGCGGTGACTGCTGTCGGATCGGATGAGATGCCGAGGACGCGGAGCGCGGCGTAGAAGTCGTGCTCGGTCTGCATCCGCTCGGCGCGGTGAGCGAGGGTGCGGGCGATCTTCTTGACCTGCCCGCGAGAGAGGGACGGGGCGGCAGCGGCGATGCGCTTCTCAAACCCGGTCGTGGACATGAGTCCTCCTGGGGGAAACGGCGTCGGCGAACCAACGCGCGGGGTACTGCGGGGGATGGGTCAGGCTGCCGAATCAGCGATCAGCACGTCGCGCACGAAGACGTCGCCTGGCTCGATGCGGAGCGCGTTCTCGATCGCCACTGCGGTGTCGATGTTGCACGTCTTCCGGGCTCCCGATCGGAGGTTCCCGACCGTGCCCTTCGCGACCCGGGCGATCCGCGCGAGGTCGGCGTTCGTCCAGCGTCCGTGCTTCATGAGGATGTCCAGAGTGCGGGCGTTGCATCGGATGACGTCCCGGCGGGTGGTGCTGGTGTCCATGTGTCCCTCCTTCCTGTGGTGCTGAGTGCTGACTCAAAGATAAGCACTGTGACCGCTCCGGTCAAGCCCGGCGGGCGAGAAAGTTACCGTTGACGTGCTGACCTGGAATAACACCGATGTTATTTGTGACCCCGCGGGTCACGTCTAGGATTGCGTCATCCCTGCCCAGACGTCGAAAGTGTGCCCATGACAGGACTGTCCGACGAGCTGAACCGGCTCAACACCGAAGGGTGGTCCAACCGAGACATCGAGAGGATCGCCGAGCGCCATGGGCACAAGCTCCACAACTCCACCGTCAGCAACTACCTGGCCGGCCGACACGCCGCGCCCACGGCCCGCGTGCTCGAGGCATTCGCCGCAGTCTTCGGCGTCGACGTCAACACGCTCCGCCGGGCAGCGGGAATGCCGGGGGTGGGAGAGCCCCTCGACCTCGGCCCCGAGTCCGGCCGCCTCACCGGCCCTCAGCGTGAAGCGATCCGCCACGTCGTCCGCGTCATGCTCGAGCAGAACGACGCGCTGGCGGATCGCCCTCAGCGAGATGGCTCAACAACTCGCCTGTCAGACGCCCGTCTGAAACTCGTCTCCGATGACGTGCCCGACCTCCACGGGCTCGCATGGGCAGCAGACGAGGAGCACCCAGGAGATGACCCCGGCGAGGACGACGACTGACCTGATCCTCCACGCCGAGGACATGGGCGCCCGCGTCGTCTGGGCGCTCGACCTCCCCGAACGGGGCCGCACCTACCCCCACCTCGGAGTGATCGTCATCCGTCACGGCATGACCGAGCGGCGCACCGTGTCCACGCTCGGGCACGAGCTGGCCCACATGCACTACGGCGACACCCTCTGCACGCCCTCCGCCAATCGGAGGGCGTGGCGGTGGGCGGCCCGCCTCCTCATCCCCGATGATGAGTACGCCGACGCAGAGGCCCACCACCCCTCCCCGGGCGCGATCGCCCTCCACCTCGGCGTCACGGTCGACATCATCCACGCCTACCAGGAGACCGCTAGACCATGGACCAGAAGTGCGCCGCACCTGACTGCTGGAACACCGCCGTCACGAACGGGTACTGCCGCCGGCATGTCGACCTGATCCCCGCCCCTCCAGCACTCAGCGCCCCGGCGTCGGAGGCGGTGCGGATCGCTTCGGCGCAGTCCGAGGCTCAGGCTCGGGCGAAGTCCGTGACCGCCGCCGTGCTGCTGGGCGTTTTCGTCGGCTACCTGGGCGTTGACCGGTTCTACGCCGGTCAGCCGGGTCTGGGCGTCGCGAAGCTCCTCACGTGTGGGGGAGCGGGCTTGTGGTGGATCGTGGACTGGTTCCTGATCGGCGGGGCGATCGAGCGGGCGAACCAGGTGGCGGCCGCCGATGCGTTCCGTCGCCGCGGCCTCACGTACTGACCGTGTTGACCAGGCAACACCATCAACCGCGTTGATGCAGGTCAGCGCATCATCAACCAGCAACCCCACATCACCCCGAAAACGAGTGTTGCCCCAGGTCAGGCCACGAAAAGACCCCCAAACTGTCACGGGTTCGAATCCCGTTGGGGGTACTGCTCTGCGGAGATGCGAGGCGGCTCACAGCCAAAGTGGTCGTGACCGCCAGGAAGCTCCGGTAGAGTTATCCGAGTCGAAAGGCCGAGAGGCAGATCGACGAGATTGGCCCTGTAGCTCAGTTGGTTAGAGTGCCGCCCTGTCACGGCGGAGGTCGCCGGTTCAAGCCCGGTCAGGGTCGCCCCCAGAGGAAGCCCCGGAACATCGTTCCGGGGCTTCTCGCATTCCCGGGCGCGGGAGCGCCGTCCCCGCGCAGCCCCCGCGGCCGTTACCGGTGAGTCATGTGCAGCTGTGTTCCGTGGAGGGAACACAGGCGCACATGACCGGCGGGTAACGCGAGGTGATGTCGGGTGGGGTGGGGATGGAGGGCGGCCCGGGCGCGGGAGGCCCCGGGGGCAGCCCCCCGCCCCTGCGGGTCACTCCGGGGCGGCGTCGAGGTCGCTGAGGCCGGCCTCGTGGGCGATGATCGCGATCTGCACCCGGTTGGTCGCATCGAGCTTCGCGAAGATCTTCGAGACGTGCGCCTTCACGGTCGCCTCGCTCATGAACAGCCGCATGCCGATCTGCGCATTCGACAGGCCTGCGCCGACCGCGCCGAGCACCTCGGTCTCCCGCTCGGTGAGCAGCTCCAGCCCGGGATGACGATCCTGGCGGCTGCCGGGGTTCGCCTCGGAGAAGTGGGTGAGCATCCGCCGCGTCACGGCGGGGGAGAGCATCGCGTCCCCGCCGGCGACCACGTGCACGGCACGGGCGAGGTCCTGCGGCGGGGTGTCCTTGAGGAGGAAGCCGCTGGCCCCCGCCTCGAGCGCCTGGAAGACGTACTCGTCCATGTCGAAGGTGGTCAGCATGATGATCTTCGGTGGGTTCGTCAGGGCGCTCACCGCCCGGGTCGCGGCGATGCCGTCGAGCTTGGGCATGCGCACGTCCATCAGCAGCACGTCGGGGCGGTGCTTGTGCACGAGCTCCACGGCCTCGGCGCCGTCGGACCCCTGCCCGACCACCTCGATGCCGGGATCGGCCCCGAGGATCATGGCGAGGCCCGCTCTCACCAGGGAGTCGTCATCGATCAGTCCCACCCGGGTCACGGTGCCGTCGGCCATGGGATCACCGCCTTCACTTCGAATCGTCCGTCATCGGTGGGGCCGGACGTGAACGTCCCGCCCGCATGGGTCACCCTGGTCTCGATGCCCGACAGCCCCATCCGCGCCCCCGGCAGATCCGTGGTGAACCCCTTGGGGAGCACATTACTGATCTCGACGACCAGGTCGGTGCCGGGCTCGCCGATCAGCGCCACCCGCGCCCGGGTGTGCAGGGCGTGCTTATGGATGTTGGTCAGCCCCTCCTGCACCACCCGGTAGACCGTGCGGGCGAGCGGATCGGGGACCGGGTCGTCGATGAAGTCGAAGAGGTCCACCGAGATCCCGGCCTCCTGCGAGGTGACGACCAGGCGCCGCACGTCCTCCCAGGTGGGCTGCGGGGCGAGCGGCGCCTCCTCGCCGTCGCCGCGGAGCACCCCCAGCACCTCCCGCAGCTCGGAGAGGGCGGTCGTGGCCGTCTCCCGGATGAGCGCTGCGGACTGCTGGACCTGCTCGCGGTCGAGCGAGGGGTTCACCTCGAGCGCCCCCGCCTGCAGGGCGACCAGGGAGATCTTGTGCGCGACGATGTCGTGCATCTCGCGGGCGATGCGCGTGCGCTCGGCCCGGCGGGCCTGGTCCTGGGCGACGGCCTGCCCCGACTCGGCCTGCTCTGCGCGCTGGCGCAGCTGGGCCAGGAGCATGCGCCGCGTCGCGGTGTACATGCCGGTCGCGGCCGAGGCGGCGACGATCAGCACGGTGAGCGCGGCCCCCGTGGCGCCGACGAGCCGGTCGTCGCCGAGCTCGGTCCAGGAGAGCGGGGCGAGCCCGGAGAGGGCCGCGAGCACGGCCACGAGGAAGGTGGTCAGGCGGCGCGGTGAGCGGGTCGCGTAGGCGTAGGTGACGATCACCAGCAGCACGAAGGACCACGCAAAGGCGTTGAGCACCAGCAGGAGCGGGAGCAGCCACTGCCAGTGCCGGTGCCGCCACAGCAGGGCCACCCCGCCCACGCCGATCGCCGCGGACTGCAGCAGCCCGACCCACGAGCCGGCGAGCAGCGCGGAGATCACCGTCTCGGCGAGCACGGCGACGAGCAGGAGCACCTCCTGCCAGCGTCTGCGCTCCGGCGCCCCGAGTTCGTCCACGTCCGTCAGCCTAGCGGCGCTCACCTGCGCCGATCGGCGCAGCGGGGACCGACGATGGTCGACTCCTCCGCTGGCCCTCGGGCCCTGGGCGCGCCCGGCGCCGGGGCCGATCGTGGAGCCATGACCTCCAGTACCGCCGTGCCCCTCGAGGTGCGGGGCCTCGTGAAGAGCTACGCCGGCCGCGTCGCCGTCGACGAGCTCGACGTCCACTGCCGACCCGGGACCGTCACCGGGCTCCTCGGCGCGGACGGCGCGGGCAAGACCACGACCCTGCGGATCCTCACGGGACTTACCGCCGCCGACCGCGGCGAGGCCCTCGTCGGCGGCCGCCGCTACCGGGACCTGCCGCGACCCGGGCGGACCCTCGGCGTGATGCTCGATGCCCGCTCCCTGCACGGCGGCCGCACCGTGATCGAGACCCTCCGCCTCGCTGCCCGCAGCGTCGGCGTCCCCGCCGAGCGGGCGGAGGTCGTCCTGGAGCAGGTCGGGCTCGAGGAGGCCGCGACCCGACGGGTCTCCGCCTGCTCGCCCGGCCTGCGCCGGCGGCTCGGGATCGGGGTCGCGCTGATCGGCGACCCCGCCGCCCTCGTGCTCGACGAGCCCGCGAACGGCCTGGACCCCGACGGGATCCGCTGGTTGCGCCGCCTGCTGCGCTCCTTCGCCGACGCCGGCGGCACCGTCCTGGTCACGAGCCATCGGCTCCGGGAGGTGCAGGCCGTCGTCGACCGCCTGGTGGTGATCTCCCGCGGGCGGCTCGTGCGCGAGGGGACCCTCGATGAGATCAGCCTCGAACGCGGGACCCGCGTCGCCGCGACCGACATGGCGGCGCTCCGCGCGGCGCTCGACCGCCACGGCATCGCCTCGGAGCCGCGCGCCGACGGGCAGCTCGAGGTGTCCCTCGCCGCGGAGGACATGGGCCGGCTCGCTCTGCGCGAGCAGCTCGTCCTCACCGCTCTCGGCGACCCCGACCATGCAGGGCTCGAGGACGGTCTCCTCTCCCTCACCGCGCCGACGGGGACGCTGCGGTGAGACCCGATCTCGACCTCCGCGCCCACCTCGACACCCGCTCGGGCGGCCTCGTGCTCGCCCTCTCCTGCGCCCTGATCGCGCTGGTGGCCACCTCCGCGGGCCTCGCCCAGCCGTTCCTCTCGCCGACCCGCGTCTCCGCGGCGGCGCTCACCCTCGTCGCCGCCCAGCCGGCGCTCGGCCTGGTGCTCCCTGTGCTCGCGGTGACCGTCCTCGCGGGCGGCTGGTCCGACGGATCGATCCAGCAGACCGTCCTGCACCGCCCCGGTCGCCTCGGGCTGCTCGGCGGGCGGCTCCTGGTGGGGGTGGGCCTCGGCGCGGCGGTGAGCCTCCTCGCGCTGCTGCTCTCCCTGCTCATGACCTGGGCGGGCGGAACCCTGCTCGGTGACGGCGCCGACTTCGCCCAGGTCGGCGAGATGCTGCGGGACCTCGGCGCGGTGCTCGCGGCGCAGCTGCTGCTCGGCCTCACCGCGGGGGTGCTGCTGCAATCCGTGCCCGCCGCCCTCGTCGTCGCGATCGCGCTGCCGATCTTGACCGCCCTCGCCGACCCCCTCGCCGCCCTCACCGGCAGCGACATGCTGCAGACGCTGGTGCGGGCGCTGGACCTGCCCGGTGCCGCGCTCGCCGCGGTCTCCGGCACGGCTGGCGCCCCGGAGATCGTGGCCGCGCTGCTCCTGGCGGTCGCGCCGCTCGCCGTCGGCGCCCGACGCTGGTGCCTCCGCGAGATCCCCTGACCCGGCGCGGGCCGGGGTCGGCCTCTAGGATGGCGCTCGCCCCGCGCACCCCTCCCCAGGAGACCCACGCATGCCCCGTCCCGCCGCTCGCCGTCGTCGGCTCGCGTCCCTGCTCGCCGTCGCCGCCGCCGGAGCGCTCGTGCTCGGGGGGTGCACCCGCGGGGCGGACCCCGGAGCCTCCGACGGAGGCGGACAGGAGACCGGCGGCGAGACCGCCACCGCGTCCGGCGGGCCCGAGCTGACCGAGGTCGGCGCCTCCCACGCCGCGGACCTCCCCACGGATCCCGCGACCGATCCCGCCTACGCCGCGTACTACGCGCAGGAGATCGAGTGGGGCGCGTGCGAGCAGGCCAACGACCCCCGCAAGGAGTGCGGCACCCTCACCGTCCCGCGGCTGTGGGACGACCCGTCGGCCGGCGACCTCGAGATCGCGGTGGCGCGCATCCCGGCGACCGGCGACGGCGGGAAGGCCCTGGTCATGAATCCCGGCGGGCCCGGGGCGTCCGGCACCGACTACGTCGACACCATGGCCACGCTCGTCTCCCCGCAGGTGATGGAGACCTACGACCAGGTCGGCTTCGATCCGCGCGGCGTGAACGGCTCCGAAGGCCTGGACTGCCTGAGCGATGCGGAGACCGATGCGTACCGCGCCGACACCCTCACCGCGACCGACCCGGCGGAGATCCGGGCCGGGGTGCTCGAGGGGGCGGAGCGGCTCGCCGCCGGCTGCGAAGCCGACGACGCCGAGCTCCTGCCCGCCCTCGACACCGCCTCCGTCGCTCGCGACATGGACGTGCTCCGCGCGGCGCTCGGCCAGGAGAAGCTGGACTACTTCGGGTACTCCTACGGCACCTTCCTCGGCGCGCTCTACGCCGAGCAGCAGCCCGGGCGCGTGGGCCACATGGTGCTCGACGGGGCGGTCGACCCGACCCTCACCCTGGACGAGTACGCCGCGGGGCAGGCCGACGGCTTCCGCCGCGCCCTCGACGCCTTCCTCGCCTCGTGCCTCGCCGCCGGCACGGAATGCCCCTTCGAGGGGGACGCCGACACCGCCCTCCAGCAGCTCGCGGACCTGCTCGCCGACATCGACGCCGAGCCCCTGCCGACCTCCGACCCCGACCGCCCGCTGACCGGCGCCCTCGCCCGCTCGGCCCTGATGAGCCTGATGTACTCGGACTCGCTGTGGGAGTTCGGCCGCTCCGCGCTCGCCGACGCGACCGACGGCGACGGCACGCAGCTGCTGACCTTCGCGGACCAATCGGCCCAGCGCCGCTCGGACGGCAGCTACCGCACGAACTCGAACGAGGTCATGCCCGCGATCAGCTGCCTGGACCGCCCCGCGGTCGCCGATCCCGCCTGGCAGGACGAGCGGGCCGCCGAGCTCGCCGCCGCCGATCCGGTGTTCGGGCCCGGCTTCGCCCACTCCGGGACGGCCTGCTCGGTGTGGCCCGTCCCGCCGCTGCGGGAGAGCGTCCCGATCAGCGCCGCGGGCACCGGGCCGATCCTGGTCCTGGGCACGACGGGCGATCCCGCGACCCCCTACGCCTGGTCCGAGTCCCTCGCCGGGCAGCTCGAGGGCGGGGTGCTGCTGACCTTCGAGGCGAACGGGCACACGGCCTACGGGCGCTCCGGCGGCTGCATCGAGCAGCACGTGGACCGCTACCTGCTCGACGAGGCGGTGCCCGAGGAGGGCACGGTCTGCTGACCGGGCCCGCGCTCCTTCCCACGCCGAACGGGGCGGGGGCGGGCAGGGTGACGCGGATCGCGGCGGGACGCTTTGCGCCCGTCGCCCGGCCTCCCGTACAGTGATCCGGTCCGCCTGCGTGCAGGCGACGCCGCCTTAGCTCAGTCGGCAGAGCGATTCACTCGTAATGAATAGGTCGCGGGTTCGATTCCCGCAGGCGGCTCCACAGGTCAGGCCCGGTTCTCCCGCAGGGGAGACCGGGCCGTCCGCATCCCCGGCCTTCCACATCCTTCGGTCTTCAACATCCGTGGGGCCTCAGGCGCTCGGCTGCGGGGGCTCGACGAGTCCGCGCTCGAAGGCCGTGAGCGCCACCTGCAGGCGGGAGCCGCAGTCGAGCTTCGCCATGAGCGAGGAGATGTGCGACTTCACCGTCGACTCCGAGAGCGACAGGACGCGGGCGATCCCCGCATTGGACTCCGCCCCGCACAGCAACGTGAGCACCTGCATCTCCCGCGCGGTGAGGCACAGCTCGGCGATGAGGTCCTCCGCCGACGGTGCCGTCCGCACTCCGCGCGGCCGGTAGGCGCCGGGTGACGCCGCGAGGCGCGCGGCGAGCTCGGGGGTGATGACGGTGCCGGCCTCGGAGCGGGCGGCGCGGATCGCGGCCGCGAGCGCCGCGGGGGAGGAGGACTTCAGCAGGAACCCGGCCGCGCCCGCGCCGAGGGCGCGGCGCAGCTGCTCGTCGGTCGCGAAGGTGGTCAGCATGACCACCGTCGTCCCCGGGTGCCGCTCGCGCACGAGACGGGTCGCGTCGATGCCGTCCATCCCCGGCAGGGCGAGATCCATCAGCACCAGCTCCGGCGGGTCCGCGGCCAGGACCTGCAGCGCCTCGTCGGCGGTGCCGACGGACGCCACCAGCTCGAGGTCGTCCTCGCGGGACAGGTAGGCAGCGAGGGCGGAGCGGACGATCGGGTCGTCGTCGCAGAGCATCACGGTGGTCATCGGGAGGGGGTCCTCTCGTCGGAGGCGGGGACGGTCAGGCGGGTGAGGAAACTGCGTCCCTCCTGGCGGGCGGCGAGGGTGCCGCCGATCGCGGTGAGGCGCTCGCGCATGCCGTCGAGTCCGGCTCCACCGCGCGGGCCCCGCCGGTCCGAGGCCTCCACACCGTTCCACACGGCCAGGTCGACCTCGGGCCGGGGCGGGCCGGGACGTTGCTCGACCATCACCGTGACCGGGGTGCTGCGGCTCGCGTGACGGACGAGGTTCGCGCGGATCTCGCCGAGGCAGCGGCGCAGCACGCCCGTGCGGTCCACCAGCTCGAGCTGCTCGGAGTCGATCGCGAGCCGGGCGGCGAAGCCCTCCTCGGCGAGCTGCGTGCGGAACTCCTCGAGCAGGGCGGTGACCGAGGGCTCCGCGTCCCGTCGGGCGGGAAGCGGCCGCTCGTCCTCCTCGCGCAGGCTGTCCAGCAGCCCGCGCAGCTCCTCGGCGGCATCCCGGGAAGTGGTGGCGATGCGGGCGAAGTCGGCGGCGTCGGGTGCCGCGACCCCCTCGCGCCGGCTCGCGTTCTCGGCGAGCATCACCACCTGGGTCATGGCCCGCACGCCGGTGTCGTGGAGCTCGCGCGCGATCGCCCGACGCTGCTCGGCGAGATCCGCGATGCGGCGCTCCCGCTCGGCGAGGGCGCGGTCGAGCATCGTCCGGCCCCAGGTGCCGGCGAGCACCGCGGCGGTCAGCACGACCACCCGCAGCATGGTCTCCGAGACGATGTACTCCGGGGAGGAGCCGCGCAGCGCGGCGCCGATGACGGGCGGGCTGACCAGCCACACGGAGAGCAGGATCGAGCACAGCAGGCGCCCGTGGGCGGCGCACGAGACGATCGCGACGAAGCTGGCGATCAGGCCCGTGCTCGCGGGGGCGGGCGTGTGGCCGATCCCGGCGGTGAGGACGAGGGCGATGCCCGCCGACGCCAGCAGCGGCCGGTGGAGGGAGAGGCCGGCAGCGAGGCTCAGCAGGACGCCGACGACCACCGCGCGCGTACTGGCCCAGGAGGCCAGCGGCAGCACGGCCACGAGCATGAGGCCGGAGATCGCGGCGCTGACCGCCCAGCCGCCGAGGCGGGGGACCATGAACCAGGCGCGGCCGCGAGCGCCCGGGGGCGGCGGCGCGGCGCGGGGGTCGGTCACCGGTACAGGCTAGCGCCGCGGGGTCCGACGGACAGGGTCCTCATCACCGGGCGAACTGGCCCCGCCCGTTTTCTTGATCTTGTCCAGAGAATAGGGATAGGGTGGCGGCATGCCGAGCATCGACCACACCGCCGCCCTCCGGGGCGCCGGTCTGCGCGTGACCGCTCCGCGGCTCGCGACGCTCGACGCCGTCACCGAGCATCCGCACGCCGATGCCGACACGATCGCCCAGGCCGTCCGCGAGCGGCTCGGCACCGTCTCGCGGCAGGCCGTCTACGACGTGCTCAACGCGCTCTCCGATGCGGAGCTGCTGCGGCGGGTGTCCGTCGGCGGCCGCAGCATGCAGTACGAGCTGCACCGGCACGACAACCACCACCACCTGGTGTGCCGCGAGTGCGGCCGCCTCGAGGACGTGCCCTGCGCCGTCGGCGCCGCGCCCTGCCTGCTCCCGCACGAGGACCACGGCTTCGCGATCGAGGTCGCCGACGTCGTCTATCGGGGCCTCTGCTCCGACTGCCTCGCCATCCACCGGGCCGAGAACGTTCCCGGGACCGCCTGACCCCCAGTCCCCCTGAGCCGCCGCCCGTCGGTGCCGCAGGGCCCCAGTCACCCGTCCGTCCGATGTTCGTGACACCAGTCAGGAACTCCGCCGACACCAGGAGAAGATGATGACCGAGCTCGACCCGTCCCTCCCGTCCACGACCGAGTCCGGAGCACCCCGTGAGTCCGACGCGCACTCGCTGAGCGTCGGCGCCGACGGCCCGCTCCTGCTCCACGACGTCGCCCTGGTCGAGAAGCTCGCCCGCTTCGACCGCGAGCGCATCCCGGAGCGCAGCCCCCACGCGAAGGGCTCGGGCGCCTTCGGCGAGCTCGAGATCACCGAGGACGTCTCGCAGTACACCAAGGCCGGCCTGTTCCAGAAGGGGACGAAGACCCCGATGCTGGCCCGCTTCTCGACCGTCGCCGGTGAGCTGGGCTCGCCCGACACCTGGCGGGACGTGCGCGGCTTCGCGCTGAAGTTCTACACCCAGGAGGGCAACTTCGACATCGTCGGGAACAACACCCCGATCTTCTTCCTGCGCGACCCGATGAAGTTCCCCGACTTCATCCACTCCCAGAAGCGCCTGCCCGACTCCGGCCTGCGCGACAACACCATGCAGTGGGACTTCTGGACCCTCTCCCCGGAGAGCGCCCACCAGGTCACCTACCTCATGGGCGACCGCGGCCTGCCCAAGACCTGGCGTCACATGAACGGCTACTCCTCGCACACCTACCTGTGGGTCAACGAGGCCGGCGAGAAGTTCTGGGTCAAGTACCACTTCCTCACCGAGCAGGGCCTCGAGTTCCTCTCCAACGAGGAGGCCGGCGAGCTCGCGGGCTCGGACGCGGACTACCACCGCCGCGACCTCTTCGAGGCCATCCAGGGCGGCGACTTCCCCTCCTGGACGCTCGAGGTGCAGGTCATGCCCTACGAGGAGGCGAAGACCTACCGCTTCAACCCCTTCGACCTCACCAAGACCTGGTCGAAGAAGGACTACCCGCGCATCCCCGTCGGCCGGTTCACCCTGAACCAGAACCCGACCAACCACTACGCGCAGATCGAGCAGGCCGCCTTCAGCCCCTCGAACACCGTGCCGGGCACGGGCGTCTCCCCGGACAAGATGTTGCTGGGCCGCGTCTTCTCCTACCCGGATGCGCAGCGCAACCGCCTGGGCACCAACTTCAACCAGCTGCCCGTGAACCGCCCGGTGATCGCGACCAACTCGTACGACAAGGAGGGTGCGATGCAGTTCCTCCACAGCGGCGACGCGCCGGTGTACGCGCCGAACTCCTTCGGTCGCGCGTACCAGGACGAGCAGGGCCCGGTGGACAACGGCTGGGAGGCGGACGGCACCATGGTCCGCTCGGCCTACACCCTCCACGCCGAGGACGACGACTTCGGCCAGGCCCACACCCTGATCCGCGAGGTCATGGACGAGGCGGCTCGCCAGCGTCTGATCGAGACCGTCTCCGGCGCCCTCTCCACCGTCGCCGAGCCCGTGCTCTCGAACGCCTTCCAGTACTGGAAGAACATCGACCAGGAGGTCGGGGCGGCGATCGAGGCGGCGGTGACGGCCGGCCGCGAGGAGCAGGTCCCCGGCGCCGATCCGGTCGACGAGTGATCCGAGCCCTCGGCTGAACGACAGCGGCCCGTCGCTCAGACCACCAGCACGTCGCTCGGGGAGGAGAGCAGGAGTCGCTGCACGGTCAGGCCCAGCAGGTGCCGGGCCAGGTCGTTCTGCCGACGGATGCCGAGCACGAGCACCTCGGCCCGCTCCTCGGAGACGACGCGGAGCAGCACGTCGGCGATGTCCTCGTCGGTGCGCTCCTGACGGATCTCGACCCGGACACGGGCCTTGCGCAGCTGGTCGCGGGCGATCTCGAGCTGCTGCTCGTCGGCATGGCGGGGGTCGTCCTCGACCCCGTCCCGCACGACGTTGACGACCACGAGGGGGCCGCCGCGCAGCTCGGCCTCGGTGCGGGCCGCCGCGAGCGCGGCGAAGCCCACCTCGGTGGGGATGAATCCGACGACGACCGCCATGTGCACTCCTTCCGGCCGGGACCCGACCCCTCGAATCCTACGGGCACCCGACCGTCGCCGGGGCCGCGCCGGTCCCGGCCCTCAGATCCCGGTGGGGGAGTCGGGGGAGGGCTCGTCGGAGCGGCGCTGGCCCGAGAGCGCCTGGATCTCGTCCATGATGCGTGCCGTCATGAGTCGGCGGCGCAGTCCCTTGGAAGCGGCCGGGTCGAGGTCGGAGAAGTCGATCGGGGCACCCACGCGGATGCTGACGGAGCCGCGGCGGGCCCGGCCGGGCCCGAAGAGCTCCTGGGTGCCCTTCACCCCGACGGGGATCACGGGGCAGCCGGACTCGAGGGCGAGCCAGGCCGCGCCCTGCTTGCCGGGGTGAAGCAGGCCGTCCTTGGAGCGCGTGCCCTCGGGGTAGATGCCGAAGCCGTTGCCGTCCTGCAGGATCGAGAGCGCCGCCTGCATCGCGCCCTTGCCGGAGGCGAGCGCCTCGCGGTCCACCGGCACGGCCTCGACCTGCGTGAAGAAGAAGCGCAGGATCGCCCCGAGGGGACCCTTCTGCGTCCACAGCGACTCCTTGGCCACGAAGCGCACCTTGCGCGGCATGACCACGGGGACCAGGAAGCTGTCGACGTTGGCCAGGTGGTTCGACGCGATGAGGAAGCCGCCGGTGCGCGGCACGTTCTCGAGGCCGGTGACCCGGGGATTCCAGACCAGACGGACGAAGGGCCGCACGAGACCGCGGGCACCGAAGTAGAAGGCGTTGGACACTGACGTTCTCCTGGGTGGGGCGAGGCTGCGCCCCACGATAGCCGCCGCTTTCCGCCGGTCGTCCGGACGCCCACGTGGCACCGCAGGTGGGGGCGGGAAGGACCCGGGCCCGTGTGGTAGAACAGGCATGCGTCGGCCGCCGATCCGTGGCGCGCCGACGGCGGTGCGCGCGCCGGACCGGACGGTCCGCCGCAGCGCCCCGGTCCTGGATCCCGAGGAGCCCTCGATGCCGAAGATCGTCAACATCGCCGTGATCGGCGCCGGAACCATGGCGCAGGCGGTGCACCTGCCCGTGCTGCGTCGGCGCTGGGACCGCTTCTCCATCGCCGCGCTGGTCGACCACTCCGAGCGCCGTCGGCGTGAGTCGGCCGAGTCCTGGGGCCTCCCCGAGGAGAAGCGGTACGAGGACGTCGCGGCGCTGATCGCCGCGATCCGCGCCCGCACCGTCACGATCGACGCCGCGGTGCTCTCGACCGACGGCCTCCATGTCGAGGACCTGCTCGCGCTCCTGCGCCGCGGCATCCCGGTCCTGGTCGAGCCGCCGCTGGGCTACTCCGCCGAGGAGATCGACCGGGTTCTCGAGTTCGAGCGGCTGACCGGCCGCAGCCTCGTGATGATGGCGTACCCGCAGCAGTACGACGAGTCGGTGGCGCGCATCGCCGAGCAGATCGCGGTCAAGGACGTGCGGATGGTCGACCACGAGGTGCTCATGCCCGCCAGCCAGCCGCTGTTCGGTGGCGCGCACGTGACCACCTCCGCCTACGACCTGCCCTCGGAGGTGCGGGCCGAGCGGCGCAACGCGCTGCAGGCCGCGGTGAAGGCCGGCTCGGGGGAGGCCGCCACCCAGCGCGACCGGGACCTCTACGTCAAGGGCCTGCTGACCGGGGTCGCCCACCAGATGGCGGTGCTCGAGGCGGTCTACGGGCCGATCGCCCGCCTGACCGCGGTGCGCCAGTGGCCCAAGGGCGTCATCCCCGGCTCGCTCGAGATCCTCGGCGAGCTCGAGGGCGGGGCCCATGTGCGGCTCGTGTGGCACTACCTCCCCTTCGCGCCCGAGTACGCGGAGCGCTTCTCGGTGCTCTCCGCGCGCCGTCGCCTGCTCGTCGAGCTGCACGCCCCGTCCCACGGCGATCGCCGCTCGACGCTCTCGCTGCGCGAGAAGAAGTCCGGCGTGGTGCAGGAGCTCGAGACCGTCGCCGGGCTCGGCTCGGCCGAGGCGATGTGGGAGGCCTTCCACCGTTTCGTGGAGAAGGGGGAGGCCCCGATCGCCGGCACCCGCTCGGCGCGCACCCAGGTGACGCTGCTGCGTGAGGTCCTCGCCGCGGTGGTGGAGGCCGACGGTCGCAGCCTCGAGGCGGATCCGGAAGAGGCGACGGCGGAGGCGCCGCCGGCGGAGGAGCCGATGGCGGAGGAGTCCCTGGCGGAGCGCCCGGCGGTGGCGCCGGTCGTCGTGGCCGACTCCGACCCCGCGCCCGACTCCGACTCCGACCCCGCGCCCGACTCCGACTCCGACCCCGCGCGCGAGTCCGACCCCGCGCCTCGGGCCGAGGCGGCGCCCGCGTCGGATGAGCCCGCCCCGTCGGAGCCGTCCCCGGCTGACACAGAAGAACCCGCCGAACCCGCCGCTCCCGCCGCCGCTCCCGCCGCCGCTCCGCTCCCGCCCGAGCACACCGGCGAGATCGTCGACGTGTGGTCCGTCGAGGAGCCGCGCGACCCCACACGCTGACCGCGCTGACCGCACAGCCCGGCGACCGCTGGCCGCCATGCCGCTCGACCCCCGCCGCCCTCGGGCCGCGGGGGTCGCGTCGTCTCCGGGCGTCGTCCCCCGGATCGTCCGCGCTGTCCCCGGACCGTCCGGGAGCGCCGTCCCCCGACCGTCCGGGAGCGCCGCGCCGCGACACGCCCGGGCGCTCTGGGGACACGCCGGGGACGGTTGTGGGACACGCCGGGGGACACGCCGGATCGACCCGAGATCGGAGTCATATCCGGCCCTCCCGGAGGCCCGGATCGGCACTCTGCGCGGTCCGTCGTCCACCGGGCCGGAGGGTTGTCGGACCCCTCGTCCACACTGGTTTGTGCACGGTGCCTCGGCGTTCGTGCGGGGAGGGCGTCGTCCGTCCCCATCGGTCCCGATCCGTCCACAGCCCGTCAACAGCGCGTTGTGGATGACAGTGTTGTAACTCAGTACATCTTGTGGTCGCTGCATCGACCCACCACTAGGTGTAGTGTTGGAGAGGTCGCGGCGGTCCGATCTTCACCGATCTTCTCCGATCCTCACCGGGTCCGTCCGGGGAACCGCCACCGCATCGGGAACCATCGATGCGGAGGTGGGCGGGCACTCCCGGAGCGCGGCGACCAGGTTCCTCGCGAGCCGCTCACAACTCCCTGCACGTCTCAGAACCTCCCCTTCCACGCGCCGTCGGCGCGGCGCTCGAGAAAGGCCACCTTCCCGTGGACATCACCGTGTACTCCAAGCCCCTCTGCGTGCAGTGCGATGCCACCAAGCGCGCCCTCAACAAGGCCGGCGTCGCCTACGACGTCGTCGACATCACCGAGGACGCCGAGGCCCTCGCGCGCATCAAGTCCATGGGCTACGTGCAGGCCCCCGTGGTCATCACCGGGCAGGACCACTGGTCCGGCTTCCGCCCGGACAAGATCAAGGCGCTCGCGGGCGCGGGCGCCGAGCAGCGTCGCGCCACCGCGATCTGATCCGGCCGCGGGAGGTGTCGGCGTGACCCGGCTCGTCTACTTCTCCTCGGTCTCGGGAAACACCCACCGCTTCGTCGAGAAGCTCGGGATGCCGGCCTCGCGCATCCCGCTCTACGCCCAGGACGAACCCCTCGTCGCCGACGAGGAGTTCGTCCTGGTGGTCCCGACCTATGGCGGGGGCAACGGCCACGGCGCCGTGCCCAAGCAGGTCATCAAGTTCCTCAACGACGAACGCAACCGGTCCCTGATCCGGGGCGTCATCAGCGGGGGCAACACCAACTTCGGCGAGGCGTACTGCCTGGCGGGGGACATCATCTCCGCCAAGTGCAGCGTCCCCCACATGTACAGATTCGAGCTGTTCGGAACCCCGCGCGACGTCCAGCGGGTCCACGACGGATTGGAAGAGTTTTGGCGACACTGACCGAGATGCCCCCCCTCGAGCACAACAAGCAGCTCGACTACCACGCGCTCAACGCGATGCTGAACCTCTACGGAGCGGACGGCAAGATCCAGTTCGAGAAGGATCGCCTCGCCGCCCGCGAGTACTTCCTGCAGCACGTGAACCCCAACACCGTGTTCTTCCACTCGCTGCGCGAGAAGCTCGACTACCTCGTCGAGAACAAGTACTACGAGCCCGAGGTCCTCGAGCGCTACAGCTTCGACTTCATCAAGTCGCTCTCCGAGCAGGCCTATGAGAAGAAGTTCCGCTTCCCGACCTTCCTCGGCGCGTTCAAGTACTACACCTCGTACACGCTGAAGACTTTCGACGGCAAGCGGTACCTCGAGCGCTTCGAGGACCGCGTGGTCATGGTGGCGCTGACCCTCGCCGAGGGCGATGAGCAGCTGGCCCGCGACCTGGTCGACGAGATCCTCGACGGTCGCTTCCAGCCGGCGACCCCCACCTTCCTCAACGCCGGCAAGGCCCAGCGCGGCGAGCTCGTCTCGTGCTTCCTGCTGCGGATCGAGGACAACATGGAGTCGATCGGCCGCTCGATCAACTCCGCGCTGCAGCTGTCCAAGCGCGGTGGCGGCGTGGCGCTGCTGCTCTCGAACATCCGCGAGTACGGCGCTCCGATCAAGCACATCGAGAACCAGTCCAGCGGCGTCATCCCCGTGATGAAGCTGCTCGAGGACTCCTTCTCCTACGCGAACCAGCTCGGGGCCCGCCAGGGCGCCGGCGCCGTGTACCTGCACGCGCACCATCCGGACATCCTGCGGTTCCTGGACACCAAGCGCGAGAACGCGGACGAGAAGATCCGCATCAAGACCCTCTCGCTCGGCGTCGTGATCCCCGACATCACCTTCGAGCTCGCCAAGAACAACGAGCCGATGTACCTGTTCTCCCCGTACGACGTGGAGCGCGAGTACGGCAAGCCCTTCGCGGACGTCAACGTCTCCGAGGTCTACCACGAGATGGTCGACAATCCGCGGATCGCGAAGAAGAAGATCAAGGCCCGCGACTTCTTCCAGGTCCTCGCCGAGATCCAGTTCGAGTCCGGCTACCCGTACATCATGTTCGAGGACACCGTGAACCGCGCGAACCCCATCGCCGGCAAGGTCACCCACTCGAACCTGTGCTCCGAGATCCTGCAGATCTCCACGCCCTCGACCATGAACGTGGACCTCAGCTACCACGAGCTGGGCCGGGACATCTCCTGCAACCTGGGCTCGCTGAACATCGCCAAGACCATGGACTCGGCGGACTTCGCGCGCACCATCGAGACCGCGATCCGCGGCCTGACCTCGGTGTCGGACCACTCGGACATCGAGTCGGTGCCGACCATCGCCGAGGGCAACCGCCGCTCGCACGCGATCGGCCTGGGCCAGATGAACCTGCACGGCTATCTCGCCCGCGAGGCCATCCACTACGGCTCCGACGAGGGCCTGGACTTCACGAACATGTACTTCTACGCGGTCACGTACCACGCCATCAAGGCGTCGAACCGGATCGCGAAGGAGCGCGGGGAGACCTTCTACGACTTCGAGAAGTCGACCTACGGCACCGGCGCGTACTTCGACAAGTACATCGACCAGGTGTGGGAGCCCCGCACCGAGAAGGTCCGCGGCCTGTTCGAGAACTCCTCCGTGCACCTGCCCACCCAGGACGACTGGAAGCAGCTGCGCGAGGACGTCCGCGCCCACGGCATGTACAACGCCTACCTGCAGGCGGTGCCGCCCACCGGCTCCATCTCCTACATCAACCACTCGACCTCGTCGATCCACCCGATCGTCTCCAAGATCGAGATCCGCAAGGAGGGGAAGATCGGCCGGGTCTACTACCCCGCGCCGTTCATGACCAACGACAACCTCGAGTACTACGAGGACGCGTACGAGATCGGCTACGAGAAGATCATCGACACCTACGCCGAGGCCACCAAGCACGTGGACCAGGGCCTGTCGCTGACGCTGTTCTTCCCGGACACCGCGACCACGCGCGACGTCAACAAGGCGCAGATCTACGCCTGGCGGAAGGGCATCAAGTCGCTCTACTACATCCGCCTGCGCCAGATGGCGATCGAGGGCACCGAGGTCGAGGGCTGCGTCAGCTGCATGCTCTGACCCGAGCTCCCGGCCGACGGCCGATGCTCACGCCGACGGGCGGGTCTCCCCACGGGGAGGCCCGCCCGTCGGCGTTCCGGGTCTCAGGCGCGGCGGGCCGGGGACCGCTGCGCGTCGTCGGACGAGCCGATCGCGGCGCTCAGCGACCACAGGCCCCCGTAGAGCACGCCCGCAACCGGCCAGACCACCCAGGTGATGCCCCAGTCCCCGGTGAGGAAGCTCCAGCCCAGGAAGATCGCAGCGGCGACGGGCCAGTACAGTGCGGCGATCGCGCGGATCGCGGGGGAGCTGCTGGTCGCGGCGAGATCGTCCTCGTCGGCCTCCTGCAGCAGGGCCACGGCGGCGGTCTCGGACCAGCCCGAGCGGAGCAGGACGAACAGGCCGAGAGCGACCATCGCGAGCGTCCCGCACACGCCGTAGAGCGGAGCCGTCGAGTCCGGGGCGGACAGCACCCCGGCGAGGATCACCGGCACCGCGGCGAGGATCCACAGCAGGATCGCCGCGCCGAGGGCGAGGGCGCGCTCGCGGCGGTGCTCCCGGCGCAGCGAGGAGGCGAGCTCCCGCACAACCGGGGTGAGGGTGAAGCGGCCCTCGGTCACCTCCGCGTGCTCCTCCATCCGACTGCCGTGGAGCACCAGGAGCAGCACGCCGCCGGCGACGAGCACCAGCAGCGTGGTCAGTCCGACGCCGAGCGCCCAGCCCGTCGGCGACTCTCCGCTGACGGCGATGAGGAACAGCAGCGGCAGCGCGGCGAGCACGAACATCGGGATCGCGACGGCCGGGACCCAGCGGCCCCGGCGCATCGCCTCGACGTACCGCTCGGCCTGCTCGCGATCGAGGACGGGGTCCGCGGCCGGCTGCGCGCCGCCGGAGCCGCCGCTGAGCTCGGCGCCGATCCCGAGCTCGGCGGCGACCTCCTCGAGGCTGCCGAACTCGGCGATGACCGCGCCGACGGCCTGGGACTCGGTTCGGCCGGCGTCCATCAGCGCCTGCTGCTGGTCCTCCATGAGCGCCCGCAGCTCGGAGCGCGCCTCGCGCATCCGAGGAGTGTCGGGATAGGGGGCGAACAGGGTGTCGAGGTAGGAGTCGATGACGGTCATGACGGGGCCGGTCCTTCCGTGAAGCGGTCGACGAGCGCTCGGGTGCTGCGCCATTCGGAGCGCTTGGCCGCGAGCTGCTCGCGGCCCGCGGGGGTCAGGGAGTAGTAGGTGCGGGGCTTCCCGGAGGGAGAGAGGTCCTCCCGGGAGGTGAGCAGGCTCTGGCCCTCGAGGCGCTTCAGGGCGGTGTACAGGGTGGTCTGCTTGATGGCGTACTCGCCGCGGGACCGCTCGGTGAGGATCTGGGAGATCTCGTAGGCGTAGGAGGAATCCTCCTCGAGGACCGCGAGCAGGATCAGGTCGATGTGACCGCGGATCGCATCCGCTCCGATCATGGGCTCCTCCCCTCTCTGTGTTTCGCCCAACGTACTACGGCACGCGTAGTACGACAAGAGGGGTAACGTCGGCTGCCGGGGCCCGTGCGGAGCGGGCGCCCGGCGGGACGGAGGTCCCGATCTCGCGGACCGCGGAGCCGACGACGCCACATCATGTCGTGGTGTCGGCGTGCCGCGACCACTACATGTGGTGGTCGCCCGCCTACGGTGAGGCCACCGCCCCGCGAGGGCGGCCGCCCGGGACCCCTCCCGCGTCTCTCTCCACTCCGACCCCGTCGTCCCAGGAGTGATCCCATGCCCACCACCCCGCAGTCCGCCCCGCCCGCCGCCCCGTCCACGGCGGATCCCGTCCCCGCGCGTACCCTCGTCGACCCCGTCGCGACGATCACCGAATACGTCGAGCGCGCCGACTGGCGCGTCAACGCGAACGCCAACCAGGGCTACTCCGTCGGCGGCCTGATCCTCAACGCCGCCGGGAAGATGATCGCGAACCACTGGCTGGACGAGGTGTTCAGCCCCGCGGCGGGTCGCGCGCACCGCGAGGGCGACCTGCACATGCACGATCTCGACATGTTCACCGGCTACTGCGCCGGCTGGTCGCTCCGGGCCCTGCTCGAGGAGGGCTTCACCGGCGTGAGCGGCGCGATCGGCTCGCGCCCGCCGCGGCACCTGTCCTCCGCGTGCGGGCAGATCGTGAACTTCCTCGGCACGCTGCAGAACGAGTGGGCGGGCGCGCAGGCGTTCTCCTCCTTCGACACGTACCTCGCGCCGTTCGTGCGGCGCGACGCCCTCACCTACGAGCAGGTGCGCCAGGAGATGCAGCAGCTGATCCACGACCTCAACGTCCCGAGCCGCTGGGGATCCCAGTGCCCGTTCACGAACCTCACCTTCGACTGGACCTGCCCGGAGGATCTCCGGGCTCTGCATCCGGTCATCGGCGGGGAGGAGCAGGAGTTCGCCTACGGCGACCTGCAGGCCGAGATGGACCTGATCAACCGCGCCTTCCTCGAGGTGATGAACGGGGGCGACGCCGACGGCCGCGCCTTCACCTTCCCGATCCCCACCTACAACATCACCCCCGACTTCGACTGGGAGGGCGAGAACGTCGAGGCGCTGTTCGCGATGACCGCGAAGTACGGCCTGCCCTACTTCCAGAACTTCCTGAACTCGGACCTCGACCCGGGGATGATCCGCTCGATGTGCTGCCGGCTCCAGCTGGACCTGCGAGAGCTGCTCAAGCGCGGCAACGGCCTGTTCGGCTCCGCGGAGCTGACCGGATCGATCGGCGTGGTCACCGTGAACATGGCGCGGCTCGGACACCGCTTCGCCGGCGACGAGGCAGCCCTGATCGTGGAGCTCGACCGACTGCTGGAGCTCGGGAAGGACACCCTCGAGCGGCGCCGCGCCACGGTGCAGGAGCTGATGGACGGCGGGCTCTACCCCTACACGAGGCAGTACATGGGCCACCTCGGGAACCACTTCTCGACTCTCGGGGTGAACGGCATGAACGAGATGGTGCGGAACTTCTCCGGGGACCGGCATGACCTCCGCGACGCGGCGGGCCAGGAGATGTGCCTGCGGATCCTGGACCACGTGCGCGCACGCATGGTGCAGTTCCAGGAGGAGACCGGGAACCTCTACAACCTCGAGGCCTCGCCGGCCGAGGGCGCCACCTACCGCTTCGCGAAGGAGGACCGGGCCCGCTACCCCGGCATCCTCACCGCCGGTACGGCGCAGAACCCCTATTACACGAACTCCTCGCAGATCCCCGTCGACACCACCGAGGACCCCTTCGAGGCGCTCGAGCTGCAGGAGGAGCTGCAGGGCAAGTACACCGGGGGCACCGTGCTGCACCTGTACCTGCAGGAGGCGATGAGTTCACCGGAGGCGTGCCGGGAGCTGGTGCGGCGGGCGCTGACCCGCTTCCGCGTCCCGTACCTGACGGTCACCCCCACCTTCTCGATCTGCCCCGTCCACGGCTACCTCTCCGGGGAGCATCCGCGGTGCGAGCGGTGCGGGCAGGAGTGCGAGGTGTGGACGCGGGTGATGGGCTACTTCCGTCCCGTCTCCTCCTTCAACATCGGCAAGCGCGGCGAGCACGAGCAGCGCCGATTCTTCACCGAGCAGGCCGCCGCGACGGCACTCGCATGAGCGGGGGCCG